>DAOLFG010000068.1:0-29307 GCA_035326425.1 Geminicoccus sp. | reverse complement strand
AGGCTGAGCATGGCACCGTCGAGCTGACCAAGAACCACGTGGTCTTCACGCCCGATGCCGATTTCCACGGCGAGGCCAGCTTCACCTACACCATCAGCGACGGCCATGGCGGGCTGGATACTGCCACCGTCCGGATCCAGGTGAATTCGGTCAACGATGCCCCCGTCGCCACCTGCGACAATGTCTATACCGACGAGGACACGCCGGCCGTCTTCAACGAGCGCCGCCTGTCCAGCGACGATCTCGATGTCGACGGCGACCGGCTGAAGGTGGTGAGCGTCCAGGACGCCGAGCACGGCACGGTATCGCTGGCCGAGGACGGCACCATCACCTTCACCCCCGACGCCGACTTCAACGGCGAGGCCCGCTTCACCTACACGGTGAGCGACGGCAAGGGCGGCTTCGACACTGCCGGGGTGACGGTGCACGTGGCGGCGGTCAACGACGCGCCGGTGGCGAGCGTCGGTAACTGGAAGCTGGTGTTCGAGAACAGCCCTGGTGCCGAGGTCGCCAGGATCGAGGCCACCGACAAGGACAGCACGGGGCCGCTGGCCTTCACGGTCGACAACCCGGATTTCGAGGTGGTCGACAACGTCCTGAAGCTGAAGGACGACGTCAGCCTCGACTTCGAGCAGGGGCACTCGATCCCGGTGACGGTGACGGTCACCGATGCCGAGGGAGCCTCGACCAGCCAGGTCGTCGGCGTTTCGGTGATCAACCTCAACGATGCGCCCGAGGCCATCGCCCTGAGCAAGCAATGGATCGCCGAGAACGCGGTGGCCGGCACCGTCGTCGGGCGGTTGAGCGTCACCGACCAGGATGCCGGCGACCGGCACAAGCTCGAGGTCAGCGACGACCGCTTCGAGATCGTCGGCAAGAAGCTGGTGCTCAAGGACGGCGTGGTGCTCGACCACGAATCCGAGCCGCAGATCACCGTCGAGGTGACGGCGCGCGACCGCGGGCCGCTGACCGGCGGCGGCGCCAGCTACACCGAGACCTTCGTCATCGAGGTGCGCGACCGCAACGAGGCGCCGACCGCGGACGACGCCGGCTTCCACCTGGCCGAGGGGCTGCCGGCCGGCAGCCTGGTCGGCCGGGCCCTGGCGAGCGATCCCGACAGCGCCTCCAAGGCCATCGGCCGGCTGACCTTCGCCATTGCCGGCGGCAACGAGGCCGGGCTGTTCACGATCGACGCCAAGACGGGGGACATCTTCACCACGGCACCGCTCGACCGGGAAGCCGTGGCCGAGCACCGGCTCGAGGTCACGGTGGCCGACCGCAGCGGCAATCCGCTGAGCGACACCGCCACGATCACCGTCACGGTGGACAATGTCGACGAGGCGCCGGCCGGCACGGCCGATCTCGTGCTGACCAACCGTACCGATGGCGGGCCGATCGAGATTCCCGAGACGGCGCTCCTGCGCAACGATTCCGACCCGGAAGGCGGGCCGCTGCACGTCTCGGACGTCGCCGGCGACGCGCCGGTGAGCCTGGACGGCGCCGGCAGCGTCGTGCTCGACCCGGTGGGCTCGGGCTTCGCCGGGGCGTCGCTGATCTATCAGCCGGCCGATGCCGGCGGCCATGCCGGGGCGCCGGTGGCGGTGCAGGTCGTGGCGGTGGCGGGCGATGTCATCGAAGGCGGCGAGGCCGACGAGATCATCCTCGGCCGCGACGGTGCCGCCGACGACCTGCGCGGCGGCGGCGGCGACGACTGGCTGGTCGGCCGCGGTGGCAACGACCTGCTGAACGGCGGCGACGGCAAGGACTATCTCGACGGCGGCGCCGGCAAGGACGGGCTGGCCGGCGGCCGTGGCGCCGACGATCTGCGCGGCGGCGCCGGCGACGACGAGATGCTGGGCGAGCAGGGCAACGACGACCTGCGCGGCGGCGCCGGCAAGGATGTGCTCGATGGCGGGCTCGGTGCCGACCTCTTGGACGGCGGCGCCGGCGACGACGTGCTGACCGGTGGCGCCGGCAGCGACCGCTTCCGCTTCAGCAATCTCGGCGGCACCGACCGGATCACCGATTTCCAGATGGGATCCGGCGGCGACGTCATCGACCTCAGATCGGTGCTGAGCGGCGTCGGCGAGGAAACCGGTGCTGTGCTGCAGAACTGGCTGCGGATCGAGGTCGTGGGCGACGACAGCACGATCAGCATCGACGCCGACGGCACCGGCGACTTCGCTGCCGCCGATGCGCGGGTGGTGGTCGAGGGAGTCGACCTGATGGGCGGTGCGGTCGACCAGGCGGCGGCGATCGACAGCCTGGTCGCCAACGGCAACGTCCAGGCGCAGGCGGCCGCCTGATCGGTAACGTCGTGACGGCATGACGTCATGCCGTCACGACGCTCATGCCTGCCATGGCAGGGCTCAGCGCAGCTCGACCTCGCGCCGCAGGGTCACCGGCGCCTGCCCCTGCCGGCTCAGCGTCACCTCGCCCCGCCAGGTGCCGGCGGCCCAGCCCTCGGGCGGGCGACGGCGGCCGACATAGCGGAAGAAACGGGCTTGGTCCTTGGCCTCGGTGCGGCCGTCGGCGAAGGCCACCGTGCCGTCGGGGGCGGTGATCCGGTAGTCGAGCCGATCGCCGGCACGCAGCGCGAAGCCTTCGGCCCAGATCACCAGCGCCGGGCTGTCGGCGGGCAGCGTCGGCCCGGCATGGCGGCCGTCCTGCACCTCCCGCCAGTCCGGCTGGCTGCCGGCCAGGCCGCTGCCGGTCAGCAGCAGGGCGGCATAGGCCGGCGGATCGGTCCACAAGGGAGCCTCGCCAAGGCCGCAGGTGGGACCGCCTCCGACCCCGCGGAACGGATCGACCTGGGCGTCGCCCTGGCGCACCGACAGGTGGACATGCGGGAAGCTGGCCTCGCCCGACATGCCGACCAGGCCCAGCTCCTGGCCGGCCGCGACCTCCTCGCCCGGCCGTACCCTGACGCTGCCCTTGCGCAGGTGGCAGTACTGCGTCTCCCAGCCGTCGCCATGCATGACGACGACGCCGTTGCCGCAATTGCGGCCCTCGATCGCCGCCATGCCGATCTGCTCCACCGAGATGTCGTCCATGCCGTCGCGGACGTTGCGGACCCTGCCGGCGGCCGCCGCCAGCACCGGCACGCCGGCGCGCATGGCGGCGAGGTCGGGGATGGCGAAATCGGTGCCGGAATGGCCGTCGGCGCCGAGGTCGCCGCACATGAAGTCCTTGAAGCCCGGACCCGGGTCGAGGTCGACATAGCGCGGGATCCAGCAGTCGGTGCCGGGCTCGCAGGCGATCGGCAGGCCGAGCTCGAGGGCCGGGCTGGTCGCCGGGAGGGTGGCCACCAGGAGGACGGCCAGGGTCCAGGGAGCGGGGTTTCTCATCGCTGCATCGGCACCCTGCGCAACAGATGGAGGCCGCCGGTCACCGGGCCCTCCGGCTCGAGCCGGATCGGCGCGGTCTCGCTGGCGACGGCGGCGAGACCGTGGGCCGCCGCCAAGCGGTGCAGGTAGGCCGTCGCATGGCGATAGCGGGCCTTGGGCAGCAGGACGAAGTCGTCGCCCTCGCCATGTTCGGTCGAGAACAGGAACAGGCCGCCCTCGGCGATGCGGGCGGCCACGCCGGCGAACAGCGGCGCGAGGTCGCCCAGATAGACCAGGACGTCGGCGGCCACCACGAGATCGGCCCCGTCATCCGTGGCGGCGAGGAAGGCCACGATGTCGTCGACGAACAGGCCGTCATAGCTCGCCTTCTCCCGGGCGCGCTCGATCATGCCGGCTGACAGGTCGACGCCGTCGAGCCGTCCGCACAAGGGCCGCAGCAGCGGCCCCATCAGCCCGGTGCCGCAGCCGAGATCCAGGGCCCGGGCGAAGCGATGCCCCGGCGCGATGTGCCGGGTCAGCAGATCCAGCAGCAGCTCGGGCGTGCGATAGGCCAGCTGGCCGCGCAGATGGCTCTCGAAGGTCGCGGCATAGCCGTCGAAGAAGCGCTGGACATAGGCGGCCGGCGCCCGGTCGGCGTTCCGTCCGCGCTTGGCGTCGACGAGGAAGCGGGCGTCCTCGTCGGTGGGATCGAGCACGAGCAGGCGCTCATAGGCCTCGAGTGCCTCGGCCTTCCGGCCCAGCTTGTCGAGGCAGACCGCCAGGTTGCGCCAGGCCTTGCGATGCTCGGGGACCTTGTCGAGCAGCCGGCGGAAGGCCTCGGCCGCCTCCCCGACCCGCTCCTGGCGGAACAGCGCCTGGCCCAGGCCGTAGAGGGCCGGCGACTCCTCGGTTGCCGCCTGCGAGGCGACGCGGAAATGCTTCTCGGCCTCGGCATGGTGGCCGAGATCGAACAGCAGGTTGCCGACGTTCAGGTGGAGGGCGGGATGGTCGGGTGCCTGCGCCAGCGCTCGCCGATAGAGGCCCAGCGCCTCCTCGCGCTGGCCGCGGCCGCGGCAGATGACGCCGAGATTCTGCAGCGATCCGACATGCCGGGGCATGGCGCGCAGCACGCGGCGATAGCCGAGCTCGGCCTGCTCGAGCTTGCCGGCCCGGTGGTCGTGAAGGGCCTGGCGGAACGTCTCGGCGAGGGGTCCGGCCAGGCGGCCGCCCCCCGGAGGCGAAGATGCGGCTCGTGGCAATCTCTCCTCCGCAAAGGGTGAGGGACCGGCCGGCACTCTAGTGCCGGCCGGTCCCTGCCGGAAGACCGGGCCTGTTGCCCGGTCAGAAGACGAAGTCAGCGTTGTCGAGCAGCGAGGCGTGGAAGTCCTCGAGCACCACCCGCGCCGTCTCGACCACGAACGACACCGGCGGACTGCCGCCGCTGACCGTCTGGCTGAAGATCAGCGTGGTGTCGCTGCCGTCGAAATGCACCGAGATGCCGGAGGCGGCGAGGCCGGCACCCTTGCCGTCATAGGCCAGCCCCTTGAGGTTGATCAGATCCTCGCCGTCGACGAAATCGGTGATGGTGTCGGTGCCGGTGAGGTTCTCGATGTAGAACAGATCGTCGCCGCCGCCGCCGGTCAGCTCGTCGTTGCCGGCATTGCCGTAGATCTTGTCGTCGCCGCTGCCGCCGTCGATCTGATCGCGGCCGTCGCCGCCGAACAGCGTGTCGTCGTTGCTGCCGCCAGCCAGCTCGTCGCTGCCGGCCTCGCCGTACAGCCTGTCGTTGCCGGCGCCGCCGTCGAGCTCGTCCGCGGCGGCGCCGCCGTTCAGCAGGTCGTTGCCGAAGCCACCGCCCAGCACGTCCTGGCCCTCGTCGCCATAGAGCGAATCGTTGCCGGTGCCGCCTTCGAGCTGGTCGGCGCCCTTGCCGCCATAGAGCACATCGTTGCCGCTGTCGCCGAACAGGCGGTCCTCGCCGACGCCGCCATAGAGCCAGTCATTGCCGGCTGCACCATGGATCTCGTCGCTGCCACCGCCGCCGTCGACGGTGTTGTCGACATCGGCGATATCGGTGAAGACATCGTTGCCACCAGTCAGGTTAATCACGAACATGCGTCTCCAGCTCCCCTTATGGAGGACAGACCAAACATTTATTGTTTATTTCGATAACTCGCCGGCATCAAAAGGATAATGTCAATACCGGCGACATTTGGAGAGTAGAAAGTACCATAATGTTTAATGAATATTAACCATTGACGGGGAAGGTGAGGATCGTCCCGTCGCCGGGCATGCCCACCGAGGCCGAGGGGAAGGGATCTACGACCGGCTGGTCGCCGCCAGTGCCGATCGGCTGGAGCCGTGAGGGCTGCTGCTGGTCTCGACGGAGAGCCAGGACATCGCCGCCATGGCTGGGGACTGGGGCCGGCTGCCCGTTTCCGCCACGGTCGCGGCCATGTCGCCGGAGCCCTGGTCGATGCTGGGCCGATCCTGCTCGCGCAGGAGGAGGGCCCGGTCCGCCGCGAGGGCGATGTCGCCACTTCCGGAGGGGTGTTCCCGGCCCGCAGCGGCCGGGCGCTCGCGTTATCGGATAGCCAAAAAAGCGAAACCGGCGGGGTCGCCCCCGCCGGTCGCGTCGCTCGTCGAAACCCGGCCTTGCGGCCCGGGGATCAGAAGCTGAAGTCGCTGGCGTCGAGCAGGCTGCTGTCGAAGCCGTCGAGAAAGATCTTGGCCGTCACCACCGACACCGGCACGCCGCCGACATTGCCGGTGGCGGTGAAGGTGATCGTGGTGTTGCCGGCGCCGTCGTCCTCGACGGTGACACCGGCATCGTCGAGCGGGTCGCCCGAGCCGGACTTGCCGTCCCAGGTCAGCTTGCCGACGTTGATGCTGTCCTCGCCATCCGTGAAATCATAGATGGTGTCGACCTGCTTGCCGTTCGAGTTCACGTCGCCGCTGGCGAAGTAGAAGGTGTCGTCGCCGCCATTGCCGTAGAGATCGTCGCTGCCGGCATTGCCATAGATCTTGTCGTTGCCGCTGCCACCGCGGATCTCGTCGCCGCCGGCGCCGCCGAACAGCGTGTCGTTGTTGGTGCCGCCATAGATATAGTCGGCGGCCTCGTCACCATAGAGAGTGTCGTTGCCGGCGGCGCCCTCGATCGAGTCCGAACCCTTGCCGCCGCTGGCCCAGTCGTTGCCGACGCCGCCGTAGATGTAATCGGCGCCCTCGTCGCCGCTCAGCGAATCGTTGCCGGTGTCGCCGATCAGGGTGTCGTCCTGCTTGCCGCCGTAGAGCTTGTCGTTGCCGCTGCCGCCGTTGAGCGTGTCGATGCCGTCGTTGCCCCAGGCGGTGTCGTTGCCGCCCTGCAGCCGCAGGTGGTTGGAGCCGCCGAGACCATTGATGGTGTTGTTGACGTCCTGGGTGTCGTTGAAGTCACCCGTCACGTTGACTACGGCCATTTGCGTTTCCCTCCTGCCCGCCTGCAGGCTGCAGCGGGTCATTGATAACCTAGTTATTGTGATAAGGTTAACCGCTAAGCTCACTGCTGGCAAGGGTAAAGAGGTCGAAAAGGCACAAAACCGGAAGGTGTTGCCTTGCGGGATGAAATGCCGCAAGAATAAACCCATAGATGATTCTATATAAAGAAAATGCGCGCTATGAGTGTATCATTATATTATAGATTGCGGTATATTGCCCGGGCGTGAGGAACGGACGATGCGGATTCTGCTGGCCTGGGAGCGGGGGCGCGGTGGCGGCTATGCCCGCCGGCTGGCGGCGCTGGCCGCCGGCCTCGCCGCCGCCGGGCACGAGCCGGTGCTGGCGCTGCGCGATCCCGCCCAGGCCGCCGGCCTTCCCGAGGCGGCGGGGGTGGCGCTGCGGGCCGCACCGTTCCACGAGAGCCCGCTTCGCACGCCCGGCGATTTCGTGCCGGACAACCTGGCCGACCTGCTGGCCAGCGGCGGGTTCGACGACCGCGACGCGCTGCTGCGGCTGGTGCGGCGCTGGATGGCGCTGCTCGACGAGCTGCGGCCGGCGCTGGCGGTGGCCGAGTTCGCCCCGGCCTTGTGCCTCGCCGCCCGCGGCCGCTGCCCGGTGGTGCAGCTCGGCACAGGCTTCACCCTGCCGCCGGCCGAGGGGCCCTGGTTCCCGTCCTACCAGGTGCCGCGACCGCCCTACGTGGCGCAGGCGGACATCCTGGCCATCGTCGACGACGTGCTGGGCGAGCTTGGCCGACCGCCTCTGCCGGGGCTGGCGGCGCTGCACGCCGACACGCTGCAGCTGATCCACGGCCTGCCGCAGCTCGACCCGTTCCACGGCCGCCGGCCGGCCTCGCCGTGCGTGCGGGCGATCGGGCCGTTCCTGCCCCTGCCCGCCCCCGAGCCGCCGCCGGCCACGGTGCTGCCCTTCGCCTATGTCGACCTCGCCGCCCCTTATGCGCCAGCCCTGCTCGAGGCCATGGCGGGGCTGCCCTGGCCGGCCGAGGCCTTCGTGCCGCGCGCCGACGAGGCCCTCCTGGCCCGCTTCGCCGGCAGTGGCCTCCTCATCCACAAGGCGGCCCCGCCGCTGCACGGGATGCTGGCCCGCGCCAGCCATGTCGTCCATGCCGGCGGGCTCGAGACGGCCATGGCCGCCACGGCGCTGGGCCGGCCGCAGCTGCTACTGCCGCGCAACCTGCCGCAATATCTGATTGCGCGAGTTCTAATCGGCAGCCGGATCGCCGTCGGGAGCGGCCCCGACCGCGGCACCGCCGGCCTCCGGGCCGCGATCGAGGCCTTCGTCGGCGATCCGGCGAGGCTGGCCGAGGCCGCCCGCGCCGCTGCCTTCGTGCAGGGCCAGGGGCCCTTCGACGGCGTCGGCCGCGCCGTCGCGATCTGCCGGCGGCTGCTCGCCGGGCGGGATCCGGCCTGAGCCGACCGACCCGCCAGCCACCGGGGGACGTCAGGCGGTCTCGATCAGCCCGGCCTTCAGCAGCCAGCCCAACCCCAGCGCCGCCGCCGGCCGATCGGCCGAGGGGTGGGCGGCCAGCAGCTCGTCCTGGAGGGCGCCGGCCGGCCCGGCCGCGCGCAGCTGGTCGAGCAGTCGCCAGGTCAGCTCCGAGGGATGCAGGCCACGATTGTCCAGCTGGCACATCCGCAGCCCGGCCAGCAGCTCGGGCGAGGCCGGCGGATCGGCGGCGGCGCGCAGTCGGGTGTCGGCGGCCAGGGAGCGGGTCGCATAGTGGCCGAACAGCAGGAACGGGTTGTCGCGCAACGGACGGGGCGGCCTCGTCGCTTCCGGCTCGGCCGCCCGCTGGCGGATCGCCGCCTGCTCGGTCCAGAGCTCCTGGTAGCGGCCGATCACCACGGCCCAGTCGAACAGCGCCCTGGCCCGCCGCCGGCCCGCCTCCCCTATCGCGGCCCGGCGCTGCGGGTCGCGGGCGAGCGCCGTCAGCGCCTCGCCAGCGGCCGCCACGTCCACCGCCGTCACCAGCGAGGCCTGGGCGCAATACTGGTCGTAGGAGTCGCGGCCGTCCTCGTGCCGCTCGGCGAACAGCGTGCCGGTGCCCTGGGCCGGCAGGGTGGTCGGCACCAGGATCGCCGTCTCGCCGTGCACCAGCGTGTCGCGGTAGCCGTTCCAGTCGCTGGCCACCACCGGCAGTCCGGCCGCCATCGCCTCCACCGGGGTCAGGCCGTAGGTCTCCTGGATGTTGTCGGACAGCGAGCAGAAGATGTCGGCGGCGTGCCAGATCCCCCGCCTCGCTTCGGCGGTGCGGCCGTCGACCAGGTGGCAGGTCACGTCCGGCATCAGTGCCTTCTGGGCCTCGGCGAAGCCGTCGCGGATCCAGTCGTTGGCGTGCCAGCCGGATTCGATCAGGTGCAGCCTCGCCCCCTCGTCCAGCCGCCGGGCCGTCCGGCTCAGGCCCAGATACATCGGCAGCGGATGGGCCTTGGCGTGCCAGCTCAGCCGGCCGACGAACAGCACGGCGACGTCCCGCGGGGCAATGCCCAGCTTCTGCCGCCAGGCCGCCCGCATGCCCGCGCGGGCCTTGTCGCCGGGGTCGAAGGCGGCGCAGTCGACGCCCAGCGGGATCACCGGCAGCAGCGGCCGCGGCAGCCGGGAGGCCCCCAGCCGCCGGCGCAGCCATCGGCCGTGATGGTCGAGGAGCCGCTCCACCGTCCGCAGCACGGCATGGGAGGTGCAGATCAGCGCATCCCAGGGCTCGACCGGCCCCGTCAGCATCTCGCCCACGCTGTCCATCGCCCGGTGGCTGGCGGTGGTGTGGGTGACGCCGCAGATCGACCAGCGCCGCGGCGAGCCGCGGCGCCGCCGCCAAGCCTGCTCGGCGAGGTTGGGGCCGGGCAGCATCAGGGCGCCGGCCTGCGCCAGGACCCCCTCGCGCCCCGGCCCGGCCCACGCCCTGGGCAGTGCCGCGTTGCGGCCTCCCATCTCCTGGCACAGCTGCTCGAACAGCCGGAACTGCTGGGCGGTCTCGGCGAAGGCCACGATCCGGTCGATCGCGGCGTGATCCAGCATCGCCTTGAGGAAGCCCTCGCCGGCGGCGTGCCGGCCCATCAGCTTGGGCTGGTCGGTGCGGTAGCCCTCGTCGTGGAAGTAGACGGCGGCGTTGGCTCGTGACGTCATGACGTCGTCACGTCTCGACGTTGCGCGAGGCCGCCAGCCGTGCCAGCTCGCGGCCGACCTCGTCGAACACCCCCTCCCAGTCGCGCGGGGTCCTCTGCCGGAACAGCCTGGCGCTCGGGTACCAGGGGCAGTCCGGCCGGTCGCGCAGCCAGCGCCAGTCCGGATGGTGCATCAGCATCACCCAGATAGGCCGGCCCAGCGCCCCCGTCAGGTGCGCCACCGCGCTGTCGGTCATCAGCACGAGGTCGAGCTCCTGGATCAGCGCCGCGGTGTCGGCGAAATCCTCGAGCAGCGGGCCGGCGTCCAGGATCAGCGAGCCCGTCACCAGCGCCTTCAGCTCGTCGAGCCTCGGCCCCTTCTGCAGCCCGATCAGCTGCACGCCCGGGACGCCGGCCAGCGGCAGATAGGGCTCGAGGCCGGCCGAGCGGTTGGCGTTGTTGGAGAAGGTGATGCTGCCCGACCAGACGATGCCGACCTTGAGCCGTCCCCTGGCCCTGGCCAGCAACGGCGCGAACTTCCGGCCGGTCCCCGGCGGCGGCGCCAGGTAGGGCACCCTGCCCTGCGGCTCCGTCAGGGAGGCCCGGAAGATCCCGGGCAGGCTGGCCAGCGGGCAGACCAGGTCGGCCGAGGCCGCCATCGCCTCGGCCTCGGGCGTTCCGCGCACCACCAGCTCGTCGATGCCCTCGGCCGAGCGCATCAGCCGCATCAGCTCCGGCTGGCACTCCAGCACCACCTTGCCGCCCAGCGCCTTCACCTGCGGCCCGAAGCGGATGAACTGGATGGTGTCGCCGAAGCCCTGCTCGGCGAACAGCAGGAGCGTCCGGCCGAGGAAGGGCCCGCCGTGCCACCAGGGCTGGGCGAAGGCGCGCTTCTTCTGCCGCTCGAGCTGCCAGCGGGCCTCGTAGTGCTGCCAGCCGCTGGCGAAGTTCTCGAGATGCAGCTGGGTGAGCGCCAGGTTGAAGCGGATCTCGGGATCGTCCGGCTTCAGCGCCAGGGCACGCGCGAACGCCGCGTCGGCCTCGTCGAGCCGGCCGGCGTCGCGCAGCGCTATGCCCAGGCTGTGCAGGGTCTCGGAGGTCTCGCCCGACAGCTCGATCACCCGGTGCTTGATGGCGATGGCCTCGTCGAAGCGGCCGTCGTCCTTCAGCGCGTTGCCGAGGTTGCTCAGGATGCCGGGATCGTCCGGCGACAGCTCCAGCGCCTTGCGGTGAGCGGCGGCGGCGGCGGCGAAACGCCGGCGGTGGCGCAGGATGATGCCGATGTTGGTGAGGGCGCCGGAGGCCCGCAGGCCCTTGGCGATCGCCTGGTCGTAGAAGGCGATGGCCTCGTCGAGCCGGCCGGCGCGGTGGGCCTCGATCCCGGCCTCGAAGGGGTCGGGGCCGGGAGGGGCGATGGCCACCTTCCGTTTCGGCTTCGGGGCCGGCGGCCCGCCTCTGGCGCTCATCCGTCGCATGGGTTCCCTCGGGCCGCGAGCGCGGCTCTTTTGCCTCAGTAGCGTATCCTGGTCTATCCTGGGCGGCCGTCGCGGTGGCGGGCCGATGGGCGCGTGCTATAGCGTGGGCATGCGCAAGCCTGTCCCGTCGATTCTCGCCGTCCTGCTCGCCGGCATCGCCACATCCGCCATCGCCCCCGCCTCGGCCGAGACCTTGGCCGATGCCTTGCGCGACACCTATGTGCAGAGCCCGCGGCTCGATTCCGAGCGTGCCCGGCAGCGCGCCACCGACGAGCTGGTGCCACAGGCCCTGGCCGGCTGGCGGCCGTTCATCCGCGCCACCGGCGACCTCACGCTGGTCAAGCAGCGCGAGGACGACAAGGCGCACTCCAGCATCGTGCGCGACGGCCAAAACCAGCACGTCCAGTCCGAGAGCAACCGGACCGTCGAGAACCTGACCCAGGTCAACACCGGCCTGCTGGCGCAGCAGTCGCTCTATGCCGGCGGCGAGACGGTGGCCGGCACGCGGCGGGCGGAGAGCCAGGTGCTCTCGGGCCGCGCCCGTCTCACCGGCGCCGAGCAGGAGGCGCTGTTCGCCTCGGTCGAGGCCTATGCGGCGGTGAGCCGCGCCCGCAGCGTGCTGGCCTATTCCCAGGAGAACCTCGGGCGGCTGCAGCGCTATCTCGCCGGGACCCAGGAGCGGTTCCGCGTCGCCGAGCTCACCCGCACCGACGTCTCCCAGGCGCAGAGCCGCGTCGCCGGTGCCGAGGCCGACCTCGCCCGGGCCGAGAACGAGCTCGAGGCGGCGCTGGCCGAGTTCGTGCGCGCCGTCGGCCGGCGGCCGGGCGATCTCCAGCCGGCGCCCATAGCACCCGACCTGCCGGGCACGCTCGAGGAGGCGCTGTCGCTGGTCCCGAGCCATCCGCGGGTGCAGCAGGCGAGCTACGACCTGGAGGCGCAGCGCGCCCAGGTGCGGGTCGACGAGGCGCAGCTGCTGCCCGACGTCAACCTCGTGGGCGAGCTCAGCCGTCGCCGCCAGCCCAGCGACACCATCGACATGCTGGAGGAGGCCAAGATCGGCGCCGAGATCGTCATCCCGCTCTACCAGCGCGGCGCCGAATATTCGCGGGTCCGCCAGTCCAAGCAGAGCGCCATCCAGCGGCGCTACGAGCTGACCGACATCGAGCAGGCGGTGCACCGCGAGATCATCACCAGCTTCGAGACCTTCCTCGCCGCCCGCCGGCAGATCCAGTCCCTGAACCAGCAGGTCCAGGCGGCCATGGCCGCCCTGGAAGGCACCCGCGAGGAGGCGATCGTCGGCGCCCGCACCGTGCTCGACGTGCTCGACGCCGAGCTCGAGCTGTTCACCGCCCAGATCCGCCACGAGAACGCCGTCGAGCAGGAGGTGGTGGCGAGCTACCGGCTGCGCGCCGCCATCGGCAGCCTCAGCCTCGCCGGCCTGGGATATGGCGACGAGAGCTACGATCCCACCGCCAACTACCAGCGGGTCCGCAACAGGTGGTTCGGGCTGTCGATCGACGATGCGCGCGCCGACGCGGCGAGGTGAGCCGGGCGCGCCACCCGGTCCGGCGGCGGTTGTTTCGCGGTTTTCAGGATTTTAACCCGGTCTTCAGGACAAAGGCGGATCAAGACGGGGAAGGCCCCGGCCTCGACGGCTCGGAACGGGCGACAACGGATCGAAACGGGCGGCGTCCATGGAGGGACTGCCGGTGCGTGGAGCGGCCGCATCGCCCGGCCGGCGGCGGCGCCTCGCTTGTGGCGGGTGCGGCGTGGCCGATATGGTGCGGGCTGGGACATCGCGATGCAGGGTGTGATCCATATCGCCCCGGGCTCGCAGCGACGGTGATCTCATGGCCCCGCCGGTGTCGGGGCAGGCGGGACGTGCGGGATGAGCGGCGAGAAGAACCTGTTCCGGGAGACCATGGCCGGGTGCCGCAAGGCACTCGTCCATGTCGGGCTGTTCAGCCTGGCCATCAACCTGCTGATGCTGGTGCCCTCCCTCTACATGCTGCAGCTCTACGACCGGGTGCTGCAGACCCGCTCCTACGACACGCTGCTCTATCTGACCGTCATAGCCATGGCGGCCCTGGCCGTGCTCGGCCTGATCGATTCGCTGCGGGCGCGGATGCTGGTACGGGTCAGTACCTGGATCGACCGACGGCTCGCCGGCCACACCTTCGAGCGCTCGATCGTCGCCGGCCTGCGCGGCAGCCCCTATCAGAGCCGGGCGCTGCAGGACGTGCTGGAGCTGCGCACCGCCATGGGCAGCCCGACCCTGGTCAGCCTGTTCGATGCGCCCTGGGTGCCGCTCTACCTCGTCGTCATCTGGCTGCTGCACCCGTTGATGGCGCTGGTGGCCGCCATCGGTGCCGTGGTGCTGTTCGCCCTGGCCCTGCTCAACGAGTGGCTCACCCGGCCGCCGCTGGCCGCCGCCGGCGAGAGCGCCACCCGCAACCTGCGCCTGGCCCAGACCACGGCGCGCAACGCCGAGGCGGTCGAGGCCATGGGCATGGCGCGCAGCGTCGTCGCCCGCTGGCTCAAGGACAATGACGAGACGCTGCGGCTGCAGGAGCAGGCGGCCGACCGCGGCGGCGTGATCCTCGCCTTCACCAAATTCTGGCGCCTCGGCCTGCAGATGGTGATCATGGCCACCGGCGCCTGGCTGGTGCTGCAGCACGAGCTGACCGGCGGCGGGATGATGGCGGGCTCGATCCTGATGGGCCGCGCCCTGGCGCCGGTCGAGGGCGCCATCGGCAACTGGAAGGTGATGGTCAACGCCCGCGGCGCCTGGCGGCGGCTTAACGAGTTCCTCGCCCTGCCCGAGCCGCACCCGAGCCGGATGTCGCTGCCGGCGCCCACCGGCCAGGTCTCGGTCAGCAATGTCTGGTACGCCTATCCGCAGCAGCAGGACCGGCCGATCCTGCGCGGCGTCTCGTTCGAGATCGCGGCCGGCGAGGTGCTGGCGATCGTCGGGCCCTCGGCCGCCGGCAAGTCGACCCTGGCCCGCATCCTGATCGGCCTCTACGAGGCCAGCCGCGGCACCGTCCGGCTCGACGGCGCCAGGCTGCAGACCTGGGACAATGCCGAGCTCGGCCGCTGGCTGGGCTACCTGCCGCAGGACGTCGAGCTGTTCGGCGGCACGGTCAAGGAGAACATCGCCCGGATGACCGACGCCCCGGCCGAGGCGGTGATCGAGGCCGCCCAGCTGGCAGATGTCCACGACATGATCCTGCAGCTGCCGCAGGGCTACGACACCGACATCGGCGAGGCCGGCCGGCTGCTGTCCGGCGGCCAGCGACAGCGGCTGGGGCTGGCCCGCGCCCTGTTCGGCCGACCGCGCCTGGTGGTACTGGACGAGCCCAACTCCAATCTCGATCTCGAGGGCGAGGCGGCGCTCAACCGGTCGATCGCCGAGATCAAGGCGCAGGGCACCACCGTGGTGCTGATCGCACACCGGCCCAGCATGCTGCAGCAGGTCGACAAGGTGCTGCTGATGCGCCAGGGGGCCGTCGAGGCCTTCGGCAAGCGCGACGAGATCCTCAAGCACATCACCCGGCCCACCGGCGTGCCCAAGGTGCAGCCGGCGCAGCAGCGGCCGCAGGTCGAGCGCCGGCCGGCCGCCGCCGGTGCCGCGGAGTAGAGCCATGGCCGATCTTCCCGTCTCCGTGGCCGAGGCCCGGCTGCCCGCCACCATCGGCACGGCCAGGCCGCTGCCGCCCGCCCTGCCCTCGGCGCCGCCGATACCGCCGGTCGGCCGCTTCGTCGGCGCCGGCGTGCTGATCATCGCGCTGTTCTTCGGCGGCTTCGGCGCCTGGGCCGGCCTGGCGCCCCTGGCCAGCTCGGCCGTGGCACCCGGCTCCATCCGGGTCGAGGGCAACCGCAAGACCCTGCAGCACCTCGAGGGCGGCATCATCCAGGAGCTGCGGGTCAAGGAGGGCGACGTCGTCCAGCGCGACCAGGTGCTGGTCCGCCTCGACCGGACGCTGGCGCAGAGCCGGTTCGAGACCGTTCGCCACCAGTACGACCTGCTCAAGGCCAGCGAGGCCCGCCTGCTGGCCGAGCAGGCGGGCAGCGACCGGCTGATCTTCCCGCAGGAGCTGCTGGACCGCCGCGACGAGCCGCGCATCGCCACCCTCCTGGACGGCCAGGAGCGGATCTTCGCCACCCGCCGGCAGAGCTACAAGGGCCAGAACGAGATCCTGCAGGCCCGCATCGACCAGCTGCGCTCGCAGGCCGGCGGGCTCAGGGCACAACAGGCCTCGGCCGAGCGCCAGCTCGAGCTGATCCGCAAGGAGCAGGCAACGGTCGCCGACCTCGTGCGCAAGGGTCTCGAGCGCGAGCCGCGGCTGCTCGACCTGCAGCGCCGGGCAGCGGCGCTCGAGGGGGCCCGCGCCGAATCCATGGCCGATATCGCCCGCGTGCAGCAGACCGTCGGCGAGACCGAGCTGCAGATCCTGTCCCTGACCAACGACCAGGCCGAGAAGGTGGCGGCCGAGCTGAAGGACACCCAGGCCGACCTCGCCAAGGCCGAGGAGGAGCTGGGTGCCGCCGCCGACGTGCTGCGCCGCCGCGACATCCGCGCCCCGATCGCCGGCACCGTGTTCAACCTGAAATATTTCACCCCCGGCGGGGTGATCTCGCCCGGCACGCCGATCCTCGACATCGTGCCGTCCGACGACAGGCTGCTGGTCGAGGCCCAGCTCAGCCCGATCGACATCGACGTGGTCCGGCCGGGGCTGCTGGCCGAGATCCGGCTCAGCGCCTACAAGCAGCGGCGCATGCCGATCATCGACGGCAGGCTCGTCCAGGTCTCGGCCGACCGGCTGGTCAACGAGAAGGACGGTGCCGCCTACTACAAGGCCCTGATCGAGGTCGATCCCGATGAGCTGGCCAAGCTCGAGGAGCCGGTCGAGCTCTATCCCGGCATGCCGGCCGAGGTGATGATCAAGACCGGCGAGCGGACCTTCTTCCAGTATCTGACCTCGCCGATCCACGACAGCTTCACCCGCGCCTTCCACGAGCAGTAGGTCGGGCGCCCCCGACGGGAGGGGCGATCGGCGGCTATTGGATTCTGGTGACGCCATGGGTTTGCAGGCCTTTTCGAGGCTGTATGTCCCATGCCGGCGGCCGCCATAGGACCACACTATTGGATTCTGGTGACGCCGGCGACTATTGGATTCTGGTGACCTGTCCACAGAAACGTCGATCTTATCCACATTCGCCTTGTGGATAACCATTGGATTCTGGTGACGCTCGGGCTTGGATTCTGGTGACGCAACTATTGGATTCTGGTGACGCCACATTACTAATAATCTTACTAATAATAAGAATCTTTTAAGACGCGCGCGGGCGTGCGCGAGGAAGCGAGTATCTGTCGGCGGCTTTCGCCCGAAAGTCATGGACTGGAATCCTCGGACGCATTGCCGGTCGGAGCCTTTGGAAGGGAGGCCCGCATGAAGGGCCGGTCCCGACGCCGGGCAGCGGGCATGGCCCGACCGGGCCCGAAGCCTCGGAGAGCAGGAGCTATTGGATTCTGGTGACGCTTCGGCCCGGCGCGGCAAGCGTCACCAGAATCCAATAGTCGCCGGGCCGGCGCTGCCCCTCTGGGGGAGATTTCCGCCCCCGGTAGCATCGATTCGGCGTCGCGCGGCATCCCTTTGCGCAGACAGGCCCGCCAGGGCGCCTGGAAGGCCCGTAGAAGCCCCTTCGTCGCGCTGGACGTGGGAAACAGCGGCCGGAAGATCGAATCGCCTGGCGGCGCCTCCAGGGCCGAAAGAACGGCATAGTATTGGATTCTGGTGACGCTCGCGTTCCTCTCGGCGCCCGGGCTTGGATTCTGGTGACGGCCGGCCCGCGCCGCCGCTGAAGAGCCAGGGCGTCACCAGAATCCAATATTGACAGGGCCCGGCCATCGCCGAAACCTGGGCAAATCCGGGAGACCTGCCGTCATGAAAGCCCTGCCGCAGCTGGTACGCGTCTACTCGCGCGAGGACGCGCTGCAGAAGGCCGAGACCGGCCGGGCCGACAAGCGGCTGATCGAGACGGCCCTGCGGTTCTACGCCACTGAGGACGGCGACATCGGCGTCACCTACTCGGGCTTCTGCATCATCAGCCTGCCGCACAAGCCGCTGAAGAGCCCGCGCGACCGCTGGGAGCGGCGGCTGCTGCAGCACGGCTGTGCGATGACCATCGAGCCCGGCTTCCTCGAGCTCGGCGGACGGACGGTCGAGCTCGGCGTGCCCTACGGCAGCACCGCCCGCCTGATCATGATCTACCTGCAGACCGAGGCGCTGCGGCACAATTCGCGTGAGGTGATGCTCGGCCGCTCGATGTACGACTGGCTGAACCGCATGGGCATGTCGGTCGGCGGCAACAGCTATCGCCAGGTCAAGGAGCAGGCGATGCGGCTGTCGGCCTGCTCCCTGCGCTTCACCTGGGACGGCATCAGCGGCGGCCGGCGCGCCGCCGCCTTCAAGAAGGATTCGATCATCGAGGCCGGCATGATCTTCGTCGACAACGACCGCAGCGCCGAGCAGGGTAGCTTGTGGGAGGACACGATCATGCTCTCCCAGACCTTCTTCGAGAAGCTGAAGGAGCACCCGGTGCCGATCAATGTCGGCGCTGTCCGCGGCATCTCCAACCGCTCGCTGGCGATCGACATCTATGTCTGGCTGGCCTACCGGCTGCACACCCTGGCCGCACCGACGCGGGTGCTGTGGCCGCAGCTGATGGAGCAGTTCGGCCCGGGCTACCGCCACCTGCGGCAATTCAGGGCCAAGTTCCTGGAATCCCTGAGCTTCGCGCTCGTCGTCTATCCCGAGGCCGAGGTCGAGTGGGACGAGCAGGGCCTGGTGCTGAAGCCGTCGGCCCCGGCGATCCCGCAACGCCGCTTCCAGCAGGTGATGCTGCCGGCCGGCCTCGACGCCGTGGCGTCGTGAGGTCGTAGCGTCGTAACGTCACGACGTCGAATCGTCCCGACCTTCCTTCTTCTGGCGGTCGCGGGCCAGCGGCGACAGCCCCTCGCGGACGAACAGCTCGTTGAGCGCCCGGATCAGCAGGCTGTGTGGCCGCTCGTCCAGCTGCACGGCCAAGCCCTGCAGCTGCGCCCAGGCGCCGCGGTTGAGATAGAGGCTCAGCCGCTTGATGGCCTCGCCGGCGGCGCCGTCCGCTGGGACGGGCGGGGCAGGGGAGGCCGCCCTGACGTCCATCCGCCCGAGGGCCGCCGCCACCGGGTTGGTCGCCCGCCTCGTCGCCTTGCGTCCGGCCATCAGCCGCTCCCCAGCCTCTTGTCCAGCCAGCGCCACAGCGCCGCCACCTCTTCCGCGGCCTTGCCCCTGGGCTCGTGCTCGACGACCCCCAGGCCCAGCACCAGGCTGTTCTGGAACGCCGCCCGCTGCCCCAGGCTCACCGGCGCCACCGGCAGGCCGTAGCCGGCGAGCGCCAGCCGTGCCGCCTCGACCACCGCCCCGGCCTTGGCGGCAACGGCGTTGAGCAGGATGGCGGCGGGCCTGCCGCTCGCGGCGGCGATGGCGGCGGTGGGGGCCAGCGCCTTGATGTCGAGCAGGGAAGGGCGGCAGGGGATCAGCACGAGGTCGGCCAGCCGCGCCGCCTCGACGGCGGTGCGCTCGGTGTGCGGTGCCGTGTCGACGAAAGCGAAGGCAGCCCCGGCACTCCGGCAGGCCGCGAGCCTCGTGCCGAGCTCGCCCGGGCCGGCCGCGATCACCACCGGCGTGTCGGCGGCGCGCTGGAACCGCCAGGCGGCGGCGCTGGCCTGCGGGTCGGCATCCACGATGGCGGCGGTGCGCCGGCCCCGCCTGCCGCCGCCGGCCTCGGCGGCGACGGCGAGGTTGATGGCGGCGGTGCTCTTGCCGCTGCCGCCCTTCTGCGCCAGGAGCGTGATCACCTTCATGACGTGGTGACGTTACGACGTGACGGCAGGCGATGTCGAGGACGGATGGCGGGGCCGGGAAGAGCAGGGCAGGGGCATCGCGGATTAGCGGCGTTATCGCGTCGAATACCCGATGTTGACAATGCCGATGGCACGAAGCGATAGGCTGGCCTGTTATCAATCTGGGATTGAAAATCCATGACGACAGACCCCGCTTCCGTCGACTCGTCCGTCGCTCGGCCCGAGACTCCGGTCCGCTACGGCTTCCGGGCCGGCGGCTGCGCGGTGCGGCCCGAGGAGGCCCTCTGGTTCGGCACACTGCTGACCGACCTCACCTTCAGGCTGCAGCCGGTCGACCGGGCCGAGGCCGACCTCATGGAGGCCCTGGCGGTCCTGGAGCTGAAGCTGGCGAGGCTCGACGCGCTGGAGCTGCGGGTGCTGGAGGGCGACGGCGATGCGGAGGCGGCACCGCTGCCGTCGATGGCGACGCTGGTGCGCTACCGCTCGCAGCTGCTGAAGGAGCGTGCCGAGATCGACCGACGGCTCGGCCGTCTCGTCGAGGCGCGCGGCACGAACGAAGCCGAGCCGGACGAGGGGCTGGACGATCCCGAGCTGAAGCAGCTCCACGCCATGGCGAGCCGGGTGCTGTCGGATTCCTGGCGGCAGCCTGCAGCCGGCACGGCCGTGGATCCGTCGGGTGCGGCACCGTCCGCCGAGCGGTCCGATCGCCCCAACCGGCACGAGCGCCGGCGCCGCGAGGCCGAGCTGCGCCGAGCGGCATGACGTGACGACGTCATAGCGTTTTTGCTGTCGCCGGGGCTCGAAGCGCGTGACCGGCGATCGGCTGCTGCCTAGGATGGGGCAGGAGGATCCGATGCCTGCCGCTGCCAAGCTGCGCATGACCGCCGACCAGTTCATCGCCTGGGCGATGCAGCAGCCCGAGGGCGAGCACTACGAGCTCGCTGCCGGCGAGGTGGTGGCGATGGCGCCGGAGCGGGCCGGGCACAGCCGTGCCAAGAGCCGGATCCACCGTGCTCTGGCCGATGCGGCGGCAACCGCCGGCTTGGCTTGCGAGGCCTTTGCGGATGGCATGGCGGTGCGCATCGGCGACGATACCGTCTACGAGCCCGACGCACTGGTCCGCTGCGGCCAGCCGGTCGACGACGAGACTGTCGAGATCGGCGATCCGATCATCGTCGTCGAGGTCGTCTCGCCCTCCAGCCGCGGCCGCGACACGGCGCTCAAGCTCGCCGATTATTTCCGCCTCGATTCGTTGCGCCACTACTTGATCGTCCGGGCTGGGCGCGGGCTTCTGATCCACCATCGCCGGACGGAGGATGGTAGCATCGAGACCACCATCCTGCATGGCGGCGAGCGGCGCCTCGACCCGCCGGGGCTGGCGCTCGACATCGGCGCGCTGTTTGGTGGATTGTCATAATCAGACTTATCGACGATGCATCTGCGCCATCTCCACTACCTGGTCGTGCTGGCGCGGGAGCGGCATTTCGGCCGCGCCGCCGCGGCCTGCCACGTCACCCAGTCGACACTGTCGGCGGCGATCCGCCAGCTCGAGGAGGAGGTGGCGGCACCGCTGATCCAGCGCGACCGGCGCTTCCGCGGCCTGACGCCCGAGGGCGAGGCCCTGCTCGCCTGGGCACGGCGGATCCTGGGCGAGCGGGCGGCGTTGGACCAGCATCTCGACCTGCTGCGCCAGGGGCTGGCCGGCCAGCTGCGGCTGGGGGTGATCCCGGTGGCCCTGCCGGTGGTGGCCCTGCTCACCACGCCGTTCAACCGCGCCCATCCGGCGGTGACACTGACCATCGCGTCGCGGACCTCGGCCGGCATCCAGCGCGGGCTCGACGAGTTCGAGCTCGATGCCGGCCTGACCTATCTCGACAACGAGCCGCTGCGCGGCGTGCGCGCCATCCCGCTCTATACCGAGCGCTACATCCTGCTGACGCCCACCAGGGGACCTTTCGCCGGCCGCCGCCGCGTCACCTGGGCGGAGGCCGGCCGGGTGCCGCTCTGCCTGCTCACCGGCGACATGCAGAACCGCCGCATCCTCGACGGTATCTTCCGCGAGGCCGGCACCCAGCCGCGGCCGCATGTCGAGACCAACTCGATCATGACCTTGTGCTCGCACATCCGTGCCGGCGCTTGGTCGAGCGTCATGCCGCACAGCCTGCTGTGGGTGCTGGGCACGCCCCAGGGCATGATGGCGCTGCCGCTGGAGGAGCCGGTGCGCACCCATGGCATCGGCCTGGTCGCGCGCGACAGCCTACCGGTGCCGCCGCTGGTCGGCAGCCTCGAGGAGACGGCGCGCGGCCTGGCCATACAGCAGATCATCGATGCAATCGGTACTGATTGATCGCTTTTTGCGATCACAGCATCGAAACAACTTGTTGGCTTTGTCCACGCTGCAGCCGACATAGAAGAATTCCAGCCTGACAGCCGGAGGCGGAGCCGTGCGCACCCCCACCACGGCGCCGGAATTCGACACCGAGCGGGTCCGCGCCATTGCCAACGAGCTGGCTTCGCTCGACGGCCCGCTGCTGCCGATCCTGCATGCCATCAACGACCGCCTCGGCCATGTCGACGAGCGGGCGGTCCCGGTCGTTGCCGAGGTGCTGAACCTGTCGCGCGCTGAGGTCCATGGCGTCGTCAGCTTCTATCACGACTTCCGCCGCCGGCCGCACGGCCGGCACGTGCTGAAGGTCTGTAGGGCCGAGGCCTGCCAGTCGATGGGCTGCGAGCGGCTGGTCGAGGAGCTGGAGGGCGAGCTCGGCATCGCGATGGGCGGCACCACGCCGGACGGCCGGCTGACGCTGGAGACCGTCTATTGCCTCGGCAACTGCGCCCTGTCGCCGGCGGTGATGCTGGACGGCGAGCTGCACGGCCGGGTCGACGTGGCGCGCGCCGCCGAGCTGCTGCGGCGGGCCGGCCGATGAGTGCCGCGGTCTACCTGCCGATGGATGCCGCCGCCCTGTCGGTGGGTGCCGAGACCGTGGCCGCCGTGTTGCAGCACGAGCTGGTGGTGCGCGGCATCGAGGCCCGCCTCGTCCGCAACGGCAGCCGCGGCATGCTGTGGCTGGAGCCGCTGCTCGAGGTCGAGACCCCCGAGGGTCGCATCGGCTACGGCCCCGTCGGGCCGGCTGACGTGCCTGGCCTGCTCGATGCCGGGATGATGCAGGGTGCGGATCACCCCTTGCGCCTCGGCCGGGTCGACGACCTGCCCTGGATGGCCTGCCAGCAGCGGCTGTGCTTCGCCCGCGTCGGCGTCATCGAGCCCCTGTCGCTCGCTGACTACCAGGCGCATGGCGGCTTTGCCGGCCTGCGCCGGGCCCTGGCGCTCGGGCCGGCGGCGACGGTCGAGGAGGTGGTGGCCTCCGGCCTGCGCGGCCGAGGCGGTGCCGGCTTTCCCACCGGCATCAAGTGGCGGACCACCGCCGCTGCCGTGGGCTCGCCGAAATATGTCGTCTGCAACGCCGACGAGGGCGACAGCGGCACCTTCGCCGACCGGATGCTGATGGAGGGCGATCCCTTCACCCTGATCGAGGGCATGGCGATCGCCGGCATCGCCACCAGTGCCGCCAAGGGCTTCGTCTATATCCGCTCCGAATATCCGCACGCCTTCCGGCAGATGGTGCGGGCGATCCATGTCGCCCACGAGGCTGGCCTGCTCGGCGACGACGTGCTGGGCAGCGGACGATCCTTCCATCTCGAGGCCCGCCTGGGTGCCGGCGCCTATATCTGCGGCGAGGAGACCTCGCTCCTGGAGAGCCTGGAGGGCCGGCGCGGCCAGATCCGCTTCAAGCCGCCGCTGCCGGCGATAGCGGGCCTCTTCGGCAGGCCGACCGTGGTCAATAACGTCATCAGCCTCGCCAGCGTGCCCTGGATCCTGGCCAACGGTGCGGAGGCCTATCGCGACTACGGCATGGGCCGCTCACGCGGCACCATGCCGATCCAGCTCGCCGGCAACATCCGGCATGGCGGCCTGATCGAGCGCGCCTTCGGCCTGACCCTGCACGAGCTGGTCATGGATCTCGGCGGTGGTACCGCCACCGGCCGGCCGGTGCGGGCGGTGCAGGTCGGCGGCCCCTTGGGCGCCTACTGGCCGACCAGCCTGTTCGACACCCCCCTCGACTACGAGGAATTCGCCAGGATGGGCGGCATGGTCGGCCATGGCGGCATCGTCGTCTTCGACGACACCGTCGATCTCGCCAGGCAGGCCCGCTTCGCCTTCCGGTTCTGCGCCGAGGAATCCTGCGGCAAGTGCACGCCCTGTCGCATCGGCTCGACCCGTGGCGCCGAGACCATCGACAGGATCATCAAGGGCGAGCGCGTGGCCGAGAACCTCCGCTTGGTCGACGATCTCTGCGAGGTGATGACCGACGGCTCGCTCTGTGCGCTCGGCGGCCTGACGCCGGTGCCGGTGCAGAGCGCCATCCGCCATTTTCCCGAGGATTTCGACCGCGCGGCCCTGGCCGCGGCGGCGGAGTGAGGCCGATGCTGGAGTCTGCTGCCCTTGATCATGTCGGCCCCGTCGAGGAGCCCGATCGCGGCACGCCGCACCGCACCTTGGCCGCCTCGGTGACGCTCAGCATCGACGGCCGTAGCGTCACCGTCCCCGCCGGCACCTCGGTGATGCGTGCCGCCTCGCTCGTCGGCGTCGACGTTCCGAAACTCTGCGCCACCGACAGCCTGGAGCCCTTCGGCTCCTGTCGGCTGTGCCTGGTCGAGATCGCCGGCCGCCGCGGCACGCCGGCCTCCTGCACCACGCCGGTCGAGCCCGGCATGGTGGTGACCACCGAGAGCGAGCGGCTGGCCAGGCTGCGGCGCGGGGTGATGGAGCTCTACATCTCCGACCACCCGCTGGATTGCCTCACCTGCCCCACCAACGGCGACTGCGAGCTGCAGGACATGGCGGGCCGGGTCGGCCTGCGCCAGGTCCGCTACGGCTACGACGGCGCCAACCATCTCGAGGCCACGAAGGACACCTCAAACCCCTATTTCACCTTCGACCCGTCGAAATGCATCGTCTGCTCGCGCTGCGTGCGCGCCTGCGAGGAGGTCCAGGGCACTTTCGCGCTCACCATCGACGGCCGCGGCTTCGCCAGCCATGTGGCCGCCGGCATGGACGAGCCGTTCATGGGCTCGGAATGTGTCTCCTGCGGCGCCTGCGTCCAGGCCTGCCCGACCGCGACCTTGATGGAGAACAGCGTCGTCGAGCACGGCCTCGGCAACCGCGAGGTCGTCACGACCTGCGCCTATTGCGGCGTGGGCTGCGCCTTCACCGCCGAGTTGCAGGGCAACCGGGTCGTGCGCATGACGCCGTTCAAGGACGGCAAGGCCAATCACGGCCATTCCTGCGTCAAGGGCCGCTTCGCCTGGGGCTACGCCACCCATAAAGACCGCATCACCACGCCGATGATCCGCGCCTCGATCCACGAGCCCTGGCGCGAGGTCTCGTGGGAGGAGGCGATCGGCCATGCCGCCTCGGAGCTGAAGCGCATCCAGGCCGCTCATGGCCGGGGCTCGGTCGGCGGCATCACCAGCTCGCGCTGCACCAACGAGGAGACCTTCCTCGTCCAGAAGCTGGTCCGCGCCGCCTTCGGCAACAACAATGTCGACACCTGCGCCCGGGTCTGCCACTCGCCGACCGGCTACGGCCTCAAGACCACCTTCGGCACCTCGGCCGGCACCCAGGACTTCGACTCGGTCGACGAGGCCGACGTGATCATGGTCATCGGCGCCAACCCGACCGACGCCCACCCGGTATTCGGCTCGCGGATGAAGCGGCGGCTGCGCGGCGGTGCCAAGCTGATCGTCGTCGACCCGCGCCGGATCGACCTCGTGCGCACGCCGCATGTCGAGGCGGAGCACCACCTGCAGCTCCGTCCCGGCACCAACGTGGCGCTGGTCAACGCCCTGGCGCACGTGATCGTCACCGAAGGTCTGGTGAACGAGGCTTTCGTCGCCGAGCGCTGCGATCCGGTCGAGTTCGGCATCTGGAAGGCCTTCATTGCCGAGCCGCGTAACTCGCCCGAGGCCACCGAGGAGGCGACCGGCGTGCCGGCAGCCGAGGTCCGCGCCGCCGCCCGGCTCTACGCGACCGGCGGCAACGCCGCGATTTATTACGGCCTCGGCGTCACCGAGCATTCTCAGGGCTCGACCATGGTGATGGGCATGGCCAACCTCGCCATGGCCACGGGCAATATCGGCCGCCGCGGCGTCGGGGTGAATCCGCTGCGCGGCCAGAACAACGTGCAGGGCTCGTGCGACATGGGCTCGTTCCCGCATGAGCTGTCCGGCTACCGCCACGTCTCGGACGCCGCCGTCCGCTCGATGTTCGACGCCGCCTGGGGGGTGACGCTCGACGACGAGCCGGGGCTGCGCATCCCCAACATGCTGGACGCGGCGATCGACGGCTCGTTCAGGGGCATCTACATCCAGGGCGAGGACATCGCCCAGTCCGACCCCGACATCCAGCACGTGACGGCAGCACTCGCCGCCATGGAATGCGTCATCGTCCAGGATCTGTTCCTGAACGAGACCGCATCCTATGCCCACGTCTTCCTGCCGGGCTCCTCCTTCCTCGAGAAGGACGGCACCTTCACCAATGCCGAGCGCCGCATCTCCCGGGTGCGCAAGGCGATCCCCCCCGCATGCGGCAAGGCCGACTGGGAGGTGACCTGCGACCTGGCGGCGGCACTCGGCTATCCGATGACCTACGCCCATCCATCGGAGATCATGGAGGAGATCGCCCGGCTGACGCCGAGCTTCGCCGGCGTTTCCTTCGCCCGCCTCGACGAGCTGGGCAGCATCCAGTGGCCGTGCAACGACAAGGCGCCGGAGGGCACGCCCACCATGCATGTCGACGGCTTCGTGCGCGGCAAGGGCCAGTTCGTCGTCACCGAATATGTGCCGACCGACGAGCGCACCGGCCCGCGCTTCCCGCTGCTGCTGACCACCGGCCGCATCCTCAGCCAATACAATGTCGGCGCACAGACCCGGCGCACCGCCAACACCGCTTGGCACGGCGAGGACGTGCTGGACATCCACGCCCACGACGCCGAGCAGCGCGGCATCCGCGACGGCGACTGGGTGGCGCTGGCCAGCCGCTCCGGCGAGACCAGCCTGCGGGCCCGGATCAGCGACCGGGTGCAGCCCGGCGTGGTCTACACCACCTTCCACCACCCGGAGACCGGCGCCAACGTCGTCACCACCGACTATTCGGACTGGGCGACCAACTGCCCGGAGTACAAGGTGACGGCGGTGCAGGTCCGCCTCACCAACCGCCGCTCCTCCTGGCAGGAGGAGGCCGAGGCGCTGCGCCGCGACACCCGACTGATCGCGGAGATCGCCGCCGAATGAGCCGGCCGAGGCAGCACCGCCCGCCGCCTCACGCCCTGGTCGAGGGCTTCTCCCGCCACCGCCCGATGGTGGCGGAGCGCCCTGCCCTGCGCGTGCGCGACGGCGTCGGCCAGAGCATCGCCGATCCGGTCGCAGTCGAGACGCCGGTGGTGCTGGTCTACAACGATGTCAGCCAGGCGGTGATGATGGCGACCCCGGCCGACCTCGAGGATTTCGCGGTCGGCTTCAGCCTGACCGAGGGCATCGTCGGCCAGGCCGGCGAGATCGCCGATTTGACTCTGGCCGACGTGGCGCTGGGCCTTGAGATCCGCATGGCCATCCCCCTGGACCGGGCGGCCCGGTTGCGCGAGCGCCAGCGCTCGGTCGAGGGCCGCACCGGCTGCGGGCTCTGCGGCATCATGAGCCTGGAGCAGGCGCTGCGGCCATTGCCGGTGATCGGCAAGGCACCGGTGATCGAGGCCGCGGCCATCGCCACGGCACTGGCTTCCCTGCCCTCCCTGCAGCTCGCCAACCAGGCCAGCGGTGCCGCCCATGCCGCGGCCTTCGCCGATGCTGCGGGGAACATCCGGCTGGTGCGCGAGGATGTCGGCCGGCACAATGCCTTCGACAAGCTGATCGGCGGCATGGCCAGGGAGCGGGTCGACCCGGCCGAGGGCTTCGTGCTGCTGACCAGCCGGTTCAGCGCCGAGCTGGTGCAGAAGGCGGCGATCGCCGGCATCGCCGTGGTGGCGGCGGTCTCGGCCCCCACCACATTGGCGATCGAGCTGGCCGAGGCTGCCGGCGTCACCCTGATCGCCTTCGCCCGCGGCCACGGCTTCACGCTCTATACCCACCCCGCCCGCGTCCGTTGCCGGCCATGAACCGCGAGCGCCTGGTGCGCATGGCCAACCAGATCGCCCACGCCTTCGCCGTCCAGGCTCCCGATGCCGCGGTCGCCAGCACGGCGGCACACATCCGCCTATTCTGGGATCCGCGTATGCGCAAAGGCTTGAGCGAGATTCTTCAGAACGGAGGAGAAGGGCTGGAGCCGATGGCCAAGGCGGCGGCCGAGCGGCTGGCCCAGGAGGCCGCTGAAGCCGGCTGACCATCGCCGACGGGTCCAGTTCGGGGTTCCTGCCCGGCTTCGGCAGGGCGATGGCGAGGTCGCGATGGTCCGGCGCGGTGCCGTCGTTCGCCGCCGGGGCCGCGCCGTCCTCGCGCGATACTCGACATGGTAAATAGAAGCCAGAGTATCCGAGTGCCTATGTTAACTATAAATCGATGATATATTAATCAAGAAAGAGACCGGCTCATCGCCTAGAATTCTCCGCCTCCATTCGATGCTGCGGCGAGAGGATCGCGATGCCCGAGACCATGCCCGTCGACCAGCCGGTCCGTGTGGTGGCTTTGCCGGCCGAGCAGGCGGCGGGCTTTCGCGCCGCGGCCCGGGCGGCGGTCGAGCGCGATCCGGCAGCCCTGGCCGGCACGGGCGCCGAGGTCCGTATCGCCGTGCCGGCCGAGGGTCAGCACCAGGCGGTGTCGGTCGAGCCCGGCCAGACCGTGGTGCTGGAGGGCGAGGCCTTCCGCAGCGCCGTCTATGTGATGCAGCCGGAAGGGCTGGTGGTGCTGGTCGAGGGCGGCACGCTGCTGCTGCCGGATGTCGCGCCGGCGACGCCGATTGTCATCGACGGCCTGCAGCCGATCCTGGCCGCCGAGATGGCGGCGGCACCAGCGGTGCAGCCCGAGGCCGGGCAGGCTGCGGCACATGGCGGCGGCGCCGGCTTCGCCGCCGCCGAGGCGGCGTCGATGGGCTCCGGCCTCGATGCCATGGGCCCGTTGGCCGCCACCGCCCTGGGCCACGCGGCGGCGTTCGGCGAGCCTCCCGCCGGGAGTGCCCGGACACTGCGCGGCTCCCTGTCGTCAGACGACGACGGGACCGACGGCAACCCCGGCGGCGGCTCGGATGACGACGATGACGACGGCACGGACCATGGCGGCCCTGGCGACGATGACGACGATACCGACCATGGCGGCGGCGGCGATGACGACGACGGCCCGGGGCCGATCGCCAATGCCAGGCCGCTGGCCGGCGACGACCGGGTGGCCACCGACGAGGGCCGCTCGCTGACGATCAGCGCCGCCGACCTGTTGCGCAACGATGGCGACGCCGACGGCAATCCCCTGCGGATCACCGCCGTCGACGGCGGCCGCTTCGGCGAGGCGGTGCTCAATCCCGACGGCAGCATCACCTTCACCCCTCGCGGCGATTTCCACGGCGAGGCCTCGTTCCGCTACACGGTGAGCGACGGCCAGGGCGGCAGCGACCGCGCCACCGTCCGCGTCGAGGTGCGGCCGGTCAACGACGCGCCGGTGGCGGCCGACGATGCGCTGCGCACCGACGAGGACCGGGTGCTGCGCATCGAGGCCTCGACCCTGCTGCGCAACGACCGCGACATCGACGGTGACGCCCTGCGCATCGTCGGCGTCGGCGACGCCAGCCACGGCACGGTGACGCTGGCCGAGGACGGCGGCATCACCTTCGCCCCCGACGCCGATTTTCACGGGCAAGCCTCGTTCACCTATACCGTCAGCGACGGCCGTGGCGGCTTCGATACCGCCGTCGCCCGCATCGAGGTGGCGCCGGTCAACGACGAGCCGATCGCCAC
>DAOLFG010000137.1:0-5654 GCA_035326425.1 Geminicoccus sp. | reverse complement strand
CGATGGCGTCCTGGTCGCCCAGCCAGTCCGACCCCTTGACGGTGTCGTACATGTGGAAGCGCCAGTCGTCCTCGTTCATGTTGCCGAGTGCCGCGTTGATGCCGCCCTGGGCCGCCACGGTGTGCGAGCGCGTCGGATAGACCTTGGTGACGCAGGCGACGTTCAGCCCGGCCTCGACCATGCCGACGGCGGCGCGCAGGCCGGAGCCGCCAGCGCCGACGACGACGCAGTCGAAATAATGATCGGTGATCGGATAGGCCGGCGCCATCGTCAGCTCCCGAGGGCCACTTTGAGAATGGAGACCGCCGACAGCCCGGCGAACAGGCAGGTCAGCAGCACGAGCGCAACCATGGAGGCGACCTTGGCCGCCTCGTTGTGGACATAGTCTTCGATGACGACCTGCAGGCCGAGCTTGGCGTGCCACCACATCGACAGCACCAGCAGCAGCATCAGCGTGGTGTTGACGGGCAGCCCGAGCCAGGCCCGGACCTCGGCGTAGCCGGCGCCGGCGAGCGACAGCGCCGACAGCACGAACCAGATCGCCAGCAGCACGCCGCCGATGGCGGTGAGCCGCTGCATCTTCCAGTGGCCGACGCCCTCGTGGGCCGAGCCCAGGCCGCGGACATTGCGGATGGCGGTACGCATGGCGGCCCCCTCAGCCCAGCGCCAGGACGAGAATCCAGGTCAGCACCGTCAGGCCGCCGGCACCGCCGACCGTCCACAGGCCGGTCATGTGCGCCTGCTGCTTCTCGAAGCCCCAGCCGAAGTCCCAGGCGAGGTGGCGGATGCCGTTGAGCAGGTGGAAGAACAGGGTGAGCGTGAAGGCGAACAGGATCAGGCCGCCCAGGAAGTTCCGCATCAGCCACTGCATGGTGGCGAAGCTGTCCGGCCCGCCGGCCAGCGCCACCAGCCACCAGGTCAGCAGCACCATGCCGAGGACCAGCCCGACGCCGGTGACGCGATGGGCGATCGACAGCGCCATCGTGAAGTACCAGCGATAGATCTGGAGATGTGGCGAGAGCGGCCGCCCGGCTTGCGCCATGCTGTTCTCCTTGGCCCCGGCGCGGGATGGGACCCCGTGCCTTTCGCGGTTGCGAGATAGTAGAGCCCGTCAAATCTACGTCAACGCGGCGGGGCGCGCATCACGGTCGCAGGAACGCGCAGGGGGTGATCGCGCCGCCCTGCCGCGGCGGCGAGGCCCTGCTAGGATGGACGCACCATAGCGGGAGCGGGCGATGCAGGCGCGGATCAAGTGGGTGGAAGGCCGGGCGTTCGTCGCCGAGTCGGGGAGCGGCCATGCCATCCTGCTGGATGCCCCGGCGGCGGCGGGCGGGCGCGGGCTGGCGCCGAGCCCGATGGAGCTGGTGCTGATGGGCACCGGCGGCTGCACGGCGGTGGACGTGGTGATGATCCTCACCAGGGGGCGCCACGCCGTCACCGACTGCGTGGTGTCGCTCGACGCCGAGCGGGCCGAGAGCGATCCCAAGGTGTTCACGCGGATCGTGATGCGGTTCACGGTCACCGGCCGCGGGCTCGACCGCAAGGCGGTGGAGCGGGCGGTGGCGCTGTCGGCCGAGAAGTACTGCTCGGCCTCGATCATGATCGGCAAGACGGCGGAGATCGTGCACGAGATCGAGGTGGTGGAGGGTTAGGTCCGGCTTTCGGCCCCGCGGCGTTCGGGTCGACGATTCGCGACATCCCTCGCCATTCGCCTCACTCCTCGTCGTCGGGGATGTTCAGCACGATGCCGCAGGCCTTGCAGTGGACGGCGTCGGCATCGTGGCGCTGCAGGCCGCATTGCGGGCAGGGATGGCGGACCTTGCCGCCGGGGCGGAACACCGCCTGGGCGAGGCGGAAGAACAGCGAGATGCCGATCAGCATGATGGCGATGGAGAGGATGCGGCCGAAGGCGCCCACCAGCGTGACGTCGCCGAAGCCGGTGGTCGAGAGCGTGGCGACCGTGAAGTAGAGCGCGTCGACGAAGTCGCCGATCTGCGGGTTCAACGGGTGCTGCGTGACATAGACGATCGAGGTGACGATCAGCATGAAGATGGTGAGGTCGAGCAGGGCGTCGAGCACCTCGGCATTGCGGCGGACCACCGCCGAGCGCCGCCGGAGCTGGGCCAGCACGGCATAGGAGCGCAGCAGCCGGGCGGTGCGCAGGATGCGCAGGAAGGCGAGGTTGCCGACCAGCGCCGACAGGAAGAGCGACAGGATGACGACGAGGTCGACCAGGGCCGAGGCATTGTCGAGTTGCCGCATCGGATGCCGGTGCGCCGCGAGGCGGGCAGCGAACTCGATCGCCAGCGCCGCGCCCAGGACGAGGTCCGCCAGGCGAATCCACGGCGCATCGTCAATGAAGGTGGTGACGAGGAAATAGCCGAGCGCCACGAGGTCGAGCGCCAGCAGGCCGGTCTGGAAGACGGCCGCGGCCGGCTCGCGGCCATAGAACAGGTGCCGCAGCCGGGTGCGGAACGGACCGAGGTCGGAGGTCGGTGCCGGCATGCGTCAGCGGCCCAGCGTTCCGGCCGATCGCGGGATCACGCGCCGCCCTGTCCCCGGAACAGCCGCGGGTCGAAGCGCCATGGTCGGGAATAGCCGATGACGGCGCGCGCGGCGTCGGGATGTCGCGGATTCAACAGCAGGTTCCGGCTCTCGGGGACGATCGCCGACGGCACGCGCAGCAGTGCCGTGGCCGTGGCGGCCAGCCAGGCGTCGCCATGAAGGCGCGGCTCGGCATCGAGCCGGCCGATGTCCTGGACGGGCAGGCCGTCCGGAAGATCGACCCGGAGGAGGAGGTAGTCGTCCGGCAGGAGCTCGAACGGCAGGTCGAGATGCACCCTGACCTCGAGGACAGTCAGGGCGGGATCCTCGCTCAGGTAGACGCTCGGTCGGCCCGGCGAGGTCCAGCGCCCGCCGAACAGCCGGGCGCCCTCGCCCGAAAGATCGGCGAACGGACGGCGGGTGAGGCGCCACAGCCGCACCGTGTACGGTCAGGCGGCGATGCCGTGGCCGATGCGGCCCAGAGCGGTCTCGACCTCACGGCAACCCGTGTCGGTGTCGAGCCGTTCGATCGGAGCGCGTCCGCCCAGCAGCGTCGTCGGCCGGCGGAGCCAGGTGATGGCCTTCTCCCTGCTGCCGAACGTCTCGATGGCCTCGGCGATCAGACGGGCGACGCGGAGCAGCCGGTCCGACTGCTCCGGGCTGAGCCGACCGAGCCGCCGGCGATTGGCGAGCGTGCGGCGCGGGATGACCAGGGCCTCGAGATCACCCGCCCGTACCACCTCGCTCTGCAGCATGTGGTCGATAGCGGCGATCGGCACGCCGCCACGGACCAGCTCGACCAGATCGTCCGCCGTGGCCGGCATGGTGCCCAACGCACGACGCCCGCCCATGACCTCTCCGACGCGTACCGCCACGGCCATCTGCATCTCTCCGGCGAAACCCCATCAGGATATGGCGATTTCGCCGGAGGAGACAAGCTCGTCGGCACGCGTCAGCGAATCCCCGCCTCGATCAGCGGCACCAGCTTGTCGATGCTCTCGGGCGTGATCACGCCGCCGGCGGTGTTCATGCGCATGCCGGCGATGCCGTACTTGCGGGTGAGCACGCACTGCACCACCGGCAGGAAGCCCTGGAGGTAGAGCTGCTGGTCGAGGGTGACGGTGACGTAGCCGTCCTTCAGGCCGTCGATGGTGGCGGGCGTCAGGTCGATGCCGCCGGCGACGATCTCGCCCGGCTTCTTGCCGGCGGCCTTCAGCGCCTGGGCGTAGGTGCCGGTGACACCGCCGTGCTGGGTGCCGATGGCCTTCACGTCGGGGTGCGACTGCAGGTAGCCGACGATGACCGGGGCGGCCTGCGAGTAGTCGGCGTCGACCTCGGCGCTGATCACGAGGGTGTCGACCTCGAGCCCGGCGTCTTTCAGCGCATCGACGACGCCGTCGTCGGAGGCGCGGCGGCCGGAGGCGAAGTGGCCGTAGACCACGGCCTTGTCGCCGGCCTTGAGGTTGCCCTTCTCGACCATGGCCTTGCCGGTCATCCAGCCGCCCTCGTACAGCTCGACGCCGATATAGCCGAAGCCCTGAGCGCGGTACTTCTCGTAGAGCGGGTCGATCGAGGCGTTGCCGTTGGTGACGGTGATGCCGGCAGCTTCCGCCTCGGCGACCAGCGGCTCCCAGGCCTCGGCCCCCGGGTGGCCCATGATCTGGATGCAGTCGGGCCGCGCGGCCATGGCCTCGCGGAACTGGTTGAGCATGGTCTCGCCGGCCCAGGCGGAGAACTGCTCGCGCACGTCGACGCCCAGGGCCTCGGCGGCGGCCTTGGCGCCGTTCTGGCGCGGCAGGGTGGCGCCGTCGCCGGGCTGGCCGCCCATCTGGAAGTACATCACCAGGCCCTCGCCCAGCTTCTCCTGGGCCTGGGCGGCGCCGGCGATCGCCAGCATGGCCGTGCCGCACAGGACCGTACCGCACAGGGCAGCGTGCAGAAGCCTCATCCCGATCCTCCCCGTTCGTTGGCGGCCGGCGGCCCGCGCGTGGCGAGCCGTCCGCCCGGCCGCATCCCCACCAGCCCGCTCCAGCGGGCCGGCTGCTCCATCAGCAGATGAAAGACCACGGCGGCGAGAAAGACCAGCCCGACCACGAGCCTGGTCCAGAAGCCGCTGAGGCCGCTGGCGACGATGCCGGCCTCGATGCAGCCGACGATGTAGGTGCCGAAGAAGGTGCCCACCACGCTGCCCTTGCCGCCGCTGATGGCGGTGCCGCCGATGAAGACGGCGGCCATGACGGTGAGCAGCCAGCTGGTGCCCTGGGTGGTGTAGAAGTTCTTGTTCTCCAGCGTCACCAGCACGCCGGCCAGGGCGGCGATCGCACCCATCAGCGTGAACAGCTTGATCTTCTCGCGGTTGACGCGGATGCCGACGACGCGGGCGACGTTCTGGTTGTCGCCGATGAACAGCAGGTGCTCGCCGAAGCGGTGGCGGTTGAGGACGGCCCACATCACGACGGCGATGACGGTGGCCCAGATCGCCTGCATGGGAATGCCGAGCAGCCGGCCGCTCAGCACGTGGAAGCTCCAGTAGGCGTCGATGCCGCGCAGGCTGTACTGCAGTCCGTTGCCGATGATCAGCGACAGGCCCTCGAAGACGAACAGGGTGGCCAGCGTGGCGATGATCGAGGGGATGCCGACGACGGCGATCAGCACGCCGTTGAGGAAGCCGATGGCGGCACCGACCAGGATGGCGGCGGCGAGGAACAGCCAGAGCAGGGCATCGCTGGTGCCGGCGCTGCCGACGACGCCGTCCGCACCGGTGTCCATGGGAAAGGCCACGAACTTGCAGAGCATGGCGTAGACCACGCCCGACATCTTCACGACCGACGGGAAGGACAGGTCGATCTCGCCGGCGGCGATCACCAGGGTCAGCGCCAGTGCGATGATCAGCGGTGGCGGCACGGTGGCGAGGAAGGACAGGTAGATCAGCGGGCTGAGGAAGGCGCGCGGTGCCGTCACCATGAAGATGCCGACGATGACCAGCAGCACGATCGCGACCGGCAGGCCGTCGATCTCCATCAGGCTGCGGCGGCGCCCTGCCATCCACGACCTCCCCGTTCGTTGGGCAGACCGTACCGGTGGAGGCGGGAAGCGCCAAGCGGCATGAC
>DAOLFG010000136.1:0-5781 GCA_035326425.1 Geminicoccus sp. | reverse complement strand
CGAAACTGTCGGGGACCATCCAGAACGACATCCTCAAGGAGTTCATGGTCCGCAATACCTACATCTTCCCGCCCGCACCTTCCTTGCGGATCATCTCCGACATCTTCGCCTACACGGCGAGGAACATGCCGAAGTTCAACTCGATCAGCATCTCCGGCTACCACATGCAGGAGGCAGGGGCGACCGCCGACCTCGAGCTCGCCTACACGCTGGCCGACGGCATCGAATATGTCCGCACCGGCATGCGCGCCGGCCTCGACGTCGACGCCTTCGCGCCCAGGCTCAGCTTCTTCTGGGCCATCGGCATGGGCTACTACATGGAGGTGGCCAAGCTCAGGGCCGCCCGCCTGCTGTGGGCGCGGCTGATGCGGCAGTTCGAGCCCAAGGATGCGCGCTCGCTGTCCTTGCGCACCCATTGCCAGACCTCGGGCTGGTCGCTCACCGCCCAGGACGTGTTCAACAACGTCATCCGCACCTGCATCGAGGCGCTGGCGGCGGCGCATGGCGGCACCCAGTCGCTGCACACCAACGCGCTCGACGAGGCGCTGGCGCTGCCCACCGACTTCTCGGCCCGCATCGCCCGCAACACCCAGCTGCTCATCCAGCGCGAAGGCGGCATCACCGCCACGGTCGATCCCTGGGGCGGCAGCTTCTTCCTCGAGAAGCTCACCGGCGACCTCGCCGCCCGCGCCATGGCGCACATCGACGAGGTCGAGGCTTCGGGCGGCATGGCGAAGGCCATCGAGCAGGGCATCCCCAAGCTGCGCATCGAGGAGGCGGCGGCCAGAACGCAGGCGCGCCTCGACAGCGGCCGGCAGACCCTGGTCGGCGTCAACCGCTACCGCGTCACCGACGAGACGCCGATCGACGTGCTGAAGGTCGACAACTCCGCCGTCCGCGCCGCCCAGATCGACAAGCTGCGCCGCCTCAAGGCCGAGCGCGACCCGGCGATACTGGAATCGTCGCTGAGTGCCCTGACCCGGGCGGCCGACACGGGTGAGGGCAACCTGCTCGATCTCGCCATCGAGGCCGCCCGCGCCCGCGCCACCGTCGGCGAGATTTCATCCGCGCTGGAGAAGGTCTGGGGCCGACATGTTGCGGAGATCCGCTCGATAGCCGGCGTCTACGGTCGCGAGGTCGGGGAGCTGGGGCCGGTGCAGAAGGTCCGCCGCATGGCCGAGGCGTTCGAGGAGCAGGAGGGCCGCCGGCCGCGCATCCTGATCGCCAAGATGGGCCAGGACGGCCACGACCGCGGCCAGAAGGTCATCGCCACCGCGTTTGCCGACCTCGGCTTCGACGTCGACATCGGCCCCTTGTTCCAGACCCCCGCCGAGGCGGCGCGGCAGGCGGTCGAGAACGACGTCCACATCATCGGCGCCAGCTCGCTGGCCGCCGGCCACCTCACCCTGGTGCCCGAGCTGAAGGCCGAGCTGGAACGCCAGGGCCGCCCCGACATCATGATCGTCGTCGGCGGCGTCGTGCCGCCGCAGGACTATCCGGCGCTGTACGAGGCCGGTGCCAGGGCGATCTTCCCGCCGGGCACGGTGATCGCCGAGGCGGCGGTGGATCTGCTGCGCAAGCTGGGCGAGCAGCTGGGCTACGAGCTGGCAGCCTAGACGTCCGCAGCCTGCGCCGCCGCCCTCATGGCCCATTCGAGGACCGACAGGACCGGCGGGGCGCCGGACTGGGCGACGTTGAAGCGCAGGAAGGCGGAAGCCGTCTGCGAGACGCTGAACACGTCGCCCGGCGCCAGGACGACGTTCCTCGTGATGGCGGCACGGGCGAGGGCCGCGGAGTTCTGCCCGTCGGGGAGCCGGCACCACAGGTAGAACCCGCCGCGTGGCATGAGCCAGGGGTGGATCCCCAGCCCTGCCAGCCGGTCGGCCGTCTCGCGCCTGGCCCGGGCGAGGCGGCGGCGCAACTCCTCCATGTGCTTGCGATAGCTGCCGCCGGCCAGGACATGGGCGATCAGCTCGGTGGCCACGGGGCTCGGGCCGCCGAAGCTGGTGGCGACCTGCAGATCGGCCAGCCCGTCGATCCACTCCTTTCGCGCGGCGATATAGCCGCAGCGCACGGAGGCGGAGAGCGTCTTGGAAAAGCTGCCGACCCGGATGACGCGATCGAGCCCGTCGAGGACCGCGAGGCGTGGCGACGGCTCCGGCTCGAAATCGGCGAAGATGTCGTCCTCGACGATCGTCAGCTCATGGGCCGCGGCCGCGCGCAGCAGCCTGTGCACGGACTGTGGCGACGGCGTAGCACCGGTCGGGTTGTGCAACGCCGAGTTGGTGACATAGAGGCGTGGCCGTTCCGCGTTCAGCACCGTTTCGAAGGCTGCCGCATCGGGCCCCGATCTCGTGTAGGGCACGCCGACGACCCGGACCCGATGGGCGCGCAGCAGGGCGCGAAAGTTGAAGTAGCACGGGTCGTCGACCAGCACGGTGTCGCCGGGCCGGAGCAGGAGCCGGCAGATCAGGTCGACCGCCTGCGTGCCCGAGCCGGTCAGCAGGATTTGCTCGGGCGAGGCTTCGATGCCTTCCTCCGCGAGACGGGCGAGCAGCCATCGGCGCAAGGCGGGGGAGCCGCGTGTGCTGCCATAGTCGGCGAGCACGCCGTGGTCGGCGCGCGCCAGCGTGCGCAGGGCGCGGCGCAGCGCGGCGTTCGGCATCCAGTCGGCCGGCAGCCAGCCGCAGCCGGGTTTCAGGGCCTCGGGCGGGGCGTCGAGCGACTGGCGCGAGACCCAGAACGGATCGACCGCCACATCGCGCCTCGCCTCCGCGTCGGCGAGCGCGACCGCCGGCAAGGCCGCGCCGACGACATAGAAGCCCGAGCCGCGTCGTGCGCGGATCGAGCCCTCGGCCGACAGGCGGTCATAGGCTTCGACCACGGTGGAGGGCGACATGCCCAGGCTCGCGGCGAGGCCGCGGATCGAGGGCAGGCGGTCGCCCGGGGCGAGCGAGCGGTTCGCCAGCCGCGTGCGTATGGCCGTGATCACCTCGCCCGTGCGTGTCACCGCTCATCCCCGGATCGACAATCGTATGGTCGAGTATACCCATACAGCTCGATCGGATTGTACCGTTCTGTCCCTGTCCGTCGCGCTTTCGCTTCCCTACCCTCGCCGTCGGGGAAGCGAGGCGGCAGGCGATGGGCGGATGGGGCAACGGGCTTCTGGGCGTGATCATCTTCAGCGGCTCGTTGCCGGCGACGCGGGTGGCGGTCGGCGGCTTCTCGCCGCTGTTCCTGACCTCGGCCCGTGCGTCGATAGCGGCGCTTCTCGGCGCGGTCCTGCTGCTGGCTCTGCGCGAGACGAGGCCGGCGCGCGGCGATCTCGGCTCGCTGGCCGTGGTCGCGATCGGCGTCGTCGTCGGCTTTCCCCTGCTGACGGCGCTGGCGCTGCGGCACGTCACCTCGGCCCACTCCCTGGTTTTCATCGGCATGTTGCCGATGGCGACCGCGGCCTTCGGCGTGCTGCGCGGCGGCGAGCGGCCACGGCCGCTGTTCTGGCTGTTCTCGGCCCTGGGGGCCGCCATCGTCACCGGCTTCGCGCTCGTCGAGAGCGGCCCGGGCGACCTCGCGGGCGACCTGCTCATGGTGGCCGCCATCCTGCTGTGTGGCCTGGGCTATGCCGAAGGCGCCATCCTGTCGCGGCGGCTCGGCGGCTGGCAGGTGATCTCCTGGGCCCTCCTGCTGTCGCTGCCGGCGATGCTGGCTCTGGCGCTGGTCTCTCTGCCGGCCAGCTGGCACGGCATCGGCTGGCCCGCCTGGCTCGGGCTGGCCTATGTGTCGGTGTTCAGCATGCTCGTCGGCTTCATCTTCTGGTACCGTGGCCTGGCGCAGGGCGGCATCGCCAGCGTCGGGCAACTGCAGCTGCTGCAGCCCTTCCTGGGATTGGGCCTGGCCGGCGTGCTGCTGGGCGAGCCGGTCAGCGCGACCATGGCCGGCGCCTCGGCGCTCGTCGTCCTCTGCGTCGCCGCCGCCAGACGCTTCGCCCGGTGAGCTGCCGCTACACGCTCACGACATAGCCCAGCGCCAGCTCGTCGCCCGGCACGCCCCTGATTCCCCAGTTGCCGCGCGGCGTCTCGAAGATCGTGATCTCGACGTCCTGTGGCGCGATGCCGGTGGCCTCGGTGACGTTGGCGAAGATGCCCCGGATCAGTGCCTTCTTCGCCTCGGCCGAACGGCCCTCGAACAGGCTGATCTCGATGATCAGATAGTTCTCGGACCGGTCGGCCGGATGCACGAAGTCCTCGGCCTCCAGGCCGATGAACCGATGAAAGCGCTTCTCGGCCGGGTAGGCGAGGGCCTGCATCACCGCCTTGTGGATCGCATCGGACAGCGCCGCCCGATGCCGCTCGATCGTCGCGCGTCGGGCGAAAATCTTGATCTGCGCCATGGCTCACGCTGCCTTTTCCAGTGAGAACAGGCCGATGCCATCGCGGACCTCGGCCAGGGTGGCGCCCGTCACCTCGCGCGCCCGCTCGGTGCCGGCGCGCAGCACCGACGCGACATGGCCGAGGTCGGCGGCGAGTGCCCGGCGGCGCTCGCGGATCGGCGCCAGCAGGGCCTGGAGGATGTCCTCCAGCCGGCGCTTGACCACGGAGTCGCCCAGGCCGCCGGCACGGTAGTGGGCCTTCAGCTCGTCGACCTCCACGAGGTCCTCGTCGAAGGCGTCGAGCCAGGTGAACACGACATTGCCCTCGACGCGGCCCGGATCCTCCGCCCGGAGATGGCCCGGATCGGTGAACATCCTGCGCACCGCCGAGCGGATCTCGTCCGGCCCGGCCGACAGCGGCAGGGCGTTGCCGGCGGACTTGCTCATCTTGGCCTTGCCGTCGATGCCCGGCAGCCGGCCGACCTTCGGGATCAGCGCCGCGGCCTCGGGCAGCAAGTCGCGGCCGGCGATGCGGTTGACCCGGCGCACCACCTCGTTGGTCAGCTCGATGATCGGCGCCTGGTCCTCGCCGACCGGTACCACCGTCGCCTTGAAGGCGGTGATGTCGGCGGCCTGGGCCACCGGATAGCACAGGAAGCCGGCCGGGATGTCGCGCTCGAAGCCGCGCTGGCGGATCTCGTCCTTGATCGTCGGGTTGCGCTCGAGCCGGCTCACCGTGACCAGGTTCATATAGAGCATGGTCAGCTCAGGCAGCGCCGGCAGCGCCGACTGCAGGCAGATCGTGGTCCTCGCGGGGTCGATGCCGACGGCCAGGTAGTCGAGCGCCACCTCCAGCACGTTGCGGCGGACGCGCGCCGGATCGTCGCCATTGTCGGTCAGCGCCTGGGCGTCGGCCAGCAGCAGGAACTGCTGGTGCGTCTCCTGCAGCGCCAGGCGGTTGCGCAGCGATCCGGCATAGTGGCCGACATGCAGCGGCCCGGTGGTCCTGTCGCCGGTCAGCACGACCGGCCTCGGCGGTTGCGACGGATTCATCGGCTTCTCCGGTTGGAAAAGCCGCCATGCGGGGTTCAGCGAGGGAAGCGACGTTGCCGGCCCGGACATGGCGGCAACGTGGCGAACGAGATCGACCGTGCCGCTCCTAGAGGGAGCGCCACCAACCAAGGGCCGGGGATCGGGCAGCGGTGATCATGGCCCAGCCATGCCACGATCGGTCCAGGATCGCAAGAAGCTGCATGTTCGACCACTGCCTCTTGGAGATCTTGCGCGCGGCACGGCTCGCTGCTCAGATCCGCCGCCCGTCCCGTCCGGGCCGGAGCCCCCAGGGAGCTAGGACAGAATGACCGCAGGCCCGCCTTCCGCGTCGGCGATCGACTTCGGCCGCATCGGCTTCG
>DAOLFG010000010.1:0-108394 GCA_035326425.1 Geminicoccus sp. | reverse complement strand
TCGGCCACCGTGCCGTCGCGGGCGGCGTGCAGGGCGGTCTCCATCTTCATGGCCTCGATGGTCAGCAGCACGTCGCCGGCCTTGACCGCCTGGCCGCTGCGCACGGCGATGGTCGAGACCGAGCCGGGCATGGGGGCCGCCACATGCGCCTCGTTGCCTTCCTCGGCCTTGCGCCGCTGCACGACCCGCGAGCTGGCGGAACGGTCGGGGACGCGGATGATGCGCTGCTGGCCGTTCAGCTCGAAGAAGACTTTCACCTGACCCTCGTCGTCGGTCTCGCCGAGGGTCTGGAGAAGGACGACGAGGGCCTTGCCGCGCTCGATCTCGACCGAGATTTCGCTGCCGACCCGCATGCCGTAGAAATAGACGTTCGTCGGCAGCACCGACACCGGCCCGTACTTCTTCACCATGCCGACGAAGTCGGTGAAGACCTTCGGATACATCAGCCAGCTCGCCAGCTCCTGGTCGGAGACGTGGCGGCCGATCCTGCGCTCGACCTCGGCCCGGGCGGCATCGAGGTCGGCCTCGGCCAGCAGCGAGCCGGGCCGGGCGGTCGAGGCCGCCTCGCCCTTCAGCACCCGCTTCTGCAGCAGCGCCGGCCAGCCGCCGGGAGGCTGGCCGAGATCGCCCTTCAGCATGTCCACGACCGAGGCCGGGAAGGCCACCTCCTTGGCGGGGTCGAGGATGTCGTCGGGCGTGAGATCCTGGCTGGTCATCATCAAGGCGAGGTCGCCCACCACCTTGGAGGAGGGAGTGACCTTGACGATGTCGCCGAGCAGGTCGTTGGCGGCACGGTAGGCCAGCGCCACCTCGTGCCAGCGGGTCTCGAGGCCGAGCGAGCGCGCCTGCTCCTTCAAGTTGGTGAACTGGCCGCCCGGCATCTCGTGCAGGTAGACCTCGGAGGCCGGGGCCTTGAGGTCGCTCTCGAAGGCGGCGTACTGGGTGCGCACCGCCTCCCAGTAGAACGAGATCTGCCGCACCGCCTCGGGATCGAGCCCGGTGTCGCGCTCGGTATGCGCCAGGCCCTCGACGATCGAGCCGAGGCAGGGCTGCGAGGTGTTGCCGGACATGGCGTCCATCGCGGCGTCCACCGCATCGACGCCGGCCTCGACCGCCGCCAGCACGGTGGCGCCGGCTATGCCGGAGGTGTCGTGGGTGTGGAAGTGGATCGGCAGGCCCACCTCCTGCTTCAGCGCCCTGATCAGGATGCGGGCGGCACCGGGCTTCAGCACGCCCGCCATGTCCTTGAGGCCCAGCACGTGGCAGCCGGCCTTCTCCATCTCCTTGGCCAGCTTGACGTAATAGGCGAGGTCGTACTTGGCGCGGGCGGGATCGAGGATGTCGCCGGTGTAGCAGATCGCACCCTCGGCGATCTTGCCGGTCTCGACCACGGCGTCGATGGCGACGCGCATGTTCTCGACCTAGTTCAGGCAGTCGAAGATGCGGAACAGATCCATGCCGGCCGCCGCTGCCTGCTTGACGAAGTGGCGGACGACATTGTCGGGATAGTTGGTGTAGCCGACGCCGTTGGCGCCGCGCAGCAGCATCTGCGTGAGGATGTTGGGCACGCGATCGCGGATCAGCGACAGGCGCTCCCAGGGATCCTCGTTGAGGAAGCGCATGGCGACGTCGAAGGTGGCGCCGCCCCAGCATTCGAGCGACAGCAGCTGCGGCATGCCGGTGGCGTAGGATTCGGCGACGGCGGCGATGTCGTGGGTGCGAAAGCGCGTCGCCAGCAGCGACTGGTGGCCGTCGCGCATGGTGGTGTCGGTGACCAGCACGCGCTTCTGCCGGCACATCCAGTCGGCGAAGCCCTTGGCACCGAATCTGTCCAGGAGTTGTCGCGTGCCCTCGGCCGGGGCCCTGGGGAACAGCGGCGGGACCGGCGTGCGGGCATTCTCCGGCGGCACGGCGCGGCCCTTGACCTCGGGATGGCCGTTGACGGTGACGTCGGCGATCCAGGTCAGCAGCTTGGTGGCGCGGTCGCGGCGCTTGCCGAAGCGGAACAGCTCCGGCGTGTCGTCGATGAAGCGGGTGGTGTAGTCGTTGGTGCGGAATTTCGGGTGCGCCAGCACGTTCTCGAGGAACGCCAAGTTGGTGGCGACACCGCGGATCCGGTATTCCCGCAGCGCCCGGTCCATGCGGGCGATGGCCTCGCCCGGCGACGGCGCCCAGGCCGTCACCTTCTCCAGCATCGGGTCGTAGAAGCGCGTCACCACGGCCCCGGAATAGGCCGTGCCCCCGTCGACACGGATCCCGAAACCCATCGCACCGCGATAGGCGGTGATGCGGCCATAGTCGGGGATGAAGCTGTTGTCGGGGTTCTCGGTGGTCAGCCGGCACTGCAGGGCGTGGCCGTCGAGGCCGATGGCGGCCTGCTCCGGGATGCCGGTCTCGTCGACCTTGCCGATATGCCCGCCCTCGGCGATGCGGATCTGCGCCTTGACGATGTCGAGGCCGGTCACGACCTCGGTGACGGTGTGCTCGACCTGGATGCGCGGGTTGACCTCGATGAAGTAGAAGGCGCCGGTGTCGGCATCCATCAGGAACTCGACCGTGCCGGCGCCGACATAGTCGGTGGCGCGGCCGATCCTCAGCGCCGATTCGCACAAGGCCCGGCGCGTCGCCTCGTCGAGATAGGGTGCTGGCGCCCGCTCGATGACCTTCTGGTGGCGGCGCTGGATCGAGCAGTCGCGCTCGAACAGGTGGACGAGATTGCCGTGGGAGTCGCCGAGCAGCTGCACCTCGACGTGGCGGGCGCGGCGGACCAGCTTCTCCAGATAGACCTCGTCCTTGCCGAAGGCCGACTTGGCCTCGCGCCTGGCGGACATCACGGCATCGAGCAGGCCGACCTCGGACTCGATGGGGCGCATGCCGCGCCCGCCGCCGCCCCAGGAGGCCTTCAGCATCACCGGATAGCCGATCCCGGCGGCCAGCCGCCTGATCTCGGCCGGATCGTCGGGCAGCGGATCGGTCGCCGGCATCACCGGCACGCCGACCGAGATGGCGAGGTTTCGCGCCGCCACCTTGTTGCCGAGCGTGCGCATCGTCGAGGGCCTGGGGCCGATGAAGACGATGCCGGCCGCCACACAGGCCTCGGCGAATTCCGGGCTCTCCGACAAAAAGCCGTAGCCGGGGTGGATGGCGTCGACCTTGTGCTCGACCGCGACCTTGATGACCTCGGGTATCGACAGGTATGCCTCGAGCGGCCCCTTGCCCTTGCCGACCCGATAGGCTTCGTCCGCCTTGAATCGGTGCAGGGAGAGCTTGTCCTCCTCGGCATAGATCGCCACCGTCTGGATGCCCAGCTCCGTGGCGGCGCGGAACACGCGGATGGCGATCTCGGAGCGGTTGGCCGCCATCAGGCGTTTGATCGGGCGCATCGTCGGGTCTTCCGCATGGATTCGGGCGAGCGGATGGACCGGCAGGGCCGTCCATCGGCCCTGGTCGTGCAACAACGATGCCGCGCCCGGCGGCGCCTAGACGGCCGGGAAGCGGGCTACATCGTCAGTATCGGCACGAAGCCCCCATGGATCATCCGCTTGCCATCGAATGGCATGGTACCGGGACGCTGGCGCGGGTCGGCCATGATCTTGCCCCAACCTTCGTCGCGCGCCGCCTTCGACGGCCACTCGATCCAGGTGTAGACGACCGTCTCGTCCTCCTTCGCCTGCACCGCGCGCTTGTGGTCGGTGAGCTCGCCGTCGGGGACATCGTCGCCCCAGGTGTCGACGAGGCGGACGGCGCCGTGGTCCAGGAAGATCGCCGCCTGCTCGGCCGCGAACTCCAGGAACCGGTCCTTGCTCGCGACCGGCACGGCCATCAGAGCACCGTCGACATAGCCGGTCCGGCCGCCGGTCTTCTCGTCGAGGATCACCGCGAAGCCGCCGAAGATCATCCGCTTGCCGTCGAACGGCATGGTCGCGGCCATCTCCTTCATGCGCGGATCGCTCATGATCCTGGCGTTGGCGGCGTCGCGAACTTCCTTCGAGGGAAATTCGAGCCAGGAGAACACCACGACCTCGTCCGGCCGGGCCTTCACGGCGCGCTTGAAGTCGGTGAGCTCGCCGTCGGGGATATCGTCGCCCCAGGCCTCGACCATGCGCGTGGCGCCGAAGCTCCGGAACAGCGGCGCCGCCTCGGCGGCGTGGCGGCGATAGGCTTCCTTGTTGGCGGCGGGCACCGCGGCGACGAAGCCCTCGACATAGCCCATGGCCCTTCTCCTGCATGGTCCGACGATCCTGCTCATCTGCGGCGCCGGGGCTCCGCGGCAAGCTCCGCGGATCTTCAAAGGCGCGCGAGATAGGGCTCGAGGGCGGCGAGGCTGGCCAGGCTGTGGGCCGGCGCCATCAGGTCGACATGGGGAAGGGCCGCCTCGATGCCCCTGGCCTCGGGCGCCCAGCCTTCCCAGCCCATCATCGGGTTGAGCCAGACGATGCGGCGGCAGCGGCGGCCGAGGGCGGCCATCTCGCGCGCCAGCAGGGCGGCGTCGCCGGTCTCGTAGCCGTCGGAGACGATCATCACGCAGGTGCGCGAATGGATCACTCGCGAGGCATGCCAGCGGTTGAAGGTCCGCAGGCATTCGCCGATGCGCGTGCCGCCGCCGGCGCCTTGCGCCATCACCGACAGCCGGTCGAGGGCGCGGGCCGGGTCGCGCTCCTTCATGGCGTCCGAGACATGGGCGAGGCGGGTGTGGAACAGGAAGGCCTCGGCCTCGCGGAAAGCGTCGAGCACGCCGTGGACGAAGCGCAGGAAGACGCCGGTATAGAGGCTCATCGAGCCCGAGGCGTCGAGCAGCACCACCAGCCGCAACGGCTCGAGCTTGCGCCGGCGGTGGACGAGGCTGATAGGGGCACCGCCGTGGCAGACGTTGCGGTGGATGGTGCGGCGGAGATCGAGGCGCCAGCCGCGGTGGCGCGCCCGGTCGCGGCGCGTCAGCCGCGTGCGCATGGCCAGCGCCAGGCGGGCGGCGACGGCGTGGGCCTCGGCGATGTCGGCCGGATCGGAGAGCTTGCGGAAATCGGTCTCGGCGAGGCTCTCGACCCGCGAGGCGCCCTCGGCGCGGCCTTCCCCCCGACCCGCCTCGGCGCCGTCGCCGGACGGCACCTGGCCGATCGGCCCGCCGGCTGCCTGCTCCGCGGCCTTGTCGGCGAGGCCCTTCACCGACGGGCTGTCGGCATTGGCCGGCGATCCGGCGACGTTGACGCGGGAGCGCACCCGCCTGCCCAGCCAGTAGGCATCGAAGATGCCGTCGAACCGCTGCCAGTCGGCCTTGCGCGACGACAGCAGGTGCTTCAGGGCCGAGCGCAGCAGCGCGGGCGTCGCGGCGTAGCCCTGGGCGATCAGGACCGCCGCGTCCTGGCCCTCGCGCAGGCCGGCGGCGAAGCCGTTGTCGCGCAGCGTCCGCAGGAAGCCGGCAAGCCTCGCCGCGACCGGATCGGCCGTCATGCGACCTTGCCGAGGACCCGCTCGGTGACGGCACGGGTCATCCGTGCCTTGTCCTCGTGGGTCTTGAGCAGGCACATCAGGGTGTCGTGGACCATCGCCGGATCGTCGTGCAGGTCGCGGACGTCGAGGCCCACCAGTGCCGCAGCCCAATCGAGCGTCTCGGCCACGCCCGGCGCCTTGCGCAGCTCCTCCTTGCGGATGCCCTCGACCATGCGTGCCACCTGCAGCGACAGCGAGGCGCTGGCATCGGGGATGCGTGCCATGACGATGCGTGCCTCGCGGTCGACGTCGGGATAGTCGAGATAGTGGTAGAGGCAGCGGCGGCGCAGCGCGTCGGACAGCTCGCGGGTGCCGTTCGAGGTCAGCACCACATGCGGGATCGTCGTGGCGGCGATGGTCCCCAGCTCGGGGATGGTGACCTGGAAGTCGGCGAGCAGCTCCAGCAGGAAGGCCTCGAACTCCTCGTCGGCGCGGTCGACCTCGTCGATCAGCAGCACCGGCGGCTCGGGCCGGCGGATGGCGGCGAGCAGCGGCCGCTCCAGCAGGTAGGCTTGCGAGAAGACATGCGCCTCCAGCTCGTCGGCCTCCGACCGGCCCTGGCGCGCCTGGATGGCCAGGAGCTGGCGCTGGTAGTTCCATTCGTAGAGGGCGGCCGACTGGTCGAGGCCCTCGTAGCACTGCAGCCGGATCAGCTCGGTGGCATGCACCGAGGCCAACGCCTTGGCGATTTCGGTCTTGCCGACGCCCGCCTCGCCCTCGATCAGCAGCGGCCGGCGCAGCAGCTGCATGATCGACAGCGCCGTCGCCAGCTCGCCGTCGGCGATGTAGCCGGCGGCAGCCAGGCGCGCCGCGATCTCGTCCCGGGAAAGGGCCGCCATCGACTCTCCGGCTAGGCCACGACGCCCAACCGCTTCGCCGCCTGCCAGTTGCGCCAGTGGTCGTGCGGCATCGGGATGTGGGTGCTGCCGAGGAACGAGAAGGCGTCGTTGACGGCGTTGGAGAAGGCCGGCACGCCGCCGACGTTCGGACTCTCGCCGACGCCCTTCGCACCGATCGGGTGATGCGGCGAGGGGGTGACGGTGAAGTCGGTCTCCCAGCGCGGCGTCTCGACGGCGGTGGGCAGGAAGAAGTCCATGAACGAGCCGCTGGTGACGTTGCCGGTCTCGTCGTAGTGGATCTCCTGGCCCATGGCGATGGCGAAGGCCTCGGTCAGCCCGCCATGCACCTGGCCCTCGATGATCATCGGGTTGATGCGCGTGCCGCAGTCGTCGAGCGCGTAGAAGCGGCGGACCTTGTAGACGCCGGTGTCGACGTCGATGTCCATGACGCAGATGTAGGCGCCGAACGGATAGGTCATGTTGGGCGGATCGTAGTAGCTGACGGCTTCGAGGCCGGGCTCCAGCCCGGGCGGCGGCGCGTTGTAGGCGGCCCAGCAGATCTCCTTCATGCCCATGAATTTCTCAGGGAGACCCTTCACGCGAAAACCGTCGATGTCCCATTCGAGGTCGTCCTCGTGGACTTCCAGCTTGTAGGCGGCGATCATCTGCGCCTTGGCCTTGATCTTTCTCGCCGCCATGGCGATGGCGGCACCCGCCACCGGCGTCGAGCGCGAGCCGTAGGTGCCGAGGCCGTAGGGGGCGGTGTCGGTGTTGCCCTCCTCGACCACGATGTCGTCGGCCGGGATGCCGATCTCGCTGGCGATGATCTGCGCCCAGGTGGTCTCGTGGCCCTGGCCCTGGCTCTTGGTGCCCATCCGCGCAATACCGGCACCCGTGGGGTGCAGCCGGATTTCGCAGCTGTCGAACATGGCGATGCCGAGGATGTCGCAGTTCTTCGACGGGCCTGCACCCACGATCTCGGTGAAGAACGACACGCCGATGCCCATGATCTCGCGGGTCTCGCCGCGCCGGAAGGCCTCGCGCTTCTCTGTCTGCTCCCGCCGCAGGCCGGCATAGTCGACGCTCTCCATCGCCTTGCGCATGGCGGTGTGGTAGTCGCCGGAATCGTATTCCCAGCCCAGCGCCGAGTGGTACGGGAACTGCTCCGGGCGGATGAAATTCTTCAGCCGCAGCTCGGCCGGATCCATGCCGAGCTTCTGCGCCAGGATGTCCATGGCGCGCTCGATGCAGTAGGCGGCCTCGGTGACCCGGAACGAGCAGCGGTAGGCCACGCCGCCCGGCGCCTTGTTGGTGTAGATGCCGTCGACCGTCAGGTGCGCGGTCGGGAAATCGTACGATCCGGTGACGATGTTGAAGAAGCCGGCCGGCCATTTCGACGGGTCGGCGCAGGCGTCGAAGGCGCCGTGGTCGGCCAGCACATGGACGCGCAGGCCCGTGACCCTGCCATCCTTCGTCGCCGCGATCTCCGTCGTCATGTGGTAGTCGCGGGCGAAGGACGTCGCCGTCAGGTTCTCGATGCGGTCCTCGACCCACTTCACCGGCTTGCCGGTGACGATCGAGGCGACGGCGGCACAGATGTAGCCCGGATAGGCGCCGACCTTGTTGCCGAAGCCGCCGCCGATGTCGGGCGAGATGACGTGGATCTTCTGCTCCGGCAGCTTGGCGATCAGCGACACCACGGTGCGGATGACGTGCGGCGCCTGGAAGGTGCCCCAGATCGTCAGCTCGCCCTTCACCTTGTCGAACGAGCAGACGCACTGGCAGGTCTCGAGCGGTGAGGGATGGGTGCGGTGGTAGGAGATCAGCTCCTCGATCGTCACCTCGGCCCGCCTGAAGGCGGCATCGGTGAGATCCTTGTCGCCCACCGTCCACTCGAAGACGTGGTTGTGGTGCTTGCGGGCTCCGTGGGCGCCGGTGGTCTTGCCGGCGAGATCCTCGCGCAGCACCGGCGCGTCGGTATCCATCGCCCGGAACGGGTCGATCAGCGCCGGCAGCGGCTCGTACTCGACCTCGACGGCGTTGATGCCGTCGTCGGCGGCGTAGCGGTCGGTGGCGACGACGAAGGCCACCTCCTGGCCCTGGAACAGCACCTTGCCGTCGGCTAGCACCATCTGCACGTCGCCGGCCAGCGTCGGCATCCAGGCGAGATTGACGCCCTTGAGCTCCTCGGCGGTCAGCACCGCCAGCACGCCCGGCACCTTCAGCGCCGCGTCCTTGTGGATCGCCTTCACCCGCGCATGGGCGTGCGGCGAACGCACGAAGTCGCCGTGCAGCATGCCCGGCAGCTTCAGGTCGTCGACATAGTTGCCCTTGCCTTGCGTGAAGCGGATGTCCTCGACCCGCTTGCGCCGGCAGCCCATGCCCTCGAGCCGCGCCTCGCGCTGCTCGCGCGTCGGGGTGGCGTCGCTCATTCGGCGGCCTCCTGCAGCTCGACGCCGTTGATCCTGGCCGCGGCGTACTGGATGGCCCTGACGATGTTCTGGTAGCCGGTGCAGCGACAGAGATTGCCGGAAATGCCCTGGCGGATCTCGTCCTCGCTGGGGTCGGGGTTCTCCTGCAGCAGCCGGTGGGCGCGCACGATCATGCCGGGGGTGCAGAAGCCGCACTGCAGCCCGTGCATCATGCGGAAGCCCTCCTGCAGCGCCGACAGCGTGCCGTCCGGGTTGGCCATGCCCTCGATCGTGGTGATCTCGGCACCCTCGGCCTGGACGGCGAAGACGGTGCAGCTCTTGATCGACATGCCGTCGAGATCGACGGTGCAGGCGCCGCAGTGCGTGGTCTCGCAGCCGATATGCGTGCCGGTGAGCTGCAGGTGCTCGCGGATGAAGTGGACCAGCAGGGTGCGCGGCTCGACGAGGCCCTCGACCTCGGTGCCGTTGACCTTCATCGTCACATGGGTCTTGGCCATCGCTGCTCCCTCAGGCGACACGGGCGGCGGCACGCTTCAGCGCGCGCTCGACCATGATCCCTCCGACATGCGTGCGGTACTCGACCGGGCCCCGGCCATCGCCGGCCGGCGACATGATCGCCCGCGCCGCCTCCACCGCCTTCCTCACCGACGCCTCGTCCAGGCTGGCGCCGATCACGGCCTGGGCTGCGGCTTCGGCCAGCAGCGGCGTGTCGGCGAGGTTGGTGAGGCCGATGGCGCAAGTCGCCACCTTGCCGCCCGACAGGGTCAGCACGACGGCGGCAGCGGCGGTCGCATAGTCGCCGACCTTGCGCTTCAGCTTCTCGTAGGCATGGCCGTGGCCGGCGGGTGGCACAGGAATCGAGATCGCCGTCAGGATCTCGCTGGGCTCCAGTGCCGTGTCGTAGGTGCCGCGATAATAGTCCCTGGCGGCCACCGTGCGCGCTCCGCTGGGGCCTTCCAGCCGGTAGTCGGCGCCCAGCGCCATCATCAGCGCCGGCATGTCGTTGCCGGGATCGCCGTTGGCGACGTTGCCGCCGACGGTGCCGAGGTAGCGCACCTGCGGATCGGCGATCTGGCGCGCCGCCTCGTGCAGGATCGGCAGCGCCGTGCCGATCACCTCGGAGGCCAGCAGCTCGTGCTGCGTGGTCATGGCGCCGATGACGATCCGGCCGCCGTCGCGGGCGATGCCCCCGAGACTCTTCACGCCGTGCAGGTCGACGAGGTGTCCCGGAGTCGCCAGGCGCAGCTTCATCATCGGGATCAGGCTGTGGCCGCCGGCCAGCGGCCGGGCCTCGTCGCCCAGGTCGGCCAGCAGCCTCACCGCATCGGCCACGCTCGCCGGCCGGTGATAGGTGAACGGACCCGGGATCATGCTGTCCAGCCTCCATTTTCTTTATTCTGGTTCGGAAGGCTGCCCCTTAACGCCGGCCAGTTCAAGACCGCTGCTCTCCGAAACCCGCGATAGGCCGGTCCGGGCCGATCGGCTATCAGGATGCGGCGGATCCCGATCGCCGAGGGCCCTTGCCGTGAAGCTCCATTTCATCTCCGGCCTGCCGCGCTCCGGCTCGACGCTGCTCGCCGGCATCCTGCGGCAGAACCCGGCCTTCCACGCCGCGATGACCGGGCCGGTGGCGGGGCTGGTGACGGTGCTGCTCAATGCGATGGGGCCGCAGAACGAGTCGGCGGTGTTCCTCGACGAGCCGCGCAAGATCGCCATCCTGAAGGCGGTGGTCGACGCCTACTATGCCGGCGAGGGCGAGCGGCAGGTGGTGTTCGACACCAGCCGGGCCTGGTGCGCCCGGCTGCCGCTGATCCGCACGCTCTATCCCGAGGCCAAGGTGATCTGCTGCGTGCGCAGCGTCGCCTGGGTGCTGGACAGCTTCGAGCGGCTGGTGCGGCGCAACGCGCTGTCGCCGTCCAGGTTGTTCAACAGCCCGGAGGAGCGCCAGACGGTCTACAGCCGCGTCGAGGCGCTGGCGCATCGCGACCGCGTGGTCGGCTTCGCCTGGTCGGCGCTGAAGGAGGCCTATTACGGCGAGCATTCGCGCGCCCTGCTGCTGGTCGAGTACGACCTGCTGGCGCGCCATCCCGAGCGGACGATGCGGCTGGTCTACGAGTTCCTGGGCGAGCCCTGGTTCGCCCATGACTTCGATAGCGTCGAGTACGACGAGCCCGAGTTCGACGCCCAACTCGGTGCGCCGGGGCTGCACAGCGTCAAGCGCCGGGTCGAATGGGTCGAGCGGCAGACCGTGCTGCCGCCCGACCTGTTCGACCGCTACAGCGCCCTGTCGTTCTGGCAGGACAAGCGCGGCACCGAGGCCTACCGCATCACCACCCGCCGCGCCGAGGAGGCGGACCGGCAGCGGCGGGAGGCGAGCTAGCTCCGCTAGAGCCCGATGGTGGCGAAGCTGGCTCCGCCGATGGTGATCGAGGTCAGGTCCCTGGCGAAGAATCCCTCGATCGTCATGGTCGAGTGGACGGCATAGCCATGGGGATCCCGCATGACCGGGCCCGTGAGGACGAGATCGTCGCCGGCTCGGCCGAGCGTGATCTCGTCCACCGTCACATTGCGCAGGATGGCATAGCCATAGATGTCGTACTGGCCGGAAGGTACCTGGGCTCGATCGAGGAGAATGCTCTCCCCGGCCTCGAAGTCCTTGACGAAACCGTGTGTCTCGTACCCGGCCCTGCCGTAGGTGCCGTCCTTGTTGCCCCGGAAATAGAAGCGATCGACACCTTCGCCGCCCCAGAGCTCGCCGCCCATCAGCCGGTCGTTGCCGGCGCCGCCATAGGCTCGATCGGCATAGCCGCCGAGATCGTCGCCGGCTCGGCCGTCGCCGCCGCCGAGGATGAGATCGTCGTCCGCGTCGCCATGGAGATTGGCGGATTCGTAGCCGTGATACTCGGGATCGCCGCCGATCAGCGTGTCGTTCCCCTCGCCGCCGTGACCGGCACCGGTGGCCTCGCGGATGATGTCGTCGCCAGTACCGCCGAAGATGGCCGGACCGTAGAACATGTAGTTCCCGCCGGTCAGGGTATCGTTGCCGCTGCCGCCATACAGCCCCTCCGCGAAGCTGCTCGAGATGATGTCGTCGCCGGCGTCACCGAAGAGCCTCGCCACGGACGCGCCGCCGGCGATACGATCGTCGCCGTTGCCGCCGTAGACGATGACGGTATCGCCCCAGCCCACCAGGACCAGATCGTCGCCGTCCTCGCCATAGAGGCGGTCGTTGCCGTTTCCCGACGTCAGCGTGTCGGCGCCGGCGCCGCCCCAGAGCATGTCGTTGCCGGAGCCCGCGACCAGCCGGTCGTCGCCATTGCCGCCATACAGCTGATCGTCGCCACCATCGCCGGAGGCGGAATCGTTGCCGTCGCCGCCATAGCTGCGATCGTTGCCATGGCCGCCCCACAGGACGTCGTTGCCCGCGCCGCCGTCCGTGAAGTCGTTGCCGTCGCCGGCTCCCAGCGTGTCGGTGCCGGCCTCGCCGTAGAGACGGTCGTCGCCCGCGCCGGCGATGTGGCGGTCGTTGCCGGTGCCTCCCATCAGCAGGTCGTTGCCGCGGCCTCCGTCCAGGGTGTCGTTGCCGGCGTCGCCGAACAGGCGATCATCGCCGTCGCCGCCGGACTGCCGGTCACTGCCGTTGCCACCCCACAGCGTGTCGTTGCCGCTCCCGCCCTGCAGCACGTCGTTGCCGTCGCCGGCATAGAGCCGATCGTTGCCGTTCTCGCCATAGAGGCGGTCGATGCCGATGCCGCCGGTCAGGATGTCGTTGCCGTTGCCGCCCCAGAGGGAATCGTCGCCGTTGCCGCCATCCAGGGTGTCGTTGCCGAGCCCGCCATAGAGGCGGTCACTGCCTGCGAGGCCGAAGCCGCGATCGTTGCCGCCAACCAGCAGCAGCACGTCGTTGCCCGTTGTCCCGGAACGGGAATCGTTGCCCGCGCCGCCCGTGATCGTTGCCATGATGCCTCAGTCGAAGCCGTGCCGCCGACTCATCGGGGGCACGGCTTCGACCGTCAAGGGACCGGCTACAGGCCGGAGACGTCCAGGGCCACGCCGTCGATGGTGACGGAATGAAGTCCGTCGGCGAAGAAGCCCTTGAGGATCATGTCGCCACCGATCACGTCGCCGGCGGATGCCAGCACGAGATCGTCGCCCGAGCGTTCGGGGGCGATGTCGTCGAGCGTCATGGGCCGCAGCACCGCCTCATAGCCGCCGCCCGTATACTCGCCGGTGCCGATCATGGCGTCGCCGAGGCGCACCTGCTCGCCGGCCTCGAAGTCGAAGACGCGTGATCCGCCCTCGGTCTTGCCGTAATCGCCGTTGAAGGCGCCGCGGAAATAGAAGGTGTCGCTGCCCGAGCCGCCCCAGACGGCCCCACCGCGCAGCACGTCGTCACCGGCGCCGCCGTAGACATTGTCCGGGCCGCCGCCCAGGATCAGGTCGTCGCCGGCGTCGCCGGACAGGCTGCCTCCCTGATAGCCACGGTAAGCGAGCTCACCACCATAGAGCTTGTCGTCGCCATTGCCGCCGTAGCCGATGTCCGCACCTTCGATCTTGTCGTTGCCTTCCTCGCCGAAGGCCAGTCCGCCTCCGATCCAGTCGTTGCCGATCCCGCCATGCAGGGTGACGTCGCCGTAGCCGCCGAAGAGCCGGTCGTCGCCAGCGTCGCCGAACAGTGTCCCATCGGCGAGATAGATGTCCATGAGGTCGTTGCCGGTGCCGCCATAGGCGACACTGTCACCCCAAAGCGCAGGATCGGCGCCATCGCCGCCGCCGCCGGCGATGACGATCTCCGAATGGTTCACCGTGACCCGGTCGTCGCCGTCATCGGCGTAGAGGCGGTCGTTGCCTTCCGCCGCCGTCAGGCTGTCGTTGCCGGCACCGCCCCACAGCACGTCGTTGCCGGCGCCGTCGAAGAGGCGGTCGGCACCGTTGCCGCCGCCCAGGGTGTCGTTGCCGGCGTCGCCGTAGAGGCGGTCGTCGCCTTCGCCGCCGATGTGGCGGTCGTTGCCGTTGCCGCCCCACAGGATGTCGTTGCCCGATCCGCCGTCCTGGGTGTCGTTGCCGTTGCCGCCGCCCAGCGTGTCGTTGCCGGCCTCGCCCAGCAGCCGATCGTCGCCGTTGCCGCCGATGTGGCGGTCGTTGCCGGCTCCGCCCCACAGCGTGTCGTTGCCGTCGCCGCCGTCGAGCAGATCATTGCCGTTGCCGCCGACGAGCAGATCGCGGCTGCCGCGCCCGAGCGCGCGGTCGTTGCCATTGAACAGCCTGATGGTGTCGCTGCCGCCGGTTCCCACCAGCGAATCGTCGTGGTTCGTGCCGTTGATCGCCGTCACGGCGCACCTCCCTGTCTGCATCGGAACAAGGAGTTAACTATGATCACATCGGCGTGATCAAGTCGTGAGCCGTGCAATTTCAGCGGGTTGGCTGCCCGGATTCGGGCAGCTCCGGCGCCCGCCGCCCGGTCCCGGGCTACAGCCCGAGGACGCTGACACCGACCCCGTCGATGATGATCGAGGTCAGGCCCTTGGTGAAGAAGCCCTCGATCGTCATCGTCGGACGGTCGTCCTCGCCCATCACCGGGCCGGAAAGGACGAGGCTGCTGCCGGAGCGGCTGAGCGTGATGTCGCTGCGTTCGGCGTCGCGCAGGATGGCATAGCCGTGGGAATCGTAGGTGCCGGTGGCGACCTTGGCGCCGTCGAGAAGGATGCGCTCGCCCGCCTGGAAGTCCTTTACGCGGGTGGCGGCGGCGATGAAGTTGACGCCGCCATAGCCGTCGCTCACCGCCCCGCGGAAATAGAACGCGTCGCTGCCGGATCCGCCCCAGACCTCGCCGCCGCGCAGCCTGTCGGCCCCGTTGCCGCCATAGGCGGCGTCGGGGCCGCCCCCGAGGATCACATCGTTGCCGTCGCCGCCATGGAGCACGCCGGAATCGTAGGAGTGGTACTCGTATTCGCCGCCGATGATCGTGTCGTTGCCGGCGTCGCCGAAGGCCGTGCTGGCGCCATCGATCCGGTCGTTGCCGATGCCGCCGTACATCGTCGAGGTTTCGTAGAAATTGAAGCTCGACAGGTTGTCGTTGCCGTTCCCACCATAGGCCAGCACGTCGCTCAGATAGCCGCCGCTGACGGTGTCGTTGCCGGCATCGCCGTAGAACGTCACGTCCGCGTAGTAGTGCTCGAGGCTGTCGTTGCCGTTGCCGCCATAGACGGTGGCCAGGGTGGAGTCGGCATCGAAGGCATCCAGGATCACCTGGTCGTTGCCGTCATCGCCATAGATCGAGTCGCGGCCGTTGCCCGATTCGAACCGGTCGTTGCCGGCGCCGCCCCACAGCACGTCGTTGCCGGCGCCGTCCACCAGCCGATCGTTGCCGTTGCCGCCGCCCAGGGTGTCGTTGCCGGCGTCGCCGAACAGCTGGTCGTTACCCTCGCCGCCGATGTGGCGGTCGTTGCCGTTGCCGCCCCACAGGACGTCGTTGCCGATGCCGCCATCGGCCGTGTCGTTGCCGTTGCCGCCGCCCAGCGTGTCGTTGCCGGCCTCGCCGAGGAGCTGGTCGTTGCCGTCGCCGCCGACCTCGCGGTCGTTGCCGTTGCCGCCCCAGAGCAGGTCGTTGCCGGCCCCGCCGTCCAGGGTGTCGTTGCCGTTGCCGCCGTCCAGCGTGTCGTTGCCGGCGAGACCGAAGCCGCGGTCGTTGCCGCCGAAGAGGGAGATGGTGTCGGTGCCCGAGGTGCCGGACTTCGAATCGTTGCCGCTCGTGCCATTGATCACGGACATATCGGCCGCTCCAATGCAGGTGACGATATCCGGGCTATATTCGAGGTATTTTATATATTAGGTGCCGATAGGTCAAGCCCACGTGCGGGAGTCCGGCGGCGCTGCTACCGCTCCCGCCGATGGCTATCGAGGCCGGGCCAGGACGGGACCGCCCGGGCGGGCGGCCGCCTCAGTGCGTGGTCTCGATGTTGATCGTCAGCGTCTTGCGCATCGCCTGCGAGCCGTCGCCGCGCATCGGGCGGACCGAGTGCCAGGAGTTGAAGGTCTTGACGAAGATGACCGCCTGATTGGGCTCGAAGGGGAAGGTCTCCAGCGTCTCCATCTCGTCGAAGCCGGCCTGCCGGTTCAGCTCGTTGTAGTAGAGCCGCGGATCCTTCGGCCTGTTGACGTCGGTGCCGCCGCCGAAGGCCGGATCCCACTCGCCCTCCTTCATCATCGAGACGACGAGCGTGATGACCTTGCCAGGAGAGTCGGTGTGCGGGATCACCGAGCCGCCGTCGGCCGGCAGCATCGAGAACTCGAAACGGGCGGTGAGGCCGGGATCGCCGGCCGAGAGCTCGCCGCGGGTCAGGTTCTTGGCCAGCTTGCGCAGCCGCTTGCCGACACCGACGTTCGGCTTGAGGCCGAGGTCGACCCCACGTTCCTTCAGCGCCGCCAGCACCCCGGTGATGAACTCGCGGCTCTTGACGCGGTCGTGGAACGCCTTCCACTTCGGATGGTCGGCCAGCCAGGCCTTGTACTTGTCCGGGTTGTTCTTCTCGGACAGCGAGTACTTCTTGCCGACCTTCGGCATGTACTGGAACAGCTCGAGCGGCGGGTACTCGGCGACCAGGGCGTCGTAGTCCGCGGGCTCGAGGACGGGCTTCGCCAAGCCGATCGGAAACGGCTCGTAGCGGAGCTGCAGGTGGTCGTAGCTCAGATTCATGGTGAACCGCAGATGGGAAGGAGCGGGCCGCCGTTCTAGGGCTTGGCGCGGAACACCAGCTGCGTCCAGCGGTCGCGCCGTACCTGGCCGAGCTCGCGGCGCGAAGCCTCCACCATGCGCCCGAACTCGGCGATCTTGCCGGACAGCTCGTCGATGGTGCGCCAGTGCATGGCCTCGAACTCGCCGGGCGTGAAACCCTCCTCGAAGCCGTCGAGCACGTCGGCGATGAAGATTCCGCCATCGCGCAGCACGCGCCGCACCTCGGCCGTCAGCTTCTCGAGGTCGAAGACATGGTCGAGCGCGTTGGTGTAGAGCGCGTCCACCGAGCCCGAGGGGAATACCAGGTTGTGGAAGTCCCCCATCAGGACGTAGGGGTTCTCGGGCCCGGGGTTCAGGTCGATCCCGATGGCGAAGTAGCCGAGGTTGTGCAGGGCCCGGACCTCGGTGCCGAGGCGGGCGCCCAGGCACAACACCGAGCGGGCGCCGGCGAGCTCGGCGCAGCCGGCGAAGCGGCGCTCGAAATCGGACAGGTCCTCGCCCTCGGTCTCGTGCAGCCGCTCGCTGATCTGGGCGAGCTTGCTCGACTGGTGCGCCAGGTACTCGTCGTAGGAGGTGTATTGCCGCTTGGCGAAGCCCTCCTCCTTGTCCCACAGCTCCGACTCGAAGGTCTTCTGCCGCAGCTCGGCCTTCAGCATACGCTTCTTCTCGCGCGCCTGCTCGCCGAAGCCGTAGCGTGCGACATTGGTCAGCCGCTTTACCAGCGCCAAGATCGGATCCCCCTCGGAGCGTTCCGCCCCCAAGCCGGTGGCCGGAACCGACTTCATAAGGTGCGCGCCGGATAGACTGTCAAGGGCCATACCGGGCGACACGGTGCGCCATCGACGGTGGTCAGTTGCGCGCGGTCGCGATGGCGGTGGCGATCTGGCGGGCGAGCTGCAGCGTGGCGTCGCTCATCGCCGCCACGACCGGCGACAGGTCGTAGGAAGGCGGCGGCAGCGCGCCGTCCTCGGCCTCGGGCTCGGCCACCACCGCGGTGATGCGCGCCCGGCCGTCGCGCATCAGCTCGATGCCGTCCCGGCCATAGAGCCGCCACATCGCGTCGAGCATCACGTCGCCCGGCCGCATCGCGTCGAAGCGCAGCACGTCGACCTCGACCTGGTAGTCGAGCTGGACCTCGCGCGGCGCCGGCATCAGCACCACGCTGTCGGTGCCGAGCAGGGCCGAGAGGTCCTCGCTCAGCGTGCGCGAGAAGATGGCCTCCAGCGTCTCGACCCACATGTCGAAGTCGTGGAGCTGCAGCTCCATGGCGGTGCTGCGGGTGACGATCTGCGGCCGGTCGAGATAGTCGGCCACCGCCATCGGGCCGACGCCGATCACCAGCGGCCGGCGCTGCGGCGCGGCCTCGCGGCTCGGCTCGATCGAGGTCAGGGTGTAGTAGCGGGTGGGCGCGCTCGCGGCGCAGGCGGCCACCAGCAGGCCGAGGCCCAGCACCAGCGCCCGGGCCGCGGCACGCGTCTTCGGATGGCTCATCGCTGGGGGGCTCCCTTGCCGCGGATCAGGGCCTGCGGGTTGCGTTCGAGATAGTCGGCGAACACCCGGATCGAGCGGGCGGCCGTCTGCAGCTCGCGAAGCAGGCCCAGCAGATCCCTCTGCACCTGCGAGTCCGGACCGACGAAGGACTGCGCGCCCTGCAGCGTCTGCTGCGCCTCGCGCATCGTCGCGGCAAGCTGCTGCACGCTCTGGCGCAGCGCCGTCGAGGTCGGCTCCACCTCGCCGGAAAGCCGTGTGGTCAGCTCCTTGAGCTGGACGAGCGAGGCGTTCAGCGCCGCCGCCGCCTCCTTGGTCTCGGGCGAGGCCACGAGCCCCTCGATACCCTGCACCGTCCGGCGGATGTCGGCGATCATCGGCTCGACCGGCAGCGACGATACCCGGTCGAGCACGCCCTGCACGGAGGCGGTGATGGAATCGAGCTGGGTCGGCACCGACGGAATCACCGGCAGGTCGCCCTCCATGCGGATCTCCGCCGGCTGGGCGTCGGGAAAGAAGTCGAGGGCCACGACGAGGTCACCGGTGAGCAGGCTGCCGGTGCGCAGCTGTGCTCGCATGCCGCGTGCCACGAGGCCCTTGAGGATCGAGCGGTTGGCATCCTCCTTGGGCGGAGGGCCGCTGTTGGCGACGCTGATTCGCTGCGGCTCGATCTCCATCGAGACCGGGATGCGTATCTGGTTGGTGACCGGCTCGAACTCGAGACGCACGTCGATGACGCGGCCGATCTCCAGCCCCTTGACCTCGACCGGAGCGCCCTGCTTCAGGCCGCGCACCGAGCCGTCGAAATAGGCGCGCATCTGGATGCGCTGGGTGTAGGCGGCGTTGCTGACGTCCTCGAAGGTGCGGAACAGCCGGAAGATCTGGCCCTGCGGCGCCGACTGGGATGCCGTGGTCGCCGGCGGAGTGTCGAACGTCACGCCTCCCGCCACCAGCGCCTGCAGCGAGGCGATGTCGAGCTTGAAGCCGTTGGCGCCGGCGCTGACCGAGACGCCGCTGACGTTCCAGAAGCGGCTGTCGGTGTGGACGAGCTTGTCATGCGGTGCCCGGATGAAGATCGGGAAGTTGATCTCCTGCTCGCCCGCCAGCAGCTCGGAGCCCAGCACCTGGCCGACCTCGATGCCGCGGTAGTAGATCGGGGCGCCGCGGGAGAGCGAGCCCATGGTATCGGCGCGCAGGTCGAAGCGCGTGCCAGGGACGTCCGAGCGGATCAGCGGCGGCTCGGTCAGGCCGACGAAGCTGCGCTGCGCCGGGGCGCCGACGGGGCCCGGGTCGAGCTCGATGTAGGAGCCCGAGACCACGGTCTCGAGGCCGGACACGCCGGTGGCACCGATGCGCGGCATCACCACCCAGAACTGGGCGCCCTCGGTGAGATGCCGCTCGGTGCCCTTGCCCATCCGGGCGGTCACCAGGATCTGGGAGAGGTCGTCGCTCAGCCTGACGCTCTCGACCTGACCCACTTCCACGTCCTTGAACTTGATCTGGGTCTTGCCGGCCTCGACCCCGCTAGCGCTCTGGAAGGCGATGGTGATACCGGGCCCGCGCTGGCTGAAGGTCACCCAGACGAGGTAGACGCCGATCAGCGCGGCGACCAGCGGGATCAGCCAGACGATCGACGGGCCGCGGCGGCGCTTGACCACGACGTCGGCCGGTGCCGCGGCGCGATCAGGCGCGGAGGGCTGCTGGTCGGCCGAGCTTGTCATCGCGGACATCCCACATCAGGCGAGGGTCGAACGACATCGAGGCCAGCATCGTGACGATGACGACGCCGGCGAAGCAGACGGCACCGATGCCGGGCTCGATGGTGGCGATCGAGCCCAGGCTGACGAGCGCCGTCAGGATTCCGATCATGAACACGTCGATCATCGACCAGCGGCCGACCTGCTCGATGATGCGGTAGAGCACCGTGCGGTCGCGCAGCCGGGCGACCGAGCCGCGCTGCACGCTGATCAGCAGGAAGGAAAGGCCGATCAGCTTCAGCACCGGCACCATGATGCTGGCGGCGAACACCAGCAGCGACAGCGGCCACATGCCGGCATGCAGCAGCTCGATGACGCCGGAGATGATGGTGTCGGGCTGGCCGCGGCCGAAATAGATCACGGTCATCACCGGGAAGACGTTGGCCGGCACGTAGAGGATGGCGGCGGTGAGCACCAGCGCCCTGGTCCGCGTCAGGCTGTCGGGCTTGCGCTTGTGCAGGGCGCTGCCGCAGCGGGCGCAGCGCGCGTGGTGATCGCCGATGCCGATCGACGCTACCTGGCCGCAGTCGTGGCAGCCCGCCAGCTGCTCGCCGGGCGGCGGCGGAAGCAGCGCCGTGGTGGCCTGGGGGGCGATCTTCTCCCACAGGTCCTGGTCATCGAGGGCGGCGTCGGCCGCCACCATGGCGAGGATCAGCGCCACGAACGCCCACAAGGAGGGGCCGAGGCCGATCTGGGCGAGGTCGATCAGCTTGACGTAGGCCACCATCACGCCGAGCAGGTAGACTTCCATCATCGCCCACGGCCGCAGGCGGTCGAACAGCCGGATCGACCAGGCGGCGAACGGTGGCCGCCGTCCGAAATACAGCGGCACCAGCACCCAGAGCGCCGCGGCGATCTTGACCGCCGGCAGCAGGACGGCGAAGGCCAGCACGACCACGGCGAGGAAGGCCATGTCGGCGTGCCAGAGCGCCAGGCCGCTGGAGAACAGCTCGGCCTGCTGTACCCGCCCTTCGATGTTGAGGGTCATGAACGGGAAGGCGTTGGCGAGCACGAACAGGATCGCCGCCGCGACGTAGAGCGCCAGGATGCGCTCGAGGCCGGTGCGATGGCGGCTGTAGAGCGTGGCACCGCAGGCGACGCAGTCGGCGCCGGCCCCGGGCTGCAGCTCGTGGACACGATGCACCGTTCCGCATTCGTGGCACGCCACGATCGGGACGGGTACCACAGCCGTCTCCGTCCTCGAGTTCACGCCTACCCTACCGCCAGAGGCTGGGGCTTTGGTCGCAGATTCGACCCCGGCGGTCCACTGCGCGGCAGCGGAGAGAAATATTATGCCTTCAACCTGTAGCCCGATTTCACCAATCGCCAGGCGAGGAAGGCCAGCGCGGCATTCACCAGCAGCAGAATGAGATAACCCGGTCCGACCGGCCCGTCGGCGTGGCCGGTGAACGACCAGCGGATACCGTCGATCATGTAGAAGAACGGGTTGGCGAGCGCCACGGCATGGAAGACGCCGGGCAGGTCGTGGATGGTGTAGAAGGTGCCGGACAGGAACGACAAGGGCGTGATGACGAAGTTGGTCACCGCCGCCATCTGGTCGAACTTCTCGGCCCACAGGGCGGCGAGCAGGCCAAGCAGCGACAGCATGGTCGAGGCCAGCAGCAGGCTGGCGAGCGCCGCCAGCGGATGCAGCGGCAGCAGCCTGACGAAGCCGTTCATGGCGGCCCACACGGCGATGCCGACGATCATGCCGCGCGTCACGCCGCCCATGACCACGCCGAAGGTCAGCTCGCCAGGACCCAGGGGCGGCATCAGATAGTCGACGATGTTGCCCTGGACCTTGGCGATCATGATCGAGGACGAGGTGTTGGCGAAGGCGTTCTGCACCACCGCCATCATCAGCAGGCCGGGCGCCAGGAACTCGAGATAGGGGATGCCGCCGATCCTGCGCTCCGTCCCGCCCAGCGCCAGGGTGAAGATGGCGAGGAAGACCAGCGTGGTGATGACCGGCGCCAGCAGGGTCTGGGTGAAGACCTTGAGGAAGCGGCGGACCTCCTTGACGTAGAGGGTCCACAGACCCAGCAGGTTGAGGTCGCCGGGGGTGCCGAAGGTGGATTCGCCGGCTGCGGCGGCGGTGGTGCCGGGCTGTCGTTCGCGCTGCTGGGAAGCCAAGATGCCGTCCTGATCTCGTCGGGTGAGGCGGCCCGCCGGCCGGGGCGGCGGAAGCTAGGACAGCAGCGGAGTCGGCGCCAGGGCGGCGTGCCGGGTGGTCCCGCTCACGCCGGCCGGTCGAGCGGCAGCTTCATGCCTTCGTGGGTCGCCTGGAATCCCAGGCTCTCGTAGAAGCGATGGGCATCGGTGCGGCGCTTGTCGGTGGTGAGCTGGACCAGGCCGCAGCCGCGCTCGCGGCAGCGGTCGATGGCCCACGCCATCATCTCCCGGCCGACGCCCGTGCCGCGCGCCGCCGCCGCGACGCGGACGGCCTCGATCTGGCCGCGCCACATGCCGCGGCGGGAGAGGCCGGGAATGAAGGTGAGCTGGAGGCAGCCGATCACCTCGCCGTCGCGGTCCGCCACCGCCAGGATCTGGTTCGGGTCGCGGTCGATGGCGGCGAAGGCCGCCGGGTAGGCCGGATGCAGCCGGCCGGACGCGTCCTCGCGCAGCTTGCCGAGCGGGTCGTCGATGAGCAGGGCGACGATGGCTGCGACGTCTTCCGGCCCTGCACGGCGGAACCGGGTGCCGGTCATGGGGCGGCGGCTCAGTAGTCCATCTTCCAGTCGAGGCCGACGCCGGTCTGCGACTGCTCGCTGACCTCGGTCGAGACGGTGACGTTGGGGGTCAGCTCGACCTCGACCCGCGCCTTGCCGCTGCCCGACTGCATGCCCTGCTGCATCTCGAAATAGACATTGTCGGCCAAGTACTTGCCGGCGCGGACATTGGCATCGTCGGCGGTCTCGCCGCCGACGTCGAGGGTGTCGAGCCCGAGGCCGGCGCGGAACTTGCCGATGACGTCGATGCCCCGGCCCTCGAGCGTCGCCACGGCGTTGGCGAGCCGCACGCCCTGCGCCGGGGTGATCGTCGACATGTCGCGCTTGAACAGCAGCTGGGCCAGCACCTCGTCGCGCGGCCGCTCCGGCTCGCTGGTCAGCTCGAGATCGGGATCGTTGGCCGGCCCGGTGATCTTGACGATCGCCAGGATGGTCTCGCCCTGGGATTCCGCCTCGATGTTGATCTCGGGCACCGGCGGGCGTGCGCCCGTGAAGGCGATCGTGCCCGAGCGCACCTTGAAGCGCCGGTCGAGGAAGTCGAGGAAGCCGCGGCGGAACTGCAGGTCGCCCAACACCTGGGCCTCGGCCGCCGGACCCTTGACCGCCAGCGAGCCGCCCCACTCGGAATCGAGGCCCCGGCCGCGCACGAACAGCCGCGCCGGGGCGTTGACGGCGATGTCGAGCATCATGTCGAAGGGCTTGCGCGCCTCGAGCCCGGCCGCCGGCTCGACCTCCTGGCCGGCGACCTCCACATCGAGCACCGGGATGCTGGGGCCGGTGTCGTCGGGAATGTTGAGATCGGCGCGCTGCACGTCGAGGCGGGAGGCCAGGGTCGCATCCTCCTCGTCGCCCTTCAGGTCGATGCTGCCCGAGACGATCACGGTCCCGAGGTCGTTGCGCAGCAGCTCGGCATTGCTGAGCTTCGTCTCCAGCCGATAGGGCATGGCGCCGTCCGCACCCAGCGTCACCTCGCCATTGCCGGTGATCTTGCCGTTGTTGCGGCCGTCGGCGCTGAGCTGGCTCACCGTGATCGTGCGGCCGTTGGCGTCGAGCGTCAGGCGGACGTTGCGGTAGAGCACGCCGGTGATGCTGTCCTCGATCCGCGCCGGCCCGACATCGACCCGGCCGTTGACCTGTGGTTGGGCCAGGGTGCCCGAGAACCGCATCGCCGCGTTCATGCGGCCGTCCACCCGCTGGCCGTCGAGAGCCGCCAGCGCCGCCAGCCGCCGGAGGTCGGCATCGGCGTCGAGACGGCCGCTGATGGCGCCGTCCTGCGGCAGCGCGAAGGCGAAGGGCTGCAGGCCGAAGGTGACGGGTGCGGCGAGCTCGGCGGTGATCGGCTCGTCCGTCAGCTTGGCGAGCCGGAGGTCGGAGGTCAGGCGGCCGTCGCCCAGGCGCGCATTGACGGTGAGATCGGCCGGCGGGATGTCGCGCGCCACGGCACCGCTCGGCCGGAGGTCCGGCACCGTCAGCTTCAGCGTCGCCTCGGGTGCGGCGAGCGGGCCGTCGACCGCGAGCTGCGCCGAGGCCACGCCGTCGAGCGGCGGCCCGCCGAGCCCGGCCAGCATCGCCAGGGGCAGCTCGCTCAGCGTGGCGTTGGCCCGGACCCGGCCGTTGCCGGTCGAGGCGTCGCCCTGGATGCGGGCCTGGCCGATGCGCAGGTCGAGCTGGTCGAGGTCGAGCACGCCCTGGTCGAGCCTGAGCCTCGCCGGCGCCCTGAGCTCGATCGTCTGGCCGGCGAAGGTGCCGGCGAGGTTCTGCAGGTCGACCTGCTTGGCGGGACCCGCCACCTGCAGCCGGGCGCGCGAGGCGATGTCGAACGGCCCCTGCTGCTGGCCCTTGGCCTGGGCGGTGAGCTGGACGTCGCCCAGCGCCCCCTTGGCGGTGAGCGTGGCGGTCTCGACCAGCGTGCCGGGGCGGCTGAAGCCGTTGAGCACCACCTGCCCGTCGATGCCCAGGGCACCCAGCGCGTCGGTGGCGGTGGCATCGACCGCCAGGCTGTCCAGCGTGCCGAAATCGCCGGCGATGCCGTTGGCGTCGAGGCGCAGGCGGGCGTCCTGCTTGCCGGCGGGCGTGGCGAGGTCGGCGTCGAGCCTGATCGCCCCGGTCAGGTCCTGCCCGTGCCAGGGCCGCAGGGCCGCGAGATCGGTGACGCCGCCCTGCAGCTTGCCGGTGGCCAGCAGCGTGGCGAGGTCGACCTCGACGTCGCCGCCCAGCCTGGTCGCCGGCCCGTCGAGCGAAAGGCCGGTGAGCCCGAGCTTCTGCCCCAGCAGCTTGTAGGCGGTGGCGAGCGTCACCTCGCCCTGCGGCTGGGTGACGGCGAGGCGCATGTCGCCGGCGAGGTCGTCGGGCGCGCCCTCGGCCTTGGCGTCCAGCGCGATGCGCTGCAGGTCGAGGCCCGCCGCCTTGACGGCGTTGGCGATCACGACGAGGTCGATGGCCGGGCGGTCGAAGGTGCCGCCGAGCCGGGCCTTGGCCTCGGCGTCGCCCTCGATTGGCTGGCCGGCGACGCCGGACAGCGCCGCCAGCCGCGGCAGGCCGACCGTCACCTCGCCGGCCAGCGTCCGGTCGGCCAGCCCGGCGGTGACGTCACCGCCGACCGTCATCTCGGCGCCGGTCAGCGACAGCCCCTCGATCCGCGCCTGCCGGCCCGGCTCGACGATCGCCTTGGCGACCAGCTTCGGCCCGCTGCCCACCAGCTCCTGCGCTCCCGGCGGCAAGCCGGCGAGCTCGCTGCCGTCGGCCCTGAGGTCGACGGTGATCCGCTCGGCCTGGGCCTCGATCTCGGCATCGGCGTTCAGCGTCAGCGCACCCGCCAGCGGCAGGTTGGGCGGTGCCAGGGTGCCGAGCGAGGCGAGCAGGGCCGCGAGGTCGGGGGCCGCCACGTTCAGCCGGCCGCGGCCGACCAGGGTCTGCTGGTCGACCGCGCCGTTGGCGGCCACCGTCAGGGCGTCGGCGTTCAGCTCCAGCCGCTCGAGCTCGGCCTCGCCGCTGGCCGGCGCACGGGCGACGAGGCTCCAGCGCGGCGCGCCGGCGCCGGGCATGGGCGCACCGTCCATCGTGACGCCGTCGGCACCGCCCTCGGCATCGACGCTGACGCCGCCATAGCCCTGGTCGAGCGGCCCGAGGAAGCCGACGTCGACCGTGGTGCGCAGGTTGCCGATGCCGTAATTGTCGGCGGTGATCTCCCGTCCGGCGAGATCGACCTTCACGGTCGGCTGGTAGAGGTCGCCGCTGGCAGTGGCGTCCAGGCGCAGGTTCCCGCCGGTCTCCATGCCGGCGAGGCCGCTCGCCACCGCCAGCGACGGCACGTCGAGCGCCAGCTCGCCGTCGATGCTGCGGGCGTCGAGCCTGGCCTCGCCCTGGCCGGTCAGCGCGAAGCCGCCGCCGCGGACGTTCACCTCCTCCACCGCATAGAGGTCGGCGCTGCGCTGGCCGCCCTTGATGCGGATGTCGAGCTTGTCGCCGACGATCGGCGCCACCTGCGCCGGCAGCACGCCGTCGGCGACCTCAAGGGCACCGGTGAGGTCGATGCGGGGGGCTCCCTCGACGGCGAGGCCGAGGTCGGCGTTCAGGCTGGCGAGGTTCTGGGCGTCGGCGCGCAGCTTGGCCTTGAAGTCCGAGAACGGCCCCGAGCCGTCGAGGTCGACCGACAGCGAGCCGGCCTCGGGCCGGCCGGTCAGGCCGGCGAGCAGCCCGCCGGTCTCGCTGGCCCGCAGGTCGACCGACAGGTTGCGCGCGGCGAGGTCGGCGACGGCGCCGAGCGAGGCGCTGGCGGTAGCCTCGTCGACGCGCTTCAGGTCGAGGGCGGCATCGACCCGGCGGCCGTCGCTGCCGGTGGTGGCGCGGCCCTCGAGCGCGAAGCGGGCCTCCTGGCCTGCGAGCTCCTGGCCCAGCTCCAGCGAATCGACGAAGATCCGCTCCACCGTGACGGCGGGCAGGCTCTCGGGCAGCGAGGGCAGGCTGAACGGCTCGCTCGAAGGCTCGGGCGGCGTCGCCGGTCCCGCCGGCGGCATGCGCTCGATGCGGACCCGCTCGGCGCCGACGGCGCCGATGTTGATCTTGCCTGCCAGCAGGTCGGTGGGCGAGAGATCGACCTTGGCGCGGTCGACCTCGAGCCAGGTGCCGCGGTCGTCGGACAGGCTGAAGCGGCCGATGCGGACGTTGAACGGAATCAGCCCCTCGATGCCCTGGACCTCGGCGGTCCGGCCGGGCGCGTCGAGCGCCCGCTCGACGGCGCCGCCGATCTGCTGCTTGGCAATCCCGGTCTGCGCATAGGCGAAGGCAGCGCCGAACAGCAGCAGCACGCCCGCGACGACCATGAGCAGAACCATCAGGATCCTACGCAGCATCGCTCCCTCCCGGATGCCGCGAGCCTAGCAGCGGCCGATCCGTCCGGTAACCGGCTTCGCGCGCGGTCGGGCTCACGCTGCTCACGCCGCCGCGATCTCGCGCAGCGCCTTCTCGAAGGCCTCGGGCGGATGGCCGCCCGAGATCAGGTAGCGTTCGTCGATGATCACGGCCGGCACGCCCTCGATGCCGCGCGAGCGCCACAGCGCCTCGGCCTCGCGTACCTCCTGGGCGTAGCGGCCGGACTCCAGCACCTCGCGCGCCCGCTCGGCGTCGAGGCCGGCCCTGGCCGCGACATCCACCAGCACCTCCCGGTCCGAGGGATCGCGCTGATCGGTGAAATAGGCCTCGAACAGGGCGTGCTTCAGCTCCTTCTGCCGGCCCTCCATCGCCGCCCAGTGCAGCAGGCGGTGGGCGTCGAAGGTGTTGTGGATGCGGCTCTTGTCGGAGGTCCGCATCTCGAAGCCGACGCCGGCGGCGCGGCCGCGGATCATCTCGCGGGTGGCGGCCGACTGCTCGGGCGTCGAGCCGTATTTCTGGGCGATGTGCTCGACGATGTTCTGCCCGCCGGGCGGCATGGCGGGGTTCAGCTCGAAGGGCTGGAAGGTGATCTCGGCCGTCACCGCGTCGGCGGTGCGCTCCAGCGCCCGCTCCAGGCCATAGAGCCCGATGACGCACCACGGGCAGGAGACGTCGGAGACGAAATCGATCCTCATCGGCTTGGCCATGTCGGTGCCGCCATCCTCGCTGCCGCTGCGGTCAGAACGCCTGTCCTATGCTGATGTAGACCTGATAGGCGTCGTCGACACCCCGGCGGCGGTCGACCGGCACGCCGACGTCGAAGCGCAAGGGGCCGATCGGCGTGATGTAGCGCAGCCCGGCGCCGGTGCCGAGGCGGAGCGGGTCGTCGAAGTCCGGCGCGGCGTTGTCGAAGACGCTGCCGCCGTCGAGGAAGGCCACGGCGCCGATGCTCTCGGTGAAGCGCGAGCGCAGCTCGATGCTGAACTCGGCGAGCGAGCGGCCGCCCAGCGGGTTGTCGTCGTCGTCGAGCGGGCCGGCGAGCTGGTAGCCGATGCCGCGCACCGAGCCGCCGCCGCCGGAATAGAACCGCTCGTCGGCCGGGATGTCGCCGCGCGAGGCGCCGTCCATCGCACCCAGGCTGCCGCGCAGCGCCAGCACCAGCCGCCTCTCGTCGAGCAGCGGCAAGTAGCGGCTGTGGGTGAGCTGGGTCTTGTAGAAGCGGGTGCCGGTGCCCAGCGTGTCGAAATAGGGCGCGCCGAACAGCTTGATCCGGCCGCCGGTCGAGGGATCGAGCAGGTTGTCGCTGAAGTCCCAGTCGATCGTCGCCGGGAACGAGACGAGGCCGTAGGTCTCCTCGTCGCCGTCCTCCTCCTTGATGTCGGCATAGCGGTAGGCGACGCCGAGCGTGCCCGTCACGCGCTCGGTGAAGCCGTATTCCAGGCCGGTGCCGGCGCTCAGCGAGTCGCTATCGTAGGCGTCGGTGTGCTTGCTGCTGGCGTTGGTGTTGGCGAGCAGCGCCAGGCGCGGGACGAGGATGTCGGGCTTGCGGAAGGAGACGTCGAGCTCCTGGTCGGTCTGGCCGAGCGTCGCCTCGGCGCGCAGCCGCTCGCCGGCGCTGAACAGGTTGCGGTTCTCCCAGTAGGCATGGACCTCGGCGCCGGTGTCGGTCTGGTAGCCGACGCCGCCGCCGACCGAGCGGTGCAGGCGCGGCGTCACGTCGTAGGTCACCGGGATGCGTCCGTCGGCGTCGAGCCCGGTGCCGACCTCGACCCGCACGATGCTGAACAGGTTGGTCTGGACCAGGCTGTTGCGGCCCTTGTCGATCTGGTCGGGATCGAACGGGTCGCCGGTCGAGAACGGCAGGCGGCGGTGCAGGAAGGTCTCGTCGATGCCGGAATCGCCGGCGAAGGTGATGGTGCCGACATCGGCGCGCGGCCCCGGCGTCACGCGGAACGTGACCTCCATCAGCTTGGTGTCGTTGTCGATCACCGCCCGGCGGGGGCCCAGCCTGGCCAGGGGTCTCGCCTGCCGCATCGTCTGGCCGAGCAGGCGGGTCTCGGCGTCGAGCACCCGCTGGGCGCCGGCCGGATCGCCGACGGCGAGGCCGATGTCGGCAGGCGTCGGCACCTCGAACGCCTCATCGGGGCTCTCGGCCACGATGTCGACGCGCGAGATACGGTAGAGCGGCCCCGGCTCGACATCGAAGAGCACATGCGCCCTGGCCGGCTCGGCCAGGGCCGTGATCGCGTCTGGCCGCGGCCGCGGCGCCGTGTCGCCCTCGATGCGGAACGCGACCTGGCCGGCATAGTAGCCTTCCGAGCGCAGCGCCTTCTGCAGCGTGTCGATGTCGGCCTCGGCGCGGCGCCGCAGGATCAGCTCCCCCGCCGGCGGGCGGGCGGTCAGGCGCTCGGTGCCCGAAGCCGAGAGCAGGAAGGCGCGCAGCGCGTCCGGCATGTCGCCCTGGACGGCGACGTCGTAGGTGACGACGTCGACCGCCTCCTCCTCGGTGTCGAGAGGGCCTTCCTCGCCGTTGCCGGCGCAGCCGCCGACCAGCAGCAGGGCTGCTGCGAGCGCGACGCGGACGGAACCGAGGAGGCGAGGCGTTGAGGGCATGGACCCGTGCGGTGGACGCAACCGGGCGAGAGCCCGGCCATGGATTGCGGGTCTAGCGCAGACCCCCTGCCGCAACAATCGCCGCCGAAAGCCGGTTCCCCACGTCCATTCAGGATCTTGGCCGACTGTGCTCAGAATCCGGCTAGGCAGCGTGCGCCATGGCCTTGCGGATCTGGGCGTAACGCTGCTCCCAGCGCCATGCCGAGGCCACGATGTAGTCGAGATCGGCGTGCCGCGGCTGCCAGCCCAGCACCTCGCGGATGCGGCTGTTGTCCGCCACCAGCACCGGCGGGTCGCCCGGTCGGCGTGGCGCCTCGGCGATCGGGAAGTCGACGCCGGTCACCCGCCGGGCCGTCTCCAGCACCTGGCGGACGCTGAAGCCGTCCCTGTAGCCGCAATTGGCGACCAGCGGCGCGCCGCCGGCCACCAGGTGGTCCAGCGCCTGCAGGTGCGCGCGGGCCAGGTCGTCGACATGCAGGTAGTCGCGCACGCAGGTGCCGTCGGGCGTCGGATAGTCGGTGCCGTTGATCACCATGCCCTGGCGCAGGCCGATGGCGGTCTCGCACGCCACCTTGATCAGGTGGCTGTTGTCGGGCGTGGCCTCGCCGATGCGGGCCTCGGCGTCGGCGCCGGCGACGTTGAAGTAGCGCAGGATGGCGTAGCGCAGGCCGTTGGCGCCGGCGATGTCGACCAGCGCCCGCTCGGCCATCATCTTCGAGGCGCCGTAGGGGTTGATCGGGGCCAGCGGCGTATCCTCGCCGATCACGGCGATGCCGGGCTCGCCATAGACCGCCGCCGTCGACGAGAACACGACGTTGGCTACGCCCTGCCGGGCGCAGGCATCGAACAGGGCGAGCGCGTTGGCGGTGTTGTTCAGGTAGTATTTCGCCGGCTCGCGGACCGACTCGCCGACCCAGATGTGGGCCGCGCAATGCACGACCGCATCGAACCGCTGCGATTCCAGGACGGATTCGAGCCGTGCCCGGTCGCCGAGGTCGCCCACGACCAGCGGCGCCTCGAGCACCGCCCAGCGATGGCCCGAATAGAGATTGTCGTATGCCACGGGCTCGTGGCCGGCTTCGGCCAGATGCCGCAGGACATGGCTGCCGATGTAGCCGGCGCCACCTGTCACGAGGACGCGCAGCCCACGCCTCTGTCGACCCATCCGCAACTCCCCCGCAAGTCCGATCGAGCCCGACAGCGTAACCGACTACATCGGTTCGTCCGGCATCGTCGAGAGAAACCGGCGCTGCCGGCCCTCCAGCACGAGGCAGGTGAGGTTGCCCGTGCTGTAGGCGCCCGTGTCGATGCCGATGCGGTTGCGCCGCACCACCGGCTGCTGCTCGATGGTGTGGCCGTGGACCACGATCTTGCCGGGATCGCCGCGCCAGTCGAGGAACGGCTCGCGGATCCAGATCAGGTCCTCGATGGTCTGCGACGCCAGCGGCACGTTGGGCCGGATGCCGGCGTGGCAGAAGAAGTAGTCGCCGAACGAGAAGGCGATCTCCAGCCGCTCCAGGAAATCGACATGGTCCGTCGGCACGGCCGCGGTGAGCTGCTCGCGCGTCGCCTCGAGGCGCGCATCGTCGTCGGCGCCGGCGGCGAGGCGCACGCCGTAGCTGACCAGCGTGGCGTCGCCGCCGTAGCGCAGCCAGCCGCCGGCCACCGGCTCGCCGCGCAGATAGTCGCGCAGCCATGCGTCGTGGTTGCCCAGCAGGTGGACGCGGTGGATGCCGTCGGCCGGCGGATTGGCCAGGTGCCCGACGAGGTCGCGGCTCTGCCAGCCGCGGTCGACATAGTCGCCGAGATAGACCACGAAATGGTCGAGATGGGCGCCGCTGGCGCCGATGTCCTCGGCGATCGCCGACTCGATGGCCTGCAGCAGGTCGAGGCAGCCGTGCAGGTCACCGACGGCGTAGACGCGCACGCCGGTCGGCAGCCGGGGCGGGTGGCCCGACACGACGGGCTCCTCCTGCTCGATGCTCCTTCCGCGATGGAACAGGCGCTTCAGCACCATCCACACTCACCGTCGGCCCGATCGTGGCGGCCCTGCCACGGCCACGGCCCTCTCACCTCGCGCGCAGTGTTGTTGCGCTCGGGCGACAACCCAGGGGTGATCCGCGGCGGGAGGCCGGGCCGGCCGCGGAAACACGGCCGTCGCGGTTGTCATAGCGCGAAACCCTCGTCTATCACACCAGCAATTCGAGAGGTCCGGGCATCCCGGGGAGCGCTCGCGGCCGGATCGAGCCTGCAGGAGAATTCGATGCGCAAGCTGCTATGGACGTCGGCCGCGGCGGCCGCTCTGCTCGGCCTGTCGGCTGCCGACTACGCGGCGGCCCAGGAGCCGAACCCGAACGTCCCGGTGCAGCGCCGGCCGCGCCCCGACTACGACCCGCTCGGGCTGCGGGCCGGCGCCTTCCTGATCTACCCCGAGATCACGCTCGACGGCGGCTACGACAGCAACGTCTTCGCCCGCAAGGACGATGTCGAGGACGACTTCCTGGCGACGGTGTCGCCGCGCATCACCGCCGCCTCGCAGTGGTCGCGGCACGCGCTGTCCTTCGATGCCGGCGGCGAGGCCGCCTTCTACAAGGATCACACCGACAACAACTACCAGGACTTCGACATCGGCACGGACGGCCGGTACGACATCAGCCGCGACAACATCGTCACCGGCGGCCTGCGCGTCGGCCGCGGCCACGAGGGTCGCGACGATCCCGAGGATTCCGGCGACGACGACACCGACCTCACCGAGTACTACGAGGGCAACGCCCGCATCGGCTACCGCCACAACTTCAACCGCGTCTATGCGGCGGTGCGTGGCGACCTGACCCGCTTCGACTATCTCGACGACGGCGACATCAACAACGACGACCGCGACTACAACCGCTACCTGACCGGGCTGAGGGTCGGCTACCGGATCTCGCCGCGCTTCGACGTCTTCGCCGACGCGGCCTACCGCTGGGTCCGCTACGACGAGACCCCCAACGATTCCGGCGAGGACCGCAACAACAACGGCTATGTGCTGCGGGCCGGCAGCGGCATCGACATCACGAGCATCCTCTTCGGCGAGGTCTACGCCGGCTACACCTCGATCGAGTACGACGACGACAATCTCGACAGCGTGTCCAGCCCGCTCGCCGGCGGCCACCTGACCTGGAACGTCACGCCGCTGACCAGCATCATCTTCGGCCTCGAGGGCGAGGTGAGGGAGACCACGGTCACCGACAACAATGGCGACGAGGCCTCCGGCCGCCTGCGCAGCAACGCTTCGGTCGCGGTCTGGCACGAGTTGCTGCGCAACGTGCTGTTGAACGGCTACGCCCAGTACATCCGCGACGATTTCGAGGGCATCGACCGCACCGACGACACCTATCGCCTGGGTGGCGGCGTGCGCTACTACCTCAACCGCCGCTTCTCCCTGAACGGCAACTACACCTTCTCGACCCGCGATTCCGACGACAGCGATCGCGAGTACGACCGCCACCAGATCCTGCTGGGCATCACCGCACAGCTCTGACGGCTCACCGACGTATGTCGCCCGCCGCCGCGCCGGCCTTGTCCGCGACGGCGGCGGGTGCTTAGTATTACATGCCGCCGTCTTGCGCGTGACCCGCGCGCGGCGCTACCGATTTGCCTGCACTTGGCGATGCGTCTCCCGAGGAGTCGTCGATGATCCGTAAAGCCGCCGCCCGTTCCAGCCTGCTGTTCGCCCTGGTGGCGCTGGCGGTCGCCGCCTGCGGAGGCACGCCGCCACCGCCGCTGCCGGTCTCCGAGGCGTCGTCGATGGCACCCGACGAGTCGACCTACCAGGTGGGTGCCGGCGACAAGATCAAGGTGACGGTGTTCCGGCACGACGACCTGTCGGGCGAGTTCCAGCTCGACGGCGCCGGCAACTTCGCCATGCCGCTGATCGGCGAGGTCCGCGCCGGCAACCTCACCACCCGCGGCCTCGAGCAGCAGATCGTCAAGCAGCTCGAGGACGGCTACCTCATCGACCCGCAGGTCAGCGTCGAGGTGCTGAACTACCGGCCGTTCTACATCCTGGGCGAGGTCAAGACCCCCGGCTCCTATCCCTTCGTCAACGGCATGACGGTGCTCAACGCCGTGGCGCTGGCCGGCGGTTACACCTACCGCGCCGACCAGGACGACATCGTCCTCAAGCGCGGCGGCTCCAACACCCAGGGCTACCAGGTCACCGGCGACACCCACCTGATGCCGGGCGACGTGGTCGAGGTGCAGGAGCGCTTCTTCTAGGTTGCCGTCCGTCCCGGCCTACCGGGTGAAGGCCACCGCACCCGGTCGGCCGGGCAGATCCAGGGTGGCGACGCGGGGTGGGCTCTGGGCGACGACCTCGCCGGCGCGCAGCACGAACAGCCTCGCCGCCCTGAGGCGGATGGCCTCGACCGGGTCCTTGGCCTCGAGGATCACCATGTCGGCCCGGCAGCCGGGATCGAGGCCGTAGCCTTCCAGCCCCAGGATGCCGGCGGGAACGGCAGTCACCGCCTCGAAGCAGCGGCGCATGGCGTCGAGGCTGGTGAGCTGGCCCACATGCACCGCCATGTGCGCCACCTCGAGCATGTCGCCCGATCCCAGGCTGTACCAGGGATCCATCACGCAGTCCTGGCCCAGCGCCGCCGGAATGCCGTGGCCCCACATTTCCGCCACCCGGGTGAGGCCGCGGCGCTTGGGGTAGGTGTCGTGCCGGCCCTGGATGGTGATGTTGATCAGCGGGTTGGCGATGGCGGCGACCCCGGCCTCGGCGATCAGCGGCAAGAGCTTGCTGACATAGTAGTTGTCCATGCTGTGCATGGAGGTGAGGTGCGAGCCGGCGACGCGGCCGGACAGGCCCAGGCGTTGCGTCTCGCAGGCCAGGGTCTCGATGTGCCGCGACAGAGGGTCGTCGGTCTCGTCGCAATGCATGTCGACCTGCAGGCCGCGGTCGGCGGCGATCTCGCACAGCTCGGCCACCGAGCGGGCGCCGTCGGCCATGGTCCGCTCGAAATGCGGGATGCCGCCGACCACGTCGACGCCCAGATCCAGGGCGCGCAGCAGGTTCTGCCGGGCGGTCGGGTACCGGTAGAAGCCGTCCTGCGGGAAGGCCACGAGCTGCAGGGTCAGGTAGGGGGCGACCCGGCGCTTGACGTCGAGCAGCGCCTCGACCCCGACCAGCCGGTCGTCGCAGACGTCGACATGGCTGCGGATCGCCTGGATCCCCTGTGCCGCCGCCATGTCGCAATAGGCCAGCGCCCGCTCGACCACCGCCTCGTGGGTGAGGAGCGGCTTCAGCTCGCCCCAGAGCTGGATGCCTTCCAGCAGCGTGCCCGAGCGGTTGAGCCGCGGCAGCCCCAGCGACAGCGTGGCGTCCATGTGGAAGTGGCAGTCGACGAAGGGCGGCGCCACCAGCCGGCCGTGCGCCTCGATCTCGCGCCGGCCCTCCGCCGGGATCTGCGGGCCCACCACCTGGACGATGCCGTCGGCCACCAGGATGTCGACGTCCTCGCGCCCGTCCGGCAGGTTGGCGCCGCGGATGATCAGGTCCGGCTGCATCGCACGCTTCGGCTCCAGTGAGTGTCGCGCCAGGGCGGCAAGGGGGCGTCGCCGGTGCCGGGCCGCCGGCCGACAAGACGCAGCCCGTTCAGCCCAGCGCCGCCTCGATCCTCCGGCACAGTGTCTTCAGCACCTTGACCCTCGCCCAGCGCTTGTCCTCGGCCGCGACCAGCGTCCAGGGGGCGGCGGGCGTGCTGGTGCGGTCGACCATGTCGCTCAACGCCTGGGCATAAGAGTCCCATTTCTCGCGGTTGCGCCAGTCCTCGTCGGTGATCTTGAACCGCTTGAGCGGGCTCCCGGCCCTGGCCTCGAAGCGGCGGAGCTGCTCCTCCTTGCTGATGCCGAGGTAGAACTTGGCGACGACGATGCCGCTCTCGGCCAGCTGCTCCTCGAACTGGTTGATCTCGCCATAGGCGCGCAGCCACTCGGCCTCGCTGGCGAAGCCCTCGACCCTCTCCACCAGCACGCGGCCGTACCAGGTGCGGTCGAACACCGCGACATGCCCCTTGCGGGGCAGCCGCCGCCAGAACCGCCACAGATAGGGCTGGACCTTCTCCTCGTCGGTCGGCGCCGCGATCGGGTGGATGCGCAAGCGCCGCGGATCGAGGGCCGCCGTCACCCGGCGGATCGCACCGCCCTTGCCGGCGGCGTCGGCACCCTCGAACGCCGCCACCACCGCGATGTCGCGAAAGCGCCGGTCGTCGGCCAGCTCGGCCAGCCGGTCCTGCCACTTGCCGAGCTGGCGCTTGTACTCGCCGGGCTCGAGCTTCAGCGACAGGTCCAGCGTGTCGAGCACCGTGCGGTTGTCGAGGTTGGGGATCAGCGCCGGAGCGCTCGGCGTCGCCGCCGGCGCCGGGTTGTCCAGCCGGGCGCGCAGGGACTGGGCGATCGTCCGGCCGAAGGTGAGATCCCGGTACTCCGGATCGTCGCTGGGGATGACGATCCAGGGCGCATGGGCCGAGCTGGTCTGCCGGACGGTGCGGGAGGCTATCGACAGCGCCTTCCTGCGGTAGCTCCGGCCTCCCCACTCGTCGAGCACGTGGCGGCTCTCGCCGGCTGTCCGGGCGGCGAGAGCCAGCCGTCGCTTCTGCTCCTTGCGCGACACGACGAGCAGGAACTTGAGCAGCAGCACGCCCTCGTCGGCCAGCATCCGCTCGAAGCGGTCGATGGCCGTCAGCTCGCGCTCGAACGCCGCCTCGTCGATGTCGCCGCGCGCCCGCTCGATGAGGGGCTCGTTGTACCAGGAATTGAACACGACCGCGATCTCGCCCCTGGGCGGCAGGTCGCGCCAGTAGCGCCACATCCGCGGCCGCGCCCGCTCCTCGTCGGTCGGCCGGTCGTAGGCATTGCTGCGGAGGTGGCGCGGGTCGAGCCACTCGTAGAGATGCCGGATGACCGCACCCTTGCCGGCGCCGTCGAAGCCGGTGACCAGCAGGACCACGGCGAAGTCCCGGCGCTCGACGAGCTCGAGCTGGGCGTCGATCAGCGCGGCGTGGAGCTCGGGCTCCTCGGCGGCCCAGGTCTCCTTGTCCAGGGCGTGATGCTGGATGGCGCTCTCGAACATGTGCCTGGCCCTCTCGCCGCGCCGGCCGATGCTGGCATGCCGGCCGGCACACGTCGAGGTGGCTGCGATGCCGGTGAAATCGCCCGACAGTGGCACTGTAGCGCGCTTTCGGCGGGCAGACCCCTGTGTTATGAGCCCAGCCAGCAGTTCGAATGGGATGTGAATGGATATCGAGACTGGTGCGCCGACCAAGCTCGAGTTCAAGCCGTCGACGGGTGCGGACCGCATGAGGAATGCGAGGCCACGATCGATCGGCCGCCATCTCTCCTTCCTGATCGCCGATCTCAATGTCGGCGGCGTGCAGAAGACGACATTGTCGCTGGCGGGAGCCATGGCGGCCCGCGGCAACACGGTCGACCTGCTGGTCCTGAAGCCGGGCGGCACGCTGTCCGACCAGGTGCCCGAGGGGGTCGAGGTCGTCGAGCTGCGCCGCTCGATCGGCATGGCCTCGCGGCTCTACGCCCTGCTGGCCGATCCCGCGGCCCTGCCGCTGCTGGTGCGGCCGGTGCTGCTGCCCAAGCGCGCCTCGCAGACGCTGCCCTACCTGCCGGCGCTGGTCCGCTACCTGCGCGGCGCCCGGCCCGACGCCCTGCTGTCGGCGACGCCGCACCTCAACCTCGAGGCCATCTGGGCCCGCCGCCTCGCCGGCGTCCAGACGCGCCTCCTGGTGAGCGAGCGCTCGGCGCCCTCGCAGAAGCTGCCGGTGTCGAAGAACTGGCGGCACCGCCACCTGCCGCCGCTGATCCGCCGCACCTATCCGATGGCCGACGTCATCGTCTCGGTGTCGCAGGCGCTGGGCGACGACCTGTCGGCGGTCACCGGCCTGCCGCGCGACATCGTGCGGACGATCTACAATCCCGTCGTCGGCGCCGACATCGAGCGCAAGGCCCGCGCCAAGGTCGAGCATCCCTGGCTGCAGCCCGGCCAGCCGCCGGTGATCCTGGGGGTGGGCAGGCTCACCGACCAGAAGGACTTCCCGACGCTGCTGCGCGCCTTCGCCCGGGTGCGGGCCCAGCGCGACGCGCGGCTGGTCATCCTGGGCGGCGCCAAGGACGAGGAGAAGTCGGCCGAGCGCCAGGCCTTGCTGCAGCGCATGGCCGGCGATCTCGGCGTTGCGGCCGATGTCGACCTGCCGGGCTTCGTCAAGAACCCTTACGCCTTCCTCGCCCGCGCCTCGCTGTTCGTGCTCTCCTCGCGCTTCGAGGGCCTGCCGGGGGCCATGATCCAGGCGCTGGCCTGCGGCTGCCCGGTGGTCAGCACCGACTGCCCGACCGGCCCGGCCGAGATCCTCGACAACGGCCGCTACGGGCCGCTGGTCCGTATGGGCGACGACCGGGCGATGGCCGAGGCCATCGTCCAGACCCTCGACGCGCCGCCGCCGGCGGCGATGCTGCAGCGCCGCGCCGCCGATTTCGGCGAGGACCGGGCGGTCGAGGACTATCTTGACGCGCTGTTCGGCCAGCCCGTGCCGACGCTCGTGCGCGAGTCGGTGCGCCCGGTCCCGGCCTGATCGGCATTTCCACCGCACCTCCGCGAGACTACTAGCCTGCCGTCCCGCTCGGGAAGAGGCACGAGACGCGTGGATGCCAACGCAGGCCGGCGTGCGAGGCGAGGTTGGCTGGCGGCCCTGCTGCTGGTGGCGGCATCGGCCGTGCTGCCCCAGCCCGCCGCCCGCGCCGCCGACATCCTGGGCTGCCGGTTCGAGGATGCCGCGGACCTGGTGCGCCAGACCCGCCGCCCGGGCTTTCGCATCCTCGATGCCAGGGGCGGCTTCGTCGCGGGCCTGCGCAACTACTATGCGCCGCAGGTGCCGGTGGGCAGGCTGCCCCGCCACCTGCTCGACGCCCTGGTGATCAGCGAGGACCGCCGGTTCTTCGAGCATGGCGGCATCGACCCCCTAGGTCTGCTGCGCGCCGCCTATGCCGATGTCAGGGCGATGGCGTTCGACCAGGGCGGCAGCACGCTCACCCAGCAGGCGCTGAAGAACACCTGCTTCCAGGACGATCCGGCGCTGGTCCGCAAGCTCAAGGAGCTGTTCACCGCCCGCGACCTGGAGGCGGCGCTGGGCAAGACCGACATCCTGGAGGTCTACCTCAACAGCATCTTCTTCGGCGGCACCCGCGCCGGCATATGGGGCGTGCAGGCGGCGGCGCGGGTCTATTTCGACAAGTATGCCGAGGCGCTGACCCCGCTCGAGGCCGCCGTGCTGGTGCAGCTGGTACCGGCTCCCAACCGCTACAGCCCGCATGTGGCACCGGCCGCCGCCCGCGAGCGGGCCTTGCGCCTCCTCGACCGGATGGTCGAGCAGAAGCGGCTCTCCGCCAAGGCGGCGAGGCTCGCCGGGTCGCAGAAGCTCACCTTCACCAGGCCCGCCACCGGCCTGCCGGGCTACTACAGCGGCAGCACCCAGCGCGGCTGGTTCGCACAATGGGCGCGCAGCGAGACCGAGCGGCTGGCCGGCAAGCGGCCGGGTATCGTCACGGCGAGGACGACGCTGAGCCCCGAGATCCAGGCCATCGCCGAGCGGCGGCTCGGTGCCGCGCTGGCCCGCCAGGGCAAGCTCGCCGGCATCGACCAGGGAGCCGTGGTGGTGCTCGGCCGCGGCGGCGAGGTGCTGGCCATGGTCGGCGGCCGCGACTTCAAGGCGCTGCAGTGGAACAACGCCACCCAGGCGCGGCGCCAGCCCGGCTCGGCCTTCAAGCCCTTCGTCTACCTGGCCGCCCTCGAGCGCGGCATGCGGCCCTCCTCGATCGTCCGCGACACGCCGCTCGAGCTGCGCGCCGGCACCATCCGCAACCATGACGGCGCCTATCGCGGCCGGATCCCGCTGGCCGAGGCGCTGGTGCATTCCTCCAATCCCGCCGCTGTCCGGCTCGCCATCGGCCATGTGCCCGAGGTCGTCGACACCGCCCGCCGGCTCGGCATCGCCTCGCCGCTGACCGACGAGCCGGGGCTGGCCCTGGGCATCAGCGAGGTGACGCTGCTGGAGCTCACCGGCGCCTATGCCGGCATCGCCGCCGGCGGCCGCTTCGTGACGCCGGCGACCGTGCTGGCGATCCGCGACAACGACGATCGCGTGGTGTGGTGTCGCGAGCCGCCGGCCCGGCCGCGGGTGGTCCGTGCCGAGCACATCCGCGATCTCGACGCCATGCTGGCGGCGGCGGTGCGCGACGGCACCGGCAGACAGGCGGCACCGCGCGGCATCCGTGCCGCCGGCAAGACCGGCACCACCGACGATTTTCGCGATGCCTGGTTCATCGGCTACACCGACCGCTTCACCGTCGGCGTCTGGCTCGGCAACGAGAAGCCGACGCCGATGAAGGGCGTGGCGGGCGGCGGCCTGCCGGCGCAGATCTGGCGCGGCATCGTCGAGGAGGCGCATGCTTTGCCGCCGCTGCCGGCGCCGCCGACCTGCAGGCTCGACCCGTCGATGGCGATGGCGGCCAGCCTGCCCTGATCGCCCCCGGAGGCTAGGCCATGCCCGATCCCGTCGAGGCCTTCGCCATTGCCACCCTGCCGCTGGGCGGCGGCGGGCGGATCGGCGTCTGCCGGCTGCCGCACCTGCCGGAGGACCTCGCCGCCATCGCCGCCTGGAATCCCGTGACGGTCGTCTCGATGACCGAGGCGTCGGAGATGGCGCCCTGCCGGGGGCTCGGGGTGGCGCTGGCGAGGGCGGGAATCGACTGGCTGCACCTGCCGATCCGCGACTTCTCCGGGCCGGACGGCCCGAGCCGCGACGCCTGGCCCGAGATGGCCCGGCGGCTGCACGCGATCCTCGACGATGGCGGGTCCGTGCTGCTGCACTGCCGCGGCGGCAAGGGCCGCTCGGGCATGATGGCACTGCGGCTGATGGTCGAGCGCGGCGAGCCGGCCGGAGCGGCGCTGGCCCGGTTGCGCACCATGCGGCCGGGGGCGGTGGAGACCGCCGAGCAGTTGGCCTGGGCCGGCGGCGGCTGAGGCCTTGCGCGCGGCAAGGGCCGGCCGCACTCTCGCCCCAGCCCGACCAGCACGGAGCCCGCCATGTCCCGCATCCTGCTCGGCACCCTGGCCCTGGCGCTCGCCGCCGCCCCGCAGGCCGCGGCACAGGACAAGCCCTTCGCCGGGGTGAAGCTCAACGTCGCCTCGCAGAACGACCAGTTCTCCGGCCCGCTGGCCCGGCTGGCGCCGCGCTTCGAGCAGGAGACCGGCATCGAGGTCGCGGTCGACGTGCTGAGCTATCCGGAGCTCCTGTCGAAGATCACCGCCGACTTCGTCGGCGACACGCGCGGCTATGATGTCGTCACCATGGACATCGTCTGGGCCGGCCAGTTCGCCGAGGCCGGCCACAGCGTCGTGCTCGACGACTGGATCGCCCGCGATGCGGCGCAGATCGACACCGACGACATCTACCCGGTGCTGATGAAGGCGCTGGGCAACTATGGCGGCAAGCAGATCGCCTTCCCGTTCGCCGGCTACGCCAACGTGCTGGCCTACCGCCACGACCTCTACGAGGCGGCCGGCATCCAGCCGCCCAGGACCATGGGCGAGCTGGTCGAGGCCGCCAGGAAGCTGACGAAGCGCGACGCCAACCAGTACGGCTGGGTCGCCAACGGCCAGAAGGGGCCGGCGGTGGCGCAGGACTGGATGCAGTACAACAAGCAGCTCGGCGGCTCGATCCTGGGCCTCGACGGCAAGCCGGCGCTGAACTCCGACGCCAACGTCCAGAGCCTCAGGCTCTACAAGGAGCTGTTCGACAGCGCGGCACCGCCCGGCGCCGTCGAGTTCGACTGGGGCGGCCGCGAGGAGAGCTTCCGGCAGGGCCTGGTCGCCAACATGCAGACCTGGTCGGTCGGAGCCTCCGGCTACGACGACCCGGCGCAGTCGAAGGTCGTGGGCAAGAACACCGTCGCTGTCGCACCGGTGGCCGAGGGCATGAAGCCGACCTACGGCATCGGCGGCTGGGCGCTGGCGATCAACGCCGACATCGACGAGCGCCAGCAGCAGGCGGCCTGGGAATACATCAAGTGGGTGACGAGCCCGGCCATCCAGAAGGAGATGGCGCTGCAGGGCGGTGGCGGCTTCCTGCGCCGCAGCACGATCGCCGATCCCGAGCTGAACGCCCGCTTCCGCTTCCTGCCCGTGCTGAACGAGAGCTTCGAGAACGGCGACGGCGATTTCCGCCCGCGCATCGCGCAATATCCCGAGATCCAGGACCTGCTGGGCACGGCGGTCAACGCCGTGCTCGCGGGCACCGCCGAGCCCAAGGCGGCGCTGGACGAGGCGCAGGCGAAGGCGCTCGGGCTGTTCTGAGCCGGCGATGCGCACCAAGCTGCCGGCCTGGGTGAATCTCGGCCTCCTGCCGGTCCTCAACCTGCTGCTGGCTTTCATCGTCTCCGGCGTCGTGGTCGTGCTGCTCGGCGAGAACCCTTTCAGGGCCGTCGAGCTCTTGGTCTACGGCGCCTTCGGCTATGGCGAGGCGATCGGCTACACGCTCTACTACGCCACCAACTTCATCTTCACCGGCCTCGCCGTCGCCATCGCCTTCCATGCCGGGCTGTTCAACATCGGCGGCGAGGGCCAGGCGATGCTGGGCGGGCTGGGCGTCGGGCTGGTCGGCATCTATCTCGGCTGGCTGCCCTGGCCGGTCTCGATCCCGCTGGCGATCCTGGCCGCCATGCTGTTCGGCGGGGTGTGGGGCTTCATCCCCGGCTGGCTGCAGGCGGTGCGCGGCAGCCATACCGTCATCACCACCATCATGCTGAACTTCGTGGCCGGTGCCTTGATGACCTATCTCATGGTCAACGTGCTGATCCGGCCGGGCCAGGCCAGCCCCGAGAGCATCACCTTTCCCGACACGGTCTGGCTGCCGGCGCTCGGGCCGCTGCTGGGCCTCGGGCGGTCGCCTTTCAACTTCGCCTTCGTCATAGCGCTCGTCACCTGCGCCGCCGTCTGGGTCTTCGTCTGGAAGACCCGATACGGCTACGAGCTCAGGGTCTGCGGCAAGAGCGAGGCCGCCGCCATCTATGGCGGCATCAGCCCGCGGCGCCAGGTCATCCTGGCGATGACGCTGTCGGGGGCCCTGGCCGGCATGATGGCGCTCAACGAGATCCTGGGCGCCCAGCACCGGCTGATCCTGGGCTTCTCCGCCGGCTACGGCTTCGTCGGCATCGCCGTGGCGCTGATGGGCCGCAACCACCCGTTCGGCATCGTGCTGGCGGCCCTGCTGTTCGGTGCCCTCTACCAGGGCGGATCCGAGCTCGCCTTCGACATGCCGCGCGTCAACCGCGACATGGTGGTGGTGATCCAGGGGCTGGTGATCCTGTTCTGCGGCGCCCTCGAGCACATGCTGCGGCGGCCGCTCGAGGCGATCTTCGCCAGGGCGCCGGCCGCGGTGGCCCAGCCGGCATGAACGACACCTGGATCCAGATCGTCCTCATCGCCGACAGCACTCTGCGCCTCGCCACGCCCCTGGTGTTCTGCGCGCTGGCCGGCCTGTTCACCGAGCGGGCCGGCGTCACCGACATCGGCCTCGAGGGCAAGCTGCTGGGCGGGGCCTTCGCCGCCGCGGCGGTGGCGCAGGCCACGGGCTCGGCCTGGGCCGGGTTGCTGGCGGCCATCGCCTTCTCCTGGTGGCTCTCGATGGTGCACGGCTTCGCCTGCATCACCCATCGCGGCGACCAGGTGGTCTCGGGCGTGGCGCTCAACATCATGGTGGCCGGCCTCGGGCCGGTGCTGGCCGACGCCTGGTTCCGCCAGGCCGGCCGCATCCCGGTCACCGGTGCCAATGCCCGCTTCGCGCCGATCGAGCTGCCCTTCGCCTCGGCGGTCGCCGACGTGCCGGTGGTGGGCGTGCTCTATGCGGAGCTGATCAGCGGCCACAACATCCTGGTCTATCTCGCGGCGCTGGCGGTGCCGGTCTCGGCCTGGGTGCTCTACCGCACCCGCTTCGGCCTGCGCATCCGGGCGGCCGGCGAGAGCCCGGAGGCGGTCGACACCGCCGGCATCTCGGTCGAGAGCCTGCGCTACCGGGCGCTGATGGTGACGGGCCTGCTCTGCGGCTTCGGCGGCGCCTACCTCTCGATCGCCCAGAACGCCGGCTTCTTGCGCGACATGTCGGCCGGCAAGGGCTATCTGGCGCTGGCCGCCCTGATCTTCGGCAAGTGGCGGCCGGTGCCGGCCCTGCTCGGCTGCCTGCTGTTCGCCTTCGCCGACGCCCTGCAGGCCCGGCTGCAGAGCGTGCCGCTGCCGATCGTGGGCCGGGTGCCCACCCAGTTCATCCAGGCGCTGCCCTACCTGCTCACCATCCTGCTGCTGGCGGGCTTCGTCGGCCGCGCCATAGCTCCCAAGGCCATCGGCCAGCCCTATGTGAAGGAGCGATGAGCCAGCTCGAGCAAGCCGCCCTCGCCGCGCGCGACCACGCCTACGCGCCCTATTCCGGCTTTCGCGTCGGCGCGGCGCTGCGCGCCGCCGGCGGCCGGATCCATGTCGGCGCCAATGTCGAGAACGCCGCCTATCCGCAGGGGCAGTGCGCCGAGGCCTCGGCCATCGGCGCCATGGTCGCGGCCGGCGACCGGCGGATCGTCGAGGCCGTGGTGGTCGGCAGCGGCCCCGCGCCCTGCACGCCCTGCGGCGGCTGCCGGCAGCGGCTGAACGAGTTCGCGGCACAGGATGTGCCGATCCACATGCTGGGCAGCGAGGGGGCCCGGCTGACCCGCACGCTGGCCGACCTCCTGCCGCACTCCTTCGGCCCGGCCGACCTCGGCCACGCGCCCGCCGCCGACAGGACGGTCGAGGGCGCGGTCGCCGGGCGGGCGCCGGGCTTCCGGCCGCTGGTCGGCATCGTGCTGGGCTCGGGCCTGGGTGCCCTGGCCGATGCGATCGCGCCCGTGGCGGTGATCGACTATCGCGACCTGCCGGGATTCCCGCGGCCCGGCGTCGGCGGCCATGCCGGCCGGATGGTGCTGGGCAGGCTGGAAGGCGTGCCGGTGGCCTGCCTGCAGGGGCGCGTGCATCTCTACGAGGGCCGGCCGGCGGCCGAGGTCGGCCGCCTCGTCGGCGGGCTGCACGAGCTGGGCTGCAGGGCCCTGCTGCTCACCAATGCCGCGGGATCGCTGCGCCCGGAGGTCGGGCCGGGCCGGCTATCGCTGATCGTCGACCATATCGGCCTGCAGGGCAGCAACCCGCTGGTGGGATCGGCCCGCTTCGTCGACATGAGCGAGGTCTACGATCCCGGCCTGCGCGCCGCCCTGCGCAGCGCCGCCCGAGACTGCGGCATCGCGCTGGCCGAGGGGGTCTATCTCGCCGTGCTCGGGCCCTGCTTCGAGACGCCGGCCGAGATCCGCGCCTATCGCGGCCTCGGCGCCGACCTCGTCGGCATGTCGACCGTGCCCGAGGCCATCGCCGCCAGGGCGCTGGGGCTCAAGGTGGCGGGAATCTCGGTGGTGACCAACCTCGCCGCCGGCATGCAGGCGAGCCCGCTCAGCCACGACCAGACGCTGGAGCAGTCGGGCCGGGCTGCCGCCGACCTGGCGCGGCTGGTGCGCGCCGCCCTGCCGGGGATCGCCGATGCCGCCGCGTGACCTCGCCGGACTGATCGCCCAGGCGAGGTCGGCACCGGCCGATGCCGCCACCGCCGCCCGCGCCCTGGCGCTGGTCGACCTCACCAGCCTCGCCGGCGACGAGACCGCCGCCGACATCGAGGCCCTGTGCCGGCGCGCCGTCCGCCACCGCACGGCGGCGGTGTGCATCTACGCCGACCACCTTCCGCTGGCGCGGCGGCTGCTCGACGGCAGCGGCGTGCGGCTGGCGACGGTGGCGAGCTTCCCGCAGGGCAGCGAGGACATCCTGGCCACGGCCGAGGAAGCGGCTGCGGCGGTGGCAGCCGGTGCCGACGAGGTCGACGTGGTGGCGCCGATCTCGGCCATCCTCGAGGGCGACACCGGCATCGTCGGCGAGCTGGTCGAGGCCTGCCGCACCGCCATGGGACCGGGGCCGGCGCTCAAGCTGATCCTCGAGACCGGCGTGCTGGAAAAGCCCGAGCTGATCGCGGCGGCGGCGCGCGCCGCCGTCATGGCCGGGGTCGACTTCCTCAAGACCTCGACCGGCAAGGCTGCCGTCGGCGCCACGCTGGAGGCGGCGGCGGTGCTGCTGGCGGTCTGTGCCGAGGCCGATGGCCGGGTCGGCTTCAAGGCCGCCGGCGGTATCCGCACCACCGCCGACGCCGCCGCCTACCTGGCGCTCGCCGACGCATTGGTCGAGCCCGGCTGGGCGTCGGCCAGGCGCTTCCGATTCGGCGCCTCGGGGCTGCTGGACGATCTGCTGCGCACGCTCGGGCAGGGCGGCGAGGGCGGCAGGGCGGGCGGATACTGAGCCTTGCTGCCGCAGGAGATCATCCGCCGCAAGCGCCACGGCGACAGGCTGAGCCAGGAGGAGATCGCCTTCTTCGTCCGCGGCCTCGCCGATGGCAGCATCGTCGATGCCCAGGTCGGTGCGATGGCGATGGCCATCCTGCTGCGCGGCATGAGCCGCGACGAGACCGTGGCGCTGACGCTCGCCATGCGCGACAGCGGCCGGGTGCTGCGCTGGGACGACCTGCCGGGACCGGTGGTCGACAAGCACTCGACCGGCGGCGTCGGCGACAAGGTCAGCCTGGTGCTGGCGCCGATGCTGGCGGCCTGCGGGTGCTTCGTGCCGATGATCTCCGGCCGCGGCCTCGGCCATACCGGCGGCACGCTCGACAAGCTGGAGAGCATCCCGGGCTTCGAGACGCGGCCGGACGTCGACCGGCTGCGGTGGATCGTGCGCGAGGTCGGCTGCGCCATCGTCGGCCAGACCGACGACCTGGCACCCGCCGACCGCCGGCTCTACGCGGTGCGCGACGTCACCGGCACGGTCGAGAGCGTGCCGCTGATCACCGCCTCCATCCTGTCGAAGAAGCTGGCGGCCGGGCCACGGGCGCTGGTTATGGACGTCAAGACCGGCTCGGGCGCCTTCCTGGCCGAGCCGGGGCATGCGCACGAGCTCGCCGCCAGCATCGTCGAGGTGGCCGAGGGGGCTGGCCTGCGCTGCAATGCGCTGCTGACCGACATGGGCTCCTGCCTCGGCCGCACCGCCGGCCACAGCCTCGAGGTCGCCGAGGCCATCGCCATGCTGCGCGGCCTGCCCGTCGAGCCGAGGCTGCAGGAGGTGACGATGGCGCTCACCGCCGAGGCGCTGGTGCTCGCCGGCATGGCGGCGACGCCGGCCGAGGCGCGGGCGCTGGCGGGGCGTGCGCTGGCTTCCGGTGCCGCCGCCGAGCGCTTCGGCGCGATGGTGCATGCCCAGGGCGGCCCTGTCGATCTGATCGATCACCCGGAGCGGCTGGCGCGCGCGGCGGTCCGGCTGCCGGTGCATGCCGATGCCGCCGGCTTCGTCCGTCACATCGATGCGCGCGAGCTGGGTCTCGCCGTGGTGGTGCTGGGCGGCGGGCGCACGCGGCCCGAGCACGAGGTCGACCATGCGGTGGGCCTGGCCGACGTCCTGGCGGTCGGTGAGCCCTGCGGGCCCGACCGGCCGATCGCGGTGGTGCATGCCCGTGACGCCACCAGCGCCGAGCATGCCGCCGACAGGCTGAGGGCGGCCTACCGGATCACCGACGAGGCCGTGGCACCGCTACCGCCCGTGATCGACCACATCCAGGGCCGGCGCGAGACCGCCTGACCCGGCGGTGTGGAGGATGGAGGGCGGCGGGTCCGCCGAGGACGGATCGAGCGTCCAGACGGCGGCGGTGGCGCCGTCCAGCGCCGAGAGGGCGCGGGTGAGCTGGTCGAGCGCCAGGGCCCGCACCTCGGGATCGCGGGCGTCGACGAGGTCGGCCAGCGCCAGGGCCAGCGTCGACAGCTCGACGCGCATCGCCAGCAGGATCTCGCCGGCCCGCGCCTCGTCGAGCTGGCGCAGGCGGGGCTTCAGCTGGGCGAGCCGCCGCTCGATCCGCAGGCTGGCCTGGTGGAGCGAGCGCATGGTCGAGAGGAAGCCGCCATCGGCGATGCCGACCACGCGCGAGCCCGGCCCCTCGCCCTCGATCCGCTGGTCGAGCTGGCCGCGCATCACGCTCACCTGCTCGGCCATGGCACCGACGTCGCGCTCGACCGTGCGCAGCAGGCCGGCCATCGCCGCCGGCGTCGCCGCCGCCTCGCGGCCGCCGGGCAGCGCCGCCAGCAGCACCAGCATCGCCAGCAGCCACGGCCATCGGACGGAAAGGATCGCTCGCACGCCTGGACCTCGTCGGGCATCCGCTGCCGGACATTCTGCCCGGGCGGGGTGAAGCGTCGGTAAACGGCGCGGCGCTCCGGCGACAGGGCCGGCCCGAAGGCGCTAGATTGGGCGGCCGGTGCCGGGGGCTCGCGGGGAGGGAGCGGCCGATGAAGGAGCTGCTGACGGTCGGGCAGATGCTGGCGGTGCACGCCTGTGTCCTGGGGGAGGCCAGCGGCGCCCGCGACCTCGAGCGCGCGATGACCTTCCGTCAATGGAACGGGCGCTCCTGCCGCCTCGCCAACGCGCTGCTGGGGCTCGGCCTGGCCAAGGGCGACCGGGTCGCCGTCCTGGCCCACAACTGCGTCGAGTGGCTGGAGATCTATGGCGCTACCGCCAAGGCGGGGCTGATCGTCGTGCCGATCAACTTCCGGCTCACCGGCAGGGAGGCGCTCTACATCGTCGAGAACGCCGAGGCCACGGCGCTGATCGTGCAGGACGAGCTGGCGGGCCTCGTCGAGGAGGTGCGCGCCGACCTGCCGGTGCCGGCCGCCAACCTCGTGCATTTCGGCCGGGCACCCTGTCCCGCCGGCTATCGCGCCTACGAGGAGCTGATCGCGCGGGCGAGCGACCGCGAGCCCGGCCAGCATGTCGTGCCGGCCGATCCCTGGACCCTGATGTACACCTCGGGCACCACCGGCCGGCCCAAGGGCGTGCTGCGCAGCCACCGGGCCGCCGTGCTGCTGTCGCTGTTCACCGAGATCGAGCTCGGCATCCACCGGCGCGACGGTGCGCTGCTCGTCATGCCATTGTGCCACGCCAACTCGCTCAATTTCCTGGGCGCATTCGCCTACTGCGGCGCCGAGACCGCGATCTATTCGCGCAGGAGCTTCGATCCCGAGCATGCCGCCCGCACGCTGGCCGAGGGCGGCTCGACCTTCACCTCGCTGGTGCCGACCCACTACATCATGATGCTGGGCCTGCCGGCGGCATTGCGGGCGGGATTGGACTTCGGCCGCGTCACCAGGCTGATGATCTCCTCGGCGCCGGCGCGCCAGGATACCAAGCGCGAGGTCATGGAGATGTTTCCCAACTCGGGCCTGTTCGAGCTCTACGGCTCGAGCGAGGCCGGCTGGGTCACCATGCTCCACCCGCACGAGCAGTTCAGCAAGCTGGGCTCGGTCGGGCGCGAGTGCGTCGGCTCGGCGCCGATCCGGATTCTCGACGGCAACGGCGACGAGGTGCCGGACGGCGAGGCGGGCGAGCTGTACTCCTCCAACCCCTACACCTTCGACCGCTACTGGAAGCTGCCGGAGAAGACGGCGGAGGCCTTCCGTGGCGACTACTGCACGGTCGGCGACATGGCCCGCCGCGACGGGGACGGCTACATCCATCTCGTCGACCGCAAGAGCAACATGATCATCTCCGGCGGCGAGAACGTCTATCCCTCGGAGGTCGAGGCGGTGCTCGGCGGCCATCCGGCGGTGCGGGACGTCGCCGTCATCGGCCTGCCCGACGCCAAGTGGGGCGAGGCCGTGCATGCGGTGGTGGTCCTGAAGGACGGTGCGGCCGTGACCGCAGCCGAGCTGGTCGCCTGGTCGCGCGACAGGCTCGCCGGCTACAAGCGGCCGCGCGGCTGCAGCTTCCTGCGCGACGACGAGATGCCGCGCACCGCCACCGGCAAGAACCTGCACCGCGTCCTGAGGACGCAGTTGACGGCGAGAGGGGGAGGCTGATCCCGTGACCAACCCATCCAGCGGCACGATCGACCTCAACGCCGATCCCGACGCCTGCGCCGCCTGGGTCGCGCGCTTCCTCGCGGCCCGCGGCATCGACCGGGTGTTCGGCCTGCAGGGCGGCCACATCCAGCCGATCTGGGACCACCTGGCGAGGCTCGGCATCCGCATCGTCGACGTGCGCGACGAGGGGGCGGCCGTCCACATGGCGCACGCCCATGCCGAGCTGACCGGCGGGCTCGGCGTCGCCATGGTCACCGCCGGGCCCGGCGTCACCAACACCGTCACCGCCATGGCGAATGCCATGCTGGCCCGCGTGCCGGTGCTCCTGATCGGCGGCTGTACCTCGCGGCCGCAGGCCAACATGAGGCCGCTACAGGACATCCCGCATGTCGACATCCTGCGGCCGGTCTGCTGCGTCGCCCGCACCGCCCGCGTCGCCGAGCAGGTGGTCCGCGAGCTGGACGAGGCGGTATCGCGCGCCATGGGCGACCTCGGCGAGCCGGGGCCGGCCTATATCGAGATCCCGACCGACGTGCTGCGAACGCACGTGCCCCGGCAGCTCGTCCTCGACGACTGGATGCGGCCGAAGGGGCCGCGCGTCGTGCAGCCGGATCCCGAGGCGGTGGCGGCCGCCGTCGACGCCATATGGTCGGCCAGGCGGCCGCTGGTGATGACCGGCCGCGGCGCCCGGCAGGCCGGCCCGGAGCTGGTGCGGCTGCTCGACCGCACGGGTGCGGTCTATCTCGACACCCAGGAGAGCCGCGGCCTGGTGCCGGCCGATCATCCGTCGGTGGTGGGGGCGATGCGGGCGGCAGCGATGACCGAGGCCGACCTCGTGCTGGTGATCGGCCGCAAGCTCGACTACCAGATGGGCTACGGCTCGCCGGCGGTGTTCCCGAGCGCCCGCTTCGTCAGGCTGGCCGACAGCCCGGGCGAGCTGATCGACAACCGCCGCGGCGATCCCGAGCTCCACGCCACGCCGGCGCTGGCGCTGGCCGCCATTGTCGAGGCCGCCGGCAACCGCGAGCCGGCGGTCGACCGCGCCTGGACCGACGGGCTGCGCCGGCGCCACCGGGAGCGCTCGGCCTCGGCCGCCGAGGCGGCGGCGCGCCAGACGGTCGGCAGCGACGGCAAGGTGCATCCCGGCGCCATCTTCGACGCCATCCGGCAGGTGGCCGATCCCGACTACATCGCCATCGCCGACGGCGGCGACCTGCTGAGCTTCGCCCGCGTCGGCCTGGAGGCCCGCACCTACATGGATGCCGGCGCCTTCGGCTGCCTCGGCGTCGGCACGCCGTTCGCCGTCGCGGCCTCGCTGGCCTTCCCCGGCCGGCAGGTCGTCTGCGTCACCGGCGACGGCGCCTTCGGCATCAACGCCATGGAGATCGACACCGCCGCCCGCCACGGTGCGAAGGCGGTGTTCGTCGTCTCCAACAACGCCGCCTGGAACATCGAGCGCTACGACCAGGAGAGCAACTATGGCGGCCGGGTCGTCGGCACGCTGCTGGCGCATTCCGACTACGCCGCGATGGCGCGCGCCTTCGGCCTGCACGGCGAGCGGGTCGAGAAGCCGGAGGACCTGCGCGGTGCCCTCGAGCGGGCGCTCGCCAACGCCCCGGCGCTGGTCGACGTCGTGACCTCGCGGACCGTCGTGTCGTCGGATGCCAGGAAGGGCCTGGGCTTCGTGCCGGACTACCAGGCCCTCACCGCCTGGGACGACGCCGAGCGCAGGCGCCGCCAGGGCTGAGGGTTCGGGCAGCCCCGCCAGGACCGCACGGCCGCGACCGTTCAGCCTGGACGTGCCCGACGAGGCGACCGCCGATCTGCGCCCGGCGGCTGTTTGGAACAGATATATCTAGATATATCTTGTATTTCGATATATCGACATCTATCTGACCGTGACGGAACAAACGGGATCCATCCTATGGACGAACGCGTCACGGCGGTGCTCGACGCCTATCACGAGCGGATGCGGCAGGAACGGAGCCAGCCGCGCGACGAGCCGCCGGGCGGCCGCGACGGCGGCCAGGACCAGCGGATGCGGGCGGTCGGGCCTGACACCGGCCGGCTGCTCAACATCCTGGCCCGCAGCCTGGAGGCGCCGACCATCCTCGAGCTCGGCACCTCGTTCGGCTATTCCGGCATCTGGCTCGCCGAGGCCGCGCGGGCGAGCGGCGGCCGGCTGATCACCATGGAGCTGCACGGCTACAAGTCGGCCTTCGCGCGCGAGATGGCGGTCGAGGCCGGCCTCGCCGAGCACATCGACTTCAGGGTCGGCGATGCGGTGCGGATGATCGGCGAGCTGCCGGGCAGGGTCGACTTCGTGCTGGTCGACCTGTGGAAGGACCTCTACCTGCCCTGCCTCGAGGCGTTCCATCCCAAGCTCGCTCCGGGCGCGATCGTCGTCGCCGACAACATGCTGAGGCCCGGCAACGAGGACGTGAAGGCCTATGGCCGCGCCGTCCGCGCCAAGCCCGGCATCACCAGCGTGCTGCTGCCCGTGGGCTCGGGCATCGAGGTCAGCCGTTTCCAGCCGGACTGAGACCATGGCCACGACCGAGACGCCCACCGGGCACCGCATCACCCGCCATCGCCACGAGATCCGGTGGCGGCGCCTGACCGTCAAGCAGAAGACCCGGATCACGCCCGGCATGATCCGCATCCTGCTCGAGGGCGAGGATCTCGCCGACTTCGTCAGCCTCGCGCCCGACGACCACGTCAAGCTGTCCATCGAGACCGGCGGCGAGCCCGAGCGGCGGGACTACACCCCGCGGCATTTCGACCCGGCGGCCCGCACGCTGGCGATCGACTTCGCCGTCCACGACGCCGGCCCGGCCACGCAATGGGCGATCGACGCCGCACCGGGCGAGGTGCTGGAGATCGGCGGCCCGCGCGGCTCGGCCGTGGTGTCGCCGACCTTCGACTGGTGGCTGCTGGTCGGCGACGAGACCGCCCTGCCGGCGATCGGCCGGCGCATCGAGGAGCTGCCCGAGGGCACGGCCGTCGTCAGCGTCGTCGCCGTCACCGACGAGCGCGAGCAGCAGGCCTTCGCGACCAGGGCCCGGCACGAGGCGATCTGGGTCCACCGGCCGCTCGATCGCGCCGACGACCCGGCGCCGCTGCTGGCGGCCCTGCGCGGCATCGCGCTGCCCGCGGGCGACGGCTTCGTCTGGATCGCCGCCGAAGCCCGCGTCGCCCGTGCGGTGCGCGACGAGCTCGTGGGCTCGCGCGGCCATCCGATGGCCTGGACGAAGGCCGCCGGCTACTGGCGCAAGGGCGTGGCCGACGCCCACGACAAGCTGATGGAGTGAGGCCGGCGAGCGCCTCCCCGTCGTTCAGCTCCGGCAAAGTACAAGTCACAGAACTCGCGATGCGGGATCTACTAGAATTAGATTGGTTATAATATTCGATCACTCGTATAAGTTACAGTGTGTTACAGAGATCGAGTTGACATGATCGCGTGAGAAAACGAGATTGCGGCGCGGGTCGTCGCAAGGAAAATTGTCTTCCTTATGCAGCTTCTTACAGCAGGTCGCTCGCGTGCAGGCGCCCTCGTCCGCCGGCTCGCGCTGTGCGTGGCGTGGGTGCTGGCCGTCTGCCCGGCGGTGTCGTCGGCGGCGACGCTGACCGACGTCACCGGCCGGCAGGTCGAGCTGGGCGCGCCGGCACAGCGGCTGCTGATCGACGACGGCCGCTTCCTGGTGGCGCTGGCGCTGATCCACCCCGACCCGGTGAGCGTGCTCGCCGCCTGGCCGCGCGACATCAACCGCATCGGCAAGGCCACCTGGGAGGCCTACCGGGCGAAGTTCCCGGCGATCGAGGGGCTGGCCGAGGTGGCGAGCTCGGCCGGCACGCTGTCGGTCGAGCAGGTGGTTGCCGCCCGCCCCGACCTCGCGCTGTTCTCGCTGGGTGCCCAGCCTTCGCCCGAGGAGCGCGCCAAGATCGAGTCGGCCGGAATCCCGGTCGCCATCATCGACTTCCTCATCCACCCGCTCGCCAACGTCGAGCCGAGCCTGAGGCTGCTGGCCGCCGCCATCGGCCGCGAGGCGCAGGCGGACGCGTTCCTGGCCTTCCGCAGGGCCCGCCTCGATGCCGTCGCCGCCCGGGTGGCGACGCTCGGCGACGCCGACCGGCCAGCCGTGTTCCTCGAGCCGCACGCCGCGATGACGGCCGACTGCTGCAACTCGCCCGGTCGCGGCAATGTCGGCGAGATCATCGACTTCGTCGGCGGCCGCAACATCGGCGAGGCGGTGATCCCGGGCCCGTTCGGCAAGCTCGGCCTCGAGTTCGTGCTGGCGCAGAACCCGGCCGTCTACATCGCCACCGGCGGCAGCCACATGGAGGGCACCGCCGGCCTGCTGGTCGGCCCGCAGTACAGCGAGGCCCGCGCCCGCGAGACCCTGGAGGGCGTGATCGCGCGGCCGGGCTTCCCGGGCCTCGCCGCCGTGCGCGACGGCCGTGCCCACGGGCTGTCGCACCAGCTGCTCAACTCGCCGCTCGACATCGTCACCGTCGAGATCCTGGCCAGGTGGATCCATCCCGAGCTGTTCGCCTCGCTCGACCCGGACGCCACCCGCCGGCTCATCGACGACCGTTTCCTCGCCGTCCCGCTGGGTGGGCCCAACTGGATCGACCTCGACTGACCTTGCCGGCGCCCGACGCCTCGGCGCCCCATGTGACCAGACGGAGAAAAACCATGCCGTTCCGTGCCTTCGTCCGACCGATCCTGGCCTTGACGGCGGTGCTCTGTGCCGGCACCGCGCTGGCCGAGCCCGCCGTGCTCAAGTCGAGCAGCCCCGGCACCGGCCTCTACGAGGTGGTGGTGAGCGAGGCGCTGGGCCGGGTCTACGTGGCGGCGGCCGGCAGCCGCGGCGAGGACAACGGCGCCATCCTCGGCCTCGATCCCACGACGCTCGACGTCAAGGAGACCATCCAGCTCGGCAAGGAGGCCGGCTACGGCCTCGGCCTCAACGACAAGACCAGGACGCTCTATACCACCCAGACTCGCACCGGCACGGTGGCGGCGATCGACCTCGCCAGCGGCAAGGTCGTCGCCACCATCAAGCATGGCGAGGATGCCCATCTGCGCGAGGCGGTGGTCGACGAGGACGCCAACCGCATCTACGTGACGGCGTTCACCCGCGGCGACGAGCCGGGCGAGGTATGGATCATCGACGGTGCCACCAACACGCTGGCCGGCACCATCGGCGGCCTCAAGGGCGGCGTCACCGGCATGGCGCTGGATGCGAAGAGCCAGCGCCTGTTCGTCACGGCGATGCAGGCCAACGAGCTGTACGAGATCGACCTCGCCGGCCCGAAGGTGAAGCGGTCCTTCCCGGCCGGCGGCGAGAGCCCGGTCAACGTCGCCTACGACGCCGAGGGCGACCGGCTGTTCGTCGCCAACCAGGGCTCGGGCACGCTCACCGTGCTGAGCGCCGAGGACGGTGCGGTGCTGGAGAGCATCCCGACCGGCGAGGGCGCGCTCGGCGTCAGTTTCGATCCCGAGCGTGGCATCGTCTATGTCGCCAACCGGCGCGGCGGCTTCGTCTCGCTGGTCGACGCCAAGGAGCTGAAGGTCGTCGCCAACGTCGTCACCGGCTCGATGCCGAACACGGTGGCGATCGACGAGGCCACCGGCACGGTCTACGTCACCAACAAGGTCAAGTCGGTGCCGCGTCCGCCGCGCCCGGAGGGTGCGCCGGCCCAGGCCGCCGGCTCGCCGCCGCCGCGTCCACCGGTCATGGTCGACCCGAACGGCGACACCGTCACCATCGTGACGCCCTGAGGTTCCGAACGGAGCCATGTCGAGCCGAGCGAGCCGCGCCGCGGCCATGCGCTCGCCCGATGCCGGGACGGGCTTCGCGCCCGAGCTGCCGTTCGCGCTCGGCACGGGTGCGGGCGGCGTGACGGCGCAGGGCTGCCGGCGGCTGCTGTCGGAGGGCGATCCGGCGACCCTGCCGTCGCGGGTCGCCGACTTCTTCGCCGGCGAGCCCGGCGGGCCGCGCATCCTGGTGGGCGCGCTGCCGTTCGATCGCGCGAGGCCGGCCCATCTCTACCAGCCGGAGCGGCAGGGCGAGCCCGAGGGATCCCTCCTCCACCGGATCGGCCCGCAGGTGCGGCGCTGGTCGGTCCGGCTCGATCCCGGCGTCGAGGTCTATCGGGCGGCGGTGGCGCGGGCCCTGGCGCTGATGTCCGGTTCCGCGCCGGCGCTGCGCAAGGTCGTGCTCGCCCGCACCTTGCGCATCGAATCCGACGTCGTGATCGACGGGCGGGCGCTGCTGGCGGCGCTGGCCCGGGACGAGAGCGTCACGGCGTTCTGCGTGCCGCTGCCGCCGCGGCACGATGCGCCGGCGCGGGCCCTGATCGGCGCCTCGCCCGAGCTGCTGCTGAGCAAGAGCGGCGGGCGCATCGTCTCCCATCCGCTCGCCGGCTCGGCGCGGCGCAGGGCCGATGCCTCGGCCGACCGGGCGGCCGGCGAGGCGCTGCTGGGCTCCGACAAGGACCGGCGGGAGCACGCCGAGGTGGTGGAGGCCGTGCTCGACCATCTCTCGCCCTACTGCCGCGAGCTGGGCGCCCCGGACGGTGCGGGGCTCGTCTCGACGCGCAGCATGTGGCACCTCGGCACCCGCATCGAGGGCGAGCTGAAGGATCCGGGAGTGCCGTCGATCGAGATCGTCGCTCGCCTGCATCCCACCCCGGCGGTGTGCGGCACGCCGCGCGACGCCGCCTACCGGGCGATCGAGCGGCTGGAGCCCCTCGACCGCGACTTCTACGGCGGTGCTGTCGGCTGGTGCGACGCCAATGGCGACGGCCGCTGGCAGGTCGCCATACGCTGCGCCGAGGTGGCCGGCGCCACCGCGCGGCTCTATGCCGGTGCCGGCATCGTGCCGGGCTCGGATCCGGCGGCCGAGGCCGACGAGACCGGCGCCAAGTTCGGCGCCCTGCTGGCGGCGCTGGGCATCGACGAGCGCGCCGTCGAGGCGGCATCGTGATTCCGCTGCGGCAGGCCTGGCCGGAGGCGTTCGTCGCCCGCTATCGCGCCGCCGGCCATTGGCGCGGCGAGACCTTCTCGGGCCTGCTGCGCGCCCGTGCCGCCGCGCATCCCGAGCGGATCGCCGTGGTCGGCGGTGCGGCGCGCTGGAGCTATGCCGAGCTGCTGGAGCGCGCCGAGCGCATCGCCGGCGGCCTCCTGGCGCTAGGCTTGCGGTCTGGCGACCGGGTGGTGGTGCAGCTGCCGAACATCCCCGAGTTCCTCTCGGTGGTGTTCGGCCTGTTCCGTGCCCGGCTGGTCCCGGTCTATGCGCTGCCGGCCCACCGCATCGTCGAGGTGGCGCACTTCGCCCGCAAGGCCGAAGCGCGCGGCTACGTCATCGCCGAGCGGCACGACGGCTTCGACTATCGCGGGCTCGCCGACAAGCTCTGCGCCGAGGTGCCGGCGGTCGGGCAGGTCGTCGTCGTGGGCGACGCCGGCCCGTTCACCGCGCTGGCGGACCTGCCCGCGGCCGCCGCCCTGCCGGACGACGCCTCGCCCTCCGAGGTCGCCTTCCTGCAGATCTCGGGCGGCAGCACCGGCCTGTCGAAGCTGATCCCGCGCACGCACGACGACTACATCTACAGCTTCGAGGCGAGTGCCGGGATCTGCGGGCTCGGCCCGGACAGCGTCTACCTCGCCGCACTGCCGGTGGCACACAACTTCCCGATGAGCTCGCCCGGCGTGTTCGGCGCGCTCTCGGCCGGATCGCGCGTGGTGATGAGCCCGTCGCCCAGTCCCGAGGTCGCCTTCCCGCTGATCGCCCGCGAGCGCGTCACCATCACCGGCCTGGTGCCGCCGCTTGCGCTGCTGTGGCTGCAGGCGGCATCCACGACGAAGCACGACCTCTCCAGCCTGCGGGTGCTGCAGGTCGGTGGCGCCAAGTTCCTGCCCGAGGCGGCGCAGCGCGTGCGGCCGACCCTCGGTTGCACGCTGCAGCAGGTGTTCGGCATGGCCGAGGGGCTGGTGAACTACACCCGCCTCGACGATCCCGAGGACATCATCGTCAACACCCAGGGCCGGCCGATCAGCCCCGACGACGAGGTGCTGGTGCTGGACGATGCCGGCCGGCCGGTGGCCGAGGGCGAGCCCGGCAACCTCTTGACCCGCGGCCCCTATACCATCCGCGCCTACCACGACGATGCCGGCGCCAATGCCCGCTCCTTCACCGAGGACGGCTACTACCGCACCGGCGACGTGGTGAAGCGGCTGCCGGGCGGCTACCTCGTGGTGCAGGGCAGGGCCACCGACCACATCAACCGCGCCGGCGAGAAGATCTCGGCCGAGGAGATCGAGGATCATCTCCTGGCCCATCCGCAGGTGTTCGACGCCGCCGTGGTGTCGCTGCCTGACCCCTATCTCGGCGAGCGCACCTGCGCCTTCGTGGTGCCGGCCGGCGAGAAGCCCAAGGGTGCCGCACTCAAGGCCTTCGTGCGCGGCCGCGGGCTCGCCGACTTCAAGGTGCCGGACCAGATCGTGCTCGTGGACGCCTTCGAGACCACCGCCGTCGGCAAGATCAGCCGCAAGGAGCTGCGCGCGGCGCTGCGCCGGCAGTTCATCGAGGACGGGAAGGCCGGGACGTGAAGGCCGCACTGCCGAGCATCGCCGCCTATGCGCTGCCGCAGGCGCGGGAGCTGCCGACGGTACGCGCGCCCTGGCGGCCCGAGCGCCGGCGGGCGGCGCTGCTGATCCACGACATGCAGCGATATTTCCTCCGGCCGTTCCCGCCGGAAGGGCCGCCGCTGGCGCCGGCGATCGCCAACATCGCCGCCCTCGCCGGGCGTTGCAGGGCGCACGGCATGCCGGTGTTCTACACTGCCCAGGTCGGCGAGCAGGAGCGCCGCGACCGTGGCCTGCAGGCCGACCTGTGGGGGCCGGGCATGAGCCGCTCGGCCGAGCACGAGCCGATCGTCGACGCGCTGGCGCCCGAGGACGGCGACATCGTGCTGGTCAAGCACCGCTACAGCGCCTTCCAGCGCAGCAACCTCGAGGCGCTGATGCGCGCCCGCGGCCGCGACCAGCTCGTCGTCTGCGGCGTCTATGCCCATATCGGCTGCCTGCTGACGGCGGCCGACGCCTTCATGCGCGACATCGAGCCCTTCCTCGCCGCCGACGCGCTGGCGGACTTCTCGCGCCAGCGCCACGACATGGCGCTCGCCTATGCCGCCTCGGTCTGCGCCGTGCCGATGACGACTGCCCAGCTCATGGAGGCCATCGGATGAGCCAGCCGGTCCAGATCATCCGCATCGTCGAGCCGGCCGGGCCGCTGACGCTGGAGAGCATGCGGGCCGACATCGCCGCCATGCTGCACGAGCCGCCGGACGCCATCGGCGACGACGACGACCTCATCGACCTCGGGCTCGACTCCATGCGGGTGATGAGCCTCGTCCTCAAATGGAGCGAGGGCGGGCTCGACCTCGAGTTCGCCGAGCTGGCCGAGCGGCAGACGCTCGCCGGCTGGTGGGAGATCGTCTCGGCCAAGCTCGCGGGCGCCAACGGCTGAGGCGATGGCGGATCCGCTCGATGCCCCGGCCCAGCATCCGCTGACCGAGGCCCAGTCGGGCCTCTGGTACGCGCAAGGGCTCGACCCGGCCAATCCGCTGTTCAACACCGGGCAGTACATCGAGCTCGCCGGCCCGCTCGACCTCGAAGCCTTCGCCTCGGCCATCGACCGGATGACCGTCGAGGCCGAGGCGCTGTCGCTGCGCATGGCCGTGACCGATGCCGGCCCGGTGCAGGTCGTCGACCCCGCCCGGCGCCCGCGTCTCGAGACCGTCGACCTCTCCGGTGCCGCCGACCCGCTGGCCGCCGCCGAGGCCGAGATCGCCTGCGACATGGCGACACCGGTCGACCCCACCCGCGACGCGCTGGCGGCCGAGCGGCTGTTCCGGCTGGGGCCGGAGCGGTTCGTCTGGCAGCAGCGGGTGCATCATCTGGCGATCGATGGCTACGGCATGATCCTGCTGACCCAGCGGGTCGCCGACCTCTACAACGCCGCGTTGACCGGCACGGCGCCGGGGCCGGCCCTGCCCGGCCTCGCCGCGGTGCTCGCCGAGGACGCGGCCTACGGCACCTCGCCCAAGCGGGCCGTCGATGCCGCCTTCTGGCAAGACACCTTCGCCGATCGGCCGGAGGTGGCGAGCCTGGCGCCGGGCAAGCCGGCCAGCGCCCACGCCTTCCATCGCGAGAGCGTCGAGCTGGCGCCCACCACGTTCGACGGCCTGAAGCGCCTCGCCGGCGCGCACGACATCGTCTGGCCCGACGTGGTGGCGGCCCTCGCCGCCGCCTATTGCCAGCGCCACACCGGCCTGCCCGAGGTGGTGGTCGGCGTGCCGCACATGGATCGGCTGGGGCGCAGCGTGGCGCGCGTGCCGGCGATGCTGATGAACGTGCTGCCGCTGCGCGTGACGCCGGACGAGGAGGTGCCGCTCGGCGACTATCTGGTCGGCGTGGCGCGCGCCCTGATCCGCGCCCGGCGACACGGCCGCTACCGCAGCGAGCAGCTCCGCCGCGACCTCAGGCTGGTCGGCGGGCAGCGGCGGCTGCACGGGCCGCTGGTCAACCTGCTGCCGTTCGACGAGACGCCCCGCTTCGCCGGCGTCGCCTCGCGGCTGGAGGTGCTGAGCACCGGCCCGGTCGACGACATCGGCTTCACGCTCCGCCTGCACCGGCGGGCCGATGGCGGCGAGGGGCTGCGGCTGGAGGTCGACAGCAACCCCGATCTCTACACGCGCGAGGAGACGGCGGCGCACGCGGCGAGGCTGGAAGCCTTCCTCGCCGCGGCGGTAGCGGCCCGGCGGCTCGCCGACGTGCCGACGGCGAGCCCGGACGAGGTGCGGCGCTACCTGCTCGAGGCCAACGCCACCGCCTATCCCGTGCCCGATACGACGCTGGCGGCGCTGATCGAGCGGACGATGCGGGCGACCACCGAAGCGACGGCCGTCGTGCTCGGGGCCGAGCGGCTGGACTATGCGGCGCTGGATGCCCGGACCTCGGCGCTGGCGTCGCAGCTGGCGGGCCTGAGCATCGGTCGCGGCGACATCGTGGCGGTGGCGCTGCCGCGATCGGTCGAGATGATGGTGGCGCTCGTCGCCGTGCTGCGGGCCGGGGCCGCCTACCTGCCGCTCGACCTCGGCCAGCCCGACGCCCGGCTCGCCCGCATCGCCGCATCCGCACGGCCGCGCCTGGCGCTGGTCGGGGCGGAGGACGCCGAACGGCTGGCGCCGCACATGCCGACGCTGGCACCGGGAGACTGGGCGCTGGAGGCGGGCGGGGCAGTGCCGTCGCCGCCGACGCCGGACGATGCCGCCTACGTCATCTACACCTCGGGCTCGACCGGCGAGCCCAAGGGCGTGGTGATCGAGCACCGCGCCATCGTCAACCGGCTGGAGTGGATGCGGCAGCACTACGGCTTCGATGCCTCGGACCGCATCCTGCAGAAGACGCCCACCACCTTCGACGTGTCGGTGTGGGAGCTGTTCCTGCCGCTGATCGCCGGCTGCACGCTGGTCGTGGCCCCGCCGGGCGCCCATCGCGACCCGGTGGCCCTGGCGAGGCTGATCCGCGACCACCGCATCACCACGCTGCATTTCGTGCCGTCGATGCTGGCGGCGTTCCTGGCCGAGCCGACGGCGCGGGGGATCGAGGTCCGGCGGGTCTTCTGCTCGGGCGAGGAGCTGCCGGCCGAGCTGCGCGACCGCTTCCACCGGACAATCAGCGCCGAGCTGCACAATCTCTACGGCCCCACCGAGGCGGCGGTGGACGTGAGCTGGTGGCCCGCCGGCCCCGACGACCGCTCGGTGCCGGTGCCGATCGGCCATCCGGTGTGGAACACCCGGCTCTACGTGCTCGACTCCCGCCTGCGGCCGCTGCCGCCCGGTATCGTCGGCGAGCTCTATCTCGGCGGCGTGCAGCTGGCGCGCGGCTATCTCGGACGGCCGGATCTCACCGCCGAGCGGTTCCTGCCCGATCCCTTCCTGCCGGGTGAGCGGGTCTACGTCACCGGCGACCTCGCCCGGCTGCGGCCGGACGGTGCCGTGGTGTTCCTCGGCCGCTCCGACCATCAGGTGAAGATCCGCGGCCTGCGCATCGAGCTGGGCGAGATCGAGGCGGCCATCGCCGGGACCGGGCTGGTGCGGCAACAGGCGGTGATCGCCCGCGAGGACCAGCCAAGCGTGAAGCGCATTGTCGCCTATGTGGTGCCGGCGCCGGGCTTCGGCGCCGAGGCGCTGCGCGCCCGCTTGGCGACGCGCTTGCCGGACTACATGGTGCCGGCGGCCTTCGTGGCGCTCGACGCCCTGCCGGTGACCGCCAACGGCAAGCTCGACCGGGCGGCCCTGCCGATGCCCGGCTGGGCACCGGTGGCGGCCCGGCCGCTGACGACGGCGACCGAGCGCCGCGTCGCGGCGCTGTTCGCGCAGCAGCTCGGCATCGAGGCGCCGATCGGCGCGGACGACGACTTCTTCGAGCTTGGCGGGGATTCGCTCTCGGCCGTGGCCCTGCTGCTCGGGCTGCGCGAGCAATTCGGCCGCGATCCGGGGCTGGGTGCCCTGTTCGAGGAGCCGACGGTCGCGGGATTCGCCCGGCTGATCGACGCCGAGGCGGAGATGGATTCCGGCCTCGGCCCGCTGGTGCGCCTCGCCGAGGGCGACCCGGCGCTGCCGCCGCTGTTCGCCATCCATCCGGCCGGCGGCATCACCTGGTGCTACGGCCGGCTGGCCAGGGCTCTCGATCCGCGCCGCACGGTCTACGGCCTGCAGGCGCCGGCGCTGGCAGCCGGCCTCCCGCCGCCCGCCAGCCTGGCCGACCTCGCCGCCGACTATGTCGAGCGGATCCGGGCGGTCCGTCCCGAGGGGCCCTGTCACCTCGTCGGCTGGTCGATCGGCGGCATCATCGCTCATGCCATGGCCGAACGGCTCCAGGCCCTGGGCGCCAGGGCAGGCGTCGTCGCCATGCTGGATTCCTATCCCGCCGACTGCTGGCGGGCCGAGCCGGAGCCGGACGAGGGTGCCGCCCTGAAGGCGCTGCTGGCGATCGGCGGCTACGATCCCGACCAGCTACCCCAGGTCGAGCTGACGCGCGCCTCGGTCGTGGGCTTCCTGCGCGCCGGCCACAGCCCGCTCGGCCGGCTGCCCGACGCGGCACTGGACGGCGTGGTGCGCGTGGTCGCCGGCAACAACCGGCTGGTGCGCACCCATGTCCACGGCCGCTATGCCGGCGGGATCCTGCATTTCCGCGCCGCCCTCGACCATCAGGGGCGGAACCTGGCCCCGGCGCACTGGCGGCCCCATGCCGGCAGGGTCGAGGTGGTCGACGTGCCGAGCCTGCACGCCCACCTGACCGGCCCCGAGGCAGTGACGCGGATAGCGCCGGTGCTGTCGCGGGCGATGGCCGAGATGGAGACGGAGGAACCATGCGCGCCAGCGGCATCGCCGGAAGGATCGCCATCGTCACCGGTGCCGGCGGAGGCATAGGCCGGGCGGTCGTCCGCGCCCTGCATGCAGAGGGTGCGCGCGTCGTCGCCACCGACATCGCGGAGGACGGGATCGAGGCCCTGGCGGCGGAGCTGGGGCCGGAGGTGCGCGCCGAGCCGCTCGACGTGCGCTCGGGCCCGCAGACCGAGGCGCTGGTCGAGCGGATCGAGCGGGAATGGGGCCCGGTCGATCTCGGCGTCAACGTCGCCGGTGTCTTGTGCTTCGCGCCGGTGACGGAGACCACCGACGAGGACTGGTCGCGGGTGCTCGACATCAACGCCAAGGGCGTCTTCCACCTCTGCCGCGCCCTGGCGCGGCGGATGGTGCCCCGCCGGCGCGGCGCCATCGTCACGGTGTCGTCGAACGCCGCGGGCGTGCCCCGCCACGCCATGGCCGCGTATGCCGCCTCCAAGGCCGCCGCCAGCATGTTCACCCGCTGCCTCGGCCTGGAGCTGGCGCCGCACGGCATCCGTTGCAACATCGTGGCGCCGGGCTCGACGCTGACACGCATGCAGACCGGCATGTGGGCGGACGACGGCGGTGCCGGGCGGGTCATCGAGGGCTCGCCCGAGACCTACAAGGTGGGCATTCCGCTGCGCAAGCTGGCGACACCGGAGGACATCGCCGACGCCGTGCTGTTCCTCCTCTCCGACCGCGCCGGCCACATCACCATGGCCGACCTCTATGTCGACGGCGGTGCGACGCTCAGGGCGTGAGGGTCAGAGTGCCCGGTCGACCATGACCTGCACGAAGCCGCGCGAGCAGCGTTCCACCCGCGCCTCGACGCCGTAGACCCGCGCCAGCATCTCCGGCGTCACCGCCTCTTCGGGCGGGCCGTCGGCGGCGAGCTCGCCGCCCGCCAGCACCACCAGCCGGCGCGACCAGCGGCTGGCCAGGGCGATGTCGTGCAGCACGACCACGACGATGATGCCGCGCTCGCGCGCCAGCTCCGCCACCAGCTGCATCACCTGCATCTGGTGGCGCAGGTCGAGGGCGCTGGTCGGCTCGTCGAGCAGCAGCACCTCGGGCTCGCGCACGATCGACTGGGCGAGGCTGGCGAGCTGGCGCTGGCCGCCCGACAGCTCGTCGAGGCCGCGCAGCGCCAGGTCGGCGATGCCGAGCCGGTCGAGCGTGCGCATCACCCGCAGCCGCGGCGGCGCCTCCGAGGCGGCCCGGCCGGCGGGAGCCGACATCAAGGCGCTCAGCGTGGCCTCGATCACCGTCAGCGACACCCGCTGCGGTAGGGCCTGCGGCATGTAGGTGACGTGCAGCGCGTGCTCGGCATGGCCGAGCCGGGTCAGCTCGACATCGCCCAGCCGCACCGAGCCGCTCGCCGGCAGCAGGCCGGCCAGCGCGCGCAGGAGCGTGGTCTTGCCGGCGGCGTTGGGGCCGATCAGGGCCGTGACGCCGCCGCCCTCGATCGGCGGCAGCGACAGCCGGTCGATGACGCGGCGGGCGCCGTAGCCGACGCCGAGCCCGTCGATCCGCAGCGGTGCCGTCAACCGAGTCGCTCGCGGCGCGAGAGGATGAGGACCAGGAAGAACGGCACGCCGATCAGTGCCGTGACGATCCCGACCGGCAGCAGCACGCCCGGCACGATCAGCTTGCTCGCCACCGAGGCCAGCGACATCACCACAGCACCGGTCAGCACGCTGGCGGGCAGGAAGAAGCGGTGGTCCTCGCCGACCAGCAGGCGGGCGATGTGCGGGCCGACCAGGCCGATGAAGCCGATGGTGCCGACGAAGGCGACCGAGGTGGCGGCGAGCAGGCTGACCCGCGCCAGGGCGGCGAAGCGCAGCCGGTCGACCGCGATGCCGAAGCTGCGGGCGCGGTCCTCGCCCAGCCGCAACGCCGTCATGCGCCAGGAGGCGGCGAGCGAGAACGGCAGGACGAGCGCCAGCACGGCCGCCAGGATGGCGAGGTTCCGCCAGTTGGCCCGGCCGAGGCTGCCCATGGTCCAGAACACCAGCTGCTGCAGCGCCTCCTGGCTCGCCACGAACTGCACCAGCGCCACCAGGGCGTTGAAGGTGAACACCATGGCGATGCCGAACAGCACCAGCGTCTCGACGCCGGTGCCGCGCAGCCGCGCCATCGCCTGCAGCAGCAGCACCGAGCCGAAGGCGAACAGAAAGGCGTTGCCGGGCACCAGCCAGCCCGCCGGCACGCCGGGTAGGCCCACGCCCAGCACCAGCGCCAGGGCAGCACCCAGGGCGGCGGCCGACGAGACGCCGAGCGTGAACGGGCTGGCCAGCGGGTTGTTGAGGATGGTCTGCATCTCCGCCCCCGCCAGCGACAGGGCGGCGCCCACCAGCAGCGCCATCAGGGCGTAGGGCAGGCGGACCTCCCAGACGATGACGCGGGTCGGCGCGTCGAGGGCAGCCGGATCGAGCAGGCCGGTCACCACCGCGCGCAGCGGCAGGCTCGACGGGCCGGTGGCGATGTCGGCCATCACCGCCGCCGCCATCAGCAGGGCCAGCGCCAGCAGGACCACCAGCCGCCGGCGGACGAGCCGGGCATAGCCGGCCAGCTCGGCGGCGTGGCGTTGGGCTTCGATCATGGCGTTCCCCGTGCCGGACCTCCGGCGAGGGGTCAAGTGATTGCGGGAGCGCAATAATCTAGAACGGTTTCAGGGCAGCGCCGGCGAGCGGCGATCGTCGTTCAACTTCGGCGGCACATGCCGTAGAGCCGTGCCTCGCCCTTCGATACGGGATGCCCCGATGCCATCCGAAATGACCCTGCCCGGCACGCGGGTCCTCGATGTCCGGCCGCGCGCGGGCGGCGAGCCCTACCGCATCTTCCTCGCCGTGCCCGAGGGCTCGGCGCCGGCGGGCGGCTTCCCGGTGGTCTACATGCTGGATGCCAATGCCGGGTTCGCGACGCTGGTCGAGACGCTGCGGCGCGGCATCGTCCGGCCGGCCGCCACCGGCATCGTGCCGGCGGTGCTGGTCGGCATCGGCTATCCGATCGAGGGGCTGTACGAGCGGGCGCGCCGGACCTTCGACTATTCGCCGGGCCCGAGTGCCGAGGCCACCGGCCGGCCGGACGAGCCCGCCACCGGCGGCCGCGACCGGCTGCTGGCCTTCGTCACGAACGACCTGGGACCCATGATCGAGGGCATGGCGCCGGTCGACACGACCCGGCGGACCCTGATCGGTCACTCGCTGGCCGGCTATTTCGCGCTCGACGTGCTGGCGCACGATCGCGCCGCCTTCCGGTCCTATGTCGCGGTCAGCCCGTCGATCTGGTGGAACGAGCCGCGCCTCCGTGCCGGCCTCTCGGGCCTGCGACCGGTGGCGGCGCGTCTCGCGGTCTTCGTCGGCCAATGGGAGCAGGAGCTGGCGCCCTGGCAGCAGGGGCGGCCGGACAGCGCCGAGCTCGCGGCACGGCGGTCGCGGCGCGGCATGGTCGACCGGGCGCGCAGCTTCGTCGAGAAGGCCGCCGAGGTATTGGGCCCGGCCTCGGAGACCTGCTTCCATGTGCTGCCGGAAGAAGATCACGCCTCGGTGCTGCCGGCGGCGATGGGCCGGGCGCTGCGCTTCGCGTTGCGCCCGCGTTGACGCAAGCTCAGTCCTCGAACGGCTCGACCTCGATGCGCCGGCCGAGCAGGAACGCATCGGCCACCAGGATCATGGGCGCCAGGTCGACGTCCGATCGGCCGGCCCTCGTCAGCTCGACGAACCGGCGGTAGAGGCCCTGGTACTCGCGGTCGGCATCGGCCAGCCGCTCGCGGCCGTCGATGGCGAGGCGGCTGCCGCCGCCGGTGAGCGACAGGCGGCCCGAGGCCGTCTCGACCTCGATGTCCCAGGTCTGCGGCCCGAGCTGGCGCCAGTCGAACACCGCCTCGACCGGAACGCCGCCGGTGGTGCGGAACCGGAGGTCGGCGGCGATGGGGGCCTCGCGGTTGGCCGGATAGGACAGCTCGGCCGCCGTCAGGTGGACCGGCTCGGGCAGGATCCGCGTCACGATCGACAGGGCGTTGATTCCCGGATCGAACACGCCGAGCCCGCCCGGCTGCCAGATCCATTGCTGGCCCGGATGCCAGCGGCGGACATCCTCTTTCCAGGTGACGCGCACGCTGCGCAGCTCGGCCCCGGCCAGATGGGCGCGGGCGGCCTCGACGGCGGCGGCCTCCCGCGAGTGCCAGGTGGCGAAGAGGGTGACGCCGCGGCCTTCCGCCAGCCTCGCCAGCGCCTGGACCTCGGCGACGGTGGAGCCGGGCGGCTTCTCCAGCATCAGGTGCTTGCCGGCGGCCAGCGCCGCCACCGCCTGGTCGAAGCGGCCCTGCGGCGGCGTGCACAGCGAGACGGCATCGACCGCCGGCTCGGCTGCCAGCATGGCGGCGATGTCGCGGTGGCTCGGGACGTCGGGCAGGCTGGCGTTGCGGCTGGCCACCGCCGCCAGCTCGATGCCCTCGGTCGCCGCGATGGCGGCGAGGTGCTGGTTGCGCGCGATCGTGCCGAGCCCCACCAGACCGAGCCGCAGCGCCATTCCCGTCTCCCCCGTGCGCCGGGGCGGACCTGCCTGCCCGTCAGCGCCCCACCCAGCTGTCGTCGAAGCCCTCGAGCGCGTTGGCGCGCAGCACCTCGAGGCTCATCTCGAGACCGAGCCCCGGTGCTCTCGGCACCTTGAGCCGGCCGCCGGAATTGTCCAGCGGCGTTTCGAGGAAGCTGTTGTACTTGCTCAAATCCCAGCGGCTGGTCTCCAGCCGGTAGAAGTTGGGCACCGTCATCATCACCTGCGCCCCGGCCATGACGTTGATCGGGCCGCTGGCGTCGTGCGGCGACACCGGCACGTAGTAGGCCTCGGCCATGGTCGAGATCTTCTTCAGCTCGCTGATGCCGCCGGTCCAGGTGACGTCCGGCATGATGTAGTGGGCCAGCGAGTTCTCGAGGATCGGCACGAACTCCCAGCGGGTGTGCAGGCGCTCGCCGACCGAGATCGCGGCACTCACGGCGTCGCGCACCTGGCCCAGGGCGTTGTAGCTCTCGACCGGCACCGGCTCCTCGAACCAGTCGATCTGGCCGGCCTCCTCCAGCGAGCGGCAGAGCCGGATCGCCGTCGGCACGTCGAAGCGGCCGTGGGCGTCGATCAGGATCTCGACCTCGGGCCCGGCGGTCTCGCGGATCAGCGCCGTCAGCTCGGCGGCCTCGTGCTCGCCCTTCTTGCCGAGCTGGCCGTCGAGATAGCCGTGGCGGAAGCCGGTGTTGCGCTCGTAGGACGGGAAGGGATCGAACTTGATGCCGGTGTGGCCGGAATCGCAGATCGCCCGGATCTCCTGGACCACGCCTTCCCTGGTGGTAAAGTGCCGCTGGTCGGGGTGGGTGTAGAGCAGGATGTCATCGCGCACCGGCCCGCCCAGCAGCTCGTAGATCGGCAGGCCCAGCACCTTGCCGCGGATGTCCCACAGCGCGATGTCGATGCCGCTCACCACGTGGCTGCTGGCGCCGCGCGAGCCCATGTAGGTGAAGGAGCGGAAGATCTTGTGCCAGATCTCCTCGATCCGGCTCGGATCGTCGCCGACGATCAGCTGGTTGAGGTGGCGCAGGATACTGGCGACCGCCCGGTTGGCGACCTTGGTGGTGGTGGTGATCTCGCCCCAGCCGGTGACACCCTCGTCGGTGCGGACCTCCAGGAACAGGTACTCGCCCCAGCCCACGCCCTCGAACTTGACGAGCCAGGGGACGACGGCGGTGATCTTCATGCGTGGCTACCTCGGTTGAGACGAAAAGCCCCGCGCAGCGGCAGGTGCGCCGCGCGGGGCGATGCGGATGCAGCGTCCGATCACATGCCGTCGAGCAGCCGCTCGATCTTGGCGTGGGCGTCGGCGGTGGCCTCGGCCACGGTCATCTTCTTGGTGAGCGCGTTCTGCATCATCTCGGGCACGATGATGTTCATGATCTCGGTCGATTCCGGGATCACCGGGAAGGCGATGCCGCTCGGGAGCATCGAGGTGGTGACGTTGAGGAAGCGGATCTGCTCCAGCCGCTCCTTCATCCAGTGCGTGCGGAAACCGCGCAGGTTGCCGGGGTTCGACTGGTCCCAGGCCAGCTTGATCGACCATTCGGGGCCGGTCGAGAAGGCGATGAAGGCCTTGGCCGCACCCTCATCGAGCTTGCCGTCGACATAGTCGGGGTGGAACATGTGGTTGTTCCAGCCACCGAACACCACGGCGCGGCGCTCGGGCCCCCTCGGGATCAGGCCGTAGCGCATGTTCTCGACCACGGCGTCGGCCATGGCCTTGTCGGGCCCGGTGGCCTTCTTGGCCCTGGCCACCATCACCGCGTACTCGCTCGGATGGCTGATCATCATCGCCAGGTTGCCGGCGATGAACGGGTCCTGGTTCTCGGTCTGGGTGTTGGTCAGCGCCGAGGTCGGCACCGACTTGTCGCGCACATACATGTCGTACGAGGCTTGCAGCGCCTTCCTGGCCCCCTCGTTGTCGATCATGATCTCGCGATAGGTCGGGTCGGGGGCGGTCTCGTCCAGCGCCCCGCCGCCATAGGCCCAGAGCTGCGGCATGAACCGGTAGGGCGTGTTGCCGGCGTTGACGCGCGCCACCATGCCGTAGCCGTACTTGCCGGTCTTGGCGCGGATCTGCGCCGAATAGGCCACGACGTCGTCCCAGGTCTCGGGCGCCTTCTCGGGATCGAGCCCGGCCTCCTTGAAGAGGGCGGCGTTCCAGATGAACGCCATGGTCTCGTTGTTGGTCGGCACGCCGTACTGCTTGCCTTTCCAGGCGGCCGAGCTCATCGCCCGCGGCCAGAAATCGCTGCTCTTGTGGCCGACATCCTCCGGGCTGAGCTCGCTCAGCATGCCCTTGGCGGCGAACTCCGCCCCCCACAGCAGCATCAGCCGCGCCACCATCGGTGCGGCGCGGCCGAGCGCCGCCGTGCGCAGCTTGGTCGAGATCTCGTTGTAGCTGAGGCTCTGCTTCTCGACGGTGATGTTGGGATAGGTCTCGGCGAAGGCCTGCCAGAACTCGGCGTCGATCTGGTGCCGCAAGGGCGTGTCGGCCTCGTTCGGGCCGACATACCAATAGGTGAGGTGGCCCTTGTAGTCGAGCGGCACCACCTTGGCGCACTCGGCGGCGGTGTCGACCTCGATCGTGCCGGCGATGCTGTTGATGTACTCGGGCGTCCAGTTGTCGACGTCGATGCCGAGCTCGGTGGCGGCGCTCGCCAGCCGGCCGCCCATGGCGGTGACCAGGCCGGCGGCGGCAGCCGAGCCGAGGAGCTGGCGGCGATTGAGCGGGAACGCACCCTGGCCGTGGAATCGCATCGTTGCCTCTCTCCCTGATGGAGCCACTCGCATGGCGGCATTCGTATGTCAGGTTTGCCAGATCATATATTTTCTGTCAATCATAGCATATGATTTGCCCGAATTGGGCCGCTGCCCGCTTCGGGCGCCGATCTGCGTGGAACCGGGGGACGGGCATCGGGTATGAACGGCGGCAGGAGCGGATCGAACGGCTGGGGGAGACCTTCGCAGGTGGCGCTTTCGGACGATTCCAAGGATGCGTCGGACCAGCCGAGCTACAACCGACTGCGCGACCTGATCCGCGACGACATCATCGAGGGCCGGCTGCCGTCGGGCTCGCGCCTCAAGATCGCCGAGCTGGCGGCGCGCTACCGCAGCAGCGGCATCCCGGTGCGCGAGGCGCTGCAGCAGCTCCAGGGCGAGGGCATCGTCACCTTCACGCCTAATCGCGGCGCCAGGGTCCGGCAGATCGACGAGGCCTTCCTGCGCAACATCTACGAGATCAGGGCGCTGCTCGAGCCGTTCCTGATCCGCTGGTTCGCGCGGCACCGCAGCGACGAGGAGCTGGAGCAGATGGAGGCGGTGCAGCGCGAGTACGACCGCGCCGCCGAGCTGAACCTCAGCTACGAATGCATGGCGATCAACAAGCGCTTCCACGACATCTGCTACAACCGCCACTACAACGACGAGGCGCTGGCGGTGGCGTTCCGCCACAACCGGCTGATCGCCGCCCTGGCCTACCGGTTCCCGGCCGGCCGGGCGCGCAACCTGCGGGCCTCGCGGGAGCATTGGGGCATCATCGAGAAGTCCCGCCTGCACGACGAGGACGGTGCCGCGGCGGTCGTCGAGGCGCATGTCCGCGACGCCGGCCGCGACCTGATCGAGCGCATGCTGGCGACCGGCCGCGCCGAGCTGAGCCGTTCGGGTGCGGCGGCTTCCGGCCGGCGGCGCGAGCCGGCGCTGGCGGTGCTCTGAGCCGGCCCTACCACCTCCGCCCGGCCAGCTTCATCGCCAGTGCCGGCAGCCCGGCATCGCGCGCCCAGGCGCAGGCGGCCTTGAGGCGCTGGGAGAACGGCACTTGCGTCGGCTCGCCGTCGACCGGCTCGAAGCCGAGGTCGCGGCGCAGGTTCTCGAGGTCCCAGCGCATCCCCTTGTTGTTCGAGACGAGGTTGTAGACGCCGAAGCGGATGTCCGTGTCCTCGACCGCGCGCTCGAAGGCGCGGCACAGGTCGCGGTCGCTCACCCACATCGCCTGGCCCCAGTGCCCGAACGGGATCCAGGGCCCGTGGCGGTTGTCGTTGAGCCGCTGGCAGACGCCGATGCGGAAGGCGATGAACGACAGGCCGTAGCGCTCGGCGAACATCCTGCCGACGCGCTCGCCCACCAGCTTGCTGGCGCCGTAGGCGTTGATCGGCCGGGGCTCCATCGTCGTGGTCAGCGGATCGTCGCGGAAGCGGTAGCCGGCGACGACATAGTTCGAGCTGGCGAAGACGACGCGCCTGACGCCGCGCTGCTGTGCCGCCGCCATGACGTTGAGCATCAGGTCGAGGTTGAGCCGCTGGACATTGCCCCAGCTCGCCCAGGGGCTGGGGTCGGCCGCCACGTGCAGCACCGTGTCGACGCCGTCGAAGGCCTGGACCCAGGCCTCGTCCCAGACCGACAGGTCGCAGGTCTGCACTTGTGGGTCAGCTTGCGGGTTGAGGCACAGCGAGCGCAGCTCGTACCGGCCCGCGGCCCCGAGATGCGCCCGCAGCTTGCGGCCGATATTGCCCGTCGCCCCGGTGATCAGGACGGTCTTCTTCGCGTCGGCCATGACCGGCTACCAGTTGGCGATGCTGCCGTCGCGGGCGACGAAGGCCTCGAGCCCGGCCACCGTCTCCTGCTGGAACGGATGCCGCGCCGCCACCGCCTCGTCGATCTCGACGCCCAGCCCCGGTGCCTCGGGGATCTGCCAGAAGCCGTCGACGCGGTTGATCGGCGATTGCGACACCACCTCGTGGAACCAGGGTACCGAGCCCGAGGCTTCCTCCAGGATCACGAAATTGGGCACGGCGGCGCCGAAATGCAGGCCGACCGCCCCGGCGATCGGCCCCATCGGGTTGTGCGGGCAGACGCCGGCATAGCTGGCGGCGGCGGTGGCGGCGATGTGCTTGCCGATGGTGAAGCCGCCGCAATGGCACAAGTCCGGCTGGACGTAGGCCACCGCCTTCAGGTTGCAGAGATCCTCGAACTCCTTGTGCGTCAGCAGGCGCTCGCCGGTGGCGATCGGCACCGTCACCTTCTGCGCGATCATCCGCATCGCCTCGGGATCGCCGGGCTGCACCGGCTCCTCGACGAACATCGGCCGGACGGGGGCCACGGTGTCGATGTAGGCGATCGCGGCCGTCATCGACGACGGCCGCCCGTGGAAGTCGAGCAGGATGTCGACCCCGTCACCCAGCGCCTCGCGCACGCCCTCCAGCAGCTTGCCGGTGTGGCGCACGGCCGAAAGCTCGTAGTCGTAGTGGGTGTAGGGGACCGGACCGAACTTCAGCGCCGTGTAGCCCAGCTCCTTGATCTCGGCCGCCGAGTCGGCGTACTCGCCGATGTCCCGCTTCTTGCGGTCGATCTTGATGCGCCCGGTGCCGAGATGAGTGTAGACCCGCACCCGGTCGCGCACCTTGCCGCCGAGCAGCTGCCAGACCGGCCGGCCCTGCTCCTTGCCCATGATGTCCCAGCAGGCCTGCTCGATGGCGCTGAGCGCCGTCAGGCCGATGACGCCGAGCGGCCAGAACGCCGCCTTGTTCAGCAGCTCGACGATCTGGGTGACGTTGCGCGGATCGCGGCCGGCGACGATCGGCTCGAAGTCCTCGATGCAGCCCACCACGCCGCGAGTCTTCCACTCCAGCGTCGCCTCGCCCCAGCCATGGAGGCCGGGCTGGTCGGTCTCGACCTTGACGAAGATCCAGTTGCGATGCGGCGGTGCCGACACCACGACGGGCTTGATGCGGGTGATCCTCATCGGCTGATCCTCTGCTCGCTGGCTGGGGGCGGCGCTGCGGCGAGGCCCAGAAGGCCGCTCAGCGCCCGGTCGTCGAAGGCACGGGCCTGCTCGTGCAGCAGGCAGCGGGCGACGGTGTCGCCGCCGACGTCGTAGAGCGGCGGCGGCCGCGTCCGGCAGGCGGACAGGGCCCGGGCGCAGCGGCCGACGAAGGCGCAGCCGCCGCGGGGGGCGCTCTCGTCCTCCTTCAGGATCGGCTCGCCCTGACCCCAAGCGACGTCGAGTTCGGGCCAAGGGATCGAGCCGACGAGCAGGCGGGTGTAGGGATGCTGCGGCGCCTCGATCACTCGCTCGGCCGGCCCGGCCTCGACCAGCCGGCCGCGATAGAGGATCAGCACCACGTCGGCGACGTGATAGGCGGTGGTGAGATCGTGGGTGATGTAGACGATGGGGATGCCGAGGTCGCGGTTCAGCGCCTTCAGGCTGCCGAGCACCAGCGCCCGCAGCGAGGCGTCGATCATCGACACCGGCTCGTCGGCCACCAGCAGGCGCGGCCGCAGCAGCATCGCCCGCGCCACCATCAGCCGCTGGCGCTGGCCGCCCGAGAGCTGGTGCGGGAAGCGGCCCAGCGTGTCCTCGGGATGCAGGCCCACCCGCTCGCAGGCCTCCTCCATCATCGACCGCGCCTCGCGGGCGTTGCGGGCGAGACCGAACAGTTTCAGCGGCTCGGTGAGCGCATGGTCGACGCGGTAGAACGGGTTGTAGACGGCGAACGGATCCTGGAACACCGCCTGGACCTCACGGCGATAAGCCCGCCGGGCGGTGCCGCCCAGGCTCGCCAGCGGCCGGCCGCCATAGCGGATCTCGCCCTGCGACGGCTCGGTGAAGCCGAGCAGCAGCGAGGCCAGCGTGGTCTTGCCGCTGCCGCTCTCGCCCGCCACCGCGATCACCGGCGAGCGGCCGGCATCCAGGCGCAGGCTGATGCTGTCGAGCGCCACGGTGTCGCCGTAGCGCTTGCCGACGCCGTCCAGCTCGATCAGCGGCGCGCTCACGCCGCCCGCTCCGCCAGGGGTGCCTCGGCCAGGTGGCAGGCGGCGCGATGCCCGCCGATGGTGCCGTCGAGCACCGGCCGATCGCGGCGGCAGCGCTCGATCGCCACGGCGCAGCGCGGATGGAAGGCGCAGCCGGGCGGCAGCCGGCGCAGCGAGGGCGTCACCCCGGCGATGCCGTGCAGCTCGCCGCGCCTCGCCAGCCTCGGCACGCTCGCCACCAGGGCGCGGGTATAGGGATGGCGCGGCGCCTCCAGCACCTTGCGGATGCCGCCGATCTCGACCAGCCGGCCGGCATACATCACCGCCAGCCGGTCGACGAACTGCGCCATCAGGCCCATGTCGTGGCCGATCAGGATCAGCGCCGATCCGGCGTCGCGCTGCTGGCGGCCGAGGGTCTCCATGACCTGGCGCTGGGTGACGACGTCGAGGGCGCTCGTCGGCTCGTCGGCGATGATCAGCTTCGGGCCCAGCAGCATGCCGATGGCGATGCACACCCGCTGCTTCATGCCGCCCGACAGCTCGTGCGGGTAGAGGCCGGCGACGCGGCGGTCCAGCTCGACCCCGGCCAGGGCCTGGCGGATGCGCAGCTCCAGCTCGCGCTGGCCCAGGCGGACGTCATGGTCGACCAGGGCGTTGCGGAACTGCCGGGCGATGGTCATCACCGGGTTCAGCGAGCTCATCGCCCCTTGCGGCACGTAGCTCACCGTCCGCAGCCGGTGCAGCCGCATGTCGGCGGGGCCTAGCTTCAGGAGATCGACGCCGTCGATGACGGCGCTGCCGGCCTCGACCCGACCGGGCGGCCGCAGCATCTGGATCAGGGCGAGTGCCGTCGTGGTCTTGCCGGAGCCGGATTCGCCGACGATGCCCAGCCGCTCGCCCGGTGCTATGTCGAAGCTGCTGTCGTCGACCGCCGCCACCGGGCCGTCGTCGGTGTGGTAGACGACGGTGAGGTCGCGCACCCGCAGGCCGGTCACGGGCCGCTCCGCCGCAGCCGCGGATTGGCCAGCTCGTCGAGTCCGGCGGTGACGAGGTAGAGGCCGACGAACAGGACCACCAGCACGGTGATCGGCTCGACGATCCACCACCACAGGCCGAGCAGGAAGGCGGCGTCGGTCATCAGCCAGTAGATCGTCATCCCCAGGGTCGGCTCGGCCGGCGTGCCGAGGCCCAGGGCCTCGAGGCCGATCGAGGCCAGCACCGCCTGCGCCACGGCGACGACGAGGCTGGCGCCGAGATAGGGCAGCAGGTTCGGCATCATCTCGCGGAAGATGATCCGCCACGGCCCGGCGCCATTGAGGCGGGCCACCATGACGTAGGGCGCCTCGCGCATCACCAGCACCTGGGCGCGGATCTTGCGCGCCGGCTCGCGCCAGGCCAGCAGCGCGATGGTGATCGCCATCACCGTCGTGCTCATGCTGCTCTGGATCGCCGAGGCCACGACCACCAGCACCAGCAGCGCCGGCACGGTGATCAGCACGTCCACGATCACCCGCACCACGGCATCGACCCAGCCGCCGTGATAGGCGGCGACGAAGGCCACCACGGTGCCGATCAGCACGCCGAGCGCCCCGGCGAGCAGGCCGATCTTCAGGGTCAGCAGCGTGCCGTAGACCATGACGGCGAGGAGGTCGCGGCCCTTGGCGTCGGTGCCGAAGGGAAAGCGCACCGAGGGTGCCCGCGACGCCGGGCCGGAGAGCGGGAAGGCCTGGTCCCAGGTCACGAAGAGCTGGCCGACGAGCGCGAAGACCACCAGCAGCGCCAGCAGGGCGAGCCCGAGCAGGAGGCTCGGATTGCGCAGCAGGTAGCGCCGCACGTCGCGCATCCGCGATCCGTGGGCGCGCGCCGGCGGTGCCGCGGCTGCCGCTGCCGCGATGCTGCGCGCCGCCATCAGGCCGGGGCCCCGGCGCGGCGGATGCGCGGGTCGAGCAGCGGGTAGACGAGGTCCATGATCAGCATCGACAGCGCGATCGTGCAGATCAGGATGAAGACGATGCCGTAGATCACGAAGTAGTCGAGGTGCTGGATCGCCCGGAACAATTGCTGGCCGACGCCTGGATAGCCGAACACCAGCTCGACCAGGATCGAGCCCGAGATGACGTGGCCGAGCGACAGGGCCAGCAGGGTGACCTGCGGCAGGATGGCGTTGCGCACGCCGTACTGCAGGAAGCGGCGGCGGTCGCGCAGGCCCAAGGCCTCGGCGAAGGTCATGTAGTCCTCGCCCTGCACCGTCACCATCATGCCGCGCATCGACAGCGCCCAGACGCCCACCGTCGCCAGCAGGATCGACAGGGCCGGCAGGATCGAGTGGTGCAGGATCTCGGGCACCATGGCCCAGCTCAAGGCGGCGTCGCTGCGGATGCCCTTGCCACCGCCCAGGGGAAACCAGCCGAGCTGGTAGGCGAAGACATAGATCAGCACGAGCCCGATCAGGTAGAACGGGATGGCCGAGAAGATCATCAGGAACGGCACGAGATAGCGGTAGACGCTGGAAGCACCCTGCCAGACGGTCAGCGCCCCCAGGATGGTGCCGAAGGCGAAGCCCAGCAGCGTCGTGGTGGTGAGCAGGCCGATCGTCCAGGGCAGGGCCCTGCCGATCATCTCGGTGGTGCGGCTGGGGTAGTAGGCGATCGAGTAGCCGAGATCGAGCCGGGCGGTGTCGGCCATGAACGACAGGTATTGCCGCCACAGGGGCCGGTCGAGGCCGAACTTGGCGTTGTAGGCCTCGACCAGCGCCTTCATGTCGGTGGCCGAGGCGCCCTGCTCGGTCTGGGCGAGCAGCTTGTCCTCGATCGGGTTGCGCGGCGCCAGGCGCGGCACGAAGAAGATCACCGTGCTGGCCAGCCAGACGACCAGCAGCAGCATGCCGAAGCGCCTGGCGACGATCGCGAGCGTCATCGGCGAGGCCCCGCGGTCAGGCGCCGGCCTTCTTCATCCCCTGCAGCACGAGGTAGCCGGTGTCGTGCCAGAAGGTCGGCGTGATGTAGGGGTTCTCCTTGGTGGGAAAGCCGGTCCACCAGGTCGTGTTGAACGGGATGCGGTGATAGAACTGGCACAACGGGCAGGCGACCTGGTTCTCGAGCCAGATGGTCAGGGCCTGCTGGACCAGCGGCCGCACCTCGGGGTTGGAGGCCGGCAGCGTCTGGATCCTATCGACCAGCGCGCTGAACTCGTCGTTGCGCCAGCGCGCCGGCCACAGCACGTTCTCGCCGATCGGCCGGTACCACTGCTTGTGGTAGAGGCGCAGCGTCTGGTACGGGTCGTTGACGCTGGCGCCGTGGCCCCACAGCCACCAGGCGGCCTTGCCGTTGTAGACGACGTCGCGGTAGCCGGGCCGGGTGTTGGGCGTGGCCTCGAAGCCGGCGCGGCGCAGCTGCTCGGCGATCACCGGCGCGATCGCGGTCAGTGAGTTGACGTAGTAGAGATCGCCGCCCATCCGCTTGCCGCCCAGCGTCCAGAAGCCCTCGCCATCCTTGATGGCGCCGGCCTCCTTCATCAGCGCGTCGGCGGCGCCCGGGTCGTGGTCGACGATGCGCAGCGACTTGATGGTCGCCGCCATATCGTCGAAATAGGGCTGCAGCGCCGGATAGCGCGGATAGAACAGCCCGCTGACCTCGGAAGCGCCCTCGTAAGCGTAGTCGACGGCCTGGTCGCGATCGACATAGAGGCTGACGGCGCGGCGGATGCGCAGATCCTGCCATTGCGGATCGTCGTGGTTGAAGAACAGCGAGGTCGGCCACCAGTCGATATTGCCGTAGGGCGGCTCCTTGCCCGAGAAGGTGGTGATCTTGTCGAAGCGCGAGAGCAGGTTCTTCATCACCGGCACCTGCGCCTCGAGGATGGTGTCGACCTCGTCGGTGACCAGGAGCTGGGCCGCCTGCTCGTGGGTGGTGAACGGCACGAAGATCACCCGCTTCATCACCGGCAGCTCGCGGAAGCCCAGCGTCTTGCCCCACCAGTCGTCGCGCCGGTCGAGGACGATGCGCTCGGGCGTCATCTCGGCGATGCGGAACGCACCCGTCCCCACCGGCCAGCCGGGCTTGGCCGGATCGAGGGCGGTGAAGGTGGCGAGCTCGTTCGGGTCGACCTTGCCGTAGACGTGCTCGGGGATGACGTGCAGCCCCTGGCTGGAGAAGCGCACGGTCAGGAAGGTGAAGAACCAGCGCGGGTCGGGATGGGTCAGCTCGACGCGCACGGTATGGTCGTTGACGCGGACCAGATCCTTGACGTCGCGGGCGACCGCCGCCGCCTCCATCATGTCGGACTTGCCCTGGCCGTTCCGGCGCAGCATGTCGAGCGTGTAGATCACGTCGTCGGCGTCGAAGGCCTCGCCGTCGTTCCAGGTCACGCCCTGCCGCAGCTCGACGGTGATCGCCGTGTAGTCGTCGCTGTAGCTGTAATCCGTGGCCAGCCACGGGATCATCTCGTCCTTCAGCACATTGTAATAGTATAGTGCCTCCAGCACATGGCTGACGCTGGAGCGCCGGTCGAGGCCGGGCCGGAACGGGTTGAAGTCGTTGTACTGCGAGAAGGTCGGCGAGCCGCCCGAGGTCTGGCCGGTGGCGATGAAGGTGTCGGTGCGCGCCACGTCCGCCACCGCCGCCTGCGCCTCGCCCCGCAGGCCGGTGAAGGCGAACGCCATCGCCGGCGGGACGGACATCACCAGCTTCCGACGCGTCAGCGCGAGCGAATCGGTCATCGCCTGGACCCCCTGATCATGTCGCGGCGCCTGCTCGGGTGCGCCTTCCGTATGCAAATCAGGGCAGATCATATACGATTTGTCAACGCACACCGATGCCGATCGGATCTCGCCCGCGGGACAGCGGCGTGTCCGACGGGCTAAGAACGCTGCCTCCGCCCTGCATCCGCCGAGCCCATGTCCGACACCACCGAGACCCCGGCTTTCGCCGAGCCCATGATCGACTGCCACGCCCATGTGCTGGACCCGGCCCGCTTCCCCTATGCGCCGGACGTGCCCTACAGGCCGTCGGGGCAGGAGATCGGCACGGCCCACCAGCTTCTGCAGGTCATGGAGGCGCATGGCGTGCGGCACGTCCTGCTGGTGCAGCCGAACTCGGGCTACGGCGCCGACAACCGCTGCATGCTCGATGCGATCCGGCGGCATCCCGACCTGTTCAAGGGTGTCGCCATCGCCGGCCTCGACGCCGATCGCGCTACGCTGCGGGAGCTGAAGGACCAGGGCATCGTCGGCATCGCCGTCAACGCCACCTACTATGGCGGCGACCACTATCGCGGCGCCCGGCCGCTGATCGAGAAGCTGGCCGATCTCGATATGTTCCTGCAGATCCAGAGCGAGCATGATCAACTTTGCATGTTCGTGCCGTGGATCGAGGAGATCCCGGTCCGCGTCATGATCGACCATTGCGGCCGCCCGACGGTGGAAGCCGGCCTCGGCCAGCCGGGCTTCCGGGCCCTGCTGCGGCTGGCCGGGACGGGGCGGGCCTATGTGAAGCTCTCCGGCTACGCCAAGTTCGCCCGGGCACCCTATCCGTTCGAGGACGCCTGGCCCTACGTCACGGCCCTGGTCGACGCGTTCACGATCGACCGCTGCATGTGGGCCTCCGACTGGCCCTACCTGCGCGCCAGCGAGCGGCAGGATTACGGCCCGCTGGCGAGACTGCCCCTGCGGCTGTTCCCCGACCCGGCCGACCGACGGGCCCTGCTGTGGGAGACGCCGCGGCGGCTGTTCGGGTTCGGCGGCTAGCGTTCCCGGGCCGGCCGCCGCGTGCTGACGCTCCGCCAGATCGAGGTCGTCCGCGCCATCATGGTGACCGGCACCATCGCCGGTGCCGCCAAGCTGCTGAACGTCTCGGCCCCCGGCATCAGCCGGCTGATGAAGTACACCGAGGGCATGCTGGGCGTGCCGCTGTTCAGCCGCCGCCACGGCCGCTACGTGCCGACGCCCGAGGCCCGCAACATCTTCGACCTGCTCGACACCATCCACCGCCGGGTCGAGGACCTGCAGGAGGCGGTGGGCCGGCTCGACCGCGGCGACGGCCGCGAGCTGTGCTTGGCCTCGGTGCCCAGCATCGCCAACGTCATGGTGCCGCGGGCCGTGGCGTTGCTGCGACGGCGGTTCCCCGAGCTCGCCATCGAGGTCGACATCCTCAAGATCGAGGAGACGATCGACTACCTGCTGCTGGGACGCGGCGAGGTGGTGGCGGTGAGCGCGCGCTTCGACCACTCGATCATCGACTTCGTGCCGCTGGCGACGGGACGGCTGCTCTGCATCGTGCCGCAGGACAGCGCCCTGGCGCTGCGCGGCTCGATAGCACCGGAGGAGATCGTCGGGCACACGCTGATCGGCATCGACCCCAACGACCCCTATGGCCGCATCATGGCCGGGATCTTCCAGGACAGGGGGCTGGACTACCGCGTCGACATCAAGGCCCGGTTCGGCACGACGGTGGCGGGCCTGGTGGCCGCCGGCCTGGGTGTCGCCGTCATCGACGAGTTCACCGTCGCCTTCGGCAGGGCACAGGGCGTCGCGTGCCTGGAGATCGAGGCCGAGACCACCTTCCGCGCCTATGCCGCCTACCGCAACGACGTGACCCTGTCGGTCTATGCCGAGGCGTTCATCGAGTTCCTGCGAGCCGAGATGACGGCAGCGGCGATGCCGGCGCAAAAGATAACATGATGTTACGTTTGCCGGCCATCTTGGTAGTTGTGATCGCTTTTCGGCCGGGCTGATGTTGCGGCTGAGCCGGCCGCACGCGAGCGGCAGCGAGGGAGGCGGGCCGGGCGCGGGAAGAGGAGGCCTCAGAGCCTTCATGGCGACATGAAGCGATATCGCGTGGTCACGGGCGACACCGCGGTCGTGCCGTTGGTCGGCCATCCGGTCGCCCAGGTGAGGACCCCGGGGCCGATGAACCGATGGTTCGCCGAGCAGCAGATCCCGGCGGTCGTGGTGCCCATGGACATCCGTCCCGAGCGCGTCGCCGATTTCTTCGACGTGCTGAAGGCGATGGAGAACTGCGTCGGCTGCTCGATCACCATGCCGCACAAGCAGGCGGCCTTCCTCGCCTCCGACGAGGTCACCGAGCGGGCGCGCCACGCCAAGTCCGTGAACATCATACGTCGCTCGCCCTCGGGCAGGCTGATCGGCGACATGACCGACGGCCTGGCCTTCGTGGCGGCCCTGGCCGCCAACAGCGTCGAGGTGAGGGGCCGCAACGTCCTGCTGGTCGGCGCCGGTGCCGCCGGCACGGCCATCGCCTTCGAAGTGGCGCAGCAGGGCGCGCGCTCGATGACGGTGCTCGAGGTCGACCAGATGCGGCGCCGGGCGCTGGTGACGGCGCTCGCGGAGCTGTTCCCCGCCATGGCGGTTGCAGAGCAGGTCCCGCCGGGACAGCCGATCGAGATCGCCATCAACGCCTCGCCCGTGGGCATGGGCCCGAACGATCCGCTCCCCTACCCGGTCGAGCAGCTCGGCGGCGCGCTGATCGTCGCCGATGCCGTCACCAGGCCCAACGTCACCCGCTGGCTCGCCGAGGCGGCGCGGCGCGGGCTGAAGATCCAGACTGGCGAGGAGATGGCGCTGGCGCAGCTGCCGATCCAGCTGCCCTATCTGCGCTTCCGCCCGGCCTCGCCCTCGTCCGGCTATGCCCTCGCCGACACCCCGGCCGAGAGCGCTGGGCCATGACGGCACCACGCCTTCCAGCCCTCTGGGGAACCGAACGATGACCGCCCGCGCCTTCGTCATGGGCCATCCGATCGCCCATTCGCGCTCGCCGATGCTGCACGGCTACTGGCTGCGGCGCTACGGCATCGACGGCTCCTACGAGCGGCTCGACATCCCGCCCACCGAGCTCGCGGCGTTCTTCGACCGGTTCAGGGAGGCGGGCTGGATCGGCGGCAACGTCACCGTGCCGCACAAGGTCGCGGTGATGGAGCGCGTCGACCGCATCGACGACGCCGCCAGGGCCATCGGCGCCGTCAACACGCTGTGGTGGGAGGACGGCAGGCTCGTCGGCGGCAACACCGACGCCATCGGCTTCATCGGCAACATCGACGAGCGCGTGCCGGGCTGGAGCGACGGTGCGGGGCGGGCCGTGGTGGCCGGCGCCGGCGGTGCCACCCGCGCCATCGTCTACGGCCTGCTCGGCCGCGGCCTCGAGGTCGCCTTGTGCAATCGCACCGTCTCGAAGGCGCAGGCACTCGCCGACCATTTCGGCCGGGGCGTTACCGCCCACGGCTCGGACGCCATCCCCGGCCTGCTCGTCGACGCCGACCTGCTGGTCAACGCCACCAGCCTCGGCATGGTCGGCCAGCCCCGGCTGGAGATCGACCTGTCGCCGCTGAAGCCGAGTGCCGTGGTCTACGACATCGTCTACGTGCCCCTCGAGACGGATCTCCTGAAAGCCGCCAAGGCGAGGGGGCTGCGCACCGTCGACGGGCTCGGCATGCTGCTGCACCAGGCTGTCGAGGGCTTCCGCCACTGGTTCGGCCGCACGCCCGAGATCACGCCCGAGCTGCGCCGGATCCTGGTCGACGACATTCGTGCCAAGACGCCGGGTGCCTGATGAACACCGATACCGGCACATCCACTTCGGCCGCGCCGCGGTGCCGCGGCCGCGCATAGTCACGGAGCCCTGGCAAGCAGCCAGACAACAATGGGAGGCATGAGCATGACCTATCGCAGATCGCTGATGGCCGCGGCGCTGGCAGCACCGGTCTATCTCGCGGCGGCCTGGCCCGGCGCGTCCTTCGCCGCCGATCCGGTGAAGCTGCCCTGCGTGTGCGAGCTTTCCGGCGCCGGTGCGGTGTCCGGGACCAATTTCCGCGACGGCGCGCACCTGGCCGCCGAGGAGATCAACGCCGCGGGCGGCATTCTCGGCAGCCAGATCGAGATGACCGACCACGACACCCAGAGCGACCCGCAGACCTCGCGTGCGCTGGTGCAGAAGGTCATCGACGACGGTGCCTATGCCATCATGGGCACGGTGTTCTCGGGCTCGACCATCGTCAACATGCTGGTGGCGCAGCAGGCCGGCATCCCGCAGATGACCGGGGCCGAGGCGCCGAACATCACGGCCCAGGGCAACCCCTACATCTTCCGCACCTCGTCGAGCTCGGCCAAGGGCATCCCGGCGCTGACCCCCTATTTCAAGGACACGCTCGGGGCCAAGAAGATCGCGGTGGCCTGGGTGAACAACGAGTTCGGCAAGGGCGGCCACGACGTCTTCCTCCAGGAGATGGCCGCCGCCGGCATCGAGGTCGTGGCCGACGTGCCCTCCGAGCAGGGCCAGGCCGACTTCGCCGCCGACGTCTCCAAGATCAAGGAATCCGGCGCCGACGCCGCCTTCGTCTATCTCAACGAGGAGGAATCGGCGCGCCTGCTCAGGGAGGCCAAGAAGCAGGGGCTGAAGACCCCGCTGGTCGGCGAGGTGACGCTGACCGGCCAGAAGGTCATCGACCTCGCCGGCGACGCCGCCAACGGCGCCTTCGCCCATGTCGGCATCACCACCGGCGCGCAGCAGCCGACGATCCAGGAGTTCGCCGGGAAGTTCAAGGCCAAGTATGGCCGCGACACCGACCACAACGGCCTCAAGGGCTATGTCGGCGTCTATGCCGTCAAGTACGCCACCGAGCTGAACGGCAAGCTGGACAGCGAGGAGCTGGCCAAGCGGATGCGCGGCCTGACCCTCGATGTCGCCAAGTATCCGGGGATGCTGCTGACGACCAGCTGGGACGATACCGGCGAGATGGCTCGCGAGAGCTTCATGACCGAGGTCAAGGACGGCAGGCAGGTCGTGATCGGCACCGTGCCGGCCAGGTAGCGGCGCTGCGCCGGGGTGCTCCGATCGGGCGCCCCGGCCCCCGCGGAAGGAACCGATGGAGCAGTTCCTGCAGGTGTTCCTGTCGGGCCTGGCGACGGGATCGATCTACGCGCTGGCGGCGATCGGCTTCACGCTGATCTGGCAGGCGGCGCAGACGGTGAACTTCGCGCAGGGCGAGTTCGTCATGCTGCCGGCGTTCTTCGTGCTGATCGCGATGAACGCCGGCCTGCCGCTGCCGCTGGCCCTGCTGGCGGCACTCGCCGCCTCGATGTTCGTGCTCGGCTACCTGTTCAAGCGCCTGCTGGTCGAGCCGATGATCAGTCGGCCCAACCGGGGCGGCCTGCCGCTGATCATCGCGACCATGGCGCTGGCCATCCTGATGAAGGAGAGCGTCAAGGAGTTCTACGGCGCCGAGGCGCAGCCCTATCCGGAGCTGATCTCCGGGCGCGTGATCGACGTCTTCGGTGCTGCGGTCGCCGTCACCGACATCGCCCATCTCGCCATCACGCTGGTGATCGTCGTGGCGCTGACGCTGTTCCTCGACCGGACGCGCACCGGCCGGGCGATGCAGGCGACGGCCCAGAATCCCGACGTCGCCGTCATCCTGGGCGTCGATACCGGGCGGATGGTACTCTACACCTTCCTGATCAACGCGGCGCTGGCGGCACTGGCCTCGTTCCTGATCACCCCGGTCTATCTCGCGAAGTTCTCCAACGGCGAGTATCTGGGCCTCGTCGCCTTCATCGCCGCCATCGTCGGCGGCTTCAACCGGATCCGCGGTGCCATCGCCGGCGGCCTGCTGGTCGGCGTCATCGACAACGTCACCGCCACCTACATCACCGCCGAGTACCGGGCGGCCGTGCCGCTCGTCCTGCTGATCGCCGTCATCCTGTTCCGGCCGCACGGCCTGCTCGGCACCTCCGAAGGGCGGGCGGTGTGATGAGGACCGTGCCCGCCTGGCTGTGGATCGTGCTGGGGATCGCCGTCCTGGTCGCGGCGCCGCTCGGCCGCGGCAACTACTTCACCTTCATCCTGTGCACCTGGCTGATCTACACCATCGCCGCCATGGGGCTGAACCTGACCCTGGGCTATGCCGGCCAGATCTCGCTGGCGCAGGCCTCGTTCATGGCGATCGGCGCCTACATCACCGCACTCCTGACCCTGGCCGGCGTCCACTGGCTGCTGGCCATGCCGGTGGCGGTGGTGGCCTGCTTCCTCGTCGGCCTGCTGGTGGGCTTCCCGGCGCTGCGGGTGAAGGGCCATTTCCTCGCCTTCGTCACCCTGGCCTTCAACACGCTGGTGGTGCTGGTGCTGCGCAACGAGGACTGGCTGACCGGCGGCTCCTACGGCATCTCCAACATGCCGCGGCCCGATTTCGGGCTGTTCGCCACCGCCTCCCGGTCGACCTTCCTGTCGATCCCGCTGACCTCCAACCACAAGATCTACTATCTCTGCCTCGTCGTCTTCGTGCTGTTCTCGCTGCTGACGTACGGGCTGATCCGCTCGCCCTGGGGCCGGGCGTTCAAGGCCCTGCGCGAGAACCCGATCCGCGCCGAGAGCCTGGGCGTCGACACCCGCCGCATCACGCTGCTGGCCTTCGCCATCGGCTCGGCCGGCGGCGGCCTCGCCGGCGCGCTGGTCTCGCCGGTGGTGCAGTTCATCGAGCCCAACTCCTTCGCGCTGGGCCAGTCGCTGCGCATCCTGCTGATGGTGGTGGTCGGCGGCTCGGGCTACTTCTTCGGGCCCCTGCTGGGGGCGGCCGTGGTCATCCTGCTGCCGGAGCTGCTGCGCTTCACCGAGGGCTACTACCTCATCATCTATGCGGCGGCGGTCATCCTGCTGATGATCTATTCGCCCACCGGCCTGATGGGCATCGCCGACCGCCTGCTGTCCCGGCTGCGCCGCCGGCGGATCCCGGGCCGCGAGCTCGGGCAGGGTGCCGGCACGTGAGCGACGTCGTCCTGTCGGTGCGCAACCTGTCCAAGTCGTTCGGCGGCATCCGGGCGGTGCGCGACGTCAGCTTCGAGGTGCGCAAGGGCGAGGTGCTGGGCCTGATCGGGCCCAACGGCTCGGGCAAGTCGACGCTGTTCAACTGCGTGTTGGGCCAGCTCAGGCCCGACGGCGGCGAGGTCTGGGTCAACGGCCGGTCGGTGGCCGGCATGCGCGCCTGCGACCTCAGCCGGCTGGGTGTCGGCCGGACCTTCCAGCAGCTCTCGGTCTTCCCACAGATGACCGTGCTCGACAACGTCGTGCTGGCCGGCCAGGAGCATCGCGGCTCGATGCTGCAGCGGCTGTTCGGCCCGCCCGATGCCGGGCTGACGGCCGAGGCCGAGCGGCTGATCGCGTTCTTCCGGCTGTCGCACCTGCGCGACGAGCTGGCGGGATCGCTGTCCTATGGCCAGCAGAAACTGCTGGATGCGGCCATGGCGTTCATGGCCGGCCCCGACCTCGTGCTGCTCGACGAGCCGGCGGGCGGCGTCAACCTGACCATGCTGGCCGGGCTGAAGGAGCGGCTGCTGGCCTACAACCGCGAGAACGGCAGCACCTTCGTCGTGATCGAGCACAACATGGAATTCGTCATGTCCTTGTGCACGCGCATCATCGTGCTGGCCGAGGGGGCGGTGATCGCCGAGGGCTCGCCCGAGGACGTCCGCGCCGACCAGCGGGTCATCGACGCCTATCTCGGGGGCTGAGACGTGCTGGAGCTCCGGGATCTCCGCGGCGGCTACGGCAAGATCACCATCCTGAACGGGGTGAGCTTCGCCATTCCGGAAGCCACGATCACCACCGTCATCGGCCCCAACGGCGCCGGCAAGTCGACGGTGTTCAAGGCGATCTTCGGCCTGCTCGCGATCCATTCCGGCGAGGTGCTGCTGCAGGGCCGGGACGTCACCCGCTCGACGCCGCGCCAGATGATCGGCCATGGCGTCACCTATGTGCCGCAGGGCCGCAACGTCGTGCCGCAGCTCTCGGTCTACCACAACCTCGAGCTGGGCGGCATCACCGCCACCGACCAGGCCCGCGTCCGCGAGCGCATCAGGCTGGTGATGGAGCAGTTCCCGATGCTGGCGCAGCGCCGCGACCAGAAGGCCATCGAGCTGTCGGGCGGCCAGCAGAAGCAGCTCGAGGTCGCGCGCGCGCTGCTGCTCGATCCCAAGCTGATCCTGATCGACGAGCCCTCGATCGGCCTGTCGCCCAACCTCGTGCAGGAGGTCTTCCGCACGCTCGTCCGGCTGCGTGACCAGGGGGTGACCATCCTGATGGTCGAGCAGAACGCCAAGGCGGCACTCGCCATGTCCGACTACGGCCTCGTGCTGGAGCTGGGCCAGGCCCGCATGCACGACCGCGCCGACAGGCTGCTGGCCGATCCCAGGGTGGGGCGGCTGTTCCTCGGCGGCCATATCGAGGGCGGCGACCAGCAGGGAGCGGCATGATGCGGCGTCTGATCTCCTCGGGCTCGACCTTCGAGCAGGACATCGGCTACTCGCGCGCCGTGGTCGACGGCGAGTGGGTGTTCGTCTCGGGTACCACCGGCTTCGACTATGCGGCGATGACCATCGCCGGCGACGTCGTGGCGCAGTGCGAGCAGTGCCTGCGCAACATCGCCCAGGCCCTGGCCGAGGCCGGCTGCTCGTTCGCCGACGTCGTGCGCGCCCGCTACATCCTGCCCGACGCTGCCGATTTCCCAGCCTGCTGGCCGGCGCTGCGTCGGGCTTTCGGCGGGGTCCGCCCGGCCGCGACCATGATCGCCGCCGGCCTCGCCGACCCACGCATGAGGATCGAGATCGAGGTCACGGCGCGGCGGCGGACGGCATAGGGCTCAGCGCCGCGCGTCGATCCGCACGACGGGGGCTTCCCAGGCCAGGAGCTTGCGGTCGGCGGTAACGAGGGTTGCATCCCAGGCCAGCGCGGTCGCGGCGATGAAACGATCCGCTGGGTCCTTGTGCAGATTGCGCAGGTCGACGGATGCGATGGCGATCGCGCCGTCCAGCGGCAGCTCGCGCAGGCCGGCCGCCAGCAGCTCTCGGCGCCAGACGGCGATCGGGCGGTCGAGCTCGATCCGGCGAAGCATGACATGCAGCGCCAGCTCCCAGAAGCTGACGGCCGAGACGACGATCTCGCCACGCTGCCACGCGGCGTCGAGCGCCGCGATCGTCTGCGTGCCCAGCCCCGGCACGCCCAGCTCGTACCAGTGAAGGACATGCGTATCGAGCAGGATCACGCCCCGGGATCCAGCGGCTCCGGCTCCCAGTCATCACCGAAGATCGGGCTGACGATGTCGCCCAGGATGCGGCCATGGCCCTTGTGCAGCCCTCGCAGGGGCGGCCTTTCGGCCTGCACGGGCGACACCCGCGCCACCGGCTTGCCGCGCTTGGTGATCACCAGCGTGTCGCCGGTGGCCGCGACCTCGTCCATCAGCTTCAGGCACTTGGCCTTGAACTCGCCGGCGGGAATGGTGCGCACGGCCATCGTGGTTGCCTCGTGACCAGTTTCGTGACCATGATCTAGGTAAAGAGATTGTCCGGGTCAAAGCATCGTGAATCGGCCTCGAGCCGCCTCGGCGCTGCCAGCGCTGGTGGCGCTGACCATTGCCTACGTCCTCTCGCAGTTCTTCCGTACCATGCTGGGCGTCATCGCCCCCGAGATCGCCCGCGACCTCGGGCTCGGCGCCACGGCGCTCGGCACGCTGTCGGCGCTGTTCTTCCTGGCTTTCGCCGCCGCCCAGCTGCCGGTGGGCATCCTGCTCGACCGCTTCGGGCCGCGCTGGTCGGTGAGCCTCGTCATGCTGCTGGCGGTCGCCGGCGCCGCCGTGTTCGCCGCCGCCCCAGGCCCCGGCCTCGCCTATCTCGGCCAGATCCTGATCGGCCTCGGCTGCTCGCCGATCTACATGGGCGCGCTGTTCGTCGTCGCCCGCACCTATCCGCCGCTGCGCTTCGCCGCCATTGCGTCGCTGATCCTGGCCATCGGCCAGGCCGGCGTGCTGCTCGGCACGACACCGCTGGCGCTGGCGGCCGACGCATTGGGCTGGCGCGGTGCCCTGCTGGCGGTGAGCGGCGTCGTGCTGGCCTCGGCGCTCGCCGTGCTGGCACTGGTGCGCGACCCGCCACGGGCGCGGGGCGTCGGCGACAGCCTGGGCGCGGCCCTGGCCGGCGTGCTCGGCGTGCTGCGGCTGCGGGCCCTGTGGCCGCTGCTGCCGCTCACCCTCGTCTCCTACGGCGTCATCGTCACGCTGCGTGGCCTGTGGGGCGGCCCCTACCTCGCGGATGCCTTCGCGCTCGCCCCGGCGGCGCGCGGCCACGTGCTGCTGGCGATGTCGCTGGCGCTGATCGCCGGCACGCTGGGCTATGCCGCCATCGAGCGCCGGCTCGACCGCCGGCGCGAGCCGGTGATCGCCGGCACCTGCGTCACGGTGGCGGCCCTGCTGGTGCTGGCGGCCTGGCCCGGCCATTCGCTGGCCCTGGCCTCGGCGATGCTGGCGCTGGTGGCGCTCGCCGGCATCCATTTCGCGCTGGTGATGGCGCAGGGCCGGCGCTTCCTGCCCGAGCATCTGGTGGGCCGCGGCCTGACGCTGCTCAACGGCACCGCCTTCCTCGGCGCCGCCGCCGTGCAGTTCGGCAGCGGTGCCGTCATCGACGCCGCGGCTGCCGCCGGACTGTCGCGGCTCGGCGGCTTCGCGCTGCTGTTCGCCTTCCTGGCGGCGCTGCTGGCGGTGACGCTCGTCCCCTACCTGCGCAGCGCCGACCGCCGCTAGCCAGCCCGCCGACCCCTCCCTATAGTCCGCCGCCCGACAGCCGAGCCGCCATGACCGAGCCCCTGCAGCCCCTCGTCTACGACGACGACCTCATCCGCGGCATCCTGCGGCGGGTGCGCACCAGCGCCATGGTCGGCGCCAGCGCCAGCGAGATGCGGCCGTCCTACTTCGCCATGCTCTACCTGCGGCAGAAGGGCTACCGCATCATTCCGGTGAACCCGCGCTACCTCGGCCAGACCATCCAGGGCGAGACCGTCTATCCCGATCTCGCCTCCATCCCCTTCGTGCCGGACATGGTGCAGATCTTCCGGAAATCCTCGGAGGCCGGCGCCATCACCGACGCGGCCATCGCCAAGGGCATCAAAGTGATCTGGATGCAGCTCGGTGTGCGCGACGCCGCCGCCGCCGAACGGGCCCGCGCCGCCGGCTGCGAGGTGGTGATGGATCGCTGCCCGAAGATCGAGTACGGCCGGCTGTTCGGCGAGATCGGCTGGCTCGGCGTCAATCGCGGCGTCATCTCGGCCAAGCGCGGCCAAGCCATCCAACTGAAAACCGCCAAGGGCAGGCTCGTGCCCTGAGCCCCTGCCCGAACCATCGACGAGGGAGCTGACACCCATGGCCTACGGATTCGAGACGCTGGCGGTCCACGCCGGCGCCGCCCCCGATCCCACCACCGGCGCCCGGGCGGTGCCGATCTACCAGACGACCTCGTTCGTCTTCGACGACGTCGACCATGCCGCCTCGCTGTTCAACCTCCAGCAGTTCGGCAACATCTATTCGCGGCTGACCAACCCCACCGTCTCGGTGTTGGAGGAGCGCGTCGCCGCGCTCGAGGGCGGCACCGCCGCCTGCGCCGCGGCCTCGGGCCACGCCGCCCAGATCCTGGCCTTCTTCAACCTGCTGAGTCCCGGCGACCACGTCGTCGCCTCGAAATGGCTCTATGGCGGCTCGATCAACCAGATGACGCAGAGCTTCCCGCAGTTCGGCTGGGAGGTCAGCTTCGTCGACCCGCGCGAGCCCGAGGCGTTCCGACAGGCGGCCCGGCCCACCACCAAGGGCTTCTTCATCGAATCGGTGTCGAACCCCGGCGGGGTGATCGCCGACATCGAGGCCATCGCCGACATCGCCCACGCGCTGGGCGTGCCGCTCATCGTCGACAACACCATCGCCACGCCCTACCTGTGCCGGCCGCTGGAGCACGGTGCCGACATCGTCGTCCACTCGCTGACCAAGTATCTGGGCGGCCAGGGCAACTCGATCGGCGGCATCGTCGTCGAGGGCGGCCGGTTCGACTGGTCGGCCTCGGACAAGTTCCCGCAGCTCAGCGAGCCCTGCGGCGGCTATCACGGCCTGCGCTTCCACGAGACCTTCGGCAACCTGGCGCTGACGGTGCGCAACAAGGCGGTGGGCCTGCGCGACCTCGGCCCCTGCCTGTCGCCGTTCAACGCCTTCCTGATCCTGCAGGGCATCGAGACCGTGCCCCTGCGCATGGAGCGGATCGTCCAGAACGCCGACAAGGTCGCCGACTGGCTGGTGAGCCATCCGCAGGTCAGCTGGTGCTCCTATGCCCGGCTGCCGCAGAACCGTACCGCCGCCATGGAGAAGTACTGCCCCAAGGGCGTGGGCGGCCTCTTCACCTTCGGCGTCAAGGGCGGCTACGAGGCCGGCGTCAAGCTGGTCAATGCCTGCCAGCTCCTGTCGCACGTCGCCAACATCGGCGACACCCGCTCGCTGATCATCCACCCGTCCTCGACCACCCACCGCCAGCTCGACGAGGAGCAACAGAAGGCCGCCGGCGCCGGCCCCGACGTCATCCGCCTGTCGGTCGGCATCGAGACCGTCGACGACATCATCGCCGACCTCGACCAGGCGCTGAAGGCGGCAGCCTCCTGACGTTCGTCAGGTCTGCTTCGCGGTTTGGCGCACCGCCACCGCGAAGCAGATCTGCGCCACGATCCCCGATCCCGCCAGCACCAGCCCCGCCGCCAGCGCCGGGTCGGATCCCAGGCCCGCCAGCGTGGTGCACAAGGCCCCCACGGTCATTTGGGCGAAGCCGTAGAGGCCCGAGGCCGAGCCGATCACCTGGGCTTTGACGCTGATCGCCTGGGTCAGCGCCGCCGGGGCGCCGGTGCCGACGCCGAGCGTGAACAGGAACATCGTGCCGATCGTCAGCGGCAGGGTGAGCTCGCCCATGAGCACGGCGGCCAGGAACGCGAAGGCCGCCGCCACGCTGACGGCGTTGGCGCCGACCAGCAGCCGGCGCAGCGGCACCCGCCCGATCAGCCGGCTGGCGACGATGCTGCCGGCCCACACCCCCAGCACCAGCAGCGCCAAGTAGGGCCCGGCCTCGTAGGCCGGGCGGCCGAGCTGCTGCACGAAGATGAACGGGGCGGTGGCGACGAAGGCGTACATCGAGGTGGTGGCGCAGCCGCCGCCGACGGCGTAGCCGAGGAAGGCCGGCGAGCGCAGCAGCCAGGCATAGTTGCGGACGAGCCCGGCCGTGCCGATGCCCGAGCCTGTCCGCGCCGTCTCGGGCAGGAGGCGCCAAGCCAGCAGCAGGTTGGCGACGCCGAGGCCGCAGAGCAGCACGAAGATCGCCCGCCAGCCGAGGTTGAAGGCGATCAGGCTGCCGACCAGCGGGGCGGTGGCCGGGCCCAGCGTCACCATCAGGTTCATCATCGCCTGGCGGCGCGCCGCCTCCTCGGTCGGCGAGGTGTCGCGGATGATGGCGCGGCCCAGCACCATGCCGGCGCAGCCGCCCAGCGCCTGGCACAGGCGGGCGATCACCAGCGCCTGCGCGTCCGGCGCCAGGCCGGCGGCGAGGCCGGCCGCCGTGTAGATGACGAGCCCCACCATCAGCGTCGGCCGCCGGCCGAAGCGGTCGGAGATCGGCCCGTAGACCAGCTGCCCGGCGGCGAGGCCCAGGATGTAGAAGCTCACCGTCATCTGCATCGTCGCCACGCCGACGCCGAGGTCGGCGCCGGCCAGCGGCAGCGCCGGCACGAAGATGTGCATGGCGAGCGTGCCGCTGAAGGTGATCAGCGCCAACAGCCACAAGGGTGCGGTCGGGCGTGCCCCGGTCATCGCTCGGTCGTGCAAGGTCGGCCGGTCCGGCATCCGATGATCGAGACTGCGAAGGCGGCTTCCGGATGCTCAGATGTCGCCGCCGGGCGGCAGCCCGGCCTGGCGGAGCGCCTCGATCAGTCTCCGGTTGGCGGTCGGGTCGCCGGCGAAGCCGGTATAGACCTCGGCGTGGCGCAAGGTGAAGCCGGGCCCGCGCTCGAGCAGGGCGCGAATTTCGCTCTTGCCTTCCTCGACATGGCCGGTCTCGACGAAGGCGGCGGCGCGCAGCGCCCGGCAGGCGCGGTGGCCGCTGTTGCGCTCGAGGCAGGGGCCGGTCGTCCTCAGCACGCCTTCGTTGTCGCCGGCGCCGTAGAGCGAGCGGGCATGCATCGCATAGTAGTAGACGGGTGCCACGGGGTTGAGGCTGAACGCCTTGTCGCCGGCCGCCACCGCCTCGGGGAAGCGGCCGTTGCTCGCCAGCTCGCGGCCGTAGAGCATCTGGTTGTCGGCATCGCCGGGGCCGAGCTCGACCGCCTTCTCCTCGGCGGCCAGCGCCTCCTTCGGCAGGCCCTTGACCGAGAGCGCGAAGCCGAGCGCCTGGTAGGCATAGGCCATGCCGGGATCGAGGTGCAGCGCCCTGCGGATCAGCTCGATGGCGTCGTCGACGTCCTCGGGCTTCTTCTCGCCCGAATAGCCGGCGGCGGAATCGGCGGCGTCGAGATAGCCGGCATAGGCCCAGGCCGGGGCGAAGTTGGGCGCCAGCTCGCGCGCCCGCTTCAGCACCTGGCGGCCCTCGCGATAGGCTTCCGGCGTGAACTGGTGCTTCAGCGCCAGGCCCTTCATCGCCAGGGTGTAGGCATCGAAGCTGTCGGGCGAGCTGCGCAGCGCCAGCCGCTTCTCGGTCTGCCAGACCTCGGAGAACAGGATCGCCGCGACCCGCTGCACGATCTCGTCCTGGGTGGCCACGATCTCGCTGGGACCGATGTCGTAGCGTTCGGCCCAGACATGGGCGCCGTTGTGGCCTTCGATGAGCTGGGCCGTGATGCGTACCGCGTCGCCGACGCGCCGCACCGATCCTTCCAGCACGTAGCCGACGTCGAGGTCGCGGGCGATGTCCTCGATCCGCCTGTTCTGCCCCCGATAGCTGAACGAGGTGTTGCGCGCCATCACCCGCAACGCGCCGTTGCGGGCCAGCTCGGTGATCAGATCCTCGGCGAAGCCGTCGGCCAGATAGCCCTGCTCGGCCTCGCCCGACATGCTGTCGAACGGCAGCACGGCGATCGAGGGCTTTCCCGACGGCCCGGCGCCGGGCGACAGCCAGTGCCAGCCCACCAGCACCAGCACCGCCAGCAGGGCCGCCGCCAACGCCGAGAGCCGCCAGGCCGTGGCACCGACACGGCGCGGCGGTGACGGCCCGGCCTTGCCGGCGAACAGGCGGACGCGCCACAGCTCGATCGGCTCGTCGATGTTCTTGACGCGGTGGACGCCCGCCGCCTCGCAGCGCGCATCCATCTTGCCGCGGATCTGCTTGTAGACCGCATCCGACAGCCAGACCCCGCCGGGCTCGCACATCGCCTGGATGCGCGCCGCCACGTTCATGTGCTGGCCGTAGATCTCGTCGCCCTCGACGATCACGTCGCCGGTGGTGATGCCGATGCGGAAGCGGATGCGCTGGTCCTCGGGCAGGCCGGCCTCGTGCTCGACCATCCGTCGCTGCACCGCGACCGCGGCCTTCACCGCGCCGACGACGCTGTGGAACTCCACCATGGCACCGTCGCCCTTGAGGTCGACGATGCGGCCGCCGTGATCGGCCAGGATCGGGTCGATCAGCTCCCGGCGCAGCGCCTTGAAGCGGGCGACCGTGCCGGCCTCGTCGCGCTCCATGAGCCGCGAATAGCCGACGACGTCGGCAGCCAGGATGGCCGCCAACCGCCGTTCCACGGCCGGCAGGGCGATCGCCACGACAGAGGTTTCCTCACCTTTTGACGCCGGAGCATATCATAGGATTGCTGCGTGGCCCAGAGCGGGCCTCCGCGCGATGCCCTATGGCCGGACGGCCGGCGACTCGATCGGCAGCCCGGCGGCCCGTGTCATCAGATAGAGCTCGAGGTCGACCAGCTCGGGCGCGCCCGGCGCGAAGGGCTCGGCGCGCACCCCGGCCATGCAGCCGCGCAGCCGACGCTGCAGCGAGCCCAGCGCCTGCCACTCCAGCCGATAGAGCGGATAGCCGTTGGGGTGCCCCTGCGGGATGGTGGCGCCGCCGAGCTTCTGGCCCCAGTGGCGGTCGTGGCAGTCGGCGCAGGACAGGTCGAGCTGGCCCAGCCGCTGCTCGAACAGCCGCTCGCCGTTGCGCCGGAAGGGATCCAGCCGCGGATCGGCCGCCGGTGCCACCGGCAGGCCGCGCGACTGGTGTGCCACATAGGCCGCGAGGCCCAGCAGCTCGTCGCTCTCCCGGCCGAAGGCGGGGGCCGCCTGGTGGCGCTGCCGGCACAGCTCGATCCGGCCGGCGAGATCCACCGGCCGGCCCGAGACCTCGTCATAGGCCGGATAGCGCGCCGCCACGCCCCGCATGGCGGTCCCGGCGCTGCCGTGGCATCCGGCGCAGGACGTGCCGTCGGCCGCCGGCTCGTGCCACAGCCGCTCGCCGTCCAGCACCCACAGCATGCCGGGATTGGCGAGGTCGTCGGCCTGCATCGCCCGCAGGGGCGGCGACAGGAAATCGGTGCCCGAGCGCCGTTCCGGGAGCGGGATCTCGCCGGCCTGCGCCAGGCAGGCGAGCAGCGTCGGAAGGGCGGCGAGCCACCCTCGCCGGCGCATCACCCCACCGTGATCTCGGCCGAGGCGATCTCCGTCCTGCCTTCGTCGTCGGTCCAGGCGAGCCGGATGGTGCCGCTGCGCGTCGCCACCGTTGTGAAGGCCACGAAGGGATTGGCGGCGATCGCCGGAAACAGCTCGGCCTCGAACACCGTCTCGCCGTCGTAGCTGCAGACCAGCCGGTTGATGATCTGCCTCGGGATCGGCTGGCCGTTGGGGCCGACACGGTAGCCGGTCTCCATCGGATGCGCGATCATCGCCTTGATCTCGACGATCTCGCCGGGCCGTGCCGTCCTCGGCACGTTGAGCATGGCGCGCGTCACGACAGGTCCTCGATGCAGGCCGCCAGCGTGACGATGACGCTGGCCGCGCTCGACCAGAAGGTCCCGTCGCTCATCTCGGCCACCGCCATGACGGTCTGCGAGGTGGCGAGGCGGATGCGGGTCTGGACCCTGGCCCGGCCGCTGCGTGGGCCGAGGTGGAACACCGCCACGTCGGCCTGCGGATTCCTCTCGTTGAACATGGCGATCCGCCGCACATGGTCGTCGGCGGTCATCGGGCTCTCGGCCTCGAGCATCACCCCCACGGCGTTGCCGTTCTCGACCAGCGGCGGGATGTCGAAGCGCACGCGCCCGGGCTGCACCGGTGCGCCGTCGGTGAACTGGCGGACGGCCTCCTCCAGCGACGGCCTCGCCCAGGCCGCCGTCGGCAGCACCAGCACGACGAGGCCGGAGGCCCCTGCCTGCAGCAGCCGGCGCCGGCCGATGGCTGCTCCCGTCTCCGCCCGCATCGCTCAGTCCCCCGAGGTCGCGAGATAGGCCACGATGTCCTCGATCTCCTGCGGCTCCAGGATCGTCCGGCCGCGCCATGCCGGCGCCACCCGGCGATCCTCGCCCGCCGCTTCGAGATAGGCGGGCATGATGGTGTCGGGATTGATCCGCTTCATGTCGACGATGCGCAAGCGAATCTGACCCGCCGTCAGCCGGCCGCCCACGCCCGCGAGGTCGGGCGCCAGCGTGCCGGAGAGCTGCGGCTCGGCGAACGGGCCGCTGTGGCAGAGCACGCACAGGCTCTTCTGCCGCTCCTGCATCAGCGCGAGGCCGCGCGCCGGGTCGCCTGCCCGGCCGCCGAGCGGCGAGGGCATCGCATCGTCGGCCCAGGCCGGGGCGCACGCCGCCAGCGCCGCCACGCATGCGCCGGCCGCCCTCATCCGAACACCGCCCCGGTGACGGTGTCGAACCATGCCTGGGCGTAGGCCGCCTCGCGCTCGCGGAACTCGCGGCCGGCATCGAGCGGGCTCACCCCGCCGGCACCGTCGACATCCTTGAGCAGCCCGTCCTGCGGCCGGTAGACCCCGGCGATCGAGATGCCCCAGTCCGGCGCACACAGGCTGTAGCAGGTGTTGATCAGCCTGGGCTCGGCCGGCGCCCGCCCCCGCAGCATGGCGACGACCGCCGTGGCGCAGGCCTTGGCCTGGGCGTTGGCGGCGAAGGCCGATTTCGGCATCGCCCCGGCGATCGCGGCGTCGCCGATGACGTGGATGCCCGGCTGCAGGGTCGATTCGAAAGTCCGTGGGTCGATCGGGCACCAGCCGGTGTCGCCTGCCACGCCGGCGATGCGGGCGATGGCGCCGGCCCGCTGCGGCGGGATGACGTTGGCGACGGCGGGCTGGTGCCTGCCGAAGTCGGTCGTCAGCGTCCGGCTCGCCGGATCGACCTCGATCACCGCCCCGCCGAACGACAGCGACACCCACTCGATCAGCCCGGGATAGAGCTCGCCCCATGCCTGCTCGAACAGCTTCTGCTTGGAGAAGGCGTCCTTGGCGTCGAGGATCAGGAGCTTCGAGCGCGGTTTGTGGGTCTTGAGGTAGTGGGCGATCAGGCTGGCGCGCTCGTAGGGGCCGGGCGGGCAGCGGAACGGGTTGGCCGGCGCGGCGATGGCGACGAGCCCGCCGTCCTCCATGGCCTCGAGCTGGCGGCGCAGCAGCTCGGTCTGCTCGCCGGCCTGCCAGGCGTGCGGCATCGCCGTCGCCGCCGCCTCGTCGTAGCCGGGAAGCGCATCGAAGCGCAGCTCGATGCCGGGTGCGGCCACCAGCCGGTCGTAGGCCAGCTCGCTGCCGTCCTGGAGCCGTACCCGCCGCGCCTGCGCATCGACCGCTGTCGCGGCCTGGGCGACCAGCCGGATGCCTTGTGCTGCCAGGGCGTCGTAGCCGAACTGCTGCGCTTCGATCGGCCGCAGGCCGGCGATCACGGCGTTGCTGAACGGGCAGGCGACGTAGCGCGCCCTGGGCTCGACCAGCGTGACGGCGAGCGCGGGATCCTGCTGCCTCAGCGCCCTGGCGCAACTCGCCCCGCCGAAGCCGCCGCCGATGACGACGACCTGCGCCGGGGCCTGGCCGAGCGCCACCGGTGCCGCGAGCGCCGAGACCGCGGCAGCGGCGGCGGTGCCGAGGAAGGCCCGCCGGTCAGGAAGCCTGCGCTGCGAGCCATTCGGCAATGGCGCGGATCTCCTCATCGGTGAAGCCCTTGGCGATGCGGCCCATGACGGTGGCCTCGCGCTGCCCGGAACGGAAGGCCGCCATCCCGGCGACGATGTCGGCAACGGGCCTGCCGGCGAGCGTCGGGATGGCGCCCTGCGCCGCCGGCGGATGGCAGCCCGAGCAGGCGGTGGCGCCGGGCGGCGGCTCGGCCGCCGCCACGCTCGGCCCCGGCGGCTCGGCCGCCGCCGCTCCCCAGGCGAGCCAGGGAACGGCCAGCAGCGCCGTCAGGCGGCTCATGCGAGGTCGTGGTTCTTCAGCGGCAGGGTGCGGATGCGCTTGCCGGTGGCGGCGAAGACGGCGTTGAGCACCGCCGGTGCCGCCACGGCGATCGTCGGCTCGCCGACGCCGCCCCAGAAGCCGCCGGACGGCATGACGATGGTCTCGACCGCCGGCATGTCCGCCATGCGCATGACCTCGTAGGTGTCGAAGTTCTCCTCGGCCATCCGCCCGCCCTCGACCGTGCACTCGCCGTAGAGGCAGGCCGAGAGGCCATAGACGAACGAGCCCTCGACCTGGCGGGCCACCTGCTCGGGATTGACCACATGGCCCGGATCGGTGGCAGCGACGATGCGATGGATCCTCAGCCTGCCGTCCGTCACCGACACCTCGGCGGCGGCGGCGACATGGCTGCCGAAGCCCATGATCTGCGCCAAGCCGTGGTGCCGGCCCTTGGGCGGGCTGCCCCAGCCGATGCCCCTGGCCACCGCCTCCAGCACCGCCTTGTGCCTGGGATGGTTCGCCATGAGCTGCTGGCGGAACGCCAGCGGGTCCATGCCCGCGGCATGGGCCAGCTCGTCCATGAAGCATTCGAGGTAGACGGCGTTCTGGTTGAGGTTGACGCCGCGCCAGAAGCCGGGCGGGATCGGCGGATTGCGCATCGCATGGTCGATGAGCAGGTTCGGCACCGAATAGCCGAGATGGCCCTCCGGGCTGTCGGCCGTCAGCCCCTGGAACACCGCCGAATCCTTGCCGTTCTGCATGCCCTCCGGCCGCACCCAGGCCAGGATCGACTGGCCCGAGATGCGCATGTGCAGGGCGGTGAGCCTGCCCTGCTCGTCGAGGGCGCCGGTCAGCTTGCACTGTGTCGTCGGGTGGTAGGCGCCATGCAGCATGTCCTCCTCGCGCGACCAGAGCAGCTTGACCGGCGTTCCCGGCAGCTGCCTGGCGATGGTCACGACCTGGCGAACATAGTCCTGGAAGTTGCCGCGCCGGCCGAAGCCGCCGCCCAGATGCATCTTGTGGACGTCGCACTGCTGCACCGGCAGGCCGGCGGCCTCAGCGGCGGCGGCGAGGCTGGATTCGCCGTTCTGCGTCGGCGCCCAGACGTCGCAGCGCTCGGCCGTCCACACCGCCGTGGCGTTCATCGGCTCCATGGTGGCGTGGTTCTGGTAGGGGAAGGCGTATGTGCCGGTGACGGTCCTGCCGGCCGAGGCCAGTGTCGCCCTGGCGTCGCCCATCTCGGTGCCGGTGAAGGCCTCGGGCGCATCGAGGCCCTCGGCCAGCATCGCCGCGATCGAGGCGCTGCTGAGGCCTGTGTTCGGGCCCTCGTCCCAGGTGATCGGCAAGGCGTCGAGGGCGGTCTTGGCCTGCCACCAGCTCTGCGCCACCACCGCCACGGCGGTGTCGTCGACCCGGACCACCTTCCTCACGCCCGGCATGCCCTCGACCTTGGCGGCATCGAAGTCCGCCAGCCTGCCGCCGAAATGGGGACAGGCGCGGACGGCGGCATTCAGCATGCCCGGCATCGTCAGGTCGGCGCCGTAGACCTGCTTGCCGGTGAGCTTCGGAGCGGTGTCGAGGCGCGGCAGCGGCTTGCCGGCCAGCTTCCAGTCCTTGGGATCCTTGAGCGTCACCTCGGCCGGCGGCGTCATCTCTGCAGCTGCCGTCGCGACGGCGCCATAGGTCGTGCTGCGGCCGCTGGCGGCATGGGTGATGACGCCCTTGGCGACGCTGCACTCGCCGGCCGGCACGCCCCACTCGGCCGCCGCTGCGGCGATCAGCATCTCGCGGGCTGCGGCACCACCCTTGCGGACATAGTCCTGCGAATCGCGGATGCCTCGGCTGCCGCCGGTCGAGAAGCTGCCCCAGACCCGCTCGCGGGCGAGATTCTGGCCGGGCGTGGGATATTCGGTCGTCACCTTGGCCCAGTCGCATTCCAGCTCCTCGGCGACGAGCTGGGCGAGGCCGGTCAGCGTGCCCTGGCCCATCTCGGAGCGGGCGATGCGGATGACCACCGTGTCGTCGGGCTGGATCACCACCCAGGCATTGACCTCGGGTGCGGCGGCCGCGTTCTCCGCCGCCCCGGCGCGCGGCAGCGGCAGGTGGAAGCCGAGTGACAGGCCGCCCAGGGCGGCGGCGGAGCCGACGATGAAGCGGCGGCGGGAGGCTTCGGGCATCCAGGTCATGGCGGCCTCCTCAACCCTGGCGTGTCGTGTCGCCGCCCGAGGCGGCGAGCTTGATGGCGGCGCGGACGCGGTTGTAGGTGCCGCAGCGGCAGATGTTGGTGATCTCGCCGTCGATGTCCTCGTCGGTCGGGCTCGGATTGCTCCCCAGGAGCCCCGCCGCCGCCATGATCATGCCGGACTGGCAGTAGCCGCATTGCGGCACGTCCAGCGCCAGCCAGGCCCGCTGCACCGGGTGCGAGCCGTCGGGCGACAGGCCCTCGATGGTGACGACCTCCTGCCCGGCCTCGACGGCGCCGACCGGCATCACGCAGGAGCGCGTCGCGACGCCGTCGATATGCACGGTGCAGGCGCCGCAGGCGGCGATGCCGCAGCCGAACTTGGTGCCGGTGAGCCCGAGCTGCTCGCGCAGCACCCACAAGAGCGGGGTCTCGGGATCGACGTCGATCTCGCGGGTCTCGCCGTTGACGGTCAAGCGCACCATGCTGGCTCCCCTCGCAGCATCGGTTCCCCCGGACGGCGTTGCCTCGCCGCCTTTGGGCAGTCTGATCAGAATTGGTCCAATTCGTGGTTGATGGCCAGTGCCGATCCCGCATGGCGCGCAGAAACGTGATGCAGGGCCGTCAGCCCGCCGTCGGATCGAGCGTGAACTGCTCCTGCGCGCGGCCGACCCCGCGCAGCGCGTAGCGGCCGACCGACACCAGCGCCGCCCGCTCGGGCTCGGGCGTCGCCGTGGCGAACGCAGCCGACACCAGGATCTGCTGGTCGATCGAGCGGCACATCGAGGCGATGCGGCTGACCTCGTTCACCGCCGGCCCCACCACCGTGAAGTCGAGCCGCTCCTCGCTGCCGATGTTGCCATAGAACACGTCGCCGATGTGCAGGCCGAGATAGGCGAAGGTGACTGGCCGGCCCTCCTCGCCGCGGCGGGCGTTCAGCGCCGCCAGCCGCCGGCGCAGCAGCGCCTCGGCGTTCAGGGCGCAGCGGCAGGCATGGCCCGGATCGTCGGCCTTGAAGATCGCCAGGATGCCGTCGCCGATCAGCTTCAGCACGTCGCCGCCGGCCTCGTGGATCGCCGAGATCACCGCCTCGGCATAGTCGTTGAGGAACGGGATGACCTCGTCGGGGGCCGAGCCGTCGGCGATGGCGGTGTAGTGATGCAGGTCGGAGAACCACAGGACCGCGCCGATCCGGTCGGCGACGCCGCGCTGGATCCTGCCCTCGAGCACCCGCCGCCCGGCATCGCGGCCGAGATAGACCTCGACCAGCGTCTCGGCGATCCGCGCCAGCGAGGCACACTTCATCGCCAGCGCCAGGGGAGGGACGAGGCGGCGCAGTGCTGCCATCTCGGGCTCGGTGAAGCCGCCCCGCCGGCGGGTCGACCAGTGGGTGTAGACGCTGTCCATCTCGCCGATCGCCGCCGATTCCGCGAAGCGGTGCAGCAGCACCAGGCAATGGGTGTTGCCCTCGGCGATCAGCTCGTCGAGCCCGAAGAAGTCCGGCGCCGGGTCGGCGTCGAGGCGCAGCTCCAGCTCGTCGGCGCCGATCTGCAGCATGTGATAGAAGCTGGTCCGGCGCCACCGCTCGGCGGCCTCGCCGGCATCGCTGCGGCCATATTCCAGCCGCGCCTCGACCTCGCCGCCGTCGCCGCGCCAGCGGAACGCCCGGCCCTCGAAGGTCGGATGCAGGGTGTCGATCAGGACGAGGCCCCGGCTCAGCGGTAGGCCGGCGGCGAGGCAACGCTCGCAGAAGCCGTCGAGCAGCTCGGTCTCGGAAGCGCCGGCGATGCCCTGGCGTACGACCCAGTCGGAGATTCCGGCGATGGCTTCGTCGTTCACGCCCTGCTCCCGTACGCCTCGCGGCGCCGGCGGGCGCCCCTCAACGCATATAGGGCTCGACGACCAGGCTGCCGTGGCTGGTGCGCTCCAGCCTGATGCCGACGCCATAGGCCGCCTCGACATGCGGGCTGGAGAGCACCTCGTAGGGCTCGCCGTCGGCGGCGATGCGGCCGTCGTGCAGCAGGAGGAAGCGGTCGGCGAAGCGGCTGGCGAATCCCAGGTCGTGCAGTGCCGCCAGGGTCACCATGCCGCGCTCGGCCGTGACCTTGCGCACCAACTGCATCACCTCGAGCTGGCGGCGCAGGTCGAGGGCGCTGGTCGGCTCGTCCAGCAGCAGCACGTCGGGCTCGCGCACCAGCGCCTGGCCCAGCGCCACGAGCTGCTGCTGGCCGCCGCTCAGCTCGAGCACCATGCGCTCGGCCAGGTGCTCGATGCCCAGCGTCTCCAGGACTTCCTCCACCCGGTCGATGTCGGCCGAGCTCGCCTTGATGCCGCGGGCACCCTTGCGCGCCAGCAGCACCACGTCGAAGACGCTGAGCGCCGCCCGCACGCTCACCTGCTGCGACAGCAGGAACACCCGCTCGCTGCGCCGCCGCGGCGACAGCCGGCCCAGATCCTCGCCGTCGAGCCGGATGGTGCCGCCGCCGACGGTCAGCAGGCCGGCGACCAGGCGGAACAGCGACGACTTGCCGACGCCGTTGGGGCCGACCAGCGCCGCCACCGTGCCGCGACGCAGGTCGGCGGCGTCGAGGCGGTCGAAGAGGTGCTGCCTGCGGTAGCCGAAGGACAGGCCGTCGATGTCCAGGCTCACCGCCAGCTCTCCCGCCGGATCGACAGGACGAGGCTGAGGAAGAACGGCACGCCCACGAGGGCGGTGATGATGCCGATCGGATAGATCACGCCCGGCGTGATGCCCTTGGCCAGCGTCGAAGCGATCGACAGGATGATGGCACCGGCCGCCGCCGACACCGGCAGGAAGTAGCGCTGGCTCTCGCCGACCAGCAGGCGGGCGATGTGCGGGCCGACGAGGCCGACGAAGCCGATGGTGCCGACGAAGGCCACGGCCGTGGCGGCGAGCAGCGAGATCGAGGCCAGCATCTCCAGCCTGAGCCGCGCCACCGGCACGCCGAGGCTGGCGGCGCGCTCGTCGCCCATGCCGAGTGCGGTCATCATCCAGCTGCGGCTGAGCGCGAACGGCACCAGCACCACCAGCAGGCCGGCGCAGACGGCGATCTTGGTCCAGCTCGCACGGCCGAGGCTGCCCATCATCCAGAAGATGATCTGCTGCAATTGGGTCTCGGAGGCCTGGTACTGGATGAAGGCCAGCATGGCGTTGAAGGTGAAGAACAGCGCGATGCCGACCAGCACGAAGGTCTCGATGGTCACGCCGCGCATGCGCGTGAACAGGAACAGCACGGCCGAGGTGGCGAGGGCGAACAGGAAGGCGTTGCCGGTGACGAAGAACGGCCCGAAGGCCGGCCAGAGGCCGATGCCGGCATAGATCGCCAGCGCCGCGCCGAAGCTGGCGGCCGAGGAGATGCCGAGCGTGAACGGATCGGCCAGCGGGTTGTGCAGGATGGTCTGCATCTGGGCGCCGGCCACGCCCAGCATCGCCCCCACCAGCACCGCCGTCAGCGCGGTCGGCAGCCGCACGTCCCAGACGATGATGGCGAGCTTGCGGCTGACGCTCTCGGGTGCCACCAGCGTGCGCAGCACCTCGGCGGGCGTGAAGTTGCCCGGCCCCACCGCCACGTCGACGCATACTGCGACCAGCAGCAGGGCCAGGGCCAGGGCGACGAAGGCCGACTTGCGAAGGGCGCCACGCCGATAGCGCGCTCCGGCCCGCATCGGCGTGGCGGCGCTCGACATCAGTGCAGCTGCGTCCAGAACACGCCGCTGACGGTGATCGGCAGGAACTTCTCGTGCAGCTCGACGAAGGTGGCCTTGGGGTCGAGGTCGGGGAACGCCTCGGGGTGCAGCCACTTCGCCAGCGCCTGCACCGCCACGAAGTGGTACGGGCTCTGGTAGAACTGGTGATAGACCGCCATCACCCGGTTGTTCTTGACCGCGCTCAGCTCGGGAAAGCCCGGTCGCTGGGTCAGGCCACGCAGCTGCTCCTGCGCCTTCTCCTCGGTCATCTCGTAGCCGAGCCAGACCGCCTTGTTGCCGGGGTTGGACTGCGACCAGTTGGCACCGGTGACCATCAGGTAGTCGGGATCGTCGACGATGATCTTCTCGGGGTTGACCTCGCCGCCATTGCCGGAGAAGAACTTCGAGCCCCAGTTGAGGCCACCGGCCTCGGAGACGAACTCGCCGAAGTTGAAGTTGCCGAAGGAGCGGCAGCACTTCGACGGGTCGAGCCCGGCGGCCTGCTCGGCGAAGACCAGCGGCCGCTCATCCTGCTTCAGCTTGGTCGTGACGTTGTAGACCTTGCGCATCTGGCGCATGTAGTAGTCGACGAACGCCTGCGCCTGGGCCTCCTTGCCGAAGATCCGGCCGAGCAGCAGCATGCTGGGTACGGTGTTCTGCGTCGGCCGCTCGCGGAAGTCGACGAACACCGTCGGCACGCCGGCCTTGTCCAGCTTGTCGATGATGCCGCTCTCGCGGATCTTGTCGTAGAAGCCCAGCGTCACCACCAGCACGTCGACGTCGAGGTCCAGCGCCTTCTCGACGCTGAAGTCGGAGCTGGCGGCGGCTCCGATCAGCGGCACGTCCCTGGCCTCGGGGAATCGCTCGAGGTAGCGGTTCCAGGTGTCGGGATCGAACTTTCCCAGGTCGTCGCCGATGGCCGCCAGCTGCTCGAACGGCTTTTCCCGGTCGAGCACCACGGTCGCATAGAACATCCGGCCCTCGCCCAGGATGATCTTGTGCGCACCCTTGGGGATCTCGACCTCGCGGCCGGCGAGGTCGGTGACGGTGAAGGTCTCGGCCGCCACCGCGTCGGCGGCGAGGCCCAGCCCTCCCAGCATCAGCAGGGCCGCGGCCGTGCGGCGTGTGAGGCCCAAGAGGCTCATCCCATTCTCCTAGAGGCGTGGGTTCGGGTCATTCAGGCTTTTCGGGCGGGCTTTCGGGCGCTGACGGCGTAGCGGTCCTGGGCGGCGCGCTCGAGGCGCTGGTACAGCGGCATCCGCCGGCCCTGGCCCTTGTGGACGGCCCTGAGGTCGCGATCGACGGCGATGTCCCGAAAGCCCGCCTGCTCCAGCAGCTCGGCCACGGCCTCTGGCGGCGTTCCGGCCGAGAAATAGACCTGCGCCACGATCCGCTCGTGCAGAGCACGGTCGACCCCGGGGGTGGGGGTGGGCTGGGCCCAGCCGCGCAGGATGCCGGCGATCCGCCGCCGCAGCCTGGCGCCGGCCGTGCGTGCCGCCGGGTCGTGGTCGACGATCAGCAGCCGGCCGCCGGGCTTCAGGATCCTGAGCCACTCGGCGAAGGCCAGCGGCGGGTTCTCCAGCGTCCAGACGAGGTGGCGCGTCACCAGCACGTCGTAGCTGTCGTCGCTCTCGAAGGTCTGCTCGGCGTCGCCGGCCACGAACGCCAGCGGCAGCGAGCCCGCCGCCGCCTTGGCCCGCGCCCGTTCCAGCATCGGCTCGGCGAAGTCGAGCCCGGTGACCTCGAAGCCCAGCTCGTGCAGCAGCCGGGAGATGACGCCGGTGCCGCTCGCCAGATCCAGCGCCCGGCGGCCGTGGCCGTCACCCAGGTGCTTGCGGAGCAACGCATGCCACGCCGCCCGCTCCTCTTGCGTGAATATCTCGTGGCCCGGCGACAAGTCGAACGTCGCCGCCCGCGCCGACCAGTATTCACGGATCTCTTCTTTGACCGACCAATTGGCGCGCGCCATCTGCATACCGAGCGTCGAGGCGTTTCGTCACGTCGGGCCTATAGAGAGGGCCAGCAGGCTTGTCATGGGCGGCAAGATTACAAGCTGTCCAATCTATTCATTGGAATCACTTTGTTATGATGAAAAGGATGTCGGCAACCCGACATGGCAAACGAGCCGGCAGCCGGGATGGCACCGGGCAGGCAACCCTTGCGGGCCGTGGAGTCTTTGTGCATGTCGACACGCCCGGCGCGGCGGGCAGCGAGAAGAGGGCCGATCCTTGTCCCAGAGCGACGCGCAAGAGCTCGACCGGCAGCTGGAGAGAATTGCGGCCGGCCTGCCGGGCTGGGCCGGCCGGCTGCTGCGCTGGCTGCGCGAGCCGTCGTCGCGCTGGTTCCGGCTGCCGGCCGGCGTGCTGCTGATCTTCTTCGGCCTCCTGGGCTTCCTGCCGGTCCTCGGCTTCTGGATGGTGCCGCTCGGGCTGATCCTGCTGTCGCAGGACGTCCCCTTCCTCAGACGCCCGACCTACCGGGCGCTGCTGTGGCTGGAGGAGAAGTGGGACAAATGGAAGGGGCGGGAGAGGGGATGACGGCGCCCCGGGCTCCGAGGCTGATCAGGCCGCCTGCCTCGCCCGCCCCTCCTCCACCGCGTGGCACGCCACCAGCCGGCCCTGCTGCGTCTTCAGCTCGGGCCGCTCGCTCCTGCAGCGATCGTTGGCCAGCGGGCAGCGCGGATGGAAGGTGCAGCCCGGCGGCGGCCTGAGCGGCGAGGGCAGCTCGCCGGTCAGACGGATGCGGGTCCGCCGCCGCTCCGGGTCGGCCACCGGCGTCGCCGACAAGAGGGCGCGGGTGTAGGGGTGCTGCGGGTCGGCGAAGATCGCCTCGCGCCGGCCCTGCTCGACCGGCCGGCCGAGATACATCACCATCACGTCGTCGGCGATGTAGCGCACCACCGACAGGTCGTGGCTGATGAACAGGTAGGCCAGCCCCAGCTCGCCCTGCAGGTCGGCCAGGAGGTTGAGCACCTGCGCCTGGATCGACAGATCGAGCGCGCTCACCGGCTCGTCCAGCACCACGACCTTGGGGTGCAGCATCAGTGCCCGCGCGATGGCGATGCGCTGGCGCTGGCCGCCGGAGAACATGTGCGGGTAGCGCTCGGCCTGCTCCGGGCGCAGGCCGACCTTGCGCATCATCGCCGCCACCGCCTCGCGGCGCTGGTCGCGCGACAGGCCGGTGTTGATGGTCAGCGGCTCGGCCAGGATGGTGGCGATCTTCTGGCGCGGGTTGAGCGAGCCGAACGGGTTCTGGAACACGATCTGCACCGAGCGCCGCAGCCGCTGGCGATCGGCGCTGCCGGCCCCGGCGACGTCGGTGCCGTCGACCGTCAGCTCGCCCGAGGTCGGCCGCTCGATCATCGTCACCATGCGGGCCAGCGTCGACTTCCCGCAGCCGGATTCGCCCACCACCGCCAGCGTCCTGCCGCCGTCGAGGGTGAAGCCGACGCCGTCGCAGGCCTTCAGCACCGCCGCCTGGCGGAAGGCGCCGCCGCCGACCTCGTAGTAGCGGGCGAGATCGCGGGCCGTGACGACTGTCGTCATGCCGCCCGCTCCGCCAGCGGGTGGCCCTGCGGCACGCCCTTCAGCAACGGGTAGTGGCACAAGGCCCGGCCGAGATCGGGCGAGGCCGGCACCGGCGGCGCCTGCCGGCAGTGATCGGTGGCGAAGCGGCAGCGCGGGTTGAACAGGCAGCCCTTCGGCCGGTCCCAGGCTCCCGGCACCACGCCCGGGATCGAGGCCAGCCGCCTGCCGGCGGCGCGCTCGGGCAGGGCCGACAGCAGGGCCGCCGTGTAGGGATGGTGCGGGTCGCGGAACAGGCCCGTCACCTCCTGCCGCTCGACCTGCTGGCCGGCATACTGCACCACCACCCGCTGGGCGGTCTCGGCCACCACCCCCATGGCGTGGGTGATCAGCACGAGCGCCATGCCGCGCTGGCCCTGCAGGTCGCCCAGGAGCTCCAGGATCTGCGCCTGGATGGTGACGTCGAGCGCCGTGGTCGGCTCGTCGGCGATC
>DAOLFG010000067.1:0-31399 GCA_035326425.1 Geminicoccus sp. | reverse complement strand
TCATCTGGATGGGCGAGATTCTGTTCCGCACACGGCTTTCCGAGGAGATGTTCCGTGGGCTGGCGCCCTGGCTGGGGTGGCTGCCTGGGCGGCTGATGCACGTCAACGTGCTGGCCTGCGGCATCTTCGGCTCGGTCTCGGGCTCCTCGGCCGCCACCTGCGCCACCGTCGCCAAGATCGCCCTGCCGGAGCTGAAGCGCCGCGGCTACGACGAGACCGTCAGCCTCGGCTCGCTCGCCGGTGCCGGCACGCTCGGCATCCTGATCCCGCCCTCGATCACCATGGTGGTCTATGCGGTGGCGGCCAACGTCTCGATCATCCAGGTCTTCCTGGCCGGCTTCCTGCCGGGCCTGCTGGTGATGGCGCTCTATTCCGGCTACATCGCCGTCTGGTCGCTGCTCAACCCCGACAAGACCCCGCCGCCCGAGCCGCCGATGACGCTGCGCCAGAAGCTGCGCGAATCGGCCAGCCTCATCCCGTGCGCGCTGCTGATCCTGCTGGTCTTCGTCTCGCTGCTGTTCGGCCTCGCCACGGCGACGGAGTGCGCCGCCTGGGGCGTGCTGGGATCCTTCGCCATCGCCCGGTGGTCCGGTGCCTTGAGCTGGGAGGTGTTCTGCCAGAGCGTGATGGGCACCACGCGCATCACCTGCATGATCATGCTGATCCTGGCCGGCGCCTCGTTCATGTCGACCTCTCTCGCCTATGCCGGCATCCCCGTCGCCCTGTCGCAATGGGTCGACAGCCTGCACCTGAGCCCCTACGCGCTGATCGCGGCGCTGACGGTGATGTACATCCTGCTCGGCACGGCGCTGGACGGCATCTCGATGATCGTGCTGACCACCGCCGTGGTGATCCCGATGGTGCAGTCGGCCGGCTTCGACCTCGTCTGGTTCGGCATCTTCCTCGTGCTGGTGGTGGAGATGGCCGAGGTCTCGCCGCCCGTCGGCTTCAACCTGTTCGTGCTGCAGACCATGTCGGGCAAGGATTCCAACACCGTGGCACTCGCGGCCCTGCCGTTCTTCTTCCTGCTGGTGGCCGCAGCCGCCATCATCACCGTCTTTCCCGGCATCGTCATGCTGCTGCCGCAGCTGGCCTTCCCGCCCTGAACGACCGAAGGAGGACCCCTCGATGAACCGCCGCCGCCTGCTCGCCGCCACCGCCCTCGTGCTCGCCCTCGCCTGGGGTGGTGCCGCCTCGGCCGAGACCAAGTGGAACCTGCCGGCCGCCTATCCGGCCGACAACCCGCACAGCGTCAACCTCGCGGCCTTCGCCAAGGACGTGGCGGACGCGACCGGCGGCGAGCTGGTCATCACCGTCCATCCCAACGCCTCGCTGTTCAAGGCGCCCGAGATCAAGCGGGCGGTGATGACCGGCCAGGCGGAGATGGGCGAGGTGCTGCTGTCGATCCACGAGAACGAGGATCCGATCTTCGGCGCCGACGTCGTGCCCTTCCTCGCCACCAGCTTCGAGCAGGCGAGGAAGCTGTGGGAGGCCACCCGGCCGGCGGTCGAGAGGAAGCTGGCGTCGCAGGGGCTGATGGTGCTGTTCGCCGTGCCCTGGGCGCCGCAGGGCATCTATGTCGACAAGCCGCTGCAGACCATCGAGGACATGAAGGGCCTGAAGTGGCGGGCCTACAATGTCGGCACCGCCAAGATCGGCGATGCCGTCGGCGCCCAGGCCGTCACCATCCAGGCGGCCGAGCTGCCGCAGGCGCTGGCCACGGGCGTGGTCAACTCCTTCATGTCGTCCGGCGGTACCGGCTACGATTCCAAGGTCTGGGAGACGCTCAACTATTTCTACGACACCCAGGCCTGGATCCCCAAGGACCTCACCTTCGTCAACAAGGCGGCCTTCGACGCCCTGCCCGAGGCGCAGCGGAAGGCGATCCTGACCGCTGCCGCTGCCGCCGAGGAGCGCGGCTGGAAGCTGTGGCAGGAGAAGGCCGGCTGGTACCTCGAGCAGCTGAAGGCCAAGGGCATGAAGGTCGAGCCGCCGAGCCCGGCGCTGGCCGAGGGCTTCAGGAAGATCGGCGACCAGCTGACCGAGGAATGGCTGGCCAAGGCCGGCGCCGACGGCCGGGCCGTGATCGACAGCTACAGGAAGATGTGAGGCCAGGCGCCCGCCGCACGCCGGCGGGCGCGCTCCCCGCGCCGCTGTCGACAGTCGGCAGCGCCTCGATCAACGAGGCGGCCGAAGCGCGCGTGCCAGGATGCGGTCGATCGACAGCGGGGCCGCTGGCCCATTGAGCCCAACGCCCGAAAACCGGATTGACACTCCCGCATGGCTACGCTAGCGTGTCGATGTTATCGATCACATCGATCGAGCTTACAATACCCGCCACATATCGGGAACCGTCCGTGGCAAGAGGGCAGGCTAAATCCGAGACATACATTGCATCCATCCTAGTGTGGATGGGTGCAATTGCGATTGCTCTTCCCCTTGTTCTGACGCTCTATATCAGTTTCTTCGACGAGGAACTGATTGTATTCCCGCCTCGCGGGTTCACCGTACGTTGGTATTTCGAAGCGGTCGAAAAATTTCGCTCGTCCGCCCTGACCAGCCTCGGCATCGCCGCAGCGGCTGTCGTCGGCAGCCTGATCATCGGCGTGACCTGTGGCATCGGTCTCCATCGCTATCGTTTCCGGGGACGCTCGCTGGCCTTCAATCTCGTGGCAGCCCCGATGATCGTGCCGGGCGTGGCGCTCGGCTTGTCGATCGCCATCTTCGCGATCTGGCTGACCCGGCAGGAAGTCCTCGACCTCCGTGCCTCCGTTCTGCCCCTGATCTGCGCCCATGTCCTGATCGCCCTGCCGTGGGTCGTCAGGCTGTGCGTCGCCAGCCTGGCGAACTACGACCCGGCGGCGGAGGAAGCAGCGGCCAGTCTCGGAGCGCACCCGGCGGCCGTCATCTGGCACATCACGCTCCCGGCGATGCGTCCCGGAATCATCGCCGCCGCGCTCTTCGCGTTCGTCGTCTCCTTCGAGAACCTCGAAATGACCATGTTCCTGCTCAAGCCCGGCGTCACGACGCTGCCCGTCACCGTGCTCGGCTATCTGAGCTTCCGTGTCGACCCGATGATCTCGGCGCTGGCAGTCCTGCAGATCGCCTTCATCGCCGCAACCCTGATCTTCGTCGACCGGTTCTTCCGGATCGGAAGGGTGGTCGGCTGATGGGCGCCACGCTGGAAATTTCGCAGCTCGACAAGCGCTACGCCACGTTCGCGGCGCTCGACGGCGTCAGCATGTCCGTTTCCGGCGGCGAGATGGTCGCCATCCTCGGCCCGTCGGGCTGCGGCAAGACGACGACCCTGCGAACGGTCGCCGGCTTCATCGAGCCGAGCGGCGGCGACATCCGGATCGACGGGCAGAGCGTGCTCGGCCTGCCGACGCACCGCCGCAATCTCGGCATCGTCTTCCAGAGCTACGCGCTGTTTCCGCATTACACGGTCGAGCAGAACATCGCTTTCGGCCTCAAGATGCGCAAGCAGCCGGAGGAGATCATCGCAGGGCGCGTCATGGAGATGCTCCGGCTGGTGAAGCTGGAGAAGCTCGCGGCGCGCTACCCGCGGGAGCTGTCGGGCGGGCAACAGCAGCGCGTCGCGCTCGCCCGCGCGCTGGCGCCGCAACCCAACCTCCTGCTGATGGACGAGCCGCTCTCGAACCTCGACGCCTCGCTGCGGCTCGAGGTCTCGCGCGACATTCGCCTGCTGCAGCGGGAGGCGGGCCTGACCTCCATCATGGTCACGCATGACCAGCAGGAGGCGATGTCGATGGCGGATCGCCTCGTCGTCATGAGCGGCGGCAAGGTCCAGCAGATCGGCACGCCACAGGACCTCTACGAGCGACCGGCCAACACATTCGTCACCTCCTTCATCGGCGCGAGCAAGCTGATCCCGGGTGTGCTGGACGGGCAGTCCTTCGAGCCCGCGGGCGCCCCGAAGCTGAGATTGCAGCGCAACTACAAGCGGAAAGGCGCAGGCACACTCGCCTTGCGGCCGGAGCGGTTGCGACTGGTGGACCCGCGCGAGTCGGCTCTCGGCGCCCTCGAAGGGCGGGTCGAGCTCGCGACCTATCTCGGCGCCGTCGTCGAGCACGTGGTCATCGTCGGCGAGGATCTGCGCGTGATCGTCCGTGGCACCTCGAGCGCCGGCGAGGAAGCCCGCATCCGGGCGCCGGGTGAGCGCGTGGCGGTCGAATGGGCACCCGATGGCGAACAACTTTTCGATGCCGAAGGCAGGGCGATCACATCGGCCGGCTGAGGCGGCTCCGGTTTCAAACCGCAAAAGGGGAGAACTACAATGACCTACAAACACAGGCGATCGGCAATCACCGCGACACGCCGCAACGTCCTGATCGGGGCGACAGCTCTGGCGGCGCCCGCGATCATTGGGCGACGTGCCCTCGCCGAAAGCGGCGGTGAAGTCGTCATCGGCGTATCCGGCGGCGACTACGGCCGGCTGGTCAAGGAGAACATCGACGATCTCGTGCTGACACCGCAGGGGATCACGGTCATTCAGGATCACGGCGACGAGCCCTTCCGCATCGCCAAGGTCGTCGCGGCCCGGGACCAGTCGAAAGGAACCCTGGACATTCTGCAGGCGGAGGCGACGGCCTGCTATCGTCTCGCCGATGCCGGTCTGCTCGAAACCCTCGACGAAACGAACGTCCCGAACATCAAATACGTCCTGCCGGACCTGCGGACCAATTTCATGGTGCCGCAGATCTACAGTCCGCAGGTGCTCGTCTACAACGAGAAGCTGGTCGAGACGCCGCCGACCTCGCTCTCGGATCTGCTCGACCCGAAATACAAGGACAAGTTCGGGATCTCGGCGCAGAACTCGCTGCATCTGATTACGGCCGCGTCCCTGAACGAGACGGGCAGCGCGAGCGATTTTGAAGCCGCCAAGCCGCTGGTGCAGCAGCTGATCGCCAACGGCCTGCGCATCTACCCGCAGCCGGACGCGATCGCCGCCGCCCTGAACTCCGGCGAGATTTCCGTCAGCCTGATGTGGCTGGCCCGCAAGATTCTCTGGCGCAAGGCCAATCTTCCATTCGAGGCCGCCTTCCCCAAGGAGGGCTGCATGCTCTTCATCAATGCGATGGCCGTGCCCAAGAGCGCCCCGAACAAGGAGAATGCCTTCAAATACCTGAACGCTGTGCTGGAACCGGCGGCTCAGGTCGGCTTCGCCAGGAACATGGGCTACCTGCCGACATCCACCGAGACGCATCTGGAAGGCGAGGTGGCTGAGCAGCTCAGGCTGCCGGACCCGGCTCCGACGATGATCATGCCGGACTTTCCCTATCTCGCCAAAACGCAGAACGCGATGAACGACTGGTGGAAGAAGGCGATCCGGTAAGGCTGTCCGATGGCCGACAATCCCGACGCCGGAAGCGCAGGCCTGCTGAGGGCGGGCCTGCTGGTGGGGCCGGCAACGGCGATCGCGGTCGCCTTGCTGGTCGTGCCGCTGGTCTTGCTGTTCCGCTACAGCTTGAATCAGTATGACGCGACCCTGCTCATGGTCGAGGCCCTGACCTGGGAGAACTATGTCACGTTCCTCCAGGATCCGTACTACCGCGAGGTGCTCTGGGTCACGGTGCTGGTAGCGGCCAGCTGCACGCTGCTGTGCCTGCTTTTCGGGATGCCCATCGCCTATCGGCTGGCGCGGATGCGCAGCCGCTGGAAATCGGCGGCGATGCTGCTGGTCATCATTCCCCTGTTCATCGGCGGCGCGGTGCGCACCGTCGGCTGGATGATCCTGTTCAGTCGCGGCGGCCTGGTGGACAGCTTCGTCTCGAAGGTCTCGCCGGGCACGCATTTCGAGCTCATGTATACGCCGGCGGCGGTGGTCCTCGGCCTGGTCTCGATCATCCTGCCCTTCGTCGTGCTGACGCTGCAGAGCGTCTTCGAGAGCATCGACGTGCGGCTCGAGGAAGCGGCGAGCGGACTCGGCGCATCTCCGGCGCGGACCCATTGGCACATCGTGCTGCCGCTGGCGATGCGCGGCGTCATCACGGGCGGCACGCTGTCCTTCATCCTGTGCATGAACGCCTATGGCACGCCGGTCCTGCTCGGCGGCCCGCGCTTCGAGATGATGGCGCCGCTGCTCTACTACGAGTTCTCCAGCAACAACAACTGGCCCTTCGCGGCGGCGCTCGCCTTCATCCTGATGGCCTCCACCTTCACGCTGACGGCTTTGGCTCCCTTGGTCGTGCCGAAGCGGTATCGGCTCTGAGAGCGTCGCGACCGCTGCGGTCTCCCTCATCTCACTCGGGCAGCTCCGGCCACGGAGCCGCCATGCCACCTGCGAGGTATCGATGCGCTACATTCAACTCGGCGGCTCCGATCTCGAGGTCAGCCGTATCTGTCTAGGCGGAAATTCCTGGGGTGCCCAAGGGCGGCGCGCCTGGGCGCCGTTCGGGCCCGATGAAAGCGCCGGCTTCTTCAAGGCGGCGCGGGACGTCGGGATCAATTTCTTCGATACGGCGGAGGGCTATAACGAAGGCGAGAGCGAACGCATCATCGGCAGCCGGCTGATCGGCGAGCATCCGCGCTCGGAGCTCGTGATCTGCACCAAGGCGGTTCCGCAGGCCTCGGCGGGCGGCGTCAGGCAGCACATCGTGCGGGCCGTCGAAGGCAGCCTGGGCCGGCTGAAGACGGACTACATCGACGTCTTCTGCCTGCACCGCCTCGATCCGGCCCTGCCCGTCGAAGAGGCTCTCGCCGGCCTCGAGGACGTCGTCTCCAGCGGCAAGGTCCGCTATGTCGGCGCCTCGACGATGCGGCCATCCCAGCTCGCCCGCATCGTGACGCTCGCCAAGCGCAGCGGCGTCGCCCGCTTCGTCGCAATGCAAAACCTGCACAACCTCCTCTACAGGGAGGACGAGCACGACATGAACCTGTTCTGCGCCGAGGAGAACATCTCCACCTTCCCTTACAGTCCCCTGGCCCGGGGCATGCTCTCGGGTTCGCGCCTCGACAGCTCCAGCCTGACGGAGCGGGCGCAGAGCGACGGCTATGCGGAATACTACAAGCGTGAGAACAACCGCCCGATCATCGAACGGGTGGTGGAGATCGCAGCCGCGCGCGGCGTCAAGCCGACGCAGGTCGCCCTCGCCTGGCTGCTCACCAAGCCGGCCGTGGCAGCGCCCGTGATCGGTGCGACCCGGCACGAGCATCTCGTCGATGCCGCCCGCGCCACCGAGCTCGAGGTGACGGCCGATGAGATCACCCGCCTCGAGGAGAAATACACGACGGTCACGCCGATCTTCACCTGAGTCTCCGCGAACATCGCAACAGTGGTGGCCTCCGGCGCCGGGCATTCATGCCCGGCCCGCGGCTCCGAGCATCTGCCCCTCCCTTGTCCCGGATCGTTGCCATGCTCGATTTCGATCCCGATTCCGTTCCTGTCCGGTCCGGCCATTTCATCGATGGCGCGCTCGTGGCGGACGAGGCCGAAAGGTTGGAGGTCCGGCGGGCGTCGGACGGGCGCATCTATGCCGAGATTCCCACCGCATCGGCCACGGTCGTCGATCATGCGGTCGCGAGCGCCGACAGGGCGTTCCGGACCAGCGGCTGGACGCGCTGCGCACCGCGCGACCGGGCGCGGCTCCTGCGGTGCTGGGCCGACCTCGTCGACGAGCATCGGGACGAGCTGTCCCGGCTCGAATCCGCCGGCTCGACCCGCCCGATCTCGGAGACGCATGCCGGCGATGTGCCGGCAACCGCCGAGACGATCCGTTTCTTCGCGGAGCTCGCCGACAAGGTCGGCGGCGAGGTTGCGGCGACGAAGGCGGATCACCTCGGCCTCGTCATCCGCGAGCCGATCGGGGTCGTGGCGGCCATCAGCCCCTGGAACTTCCCGATCAGTCTCTCCGCCTGGAAGATCGCGCCGGCGCTGGCGGCGGGCAACGCCGTCGTCCTCAAGCCTTCCGAGCTGACACCTTTCTCGGTCATGCGGCTGGCCGAGCTCGCGATCGCCGCCGGACTGCCGCCCGGCATCCTGAACATCGTGCAGGGCAACGGCCCCGAGACCGGCGATGCGCTGTGCCGCCACCCGCTGATCGGCAAGATCACCTTCACCGGCTCGTCACGCACCGGGGCGCAGATCATGGCGGCCAGCGCGATGACCGGCGTCAAGCCGGTGACGCTGGAGCTGGGCGGCAAGAGTCCGCAGATCGTCTTCGCCGACGTGCCCGATCTCGACAAGCTGGCACGGCTGATCGCCCGCTCCTTCCTCGGCAATGCCGGGCAGGTCTGTGTCGCCGGCACCCGGCTGATCGTCCATCGCTCGATCGAGGCTCCGCTGGTCGAGCGCATTGCCGCCGTCGCCCGCGATGTGAAGCCCGGGCCGACCTGGTGCTCGACCACCACCTTCTCGCCGATCATCTCGGAGCGGCAGGCCGGGCGGATCGACTCCATCGTCGGCGCCTCGCTGGCGGCGGGGGCGGAAGCCGTGATCGGCGCCGGGCGGCTGCCGGTCGACCATGGCGGTATCTACTACCGCCCGACCATTCTCCGTTCCGTTCGCACCGGGACGCCGGCCGTCGAGGAGGAGATTTTCGGCCCTGTCCTCACGGTTCAGTCCTTCGAGACGGAGGAGGAGGCGCTCAGCCTCGCCGACCATGCGGTCTACGGTCTCAACGCCGGCCTTCATACGGCCGACCTCAATCGCGCGCTGCGCTGCGTGCGCCGGCTGCAGGCCGGAACCATATGGGTCAACCGCTACGGGCGCAGCGGCGACTTCATCCTGCCGACCGGCGGCTACAAGCAGTCCGGCATCGGCAAGGATCTCGGGCGTGAAGCCTTCGAGGCCAACCTGAAATCGAAGACCGTGCTGATGGACATCTCGGCATAGGCACGCACGAGCCAATCGACATCGGCCATGAAACAGCAGTCTGGCAGGAATGTATGTCCATGAACTCGGATCCGATCTGGCGGCTCGTCGACGAGCTGAGCCCCGGCTACATCGCCCTGAGCGACCGTGTCTGGGCCATGCCCGAGATCCTCTACGAGGAGGTTCGCTCGAGCGCCGAGCATGCGGCCATGCTCGAGGCCGAGGGATACAGGGTTGCGCGTGGCCTCGCTGGCATCGAGACGGCGATCATGGGCGAGGCCGGTGAGGGCGGGCCCGTCATCGCCTTCCTCGGCGAGTACGACGCCCTCCCCGGCCTGAGCCAGGAGGCGGGCTCGCTCACGCACAACCCCGTCGTGCCCGAGGGCCCCGGCCATGGCTGCGGGCACAATCTCCTCGGCTCCGGCGCCATGCTGGCGGCGAGCGCGGTGAAAGCCTATCTTGAGGCGAACAAGCTTCCCGGCCGCGTCCGCTACTACGGCTGCCCCGCCGAGGAGGGCGGAGCGGGCAAGACCTTCATGGTCCGTGCCGGCTGCTTCGACGATGTCGACATCGCGATCTGCTGGCATCCGGCAGCGTTCCCCGGCGTGATCGAGCCGGATTCGCTCGCCAATACGCGCATCGACTTCAGCTTCGCCGGCCGGGGTGCCCATGCGGCCGCCTCACCCCATCTCGGGCGCAGCGCCCTCGATGCGGTCGAGCTGATGAATGTCGGCGTCAACTATCTGCGCGAGCACATGCCGAGCGATGCGCGCGTCCATTATGCGATCGTCGATTCCGGCGGCATTGCGCCCAATATCGTGCAGGCGCATGCCCGCGTCCGCTATTCGGTCAGGGCCGGTACGACGCCGGCCATGTTCGAGCTGCTCGCCCGTGTCCGGAAGATCGCCGAAGGGGCCGCGCTGATGACGGAAACGACGGTGTCGGAAACCGTTCTCGCCGGCGTCTCCCAGCTGCTGGCGAACCCGCCGCTGGAGCGAACGATGGCGATCCAGCTCGAGCGGCTCGGCCCCCCGATCTTCGACGATTCGGACCGCGCCTTCGCCGCGGCGATCCGTCGGACCGTCAGCCCCGCCGACATCGCTTCGGACTACGCGCGCCACGGCCTGCCGCTCGATCGCGAGAAGGTCCTCGCCGATCTGGTCGTACCGCTCGACGCCAAGACGAACATGAGCGGCAGCACCGATGTCGGCGATGTGAGCTGGGTGGTTCCGACCGTGCAGGCGCACGGCGCGACCTATGCCATCGGAACCCAGCTCCACACCTGGCAGATGACGGCGCAGGGCAAGCTGCCGGCCGCTCACAAGGGCATGGTCCATGTCGCCAAGGCGATGGCGGCCACGGCTGCGGAGGTTCTGACGAAGCCGAAGCTGCTCGCCGCGGCCAAATCGGAGCATGCCCGCCGGATCGCGGATACGCCCTATGTCTGCCCGATCCCGCCGAGCGTGAATCCGCCTCGCCGCGGAACGGCGGGAACATGAGCGACGGCATCGATATGGAATGCGGGCGCAATCGCGCCGGCCTGCGCCTCAGGTGCTTTCCCGCTCCTCGATACTGAACGGGATGGTGACATGGCGGGCGGGCGTCGAATCGCCCTGCCGGGCCGAGCGGACGCTGTCGAGCAGCATGCCGCCCGCCGTGCGCCCGAGCTCGTAGGAATCGACCTTGATGGTGGTGATGCGCGGCTGGCTGTAGCGCGCGACCTCGAAATCGCCGAAGCCGGCGATGGCGCAGCGGCCGGGCACGTTCCAGCCGCGGCGATGGCATTCCATGAGTGCTCCGAAAGCCGCCAGGTCGTGGACACAGACGACGGCGTCGACGGAGGGGAATCGCGCGAGCAGCTCCGCGATCGCCTCCGCGCCCTGTCCCATGGCGAGTGCGGTCGGCGGCTGCCGGAAGGACACGATGCGCCCTTCCGGCAGACCGAGCTCACGGATTGCCGCCTGATAGCCGGCCCGCCGGCTGGCGCCAGGCGAGCCCGGATAGGAGGTGCCGCCGATGAAGCCGATTTCCCGATAGCCTTTGTCATGCAGCTTGCGGACCATCGTGGTGGTCGTCTGGGCGATCGAGAATCCGACGGTATGGTGGATTGGATCCTGCGGAATGTCCCAGGCTTCGACGACGGGGAGCCCGGCCGAGCGGAGCACCGTCCTCGTCCGCTGGCTGTGGTGCCCGGCGACGAGCATGAGCGCCTCCGGGCGGCGGCGCATCATGGTATTGATGAGCGCCTCCTCCTTCTCCGGGGAGTACTCCGTGTAGCCGAGCAGGATCTGCAGCCCGCTCTCCGCTGCGATGTCGGTCAGGCCGCGCGCGAGGTCCGCGAAATTGGCGTTGTTGATCGAAGGGACGAGAGCGGAGATGAAGCCGGATTGGTTGGATGACAATGCTCCGGCCCGCTCGTCGAGGATGTAGCCGATTTTCTCGCAGACGGCGAGGATCCGCTGGCGCGTGGCCTCCAGGATGACGCTGTCGCTCTTCAACGCGCGAGACACCGTCATGGACGAGACGCCGGCCAGCCGTGCCACGTCCATCATCGTCGGCGGCCGCCGCAGGGCAGGCCGGTTGGCTTTCACCCCTTCCTTCGTGGCAGGCTCTCGTTCGCGTTTCGACATAAGGCCCCGACTGTTGGTGGCGTCACATCTCGCCGATCCCGACACTCCGCCCGTGAGGCGGGCGAGCGAGTGCTGCGCCGCCTTTTCGCCATTGCCGTATCGGCTGCTCGGTGCCAACGCCTCAGCATTTTGTTATCGATACCATTGTGTCGAGAGGTGGGCAATGTCGGATTGCCCACCTCTCGGCCATCGTGCCGAGCGTGAGGCCCCCTTTGGGAACTCCAGCTCCAGCGCTCGGCGGCCCACCAACCGCTCGAGCGCGGCGATCTCGGCCTCGGACGCCTGCAGCAGATCGGCGGCGCCCGCGTCCGAAGGCTCAGCCTCGTGCTTCGCCACCCGGATCCGGATCGGGTTGCGCGGGACATCATGCCGCTGGGCCAAGCCAGGCACGGTCTCGCCGGCGATGAACTCCTGGGGGCGCTTGAGTTCGATGCTGTGCGAGCGGTGCCTCGTCATGGGCCTTCTTCCTCAGGTCTGGGCCAAGGAACCCGAACGCTTCAGGGTCAACCCGTCACACCATATCCCGGGACCGTACAGCTAGATGCTCAATGCGAACGTCTCGGAAGCCCATCCATAACCCAAACGAGGCGCCTTTTCCGCCTCGCTGGTCGTCTCGTTTGGGTATACGCTTGGTAGGCGTTGTTTGGTGGCCTATCCGGCCCGGTCATCCGGTGACAGGCCGAGGAATCTTCCCGGCTTCGAGCATCGCGCCTACTCTGGCTGCAATGTTGTCAACCCTCGGCCGTGCGCCGCCGGATCGGCATCGCCGATGATGGCGGCCTGGACGACGAAGCCGAGAATGGTCGACTGCAACAGCTGCGCCACGTCTTCCGGCGTTGCCGTCCGGCCGATGATCCCCTGTTCCTGCCAGCTCGCCGCCACCCGTGCCAGCTGCTCGCGGAAGGCTGAATAGTAGCCGCGCATCAGCACGCGCAGCCGCTCGTTGCGCTGCGCCTCGCTCCAGCCATGCAGAGCGATGCGTGTGAGGTTGAACCCGTCCCTGGCCGTGAAGCCCGCGATCGCCGTCGTGATCTCCTCCACCAGCGACGAAGGCGTGGACTGCATGGCGCGCTCCAGGATGGGCGCCAGCTCGCCGCGCAGCCGCGACAGCGAGGTCGTCACCGCAGCGAAGATCAGATCCTCCTTGCTGGCGAAGTAGCCATAGACAGCGCCGGCCGACAGGCCCGAGGCGCGGATGATCATGTCCATGCTCGTCGGGTGCAGGCCGTCCTCATAGAAGCACCGCCACGCCGCATCGAGGATTCTGGCCCGCCGGGCCTCGCGCTGCTCGTCGCTGATCTTCGGCATGACACCCGCTTCGCTGGAAAGGGCCGGCAGGGCGCGGCGCGGCTCGTCCGTAACCCTCTCTCCCGGCTGTCGGCGCGCGTATCTGACCCACACCACGCTATCCGTCGAATTCAATCTTGCCCGGCCTTCATTACGCAATTATAAAAACGAACGTTCATTCTTTTTAGTTCCACTCGATGGCGGCGAGCCGGAGCGCGAGAGCGATGCCTGGGCAGGGATGTCGATCCGTGAGAGCACGGTGGGTGGAGTGCGGGCTGCTCGCCCTGGCGAGCGTTCTCGGCATGAACGCGCTGCGGCTCCAACCGCTGGCAGCGGACCCCTTGCCCTCGTTCGCCTCGGATGTCTCGGGAGCCGCTGGCGCCAACGGTGCCGACAACAACACCAGCTGCCTGACCTGCAACCCGAACGGCCATGACGCCAAGCCGGGCGACAATGGCGCGGTATCGAATGTGACGCTCGACGCCAGCTCCGACATACGCGGCGGTGGCGGCTCGCCTAGCGTCTACATCGCCTCGAACGGCGGCAGAGGCGGGACCGGCGGCAATGCCGGGACCAGCACGCTCTCCTTCGGCAACGGCGGCAAGGGCGGCAATGCCGGCAGCGCCGGCAACCTGAGCGTCACTTTCGGCGGTACCCATAGGATCGACAGCTCCTCGACTGCCGAAGCCGCTGTGATCGTCTCGGGTGTCGGCGGCAATGGCGGCGACGGCGGAAACCCTGCCAATCGCGGTCATGGCGGCACGCCCGGGTTCGGCTCGACCGGCAGCCCACAGGCGACGATGATCCAGGCGACCGGCGCCTCGCTGAGCAGCACGGCGGCTGGAGTCACCGGCCTCCTGATCCGCCTCGACGGCGGCCATGGCGGCGCGACGCAGGGCGACGCCACCACCGGCAGCGACAGGGCAGAAGGCATCGATGGCGGCAACGCCGGCAGCGGCGGCTCGCTCGAAGCTGCCGTGCTCTCCGGCACGATCGCCTCGGCGGGCTCCGGCGTCGTCGTCACCAGCAGAGGAGGCAATGGCGGTGACGGCGGCGAGGCCAGCACCACTGGCTTGGCGGGGGCCACCGGCGGCAATGGCGGCGGCGGCGGCTTCGGCGGCGATATCGAGCTGACGCTCGCCGGGGCGCTGGCGGCGAGGGGGGCCGACAAACACGCAACGGGTGCCGGCATCGACGTCGACAGCAGGGATGGAAAGTCGCTGGTGAAGGCTACGTCGTCGGTCGTCACCGGCGGGCTGATCGCGATCAGCGAAGGCGGGCTCGGTGGCGATGGCGGCACGGCCGATGGCGGCTTCGGCCCGGCCAAGGGCGGCAGCGGCGGCAATGCCGGCAATGGCGGAAAGATCGCGCTGACCACCTCCGGCGCCGCCTTGTCCACCAGCGGCTATGGTGCCGCCGGCATCGTCGGGCAGAGCATCGGCGGCAGCGGCGGCAATGGTGCCAATGCCGGCGCCGTCTTCCATTCCCGCGGCGGCAGCGGCCAGGGCGGCGGCGCGGGCGGTGCCGTCGTTCTCAGCCTCGTCGGCGGCTCGCTGACTACGGCCGGCGACGACTCCGATGCCATCCATGCCCAGAGTATCGGCGGTGGCGGCGGCTATGGCGGCGACGTCAGTGTCGGCGGCATCGGCGCCGCCATCACCATCGGCGGCCAGGGTGCCAACGGCGGCACCGGCGGCAACGTGCAGCTCTGGAACGGCTTCGTCGGCTACGACCCCGATGGCAATCCCATCGATGAGCGCGGCAGCCAGATCGTCACCTCCGGAGAAATGTCGCGGGGTGTCGTGGCGCAGAGCATCGGCGGCGGCGGCGGACGGGCCGGCGACGCGTTCAGCGTGAATTTCGGCGTGCTGGCTCAATCGATCGGCGGCAAGGGTGGCAAGGGCGGCAACGCCGACCTCGTCACGCTCTTCAACAACGGCACGATCCAGACGGGCGGCAGCCACGCCACGGGCGTCGACGCGCAAAGCATCGGCGGCGGTGGCGGCAGCGGCGGCTCGGCCAACAGTGTGGACGCGGGCGTGCAGGTGACCGCCAGCGTCGCCGTGGGCGGCAATGGCGGCTCGGGCGGCGGCAGCGGATCGGTGCAGGTGGACAATGCCGGCCAGATCACCACCGAAGGCTCCGACGCCCGCGGCGTGCAGGCACAGAGCGTCGGCGGTGGCGGCGGGCACGGCGGCGCCTCGTTCGCCCAGGCCTACCAGCTCTACAACGACCAGCGCGTGCCTTCCGTGAACCTGAACGTCTCGCTGGGCGGCACCGGCGGCAAGGGCGGGACCGCCGCCGCGGTCGGGCTGACCAACAAGGGTCATATCATCACGGGCGGCGCCGGCGCCGAGGGCGTGCTCGCCCAGAGCATCGGCGGCGGCGGAGGCGATGGCGGCGACTCCGAGGCGTTCAACAGCTCGTTCCGCGCCTCCACGGTCAATGTCACGACGACGATCGGCGGCAATGGCGGCAGCGGCGGCCAGGGCGGTGACGTCGAGGTCGCCAATGCCGGGCTGGTGATGACGCTGAACGATCATTCGGCCGCAGTGGCCGCGCAGAGCGTCGGCGGAGGTGGCGGCAGCGGCGGCTTCGCCGAGGCCAGCACGGGCAGCTACACCGGCCAGGATCGCAACCTCCAGTCGACCGTGACCATCGGCGGAGCCGGCAAGGCCGGGGGCGACGGCGGCGCTGTCGTGGTCCAGAACTGGATGAGGGATTCGTCCGGCAAGGCCTTCGGCGGCGGCATCGTCACCAGGGGCGACAGCTCCCTGGCCGTCTTTGCCCAGAGCATCGGCGGTGGCGGCGGCAATGGCGGGTTCTCGGTGGCGGCCGGCAGTGGCGGCACCATCAACGCCAATGTCGCCGTCGGCGGCAATGGCGGGGCCGGCGGCAGGGGCGGTGCCGTCACCGTCGACAACGGGGCCGGGGCGATCACCACCAGCGGCGGCGACTCGACGGCCATCTACACCCAGAGCGTCGGCGGCGGGGGCGGCACGGGCGGCAACGCCGCGAGCGGCAGTGGATCGGGGCCCGAGATCACCGGCATGGACTTCATCGCCGACGGCATGGGCATAGGCGAGCAGGTCGAGAAGATCGGCGAGCTGTGGGAGCTGAAGGAGAGCGCTTTCGGCGAGTTCGACGTGCTCGAGAAGCTGCAGAAGATGCTCGAGGCCTACGAGGACGACAACGGCACCGAGACGCCCGCCGAGGAGGAGGATTCGGGCACGACGCTGACGGTCGACGTCGGCGGCGGGCACGGCGGCAAGGGCGGCTCGGGTGGCGACGGTGGCGATGTGACGGTGGGCAACGCCGGCGACATCGCCACCAGCGGGCCGAAGTCCGAAGGCATCTTCGCCCAGAGCGTCGGCGGCGGGGGCGGCGATGCCGGTGCCACCAAGCCGGCCACCAGCAACACGCTGCGGGTCGGCTCGCACGTACAGGGCAGCATCGGCGTCGGCGGCAGAGGCGGCAGCGCCGGCAAAGGCGGCAGCGTGACCGTGACCAACCAGGGCAGCATCGCGACCGCAGGCGATCTGTCCTACGGCATTCACGCCCAGAGCATCGGCGGCGGCGGTGGTGCGGGTGGTGTCACCGTGGCTTCGTCCGGGACGCTCTCCGCCTTCAACATCGCGATGGGCGGCGATGGTGGCAGCAATGGCGATGGCGGGCGGATCCAGGTCGAGCAGGGCGGCCATGTCGAGACGTACGGCCGCGATGCTGCCGGCATCCTGGCCCAGAGCATCGGCGGCGGCGGTGGGCTGGCGACCCTGATGACCTCGGTGGTACCCGACAATGGCGGCGGCAAGGGCGAGAGCCGGACCGGCCTCATTCCGCACACCGCCCCCATCTTCCTGACCATGGGTGGTGCCACGGGAGCCGCCGGCGACGGCGGCGAGATCGAGATCGCCGTCTCGCGCGCGATGCTGACCGCCGGCACGGACGCCTATGGCGTGCTCGCCCAGAGCATCGGTGGCGGTGGCGGGCTGGTCGTCGGGTCCAACGGCATCGCCCCGAGCTTCCCGTCGGCCGGCAAGCTGAAGGGCAACGGCGGCAGTGTGGGCGTCGACGTCTCGGCCTTCGTCGTCACGCAGGATGCCGGGGCGGTGGCCGTGCTGGCGCAGAGCATCGGTGGCGGCGGCGGGCTGGTTGGCGGGATGTCCGGCGTCGATATCGCCCAGGGCACCCGCTCCAACCCCGCCCCCCAGACCGGTCAGGGCGGGAATGTGACGGTGACGGTCGACGCGCAAGGGAGGCTCGTCACGCAGGGCGAACGCGCCCACGGCATCCTTGCCCAGAGCCTCGGCGGTGGTGCTGCCGTCGTCGCCCAAGCCGATGGCAAGGGCTACGTCACGGCCTCCGCGAGCCCCTACACCGGCTGCTCGGGCCAGGCCTGCACCGGCCGCGTCGCCGTCACCGTCGACGGCCAGGTCTCGGCTTCCGGCGCGGACAGCTTCGGCGTCGCCGTGCAGAGCCACGGCAACGGTGTCAATGACACCAGCGTCAGCGTATCGGCCACTGGCCGGATCGTCAGCATCGAGGATGCGGCGACGGCGGTCTTCGTCGACGGCGCCGGAACCAATTCGGTGAGCAATGCCGGCGTGATCTCGGGCTCGGGCGCGTCGGCCGGCGTCGCCATCGCCGGCGCGGCACCGGCCACCATCGACAACAGCGGCCAGATCGACGGCAGCATCGACCTGCCGGGCAAGAGCAGTTTCACCAATCGACAGGCGGGAACGTTGAGCGCCGGCCCTGTGCTGCGCCTGGCTAGGCTCGACAATGCGGGCACGGTCGAGGTCGGCGGCAGCGGCCGGATCGGCACGACGCGGCTGAGCGGCGACCTCGTGCAGTCGGAGACGGGAAGGCTCGTCGTCGACACCGATCACGCGGCGGGCCGGGCCGATCGCCTGGAAGTCGACGGTGAGGCCCGGATCGCCGGCACCGTGAGCGTCAGACCCGTGACGCTTGGCTCCGATCCCGTCACCGTGCTGACGGCAGGCGGCAGCCTGCGCATGGAGCCGCAGCTGACCTTCGCCGGCTCCCACCTGTTCAGCTACCGCCCGACCGTCACCGACGGCGGGTTGCGGATCACGCCGGAGGCCGATTTCCGCAGCAGCTCCGGCAGCTCGAGCGGCACCCGGCGCAGCGTGGCGGCGCATCTCCAGCAGATCTGGGATTCCGGTGCCGAGGGCTTCGGCGAGGCCTTCGCGGCCATGGCCTCGCTGGACGATGCCGACGGCTACGGCTCCAGCCTGGATGCGATGTCAGGTCAGGCGGTCAGCGCGATCGGCGCCGCCCGGCTGGCGGCGAGCCACGGCTTCGTCGACAATATGAGCGGTTGCGAAGCCTTCGTCGGCGACGGCACCCTGCTCGCCCAGACCGACTGCGGCTGGGGCCGCGTCTTCGGCACGCTGGCGAGCCGCGACGCCGACGACCAGACCGTCGGCTTCGACAGCAAGGCGGTGACGACGCAACTCGGCGGCCAGAAGCAGATCGGCGACGGCTGGTTCCTCGGTGGCTCGCTCGGCTACGAGCTGAGCCGGCTGGACGGCGACGACGACTCCGCCGATGTCGACGGCGAAGCCCTGCTGGCCGGCCTGACGCTGAAGCGGCAGATCGGCCGCCTGCTGCTGTCCGGCGCCCTCGACGGAGGGTACGGCTGGTACGACAGCTCCCGGACCATCGATCTCGGCGACAGCCGGGAGCGGGCGAAGGGTTCGCCCAGGGCCGCCAATCTCGGCCTCCATGCCCGCATCGCCTATCAGCTGCCGTTCTCGTCCTGGTACGTCCAGCCCTATCTCGATCTTTCGGCCACCTACGTCCGGATGGACAGCTACGAGGAGAGCGGGGCCGGCGCCTTCGACCTCGATGTCGACGATTCCGACAAGCTGGTGCTCTCGGCGACACCGTCCGTCGAGCTCGGCCGGCGGCTGGCGCTGCCCGACGGCTCGATCCTGCGCGCCTACGCCTCGGGCGGCATCGTACTCCATGGCCCCAACAATTTCGCGACCGACGCCCGTATGGCCGACGCGCCGGGCTCGGCCGGCTCGTTCCGTTCCGAGCTGCGCAATCCCAATGTCGCGGCGAGGCTCGGTCTCGGCGTCGAGGTGATGACCACGCGGTCGATCGACCTGAAGCTGCAGTACGACGCCGATCTCGCCTCGGACTCCATGGCCAATTCGGCCATGGCACGCCTGAGCTGGCGGTTCTGAGAGGGAGGCAGGATCCATGATCCGCATCACGCCGATCCAGACCGGCCGGGCCCGCATGAAGACCGCCCAGGCCCGCGGCCGCGAGGGCCGCTCGGCTCTGGCGCGCAAGCTCGACATCTTCCTCGACGACAGCTGGATCGTCGACCTGCCGATCCTGGCCTGGCTGGTCGAGCATCCCGAGGGCCGGTTCCTGGTCGACACCGGCGACACCACCGCCAACTCGACGCCCGGCTACCTGTCGTGGTGGAACCCGTTCTTCACCCGCGAGGTCTCGATCGCAGTGCCGCCTGCTCTCCTGCCATCACCTCGACGTTGAGGAAGTCGGCGGTAGTGGTGGTATTGTGGAGGTGCGGTTCGGTTGGCAGAAGGGGTCACGCCATAGAACGAGCAGGATAGCACGGTTCGTGGCACAGGCTGGGAACACTGATTTGCTCGGAGAGTGGCGCGGCCACGTCTGGCGATCTCGGCGACCGTGTTCTTGCTCAACCCCACCTCCCGTCCGATCAGGCGGTAGCTCCTGCCTTGGCCGCGGCCATGCCGGAACGAATGCGCTCCTGGATCAGCTCGCGCTCGAATTCGAGAATGCCCGTCGAGCGGCGGAATCCACGCTTTGCAGAGAATCAAGTTCTGCATATAGGATATTCGCAAGCGCAGCATTTCCGCGCCGTGTCTGGAGGTAGCATGAAGAAAACGGCCACGAAGAACCCCGGAACGCATACGGATGCATTGAAGGGCTCAGTCAAGTCGCCCGCCGCAGGAGCCGTCTACACGTCCGAATTGCGCCAGAGTGGCTCGCGTTGGTTGCTGACGGCGCAGGACGACGAGATGCATCCGCCGCTTCCCGCACCCGGTCTCGTGCCGGCCGTCGAAAACGCCGTGGCGATCATCAATTTCATCAACCGTGCGTCGGCTCACATGGCCTCGCTCACTGAGATCGTCATCGCGCTTTCCATCTCGAAGAGCCACTGCCACTCGATCCTCAAGACGCTGACCTATTTCGGCTGGCTGAAATTCGATCCGCGCACGAAGGCCTATCACCTCAATTCCGGTCTGCTCGCCAGCGCGTCCTCGCTTCTCGGCTCGCCGGTCCTCGATACGATCCGTCATGAATTGCGGCAGTTGGTGCGACGGACGGAAATCCCGGCGGTGCTCACCCAGCCGCAGGCGGACGACACGTTCATCGTCGTCGACAAGTTCAACGGCGCCCAGTCGATGGAGGTGTCCTTCCCGATCGGCCATCATTTCCCGCGCGATGCGACGGCCAATATGCGTGCCTATCTCGCCTGGCAGCCGGAAAGCGTGATCGACCGCTGGATGAAGGACTGGCGGCCGGTGCGCTACACGTCTGCCACCCTGATGACGGAAGCGGACGTCCGCGCCGAAATCGCTGCGACGCGCAAACGAGGTTACGCGCGCAGCGTCGGGGAGCTGACCGAGGGCCTCATGGCACTCGGCATGCCAATCTTCGACCGGCACGGCGAGGTGATCTACATTTTCACCTGCTCCGGATTGCTGCCGACGCTTGCGTCGCGAGAAGAAATGCTAGCGCGAGAAATCGTGCGGACGGCCGCATCGATCAACCGTGCAATCCTCGCACGGGTTCCCAACGACTTTCCGATGGGCTGACAGCCGGCTCCTGCCGAGGCGGGCGGAAAATACCGTCCGTGGTCGATCCTGCGGGTACCGTGTTGACAAACTCATGAATCGTGGCTACGCGCTCCGTGCTGCATGAAGCACAACGTTCTATATATAGAACAGACACCATCGAGGTGCAGGCTGGGGCCTGAAGCATCATGTGGGCACAGGGAGGTTGACATGAACGCTTCGACATATCGACGGACTATGCTCAAGCTGGCCGGGGCCGCGGGCCTGATGGCTATCGCCGGCAATCCGGGCTCCGCCTTCGCGCAAGACAAAGTGCTGAAAATTGGCCAACTCGGCGTGATGAGCGGTGCGGAAGCGTCCTGGGGCCTCGTCAACAAGTATGCCGCGCAGGCCACGGCCGCCATGTGGAACGAGAAGGGCGGGGTCGAGATCGGCGGAGAGAAATACAGGATCGAAATCATATCAGTGGACGACCGCAACGATCCCAAGCTCACCGTTTCGGGAGCCGAGCGCCTGATGGGCGAAGAGGGTGTCCACTACGTCATCGGTCCGAACACCGATGTCACGGCCACAAGCGTCCGTCCGATCGCCGAGAAATTCAATGCGATCTATTTCCCTTACGCATCCAGTCGATCGCTGTTCACACAGCCGGCGGAAAACGCCGTCATGGGAATGGTGGCCAGCTATCAGGTCGCTCCTGCGATCCTCGAGCTTCTGAAGAATGAGCGCGGCGTCAAGAAGGTCGCCTTCGTCGCCCGCAATGACAGCGACGGCCTCAGCAACCGCGACGACGGTGTCGCCGCCGCCGAGAAGCTCGGTCTCGAGATCGTTGTCGCCGATGCCACCTATGAGCCGAACGTCACCGACTTCTTCCCAGTGATGTCGAATGTCGTCAACAAGGCACCGGATCTCATCTTCCTGCCGGCCTCTGCGCCGTCCAATACACCTCTGCTCATGCGCGCTGCCCGCGAACTTGGCTATACCGGCCTGTTCGCGAGCGATTCCGGCCAGGACATCAAGGTGATCCAGGAAATGGCCGGTGATTACGGCGACGGCCTGATCTCCATCGGCGGTGCGTCTACATCCGAAATCCGCAGCGAATACATGGACGAGTTCATCAAGCAGTACACCAAGGTCGCGGGCGAGTGGAACGACGAAGCCGGCACCAAGGTCTATGCGCTCGAGATGATCCTCGGCACGCTCCAGGCCACTGGACCCGCCGCGATAGAGGACGCGAGCCTCTTCAAGAAGGCCATTCCTGACTTTTCCATGCGCAATCCGTTCCTGAAGGAAGAGAGCGCGCTCACCTATACCGGCGAGACCGACTACGGCCAGGAGCGCCAGATCGGCGTCCCGCTCGTGCTCACCGAGACCAAGGGCGGCGAGTTCGTCACGATCGCGATCGGTGCGGTGAAATAAGCCGGGGTCTCAACCGTAGGCATGCCGGCTTAGCGCAATCGACGGAAGAACGGTCGTGGCGGCGCTGGCAAGGGGCACCGCCATGATCGTGGAACCCGCCAGCTGGTGACGAACCTTCGGCTCGCTGGAGCTGGCGGTGCCGCGTGGCCGGCTGTGCGACACGACGGGCGCGTGCGAATGGAAGAGCACGCTCCTGCCGGCTTACAGGCGCCTCGGCCATCGCGCTGAGGCGCTGATCGCCCAAGCCTACCTGGCCGGGGTGAGCACCCGCCGAATGCGCAGGGCACTGGTCAGCCTGTTCGCCGGCTATGCCGGCACGGACGTCGTCAGCCGGGCCTTGCCGCCTGATCCGGCCAACCATAGTCAGCCAGGAACTGCACCACTCGATTCCTACCAACCTCGTGACACGACCGGAAGAACGAGATGGAACAAGTCATCATCAATGGTGCTATTCTATCAGCTAACTATGCGCTGATTGCGCTTGGTCTGACCCTGATCTTTAGTATCATGAACTTGCTGAATTTCGCGCACGGCCAGATGTTCATGATCGGCGGCCTGGTGGTCTACTGGGTCTGTGCGGTTTACGAAATGCCCTACGGGGTCGGGCTGGCGGCTGCAGCCGTCGGCGTCGGCGCAGTCGGGATGGCCATGGAGAAAGGCCTTTTCCAGCGGGTATTGCGCTCGGCGGGACGTGAAGAGAACTCGATGTTGCTCGCCGTGGGCACCGCATTCCTCCTGGAGAATGTCGCTCTCTATCTTTTCGGGGAAAAGCAGCGCGGCATTCCTCCAATGGTCCAGGGCGTCTACCGTCTCGGCGACGCATTCCTCCCAGCCAATCGACTATTGGTGTTTGTAATCTCGCTCCTGCTCATCGCAGCAGTCCTTTCCTTCGTCTACTACACCCGGACCGGCCGGGCGATGCGGGCGCTGGCGCAGGACCGGACAGCGACAACGCTCATGGGGGTCGAGACAGGACGGATCAGCATGTTCGGATTCGGCCTTGGTGCCGCGCTGGCGGGGGTTGCAGGGGGCCTGCTGATCTCGGTTTCCGGAGTCAATGCGGGCATTGGGACGGCGATCTCCACCAAGGCTTTCATCATGATCATGATCGGTGGGGCAGGTGTGATCGGTGGCGCATTGCTGGGCGCGGTCGTCCTCGGCTTCGCAGAGGCGATTGGCTACGCGCTTTTCCCCGGTTCCGTCACATACCTGATCATTTTCATCGCCCTCATAGTCTTCCTTCTCGTGCGACCGCAAGGGATCATGGGCAAGCCATGGGGTTGACCCCTGCCTTGCCGCAACATGCCTTCGCGACCGTAACCCGAATCCGGCAAGGACGGATATCATGTCAAATACACTTCCCGCGGCGCCTGTTCCAATTTCCGTGCGCTTCCTCGACGGCAAGAGCGGCCTGCTGACGATCATCATTCTCGCGGTCTTCCTCTACTTGGCCATTCCGCTCGCATTCTCCGAGCGCTCCTATTGGCTGAACGTGATGACCAACGCCTCGCTGCTGTCCTTCGCGAGCCTTGGCGTGTGGATCACCTTCGCCATTGGCCGCGTGAACATCGGCCAGGGTGCCTTTGCGCTGCTCGGCGGCTACACAGAGGCGATCCTGTCGACGACCTACGGTGTTTCCTTCTGGCTGTGCCTGCCGCTGTCGGCGCTTGTCGCTGCCCTGGTCGGATTCCTGATCGGCTGGCCGCTCCTGCGCCTCCGCGGCATCTATTTCGCCATGGTCACGCTCAGCCTCACGGAAGCGGTCCGCCTGCTGTTCCTCAACACGCTCGGCGCGAGCGGCGGCGGAATCCTCAACATTCCGCGTCCGGCAGGTCTTTCCACGCCCCTTGCATTCTACCTCTTCGCTGCGACTCTGCTGCTTGTCGGCTACCTCGCGGTATGGCGGCTCGCCAACAGCCGGATCGGATGGATATTTCGATCCATGCGAGAGAACGAGGAGCTGACTATGTCCATCGGCATCGACATTGCACGCTACCGGGTGCTGGCCTTCGTTTTGTGCTCGGCGATGGGCGGCATTGCCGGCGCCTGTTTCGCAGCCCTGCAACAGAACATCTATCCGGCAACCTATACCGTCTCGGACTCCATCAACTTCATGCTCTACTGCTTCCTCGGTGGGCTCGACTACGTCCTCGGCCCGATCGTCGGCGCCTTCGGCTTGGTCATGGCCTTCGAGTTGCTGCGCTCGATCCAGGAATATCAGGCACTGCTCTATGGCGTGCTGATGATCGTCGTCATGCTTTTCCTGCCGAACGGGCTGCTCAGCATCGGCTCCCTCCTGCGCCGCAGGGAGAGGTGATCCCATGAGCTTCCTCGCAATCGAAGGGTTGACCAAGCGCTTCGGCGGTCTGACGGCGGTAAACGATATCTCCTTCAGCGTCTCACAGGGCGAAATCCTCTCGGTCATTGGTCCGAACGGCGCTGGCAAATCGACACTGTTCAAGCTGATCGGGTCTTTCCTCAAGCCCACGTCCGGCCGCGTCCTGCTCGACGGGGCGGTGGTCTCCGGCAGGCAGCCCCATCAGGTGGCGCAGGCCGGCATCGTGCGTACCTTCCAGGAGACGACAGTATTCAAGGAGATGACGGCTCTTCAGAACGTCATCGTCTCCCACCAGCTCGGCCTCAAGGCGACGCCGCTCGGCGCCTATTTCTCGACAGCTGCGGCGCGTGCCGACGGGGAGGCCTCCGCCGAGAGCGCGGCCGAAATCCTCGACTATCTCGGCCTTGGTCATGTGAAGGACGAACTGGCACGCAACCTGCCTCACGGGCACCTGCGGGCGCTCGGCATCGCGATCGCGCTTGCCGCCCGGCCACGTGTGCTGCTGCTCGACGAGCCTTTCGCCGGCATGAACTCCGAAGAGACGGACCGCGCCGTGGAGATGGTCGAGGGAATCCGAAAGCGCGGCATCACGGTGCTGCTCGTTGAGCACGACATGCGCGCGGTGATGCGCATCAGTGACCGTATCGTCGTGGTGAGCTTCGGCTCGAAAATCGCGGAGGGCCTGCCGACAGAAATCCGTGCCAATCCAGCGGTCATCGAGGCCTATCTCGGTCAGGACGACGAGACGATCGGGAGCTATTGAGGCATGACGGCGAGCAACAACAGATACTTCGAGGCACGCCACTTGACCGTCCGGTACGACCGAGTTCGAGCGATTGGCGATGTCAATATTGGTTTCGACGCTGGCGAGATCGTCTCCCTCATCGGCGCCAATGGTGCTGGCAAGAGTACGAGTCTGAGGGCGATCACCGGGCTCGCGAAGCTTGCCGAAGGCGAAATCTGGTTCGATGGTCGGCGCATCGACCGGCTGCCGGCGGCGCGTCGCGTCGCGATGGGCATCGCCATGGTGCCGGAAGGCCGTCGTGTCTTCCCCCTGATGACTGTCAGGGACAATCTGCTGATGGGTGCGTACACGCGCCGCGACGGCGCGGTGAAGCGCGATCTGGAGCGTATTCTCGACCGCTTTCCCCGCCTGCGCGAGCGCCTGAAGCAACCCGCCGGCACGCTGTCGGGTGGCGAACAGGAGATGCTGGTCATCGGACGTGCGCTGATGTCCAAGCCGCGCCTTCTCCTCCTCGACGAGCCGTCGCTGGGCCTCGCGCCGCTCATCGTGCGCGATATCGCCCGGCTCGTCACGGAGATCAATCGGGAGGAGGGCACCAGCATCGTGCTGGTCGAGCAGAATTCGCGCATGGCGCTGCGCATCAGCCAATACGCCTATGTGCTCGAAACCGGACGCATCGGCCTCGAGGGAACGTCGCAGGAACTCCTGAACGACAACAAGGTCAAGCAACTCTATCTCGGCGGCTGAGGCCCCGGAACGGAAAGGAGAAGAAAATGCCAGGAAAGATCATTCTCGCGGTGGGGCAGCTCGGACCCATCGCCCGCAGCGATAGTCGCGAGCAGGTGGTGAAGCGACTTGTCGACATGCTCGAGCAGGCAGCGGCGCGCAATTCGGACTTCATCGTCTTTCCCGAACTGGCGCTGACCACTTTCTTCCCCCGCTGGTACTTCACAGACGAAGCGGAGCTGGATGCGTTCTACGAGATGGAAATGCCGAACCCGGTGACGCGGCCGGTGTTCGAGGCCGCCGTGAAACACGGCGTCGGCTTCAACCTCGGCTTTGCCGAATTGGTTACGGAAGGTGGGAAGAAACGGCGCTTCAACACCTCCATCGCCGTCGACAAGACCGGCAAGATCGTCGGCAAGTACCGCAAGGTGCATTTGCCGGGCCACAAGGACTACGAAGACTATCGTCCTTTCCAACACTTGGAGAAGCGCTATTTCGAGACGGGCGACATGGGCTTCCCGGTCTATGATGTCGACGGTTTCAAGATGGGCATGTTCATCTGCAACGACCGGCGCTGGCCAGAGACCTGGCGCGTGATGGGCCTCAAGGGGGCGGAACTGATCTGCGGCGGCTACAATACGCCGCTTCACAATCCACCTGTGCCCCAGCACGACCAGCTCAGCTCGTTCCACCACCTCCTGTCGATGCAGGCAGGCGCCTACCAGAACGGTGCATGGACCGCAGGCGCCGGCAAGGTCGGCGTCGAGGAGGGCTGCATGCTGCTCGGCCATTCCTGCATCGTCGCCCCCACCGGGGAGCTTGTCGCGCTCACCAACACACTGGAGGACGAGGTCATCACGGCGGTCGCCGACTTTGCCCGTTGCCGCGAAATCCGCGAGAACATCTTCAATTTCGAGGCGCATCGCGAACCGAAGAACTACGGGCTGATCACCGCCGTCTGACCGGCGGGAACCCCTTACGCAAAGATCACCGCTGGTGGCTGCCTTCTCATGGGAGGCGGCACGGGAGCGGTTTGCCAACCGCCACCGGTGATGATCCGAAGAGAAGGGAGGAGACCATGCGCGCGATCTTGCTGGATCAACCCGGCGAAGCCCCGGGCATCTTGCGCGTCGCTGACGTTCCTGTGCCCGCCGCCGGGCCAGGAGAGCTTGTCGTCGGCGTCGCCTGCTGCGGCTGCAACTTCGCCGACACGATGATGCGGCGCGGCACCTATCCGCATCCCAAGCGGTACCCGCTCGTCCCGGGCTTCGAGATCGCAGGCACGGTGACGGCCATCGGCGCGGGCGTGGAAGGTTTTGCTGTCGGCGACCGGGTGGCAGGCTATGCCGAGGCGGGCGGCGGCTTCGCGGAGCTTTGCGCCGTGCCGGCGGCGGGCGCCATCCGACTGCCAGATACCGTGCGCTTCGAGACGGCAGCGGCCTTCCTCATCCAGGCGCAGACGGCTTGGCATCTGTTGCACACCGTTTCGTCTGTCCTTCCTGGTGAGGTTGTCCTCATCCATGCAATCGGCGGTGGCGTCGGGCTCTATCTCACCCAGCTTGCCGCGCAGGCCGGCGCCGTGGTCGTCGGAACCGTCGGAACGCGGGGTAAGGAACGGCGCGCGCTAGACTATGGCGCAAGCCTCGTCGTCAACCGCACGGAAACGGATTTCCTGGCGGAGATCGGGCGCTTCCTGAACGGTCGTGGCGTCGACAAGGTTTACGATTCCACCGGCGCGACGATCCTCGACCGCAGCTTCGCCCTTCTCCGCCCGCTCGGGCAGATCGTCAGCTATGGCGAGGCGGAAGGCCGGCCGCTCGACAATCTCTGGGCGCGCCTCGTCGAGAAATCGGTGACCTTCACGCGTTTCCATCTCGGCCATCTCGATTTCGCCGCGCAGCCCTGGCGAGACGGGCTGTACCTGACCCTCGCCGCAGTCGCCGACGGGACGCTGCGCGTTCCGGTCGAACGCATCTTCCCTTTCGAACAGGCAGAGCAGATGTACGAATGTCTCGAATCCCGCACCGTATCGGGAAAGCTCCTGCTCGCCGTCGATCCGACCGCAACCTAAAGCCGGAGCAGAAGTCATGAAGGACTATGATCTCGTCATCCGCGGGGGAACAATCGCCACTGCGAGCGACTGCTTCCGGGCGGACGTTGCGATCGCGGACGGAAGGATCGTCGCGATCGGTGAAAATCTCGGGCCCGCCGCGCGGGAGATTTCGGCGGAGGGCCGCCTCGTGCTGCCCGGCGGCGTCGATTCCCATTGCCATATCGAGGAGCCGCAGGTCGGCAAGGTGTGCAATGCCGACACCTTTGTCTCCGCCACCACCTCGGCGGCCGCCGGCGGCACCACAACAGTCATCTCCTTCTCGCAGCAGACGAAGGGCAGCGGCGTTACCGATGCATTGCGCGACTATCACCGAAAGGCGACCCGCTCGCTGATCGACTATTCTTTCCACCTCGTTGTCGCCGATCCGACCGATGCGGTTCTGGAGGAGCTGGTGCCGCTCATCGAGGAAGGGCACCGTTCGCTGAAGATCTTCATGACTTACACGAATGTCGTGCTCGACGACGAGCAGACCTTGCGCGTGCTGGCGCTCGCGCGACGCACCGGCGCGCTTGTCACCGTCCATGCCGAGAACCATGCGGCGATCATGTATCTCACCCGCGCGTTGGAAAAGGCGGGGCTCACCAGCCCCAAGCACCATGCCTGGGCAAAGCCCATGCCGGTGGAGCGGGAGGCCTGCCATCGCATCATCATGCTTTCCGAGCTGCTGGACGTACCGATTCAGATCTTTCACGTCTCCGGCGCGGAAGCCGCCGAGGAGATTCGCCGGGCGCAGAACCGCGGTCTCAAGGTCTTCGGCGAAACTTGCCCGCAATATTTGATGCTGACGGCAAGGGATCTGGACCGGCCGGGCTTCGAGGGCGCAAAATTCCTGTGCAGCCCCGCGCCGCGCACGCAGGCCGACCAGGAGGCGCTCTGGAATTATATCCGTACCGGCACGCTCGGCGTCGTCTCCTCCGACCACGCGCCGAACCGCTTCGATGATCCGCACGGCAAGAAGGTCGGCGGCGAGAATGCGCCCTTCAGCGCCATCCCGAACGGCGTGCCGGGGCTTGCGACGCGGCTACCGATCCTCTTCTCCGAAGGCATCGTCAAGGGCCGCATCGACCTCAACACCTTCGTCGCGCTGACCGCGACCAATCCCGCGAAACTCTTCGGCCTCTATCCGAGAAAGGGCACCATCGCCATCGGCGCGGATGCGGACATCGCGATCTGGGATCCGGAGCGCAAGGTGACGATCCGCAACGACATGCTGCATCACGGCGTCGACTACACGATCTATGAAGGGGCGGAGGTGACGGGTTGGCCGATCATGACGCTCTCGCGCGGCGAGGTGGTCTGCGACGACGGCGTCGTGGTCGGCAAGCCGGGCCACGGCCGCTTCCTTGCCCGCGGCCCCTATGACGCCATCAAGCCGCGCGGCAAGCACGTAACGCCCTTCGATCCCGTGACAGGCGAGCTGGAAACGGCCGGATACTGAAAGGGCAAAGCGATGAAGATCAAGGTCATCAATCCGAACACCACGCTCTCGATGACCGGGAAGATCGGCGAGGCGGCCTCGGCTGCAGCCTTTCCGGGAACCGAGGTCGTGGCCGTCAGCCCCTCCATGGGGCCGGCCTCCATCGAGGGACACTATGACGAGGCGGTGAGCGCGCTCGGCTTGGTGGACGAGGTGCGCAAGGGCGCGACGGAAGGCTTTCAGGGCTACCTCGTCGCCTGTTTCGACGATCCGGGCCTCCATGCCGCCCGCGAGATCGCCAACGGCCCGGTTGTCGGCATCGCAGAGGCCGCCATGCACATGGCATCCTTCATCTGCGAAGGCTTTTCCGTCGTCGCGACGGGTCACCGCAGCCGTATCATCCTCGAGCATCTCGTGCGCGCTTATGGCATGGAGCACAAGTGCCGAAAGGTGCGCACGACGGAACTCGCCGTGCTCGACCTGGAGGTCGAAGGATCGGACGCGCGCAATGTCATCCTGGCGGAATGCCGCCGGGCGGTCGCCGAGGATCATTCGGACTGCATCGTGCTCGGTTGCGCCGGCATGGCTGATCTGGTCGACTTCATCTCCCGCGAGCTCGGGGTGCCGGTCGTCGACGGCGTCGCCGCGGGTATCAAGATTCTCGAAGGGCTCATCGGCATGGGCCTCTCGACCAGCCGGGCTTGCGGCTACGCCTATCCCAACCCCAAGACCTATACCGGCGAGATGGCTCGTTTGCAGCCCTGACGGGCAATTTGATCGAAGGAGTGTTTCTGGTGCCGAGCGCAAGTACCCAGATGAAATCATCGCATTTCCTCCCGCTGGCAGACGAGAGGATCGACAGCCGCACCAAAGGAATGCCGGCGGAGCTGCCGGTCATGCCGCTGGGTGAGATCGGGCGACAGGGCTGGAACCTGCTGCGGCGCGACCTGACGACCCCGCTTGCGGTGCTGAACCGTGACGCTATCGAGGAGAACAGTCGTTGGATCGCGGCGGTGATGGCCCAATACCGTGTCTCGCTCTGCCCGCATGGTAAGACGACAATGGCACCGCAGCTCTTCCGCAAGCAGCTCGACGACGGCTGCTGGGGCATTACGCTCTCGACACAGCACCATGTCCAGGTCGCCCGTCATTACGGCGTGGCGCGGATTTTCCTCGCCAACCAGATCCTCGATCCCGGCTTCCTTTCCTACATTGCGCGATCGCAGATCGACGATCCCGACTTTGACTTCTACTTTCTCGTGGATTCCCTGGAAGGCGCAGCCCTGCTCGAGGAAATCGCGGCCGCTCATCCAGGACATAGGCCGTTCCAGGTGCTGATCGAGCTTGGCTCGCCCTTCGCGCGCACCGGCTGCAGGACGGAGGCCGCTGCGCGACTCATCGCTGAGCGGTTGGCGGGCATGCAGCATGCGGCGCTACTCGTCGGTATCGAAGGCTTCGAGGGCAGTATCCGTGGTGCCGATCGTACAGAGATCGAGCGCCGCATCACCGAGTTCCTCGTCTTTATGACACAGACCGCTGAGGCCTTCGCGGCTGCCGGCCTGTTCCGTGGAAAGGAGATCCTGCTGACGGCAGGAGGATCGGCATTCTTCGACCTGGTTGCCAAGGCGCTGAGCCGGCCGGCCTTCGACAGCCCCTCGCGCGTGGTCCTGCGCAGCGGCTGTTATATTTCCCACGACGCCGGCATGTACGAGCGTGAGATCGCCCGCGCCCTAGAACGCTCGCCGGAACTGGCGACGCTCGATGCCGCGCCGCGCCAAGCCTTGACTGTCTGGGCGACGGTGCAGTCGCGGCCGGAGCCCGGGCTCGCCTTCCTCAATGCCGGCCGGCGCGACGTATCCTACGACGCGCACTTGCCCCGGCCGCTCCGCCATGCATCCGATGCGACGGCGCTGACAGTGTGGGACCTGCCGGATGGCTACGAGATCACCATGCTCAACGACCAGCACGCCTATCTCAAATGCCCCGAGGACAGTCCGCTTCGCCCGGGAGACCTCGTGGAGCTCGGCATTTCACATCCCTGCACCACCTTCGACAAATGGGACGTGCTCTG
>DAOLFG010000066.1:0-31575 GCA_035326425.1 Geminicoccus sp. | reverse complement strand
TGGAGAGGCTGTTCGCCGTGCTGGCCGAGGAGATCGGGCTGAGGCCCGAGAAATCGCAGGGGCCGTGATCCCCCCGATTCCGAGCCCTCGCAGGGTGGTCGCAGGCGAGGAAGGCAAGGCGCCTGGAGCGCAGCGGGCCCAATGCCCGTGAGCACCGGACGACGACGCCCGACGAAGCCTGCGGCCGCCCGGCGAGGGCGTCGCCAGGACTATTTGACGAGGGGCATGAGCTTGCGGAAGTCCTCCGTGCCGGCGCGCTCGAGCCACTCGAACACCACCATCTCGCTGTCGACGATGTCGATGCCGCGGTCGCGCATGCGCTCGAGGCCGAGGCGACGGCTGGCCTCGCTGCGCGAGCCGACGGCGTCCGCCACCACGAATACCTCGCGGCCGGCGTCGCGCAGGTCGAGGGCGGTCTGCAGCACGCAGACATGCGTCTCCATCCCGCACACCACCACCTGGCCGCGCCCCAGCCGATCGAGATGCTCGCGCAGCCTCGGCTCGCGCAGGCAGGAGAAGGCGGTCTTGTCGATCACCGTGGCCCGGGGCGGCAGCTCGCCCAGCCGCTCGTCGGTGTGGCCGAGGCCGCGCGGATACTGCTCGGACACCACCACCGGCACCGCCAGCTGCCGCGCCGCCTCCAGCAGCAGGCGCGTGCGCGCCACCACCCGCTCGCCGTCCTGCACCGCCGGCGCCAGCCGCGCCTGCACGTCCACGACGAGCAGCGCCGCCGCGTCCTTGTCGATCAGCATGCCCAACGCCGCTCCGCCCGTCCTCCAGTCTCGCCCGGCGGGCGAGACTGCCGTGACTGTAGCAAACGGGCGGCTACCGGCATGGAAAATGCCGCCGCGAGCGACGAATTGTCTTGCGGCCGATCGGATTCGTTGACTTCGCGGCCCCCCTTCCTACATGCAGGAGCGACTTCACGATCGACCCAAGCAAGGGCACTCCTTGACACTGCAAGACGACGCGCCGGCGGGATTCGCCGCGCTGGGCCTACGCGACGAGGTGCTCCGCGCCGTCGCCGAGACCGGCTATACTTCGCCCACCCCCATTCAAGCCGCCGCCATTCCGCTCGTGCTCGCCCGCCGCGACCTGATCGGCGTGGCCCAGACCGGCACCGGCAAGACGGCCTCCTTCGTGCTGCCGATGCTCGACGTGCTGGCCTCCGGCCGGGCCCGGGCGCGGATGCCGCGCTCGATCATCCTGTCGCCGACCCGCGAGCTGGCCACCCAGACCGCCGCCAATTTCGAGATCTACGGCAAGCACCTGAGCCTGACGATGGCGCTGATCATCGGCGGCGTCGGCATGGGCGACCAGGAGAAGCTGCTGGAGAAGGGTGTCGACGTCCTGATCGCCACCCCCGGCCGCCTGCTCGACTGGTTCGAGCGCGGCAAGGTGCTGATGAGCCAGGTCCAGATCATCGTCATCGACGAGGCGGACCGCATGCTCGACATGGGCTTCATCCCCGACGTCGAGAAGATCATCGGCCTGCTGATCAAGCGCGAGCAGACGCTGCTGTTCTCGGCCACCATGCCGCCCGAGGTCCGGCGCCTCGCCGACCGCTTCCTGCGCGATCCGGCCGTGGTCGAGGTGGCGCGTCCCGCCAGCACCAGCGCCTCGGTCGAGGACTTCCTGCTGCGCGTCGGCGGCGACGACAAGCGCGGCGCGCTCGAGCGGCTGATCGGCCGCGAGGGCATCGGCAAGGCCATCGTGTTCTGCAACCGCAAGCGCGAGGTGTCGAGCCTCGCCCGCTGGCTGCAGCGCCAGGGCCACAACGCCCGCGACATCCACGGCGACCTCGACCAGTCCCAGCGCCAGGCGACGCTCGATGCCTTCAAGGCCGACACCGTCGACTTCCTGGTGGCCACCGACGTCGCCGCCCGCGGCCTCGACATCGACGACATGCCCTGTGTCATCAATTTCGACGTGCCGATGCATGCCGAGGACTATGTCCACCGCATCGGCCGCACCGGCCGCGCCGGCAAGAAGGGCCGCGCCTTCACCCTGGTCACGCCCGACGACGGCAGGTTCCTCTCCGCCATCGAGCGGCTGACCGCCCGCACCATCAACGTCCTGCAGGTCGCCGCCGTCGCTCCGGCCGCGGATTCCGACGCCGAGGAGCGCCCGGCCCGCGGCCGTCGCCGCCGCCCGACGCGGGCCGAGGCGACGGCGGCCGCCCCGGAGGCGCCCCGCCAGGAGACGCGCCGCCGCGCCGAAGCCCAGCCGGCCCGCAGCGAGTCCAGGCAGCCCGCGCGTGGCGAGCCCAAGCAGTCCACCCGTGGCGAGTCCGGCAAGCCTGCCCGCGTCGCCCGCCTGGAGCCCGAGGTCGAGGCGGCGCTGCGCCAGCGCGGCGAGCGCCGGCCGCCGCAGCGCCAGCGTGAGCCCGAGCCCGACGTGGTGTTCGGCGAGCATCCCGACCTGCCGCTGTTCCTGACCCGGCCGGTGCCGGCCCGCCTGCTCGCCCGTACCGCCAGGGACGACTGATGCAGACCATCTTCGTGATGGTGAAGTGCGAGCTCGGCCGCGCCTACGATGTCGCCGACGAGGCGGTGCAGACCGTCGAGCAGGTCTCGGAGGTCTATTCGATCTCCGGCCAGTTCGACCTGATCATGAAGTTCCATCTCGACGACGAGGTCGATATCGGCCGCTTCGTCACCAGCCGCGTCCAGACGCTGGGGGGTGTCAAGGACACCTTCACCGTGATCACCTTCAAGGCGTTCACGTGAGCGATCCCGGCCCCGGCGAGCCCGGCTCCTGGGAGATCGTCGAGAGGCAGGAGGTCCACAAGGGCTTCTTCTCGCTTGACGTCCTGCATCTGCGCCATCGCCTGTTCGCCGGCGGCTGGAGCCCGGTGATCCGGCGCGAGCTGTTCCGCACCCGCCGCGCCGCTGTCGTCCTGCCCTGGGATCCGGTCCGCGACCTCGTGGTGCTGGTCGAGCAGTTCCGCACCGGCATGGTCGAGAGCGGCGGCTCGCCCTGGATGATCGAGGCCTGCGCCGGCCTCACCGAGCCCGGCGAATCGCCCGAGGAGGTCGCCCGGCGCGAATGCCTCGAGGAATGCGGCCTCGAGCCTCGCCGCCTCGCCTTCTGCTGCGAATATGCCGCGAGCCCGGGCTCGATGACCGAGCAGGTCGGTGTCTTCGTCGGCGAGGTCGCGGCACCCGGGCACGGCGCCATCCACGGCGTGGCCGCCGAGGGCGAGGACATCCGCACCCACGTCCTGCCGCTCGACGAGGCCCTGGCGCGCGTCCGCGACCGGCGGATCACGGCCGTCACGGCGGTGGTGTCGCTGCTGTGGCTGCAGGCCAACCGGGCGGCGCTGCGCGGGCAGTGGGTGGGGAGCGGGAGCACGGGATGAGAGCGCCCGGAATCGCCGCCTGCTCCGTCAGTTGGCGAGCACCCTGGCGGTGACGAGGACGGGCTCCGGCCGATAGGCCTCGGGAAAGAGGCGCTTCAGCGCCTCGACCTTCGGCAGGTCGTTGACGACGATGTAGGGATGGGTCGGATTCAGGGTCAGGAAATCCTGATGATAGCCCTCCGCCGGGTAGAAGGCGTGGCCCGGCTCGATTCGCGTGACGATGGCGGCATCGAAGACGTGCGCCCGGTCGAGCTGGGCGATGTAGGCCTCCGCGGCCTGGGCCTGCGCCGCGTCCGCCGGGAAGATCGTCGAGCGATACTGCGGGCCGATGTCCGGACCCTGGCGGTCGAGCTGGGTCGGGTCGTGGGCGACCGAGAAGAAGATCTGCATCAGCCGGCCGTAGCTGATGCGGCTCGGGTCGTAGGTCACCTGCACCGCCTCGGCATGGCCGGTCCGGCCGGTGCCGACCTCGCGATAAAGGGCGGTCTCCGCCCCGCCGCCGGCATAGCCGGACACGGCGCTGGCCACGCCGTCGACGTGCTGGAAGACACCTTGCACGCCCCAGAAGCATCCGCCGGCGAAGACGGCGACAGCGGGCGCTGCGGCGGGTGATGCCAGCTTGTCGAGCAGCGGCGGCGGGATGACGCGCGCCTCCTCGGCCGGGGACGGGCCGGCGACGAACCCGGCCGCTGCCACCGCCAGCAGCGCGCCGATGGCCAGGATCGACCGCCGGCGCAGCCGCTGCGCCGCCGATTTCGCAGGCATTCGCTCGCTCTCGGTCATCATCGGCTCCCGCCGGCTGGAAGGCATGGTCCCAACCTAGAGTACGCCGGACCCCGGCCAAAAGTTACGCTGCTGGCGGCCGGTTGAACACGATGGCCGTCGACCCCGGGCAATGCTAGGGATGTTCGTGTTTCGTACCCGGGAATCTCGATGGCCCGTCGCGCCGGCACCGCCGACCTGCCCCTGCACAATGGCCGCGTGCCGGCCTGGCTCGGCCAGCGGATGGCGAAGCTCGGTGCCGTCGTCACCGAGGCCATCGTCCATCACTATGGCCGCGACGAGCTGTTGCGGCGGCTGGCGCATCCGTTCTGGTTCCAGTCCTTCGGTGCCGTGATGGGCATGGACTGGCATTCCTCCGGCATCACCACCAGCGTTGTGGGCGCCCTGAAGCGTGGGCTGGCGCCGCTGTCGGCCGAGCTGGGCCTGCATGTCTGCGGCGGGCGCGGCAGCCATTCGCGGCGCACGCCCGACGAGCTGGCGGCGATCGGCCAGAGGACCGGGCTCGACGGGGCTGCACTGGCCAGCGCCAGCCGGCTGTGCGCCAAGGTCGACAGTGCTGCGGTGCAGGACGGCTTCGACCTCTACCTCCACGGCTTCATCGTCGCCGACGACGGCAAGTGGGTGGTGGTCCAGCAGGGCATGAACGGCGGCACGCGCACAGCCCGGCGCTATCACTGGCTGTCGGAGGATCTGCGGAGCTTCGTCGAGGCGCCGCACGCCGCCATCGAGGGCCGCAACCAGGGCGACATCGTCAACCTGACCGACCGGCGCGCCGAGGCCTCGCGCAAGGGACAGCTCGAGCTGTTGCGCGATCTCGGGCCGGACCGGATCGCCCGGGAGGCCGCGATGCTGCGCTCGCCACCGCCGACGTCGCCCTTCCTGCCGCACCTCGTCATGCCGGCGCATCACGACGTGCGGCCAAAGGACGTGATGATCCGCCGCCTGCACGGTGCCCTCGCGGCTGCCGCGGACAGCGGGCCGCGCGACTTCACCGAATTGCTGCTGGTGCCGGGGGTCGGCGCGCGGACGGTGGAATCCCTGGCCATGGTCGCCGAGGTCATCCACGGAGCGCCGTGCCGGTTCGCCGATCCGGCGCGGTTCTCGCTGGGGCATGGCGGCAAGGACCGGCATCCCTTCCCGGTGCCGACGAAAGTCTACGACCAGACCATCGCCGTGCTGAAGTCGGCGGTCGAGAAGGCCAGGCTCGGCAACGACGAGAAGCTGGGGGCGATCCGCCGGCTCGACGAGCAGGCGCGCCGGCTGGAGCGGGCCGCGAGCGGGCCGAGCCTGCCGGAGCACATTGCCGGCGAGCGGCGGCGTTCGCACGAGTATGGCGGCCGCAGCGTGTTCGGCTGGGAGCCGGCGCCGCAGGACCGCCGCTCTATTTGACCGACCCCGCCGTCAGCCCGCTGACCAGATAGCGTTCGAGGAACAGGTAGATCACCACGATCGGCAGGGCGGTGAGCGCCGATGCCGCCATGATCTCGTTCCAGCTGATGATGTGCTCGCCCTTGAAGGTGGCGATGCCGACATTGGCGGTCCAGGCGGTCTGCTCGGAGGTGAGGAAGGTCCGCGCGAAGGCGTAGTCGGCCCAGGACAGGACGACGCCGTAGAGCGCGGTGGCGGCGATGCCGGGGGCGGCTGCGGGCAGCACGATACGCCAGAGCGCACCGAGCGGCGTGCAGCCGTCGATCAGCGCCGCCTGCTCCAGCTCGGTCGGGATGGTGTCGAAATAGCCCTTCAGCATCCAGGTGCTGAACGGGATGATCAGGGTCGAGTGCGCCAGGATGATCGACCACAGGCTGCCGACGAGGCCGGCCTGGCGGAAGATGACGAACAGCGGAATCACCAGGAGCGTCGCCGGCAGCATCTTGCTGACCAGGATGAACAGGCCCAGCGAATGGCCGCCGCGGATACGAAAGCGCGACAGGCTGTAGGCGGCGAGGATGCTGACCGAGAGCGACAGGACCACGGCGGCGGCGGCGGCCAGGGTCGAGTTGGACAGCCACAGCAGCAGCGGCCGCGTGGTCAGGATCTCGTAGTAGATCCCCCAATTGGGCTCGGCCGGCAGGAAGGTCGGCGGGAAGCTGCGCAGGTCGTTGGCCGGCGACAGCGAGGTCACCAGCATCCAGTAGATCGGGAACAGCACGATCAGGCAGAACAGGACGACCGTGCCGTAGAGCAGCAGGCTTTCGAGCGGGGTGCGGCGCATCGCCGGCTCAGCCCGCCAGCCGCGTGCCGCGGCCGACCATGAAGCGGGCGGTGACGGCGCAGACGATCAGGGTGATGACGCCGAGCGCCGCCCCGGAGCCCATGCGGTAGAAGCCGAAGGATTCCTCGTAGGTCTTGATCGCCAGGGTCTCGGTGGCGCCCACCGGCCCGCCCTGGGTCAGCACGTAGATGATCGAGAAGTCGCGGAAAACCCACAGCACCACCAGCGCCAGGGTGATGCCGAGCACCGGCCGCAGGCATGGCAGGGTGACGTGGCGGAAGCGCTGCCAGGCGGTAGCGCCGTCGACCTTGGCGGCCTCGTACAGCTCGTGCGGAATGGACTGGAGGCCGGCCAGCAGCATGACGAAGACGAAGGGATAGCCCTTCCAGACCATCACCACGACCACGACCGAGAAGGCGCCGAGGCCCGAGGAGAACCAGGCCACCGGCTGGGCGGCGATGCCGAGCGTCACCAGTGCCCAGTTGAGCACCCCGAACGAGCTGTCGAAGATCCACCACCAGACGACGACGGCGACGACCTCGGGGATGGCCCAGGGCAATGCCGCGAGCAGCCGGGCGAGCGCCCTGCCCCGGAAGCGCAGGTTCAGCAACAGCGCCGAGCCGAGGCCGATGGCGAAGCACAAGCCGGTGACGATGGTGACGAGCTTCAGCGTCACCCAGCAGCTGCGCCAGAACTCGGGCGAGCTGAACAGCCGCTGGTAGTTGAGCAGCGTCCAGTCCTTCCGCGCCGCACCGATGCGGGCGATCTTGACGTCCTGGAACGACAGGTCGATCGACAGGACCAGCGGATAGACGATGATCGCCAGGATCATCAGCACCGCCGGCAGCAGCAGCAGATAGCCGAGCTTGGCGTGGTTGCCGGGGCGCGACAGCGTCCAGTCGATGCTGCGCAGCCGCTGGACGAACGAAACGGCCGGCTGCCCGCTGCCGACCGTCGCCGCCGTCCGCATCGCCGCTTCCGCTCGGCCGCCCCGGCTCACCTCCCCCCGCTCATCTCATTGCCAGCGCCCGCTCCTGCATCCGCTTGGCCGTGTCGGCGGGATCCAGGTTCTCGACCAGCATGCGCTGCGCCTCCTCCTGGATCATCTTCGAGAACTCGTTGAACTGCACCTCGAAGCCGGTCGGGATGCGGTCGATGCCGGCGGCCGAGGCCTCCTGCATGGTCTTCATCAGGAGGTCGAAGTGCGGCACCTTCTCGGTGATGTCGGCCGGGATGGCGCCGGGCCGCGGTGCCGGCGAGCCGCTGACCTCGGCATAGGTGGTCTGGAACTCGGCCGAGGCGGCGATGGAGATGAAGTCCCAGACCAGCTTCTTCTCCTCGTCGCTGATCTCGCTGGCGATGCCCAGCACGTTCGACGAGCCGCCCATCGGCGGCTGGAACGGCGGCACGGCGACCTTGAGGTGCTGCAGGACCTCGGGCTTGGCCTTCTGCATCACGCCCCACAGCCAGGGGCCGTCGACGCGCATGGCGATCTTGCCCTCGATCAGGCTCTGGCGGATCGCCGCCTCGCTCTGGTCCAGCGGAGTCAGCTTCTCGCCGACCACGGTCTTCCAGCGCTTCAGGCCCTCGATCATCTCGGGCGTGTCGAGCGTCGGCTCGCCCTCGGCGTTGCTCCAGCGCGCGCCGGCGTCGATGACGTAGGAGAGCATCTGCGTCAGGTACTGGCCGGCGCCGCCCGAGGTCGCCACGCCCAAGCCGTACTGGTCGACCAGGCCGTCGCCGTTCTTGTCCCTGGTGAGCGTCCGGGCGGCGGCGATCTGCTCGTCATAGGTGGTGGGCACGGCAATGCCGGCCTCTTCGAACATGGCCTCGTTGTAGGCCATCATGCCGCCGAAATAGAGCATCATCAGGCAGACGGTCTCGTCGTTCCAACGGCAGAGCGACTGTCCGGCCCAGCCGTTCAGGTCGAGGCCGCTTTCCTTGACATAAGAGTCGAGCGGCTCGAGCCAGCCATTGTCGGCGAAGGCCTGGAACTCGAACGAGGCCAGGTGGACAATCTGCGGCGGCGAGCCGCTGGCGAACAACGTCGTCATCTGGTCGGCGAAGGATTCGCGCGGCACGCTGGTGAACTCGACCTTCACGCCCGCGTGCTTCTTCTCGAACTCGGCGATCACCGAGCGCCACCACGGGCCGAAGGCCGGGTCCTCGACCTGCCAGGACACCATGCGCAGCGTGGTGTCGGCAAAGGCGGGTGCCGCCGCCGCCAGCATCACCGCGGTGGCCACGCCGCAACCCAATCGCCGGAGCTTCGTGCGCATCCCTTCCCCCCCGATCCGAATTTCTCTCGTATTTGCTTATGTTTAGCATGCGCCACAGGGGTCGGGCTGTCAAGCGCGTCGCCAGTTGACACGAAGTGAATAGAGGCCAGTCTGGTCGGCACTTCCACCAGAGCCCGGATGCCCGGCCATGGCGTCGAAGACCAAGCGCGTGCCCGCCGCCGCCAGGGCCGTCCACCGGCCGCTCGAGCTCGATCCGGACCGCGCCGCCAGGACCCGTCCGCATCACGCCGTCGTCGACATCGGCTCCAACTCGGTCCGGCTGGTGGTCTATGACGAGCTGGGCCGTGCCCCCTTTCCGCGCTTCAACGAGAAGTCGCTGTGCCGGCTCGGCGAGGGCCTGGAGCAGACCGGCCGGCTGTCCGAGGCCAGCTTCGCCAAGACGGTGAGTGCCTGCCGGCGCTTCCGGGCGATCACCGAGGCCATGGATGTGCCGCGCACCGACGTGCTGGCGACCGAGGCGGTGCGCAAGGCCAGCAACGGCGACGAGCTGATCGCCGCCATCGCCGAGGCTTCCGGCTTCGAGGTCCGGCTGCTGAGCGGTGCCGAGGAAGCGCGCTATGCCGGCTTCGGCGTGATCTCGGGCTTCTACCGGCCGACCGGCCTCGTCGGCGACATGGGCGGCGGCAGCCTGGAGGCCATCGAGATTCTCGACGACCGGGTGGGCGAGCGGCATGTCAGCCTGCCACTCGGCGCCCTGCCGGTGCAGGCGATGCTGGCGGCCGAGGGCCGCGAGGCGCGGCGGCGGATCGACCGGATGCTGGCCGAGCACCTGCCGCCGGCGCTGACCTCCGAGCACGTGTTCTATGCCGTGGGCGGCGGCTTTCGCGCGCTGGCCAAGGCGCACATGGCCGAGGTCGCCTCGCCGGTCCAGGTCGTCCACGGCTACACGCTCGATGCCGGCGTGGCGCGCGACCTCGCCAAGCGCATCTGGCGGATGCCGCCCGAGGAGCTGGCGGCGCACCCCGGCGTGCCGCCGCGGCGGCTCGACACGCTTCCCTCGGCGGCGCTGGTGCTGGACCGCCTGCTGAGGAAGCTCCAGCCCGAGAAGGTGGTGTTCTCGGCGCTGGGCCTGCGCGAGGGCTGGCTCTATGCCCAGCTCGACGAGGCCGAGCGCTATCTCGACCCGCTGGTCGAGGGCGCGCAGATCCTGGGCACCGCCAGCGCCCGCGTGCCGTCGTTCGGCGCCGCCCTGGCGCGCTGGACCGACGATCTCTTCGCGGGCGAGACGCCGGCCGACCGGCGGCTGCGGATCGCGGCCTGTGCCCTCACCGACATCGCCTGGCGCAGCCATGCCGACGTGCAGGCCGAAGAGTCGTTCCACCGCCTGCTGCAGTTCCCCTTCATCGGCATCGACCACGCCGAGCGGGTGTTCGTCGCGGCCGTCGTCCATGCCCGCTACGGCGGCGGGGCGGGCGATCCGGCGACGGCCGCGGCCCTGGCGCTGCTGTCGCCGGCGCAGCTGCGCCGTGCCCGCATCCTCGGCCGCGCGCTGCGCCTCGGGCACCGCCTGTCGGGCTGCGTCAGCGAGATTCTCGGATCGGCGACGCTGCGGGTCGACGCCGGCGCGGTCCGCCTCGAGACCAGCGCCGACGTCGGGATCCCCGACAGCGAGACGCTGAGGAGCCGATTGCAGGATCTCGCGAAGGTGCTGCGGGTGCCGAAAGCCGAGATCAGCGTCGCCGACGCCTAGCTTGGCGGCGGCGGCGGCGGCGCGTCAGCGCGCGGCACCGGCGCGCCAGGCCCAGATCAGGGCGATGAACAGGCCCTTGGCCCGGGGGAGGATCAGCAGGCAGAGCAGCAGCGCCGCCAGCACGCAGCTCACGGTCGCCATCCAGACCGGCATCAGCTCGTCGCGTATGACGGCGATCATGAACGGCGCCATGATGTGGCCGACGATCAGGATGGTGAGCCACGGCGGCGCGTCGTCGGCGCGGATCGCCGACCAAGGCTCGCCGCAATGTGAGCAGGCGTCGACCTGGCGGAGATAGCCCGCGAACAGCCGCGCCCGGCCGCAGCGCGGGCATTTCCCGCACAGGCCGCGCAGGGCGGCGGGCCAAGCCGGACGCCCGGCGGTATCGGTGATGATCGGCATGGCGGGGCTTGTCGCCGAAATGGCGTGCCACGTCCAGCTATGCCGCCTCGCGGTACTCCGTCGCGACCAGCTCGACGATGTCGGCCATGATCCGCGCGATCTCGTAGTCCTTGGGCGTGTAGACGCGCGCGACGCCGGCGGCCTTCAGCGCCTCGGCATCCTGCGGCGGGATGATGCCGCCGACCACCACCGGAACGCCCGACAGGCCGAGCTTGCGCATCCGCTCCAGCACCTCGCCGACCAGCGGCAGGTGCGAGCCCGACAGGATCGACAGGCCGACGACGTGGACACCCTCCTCGAGCGCGGTGTTGGCGATGCGGGCGGGGGTGAGGCGGATGCCCTCGTAGACCACCTCGAAGCCGGAATCGCGGGCGGCGACGGCGATCTGCTCCGCACCGTTGGAGTGGCCGTCGAGGCCGGGCTTGCCGACCAGCATCTTCAGGCGCCGGCCAAGGCGGCGCGAGGCGGCCTCGACCGCCTGCTGCACCGGCGCGAAAGCGTCGGCGCGCAGCTCGGCGCGGGCACCGGCGACACCGGTCGGGGCGCGGTACTCGCCGAACACTTTTCGTAATACCTGGCCCCATTCGCCGGTGGTGACGCCGGCATGGGCACAGGCGATCGAGGGCGGCATGATGTTGGCGCCGGCCCGCGCCGCGGCCTCCAGCTCCGAGAGTGCAGTGGCGACGGCCCCGGCGTCACGCTGGCGCCGCCAGGCGGCCAGACGGTCCACCTGATCCTGCTCGGCCCCGGGATCGACGGTCATGAAGCCGCCATCGTCGCCGGTGGTGAGCGGCGAGGGTGCGGTCTCGGTGTAGCGGTTGACGCCGACGACGATCTGCTCACCGGCGGTGATGGCGGCGAGGCGCGAGGCACTGCTCTCGACCAGGCGCTGCTTCATGTAGCCGGATTCGACGGCGGCCAGCGCCCCGCCCATGGCCTCGATGCGCGCCAGCTCCTCGCGCGCCTCGGCCACCAGCGCCTCGACCCTGGCCTCGACCACCGGGCTGCCGTCGAACAGGTCGCCATATTCGAGCAGGTCGGTCTCGTAGGCCAAAATCTGTTGCATGCGCAGCGACCATTGCTGGTCCCAGGGCCGCGGCAGGCCCAGCGCCTCGTTCCAGGCCGGCAGCTGCACGGCGCGGGCGCGGGCGTTCCTGGAAAGCGTCACCGCCAGCATCTCGATCAGGATGCGGTAGACATTGTTCTCGGGCTGCGGCTCGGTGAGGCCCAGGCTGTTGACCTGGACGCCATAGCGGAACAGCCGGTGGCGCGGCTCCTCGACGCCGTAGCGCCCGGCCGCCAGCTCGTCCCACAGGCGGACGAACGCCCGCATCTTGCACAGCTCGGTGACGAAGCGGATTCCGGCGTTGACGAAGAAGCTGATGCGGCCGACCACTTTCGGGAAGTCGGCGGGATCGACCTGGCCGGAAGCGCGCACCGCATCCAGCACCGCCGTCGCCGTCGCCAACGCATAGGCCAGCTCCTGCACCGGCGTGGCACCGGCCTCCTGCAGGTGGTAGCTGCAGACGTTGGTCGGGTTCCACTTCGGCATCTCGCGGCAGGTGAAGGCCACGACGTCACTGACCAGCCGCAGGCTCGGCCGCGGCGGGAACACGTAGGTGCCGCGCGACAGGTATTCCTTGATGATGTCGTTCTGCACCGTGCCCTGCAGCTTGCGGCGGTCGGCACCCTGCTTCTCGGCGGTGGCGACGTAGAGCGCCAGCAGCCAGGGTGCCGTGGCGTTGATGGTCATCGAGGTGTTCATGCGCTCGAGCGGGATGCCGTCGAGCAGCTCCAGCATGTCGCCGAGATGGCCGACCGGCACGCCGACCTTGCCGACCTCGCCCTTCGCCAGCGGGTGGTCGGCGTCGTAGCCGGTCTGGGTCGGCAGATCGAAGGCGATCGAAAGGCCGGTCTGCCCGCGCGACAGATTGGTGCGGTAGAGGGCGTTGCTGGCCTTGGCCGAGCTGTGGCCGGCATAGGTGCGGAACAGCCAGGGCTCGTCGCGGGTCACGGTCATGGGCTCGCTTCCTCGATCACCGACCCACAGTTAACACCTCTGCTGCAGCGCGGTCAAGCATCTTTGCTGTTGACAGCCAACACCCGTATTGCCAAGATGTGTTCAGCAGCGAGGGGCCCATGACCAGGAACAGCGTCGAGCACATCATCCGCCGCTTCGGCTCGCAGCAGCGCGTCGCCGAGCTCTTGGGCATCTGGCAGACCGCCGTATCCGGCTGGGTACGCCGCGGCGCCATCCCGGCGCGGCGGCAGGCCGAGCTGCTGGCCATCGCCCGCGCCGAGGGCATCGAGCTGGCGCCCGCCGACTTCTTCGGCCTCGACGAGGAGCAGGCCGCCACCGGCACGGACGGCGCCGCCGCCCCGATGCCCTCACGCCCCGAACCCATCCGCACAGGACAGCCGATCATGGCCGCCCAGACCGCCGAAGTGATCCCGCTCAATCCCGCCGCCCGCAGCACGCGTCTCAAGGATCTCTACGAGGTCGGCGAGATCCCGCCGCTCGGCCACGTGCCGCGCAACATGTATGCCTGGGTGATCCGCAAGGAGCGCCACGGCGAGCCCTTGTCGTCGATGCAGCAGGAGGTGGTGCCTACGCCCGAGCTGGACAGCGACGAGGTGCTGGTGATGGTGATGGCCGGGGGCGTCAACTACAACGGCGTGTGGGCGGCGCTCGGCATCCCGATCTCGCCGCACGACGTCCACAAGCAGCCCTACCACATCGCCGGCTCCGATGCCTCGGGCGTGGTCTGGGCCATCGGCTCCAGGGTCAAGCGCTGGAAGGTCGGCGACGAGGTCGTGGTCCACTGCAACCAGGACGACGGCGACGACGAGGAGTGCAACGGCGGCGACCCGATGAACTCGCCGTCCCAGCGCATTTGGGGCTACGAGACCCCGGACGGCAGCTTCGCCCAGTTCTGCAAGGTGCAGTCGCGCCAGCTGATGCTGCGGCCCAAGCACCTGACCTGGGAGGAGTCGGGCTGCTACGTGCTGACTGAGGCCACCGCCTACCGGATGCTGTTCGGCCATCCGCCGCACACGCTGAAGCCCGGCGACAACGTGCTGGTGTGGGGTGCCGCCGGCGGGCTGGGCTCGATGGCGATCCAGCTGATCGCCGCCTCGGGTGCCAACGCCATCGGCGTGATCTCCGAGGAGGACAAGCGCGACTTCGTGCTGTCGCTGGGTGCCAGGGGCGTCATCAACCGCAAGCAGTTCGACTGCTGGGGCGAGATGCCCGATCCGATGGACAAGGACGCCTACAACCGCTGGACGGCCGAGGCGCGCAAGTTCGGCAAGGCGATCTGGGACGTCACCGGCAAGGGCAACGACGTCGACATCGTCTTCGAGCACCCCGGCGCCTCGACCTTCCCGGTCTCCGCACTGGTGGTCAAGCGCGGCGGCATGGTGGTGATCTGCGCCGGCACCACCGGCTACAAGCTGACGCTGGATGCCCGCTACCTGTGGATGCGGCAGAAGCGGATGCAGGGCAGCCACTTCGCCAACCTCAAGCAGGCCAGCGCCGCCAACCGCTTCGTGCTCAACCGGCAGGTCGACCCCTGCATGTCGGAGGTGTTCGGCTGGGCCGACATCCCGCGCGCGCACATGAAGATGTGGAAGAACCAGCACAAGCCCGGGAACATGGCGGTGCTGGTGCAGGCCAGGCGCGCCGGCATGCGCACCCTCGAGGAAGCGGTCGAGGAGTGATGGCGACCGTCCTGAAGCCACCCGCCGTGCCGGGGGCGCTGGAGCTGACCGCGGCGGCGGTGCTGGCGGCCGAGCGGCTGCGCGAGGCCGCCGTCACGGCGGTGCAGGCGCTGGTGGCGCCGCGCGGCCGGCTGGACGCGGCGCTGCTCGACCGCGAGCAGCGCGCCGCCCACGGCCTCGCCTGGATCGAGGTGCATGTCTGCGCGCTGCGCCAGATGCATGGCTGGGCGGCCCGCCTCGCCGAGGCCGGCCGGCTCGGCGAGCTGGAGACGCTGCTGCTCGAAGCCGCCTTCGCCGAGTACCTGTCGCGGCTCGAAACCGGCATCCCGATGAGCCAGACCGAGACCGTGCGGCCGCGCGACGTCGGTCTGCCGGCGCCGGCGGTCCGGGCGTTTCGAACATCGGAAGTGTCGGAGTTGCAGGGTCGCGGCCTGACCGCCGCCCGCATCGTCCGGCTCGCCGAGCTGATCGCCGAGGGCGATTTCGGCGACTGGGGTCTCGCCGACGACTCGCTGGAGATGGTGCGCGAGCAGTTCCGCCGCTTCGCCGAGGACGAGGTGATCCCGCACTGCCAGGGCTGGCACGAGCGCGACGAGCTGATCCCCCTGGAGCTCGTCCGGCACCTGGCCGGGCTCGGGGTGTTCGGGCTCACCATCCCCGAGGAATATGGCGGCCTCGGCCTCGGTAAGCAGGCGATGTGCGTCGTCACCGAGGAGCTGAGCCGCGGCTATATCGGCGTCGGCTCGCTGGGCACCCGCTCGGAGATCGCAGCCGAGCTGATCAGGCTGGGCGGCACGGAGGAGCAGAAAGGCCACTGGCTGCCCAGGCTGGCCTCGGGCGAGGTGCTGCCGACGGCGGTGTTCACCGAGCCCGACACCGGCTCGGATCTCGCCTCGCTCAAGACGCGGGCCGCCCGCGTCGGTGATGCCTACCGGGTGAGCGGTGCCAAGACCTGGATCACCCATGCCGCCCGCGCCGACCTGATGACGCTGCTGGTCCGCACCGACCCGGCCGAGAAGGGCTATCGCGGCCTGTCGATGCTGCTGGCGACCAAGCCGCGCGGCACGGCTGCCGAGCCGTTCCCGGCCGAGGGCATGACCGGCGGCGAGATCCCGGTGCTGGGCTATCGCGGCATGAAGGAATACACGCTGGGCTTCGACGGCTTCGTCGTGTCGGCGGAGAGCCTGCTGGGCGGCGTCGAGGGCCAGGGCTTCAAGCAGCTCATGGCGACCTTCGAGAGTGCTCGCATCCAGACCGCCGCCCGCGCCGTGGGCGTGGCCCGCGCCGCGCTGGAGCTGGGCCTGCGATACGCCAGGGAGCGCCGCCAGTTCGGCCGGCCGTTGCTGGCCTTCCCGCGCGTCGCGGCCAAGCTGGTGATGATGGCGGTCGAGGTGATGGTGGCGCGCCAGCTGACGCTGTTCGCCGCCGCGGAGAAGGATGCCGACCGCCGCTGTGACCTCGAGGCGGGCCTTGCCAAGCTGCTGGCCGCACAGGTGGCGTGGAAATGTGCGGACGATGCCTTGCAGATCCATGGCGGCAACGGCTACGCTACCGAGTACCCAGTCAGCCGGGTGCTGTGTGACGCCAGAATCCTCAATATCTTCGAGGGAGCCGCCGAAATTCAGGCGCAGGTGATCGCGCGCCGGCTGTTGGCCGAGTAGAGGGGGAGGCAACGGGCGCTCCGATCCTGCCGGAGCGTTCGATTCGACGCGAGGGGGAGCGCAAGCTCCCCCTTGGCGTTCGTGGACACCACCGCCGGGCTCCGCCGGCAGATTGCCCGCCCAGCGTGCGGATGATCGCCGCCGGCCCCGGCCGGCCGGCATGACGCCGCTGATCGCCGGCATTTGTCGTCGCCTGCCTGGATCTGCCCCGAGCTTGGCTATATCCACAGACCAGCGGGGTAGATGCCGGCCATGGGAATGGTCCAGGGCTCATCCGGCAGGGAGCCAGCACAGCGACGGAGCGAAAATGACGACCGAGGTCCGCCTGCGCTGGCGCATTTCAGCGGCGTGGATGCACGCGATCCTGGCCGCGGTCGTCTGGCTCGGCCTCGCCGCTTCGTGCCTCGCCGCGCGGGCCGACGACAATCCGTTGCAGCCTGTCGATACGTCGAGCCCCCGCAGCACCTTCCTGGCGTTCCGCGAGAACACCGAGGCAGCCTATCGACGCTGGCGGATGCGCGACAGCCGCCACGCGACCGAAGTCGAGGTGGAGCGGGCATTCCGCACACTGGATCTGAGTCGCATCGGCGCAGCCCTGCAGGAGGAAATCGGCGTCGGCAACGCGCTCTATCTGTACGACACGCTCAACCGCATCGACTTGCCGCCGCTCGAGGACATACCCGATGCTGCGATGGTGAAGGCGCAGAATCTCAGCCGCTGGACCATTCCGGGAACCGAGATCACCATCGCCAGGGTCGCCGACGGCGACCGCGCCGGCGAGTTCCTCTTCACGGCGGATAGCCTCACCCGGGCGCGCCAGTTCTACGAGCTGGTGGCGGACCTGCCGCCCAAGCGCGGCGAAGACCGTATCGTCAACGTGTGGCGCATGGCGCCTGGACTCGACATGCCCGATGCGCTGGCCAGGCTCGTTTGGGCCCTGCCGCCCTCGGCGAGGTACCCGATCGTGGGACAGCCGCTCTGGAAATACCTGGCGGCGACATTCGGTGCGCTTGTCACCGCAGGCGTCGGCTGGCTCGCATGGCGCACCGGACGGAGATGGGACAGGCACCGCGCCAGCCTGGAACGCGGCTGGCAGGTGGGCGGGCCGCTGGCATTGCTCTGCGTGATAGCTGCGCTTGCAGCCCTGGATTGGCTTCTGGACCAGGTGGTCCTTCTGCGCGAGCGGCCTGGGGTCATCGCCTCGATCGCCATCGATGCGGCCAAGTACGTCCTGCTCGCCTGGCTCGTGGCCGTCGTGATCACCGGCATCGGCCGTCTGGCCGTGCGGCTGTTCACGTCGAGCATCGCGAGCCTGGATGCGGCGCTCATTCGGCTGTGCTTCCGAATCCTCAGCATCGCCGGGGCCCTGGCGGTCGTCCTCCACGCCGCCACCGAGTTTGGCATCGGCATCACGCCGATCATCGCCGGCCTCGGCGTCGGCGGCCTCGCGGTGGCGCTGGCGATCCGCCCCACCCTCGAGAACATCATGGGCGGGTTCGTCCTGTTCGCCGACAAGCCGGTGCGCGTCGGCGAGTTCTGCAGCTTCGGCGACAAGATGGGCACGGTGGAGGAGATTGGGCTGCGCTCCACGCGCCTGCGCGGGGTCGACCGGACGGTGATCACCGTCCCCAACGCCGACTTCGCGCAGATGCAGATCGTCAACTTTACCCGCCGCGACATGAACCTGTTCAAGTGCCGGATCGGCCTGCGCTACGAGACGACGCCGGATCAGCTCCGCTACGTGACGGCCAAGATCAGGAAGCTGCTGATCCAGCACAGCAAGGTCTCGCCCGATCCGGCCCGGGTACGGCTGGACGAGTTCGGCGATTCGGCCTATCTGCTCGACGTCTTCGCCTTCGTCAGGGCCGTGGACTGGAACGAGTTCCTGGCCATCAAGGAAGATCTAATCCTGCGGATCGTCGACATCGTCCGCCAGTCAGGCTCCGGCTTCGCCTTCCCCTCGCAAACGGTCTACTACACCCGCGACGGCGGCATCGACAGCGTCAGGGGCGAGGAGAGCGAGGCCGAGGTGCGCCGGTGGCGGGAGGAACGGCGGCTGCCGTTTCCCGACTACGATTTCGCCGAGCGGGCGGAGATGGCCGACACGCTGCCCTTCCCGCCCGAGGGCTCGCCGGACCATAGGCCGCCCCCACCGCGCCAGACCGGCAAGCCACCCGGCGACCCGCCGTGGCGCCAGCGGACACAATCGGCAAAGGCCAGCTGAGCGCGGAACGAAAGCCGGCGCCGCGGACGCGGCCGACCGTCCCGAGGTCTTCCCACCGACCGCAGCCGATCGCCCCTGCGTTTCCAGGCAGCCGATTGCCCCCTAGTATATCGTATGATAGCGCTTGGCCTCAGCGCCACCGCACGACGTGGCGAATAGGAGGCTGGACCATGCGCAAGGGGATCGCCCGCGCCGCGGGTGCCGTTCTGCTCGCCACCTCATGGCTCGCCATCGACGCCGGGCAGGCCGCGGCCGAGCCCAAGATCAACATGCTCCACCAGTGGTATCGCGGCTCGGATGCCGAGGCGATCGCCAAGCTGGGTGAGATGTTCACGGCGGCCGGCGGCAAGTGGGAGCAGACGGCGATAGCCGGCCACACCGCCAACACCATCGCCAAGCTGCGCGCCGACGTGATTGCCGGCAACGCGCCGCCGGCCGTGCAGCTCAAGGGCCCGGAGATCGCCGAATGGGCGGCCACCGGCCTCACCGCCAACCTCAACGAGGTCGCCCAGGCCGAGAGCTGGGACAAGCTGGTGGCGCCGCAGCTCATCAAGGTGATGAAGCCGCAGGACGTCTGGGTCGCCGCACCCATGAACATCCACCGCGTCAACTGGATGTGGGGCAGCAAGAAGGCGCTCGACAAGGTCGGCGTCACCGAGATGCCCAGGACCTGGGACGAGTTCAACGCCGTGGCCGAGAAGATGAAGGCCGCCGGCATCTATCCGGTGGCGCACTCCAGCCAGGACTGGATCGACGCCACCCTGCTCGACAACATCGTCTACGGCATGGACATCGAGCTCTACCGCAAGGCCTTCATCGAGCTCGACCTCGACGCGCTGCGCGGCCCCGGCATGGCCGCGGCCTTCGACCAGCTGCGCAAGATGGTCGGCTGGACAGACGGCGGCATGGCCGGCCGCGACTGGGACGCGGTGATGCCGATGTTCACCGCCGGCGAGTCCGGCTTCCTGTTCCAGGGCGACTGGGCGATCGGCACCTTCAACGGCGGCGGGCTCAAGGAGGGTGTGGACTATCTGTGCTCGGAGTCGCCGCACAACCGCCAGGAGACCGGCTTCATCCTCAACAGTGATTCGGTGATCTTCTTCAAGCAGAAGGATGCCGACTTCATCGCCGGCCAGGATCTCTTGGCCAAGCTGATCATGTCGCCCGAGTTCCAGACCATCTTCAACCAGGCCAAGGGCTCGATCCCGGCGCGCATGGACGTCGATCTCAGCCAGGGCTTCAACCCCTGCCAGCAGAAGTCGCAGAAGGACCTCCAGGCCGCGGTCGAGGGCGGCACACTGGTCGTCAGCATGGCCCACAACATGGCCGTGCCGCAGAAGTTCAGGGGCGTGATGCTCGAGGTCATCACCGAGTTCGTCAACACGCCGAACATGGCCTCCAAGGACGCCGCCGCCCAGCTGGCGGACGCGGTCGAGGGCCAGCTCTGAGCTGACGTCGCCCGGACGATCGCGTGATGAGCCGAAGCCTCGGCCTGAATGGCGCCCCGGCCGGTCCGGCCCGCTCGCTGGCTAGCGAGCGGGCCGGGCTCGGCGGCACGATCTCGGCCTGGATGCCGCAGATCGTGCTGACGCCGACATTGATCGCCACCTTCGTCTACGTCTTCGTGTTCTGCGGCTGGACGGTCTGGATCTCGCTGTCCAGCTCGACATTGCTGCCGGTCTACGACTTCCAGGGCTTCCAGCACTACGTGAACCTGTGGTCGAGCCGACGCTGGAACACCGCCTACACCAACCTGTTCGTCTTCGGCACGCTCTACGTCTTCTGCTCGGCCCTGATCGGCCTGCTGCTGGCGATCCTGATCGACCAGCGGGTGCGCGGCGAGAACGTCTTCCGCTCGATCTTCCTCTATCCGCTGGCCGTCTCCTTCGTCGTCACCGGCACGGTCTGGCGCTGGATCCTCAATCCCACCACCGGGATCGAGGCGCTGATGCACGACCTCGGCTGGCTGTCGTTCCAGTTCGGCTGGATCGTCGATCGCGAGATGGCGATCTACACCGTGGTCATGGCCGGCGTCTGGCACGCCGCCGGCTTCGCCATGGCGCTGTTCCTGGCCGGCCTGCGCGCCGTCGACCAGGATCTCGTCAAGGCCGCCCAGATCGACGGCGCCGGCATGGGCCGGATCTACCGCCGAATCATCCTGCCGGCGATCCGGCCGATCTTCATCGCCGTGATGGTGATCCTGCTGCAGTTCGCCATCAAGACCTTCGACCTCGTGCTGGCGCTGACCCAGGGCGGCCCCGGCATCGCCACGCAGGTGCCGGCGATCTACGTCTACGACCTGTTGTTCCAGCGCGGCCAGATGGGCGAGGGTGCGGCTGCCGCCATCATGATCCTGCTGGCCCTGGCGCTGGTGCTGGTGCCCTACGCCCTCTACGTCCGCTGGCGACAACGGCAGGAGGCGGCGGCCGGCCATGGCTAGCGGTGCCGCCGCCTACGACCCGCTGGCCACCGGCGGCTCCGGCCGCCGCATCGGCGCCAAGCTGGTGATCTACGGCCTGCTGCTGCTGTTCGCCTTCTATTTCCTGATCCCGCTGATCGTCGTCGTCCTCAACTCGTTCCGCAGCCTGCCCGACATCACCCAGAACGGCGTGCTGGGTCTGCCACGCTCGCTGTCGCTCGAGAACTGGGGCATGGCGTGGAGCGGCATCTGCATCGGCGGCACCTGCCAGGGCATCAGCCCCTACTTCGTGAACTCGTTCAAGATGGTGATCCCGGCGACGATCATCTCGACGATCCTGGGTGCCGTGAACGGCTACCTGCTGTCGAAATGGCGTTTCCGCGGCTCGGAGGTGCTGTTCGGCATCATCACGCTCGGCGTGTTCATGCCGGGCCAGATGGTGCTGCTGCCCTGGGCGATCACGCTGGGCTATCTCGGCCTCACCAACACCACCGCCGGGCTCGTGCTGGTCCATGTCGTCCAGGGGACGAGCTTCACGACGCTGTTCTGCCGCAACTACTACGTCAACATACCGGACGACCTGATCAAGGCGGCGCGCATCGACGGCGCCGGCTTCTGGCGGATCTTCTGGCGCATCGTGCTGCCGCTGTCTCCGCCGATCCTGATCGTCACCGTGATCTGGCAGTTCACCGGCATCTGGAACGAGTTCCTCTATGCCGTGGTGTTCTCCTCCGGCAGCCAGCAGCCGATCACCGCGGCGCTGATCGCGCTCAGCACCGGCAGCACCGGCGTGCGCTACTACAATGTCGAGAGTGCCGCCGTGCTGATGGCGGCCCTGCCGCCGTTGCTGGTCTACCTGTTCGGCGGCAAGTACTTCATGCGCGGGCTGACGCAAGGGGCGATCAAGTAATGGGCTCGCTGTCGGTCCGCGGCGTCACCAAGACCTTCGGCGCGCTCACCGTGCTGCAGGACATCGAGCTGGAGGCCGAGGACGGCGAGTTCATCGTGCTCGTCGGGCCCTCGGGCTGCGGCAAATCCACCCTGCTCGCCATGATCGCGGGGCTCGAGACCGTCACCGCCGGCGAGATCCGCATCGCGGAGCGGGTGGTCAACCGGGTGGCACCCAAGGACCGCAACATCGCCATGGTGTTCCAGTCCTACGCGCTCTACCCGACCATGACGGTCCGCCAGAACATCACCTTCGGCATGGAGTGCCGCAGCATTCCCAAGGCGGAGCAGGACGCCGCGGTCGAGCGGGTGGCGGCATTGCTGCAGATCGGCCATCTGCTCGGCCGCAAGCCGTCGCAGCTTTCCGGCGGCCAGCGCCAGCGGGTGGCGATGGGCAGAGCACTGGTGCGCGATCCCGAGCTGTTCCTGTTCGACGAGCCCTTGTCCAACCTCGACGCCAAGCTGCGCGTCGAGATGCGCACCGAGATCAAGCGGCTGCACCAGCGGCTGGGCACCACCGCCGTCTACGTCACCCACGACCAGGTCGAGGCCATGACGCTGGCCTCGCGCATCGCCGTGATGCACCAGGGCCGCATCCAGCAGCTGGCCGATCCGCGCACGGTCTACGACCGCCCGGCCAACCTGTTCGTGGCCGGCTTCATGGGCTCGCCGGCGATGAACTTCATCCCCGCGCGCGTGCTGCCCGGCTCGGCCGTGCGCATCGGCACCGAGCGGCCCGTCGACCTGCCGCTGCCGCCGAGCGATGCGCTGGGCGCATGGCTGAACCGCGATGTCGTGCTCGGCATACGGCCGGAAAATCTGTCACATCACGGCCGCCACGGCACGCAGCGGCCGTGGATGGGAGAGCTGGAGGCGCGGGTCGAGGTGGTCGAGCCGACCGGGGCCGAGACCATGGTGGTGATCCACATCGACGGCCGCGAGGTGATCGCCCGCGTCGAGCCCGACGAGGCGACACCGGTCGGCAGCACCATGCGCTTCGGCGTCGACATGGCCAAGGCCTGCCTGTTCGACCCGGCGACCGAGCTGCTGATCTGAGGGAGCGCCTCTTGTTCGCGACATATCCCAGCCTCGCCGACCGCGTGGTGCTGATCTCCGGCGGCGGCAGCGGCATCGGCGCCGAGCTGGTGCGCGCCTTCGCCGCCAACCACGCCAGGGTCGGCTTTCTCGACATCGCCGAGGATGCTTCGGCGGCGCTGGTCGACAGCCTGGCGGGCAGCCGCCACCGGCCGGTATTCGTGCCTTGCGACGTGCGCGACATCGCGGCACTGCAGTCGGCGATCGACCGGCTGCGCCGCGACCTCGGCCCGGCGGCGGTGCTGGTCAACAACGCCGCCCGCGACGACCGGCACGAGCTGGACGACGTCACCCCGGCCTATTGGGACGAGAACCTCGCCGTCAACCTCAAGCACTTCTTCTTCGCCATCCAGGCGGTCCGCCCGCAGATGCGCGAGCTGGGCGGTGGCTCGATCGTCAATCTCAGCTCGATCGCCTGGATGCGCGGGGCACCCAGGCTGTCGGTCTATGCCAGCGCCAAGGCGGCCATCGTCGGCATGACCCGCAGCCTCGCGGGCGAGCTCGGCACCGACCGCATCCGCATCAACTGCATAGCACCCGGCGCCTGCGTCACCGAGCGCCAGCTGAAGCTCTGGTACAACGAGACCACGCTCGCCGGTGTCATCGACCGGCAATGCCTGAAGGAACGGCTGCTGCCGCCGGACATCGCCCGCATGGCGCTGTTCCTGGCGGCCGACGACAGCCGCATGATCACCAAGCAGACCTACGTCGTCGACGCCGGGCTGCTCTGACCTCGTCCAAGCATCGGGAAGACTCTCAAATGTCAGATCGTGCACTCGCGCTGAAGCAACGCCTGCGTGAGGGCGGCACCGCCATCGGCGCCTTCCTCAGCATGGCCGACCCGTCGGTGGCCGAGATCCTGGCCAATGCCGGCTACGACTGGGTGTGGATCGACACCGAGCATTCGCCCTGGTCGCTGCGCGACCTGCAGACCTCGCTGATGGCCTTCAACCGTACCCAGACCGTGCCGATCGTCCGTGCCCCCTGGAACGACCAGGTACGGATCAAGCAGATCCTCGACGCCGGTGCCGAGGGCATCGTCTCGCCGATGGTGCGCACCGTCGCCGAGGCCCAGGCGCTGGTCTCGGCCTGCCGCTACCCGCCGGTCGGCACCCGCGGCTTCGGGCCGCGCCGCGCCTCGGCCTATGGCCGCAACATCAACAAGTACATGGAGCAGGCCAACGACGCGATCTTCGTCATCCCGCAGATCGAGGACTGGCGCACCGCCGAGATCATCGAGGACGTACTGGCCGTGCCCGGCATCGACGTGGTGGCGATCGGCCCCAACGACCTCTCCGGCACGCACGGACTGCTGCGCCAGCTGAGCCATCCGAAGGTCAAGGGCAGCATCGATTCCGTGCTGGCGGCGGCCAAGCGGCACAACATCGCCACCTGCATGGGCGTGATCACCCCGGCCGACCAGGTCGCCGAGTATTCGGAGCGCGGCGTGCGCATGCAGATCGTCGCCGGCGACGTGGCGCTGCTGGTGGCCGGCTACGACAAGGCGCTGGCGACGGCGCGCGGCAAGAGCGTCGACATGGCGGCGATCACCAAGGCCGCCGACGCCTGAGCGGAGCTTCCGGCTGTCACGGGCGTTGATCCTGCGGGCTCACCCGCTCGGACGGCGCCTGTGACACGCCTGCTCATGGTTCTCGCGGCAGCCATCTGCGGCCTTGCCGGGCTCGCGGAGGCCGCACAGCCCTCGCCGGGCTGCGGCGGGTCGCCCGGCGAGCCGCCGACGCGCTACGAGATCGCCGGCCGTGCGCGCCAGGCCATCGTGGCGCTGCCGGCCGACTACGACCACCGCATGCCCCATGCGCTGGTGGTGGCCTTTCACGGACGCACCAACAGCAACGAGCGCGTGCAGGGCTATTTCGATCTCGAGGACGCCGCCCGCCAGCCGACGATCTATGTCTATCCGGCTGGCCTGCCCGACCGCTCGGGCGGCTTCACCTGGTCCGACCCCGGCGACAGGGCCGACAGCCTGCGCGACTTCGCCTTCTTCGACCGGATCCTCGACCGCATGGGCAGGGCCTACTGCCTCGACCTCGATTCGGTGTTCGTGGTCGGGCATTCGCTCGGCGCCTCGTTCGCCAACAGCCTCGCCTGCGCCCGCGCCGACAGGATCAGGGGTGTCGCCTCGGTGGCGGGCGGCATCGCGCCCAGCGACTGCCGGCGCGAGGTGGCCGTGCTGCTGATGCACAACCCGGCCGACAAGGCGGTGCCGATCAGCGAAGGCGTGCGGGCGCGGGAGGTGCTGCTCGGCAACCCGCTCGAGCTGCAGGCCCGGATGCGCGAGCGCCTGGGCTCCTTCGACTGCGACGAGTACCGCGCCGGCGCCGATCCGCTGGTCTGGTGCCCCTACTACCAGTCGCTGACGCGGCGCGGCAGCTACTATCCCCACCAGTGGCCGCGCGGCGCCAACGAGCTGATCATGGGCTTCTTCGCGGCGCTCGGGCGCTGACGTTCAGGGCCGCCGCCAGACCATCGCGAAGCTCACCGGATGGTGGCGGAAGCGTTCCCAGCGCGGCTTTCTGGCGATCCAGGCATCGTCGACCACCCCTTCGTCCATGGCCTGCAGCCGCCAGCCGCGAGCCATCGCCGCCTTGGTGTGGTCGCTCGTCAGATGGACGTGGCTCTCGATGGCGACCGGCGTGCCGTCGCGACCGTTGAAATGGGTCGGGATGCCGCTCATCAGGAAGTGCGGGTGGTAGCCGACCAGCACGAACAGCCCGCCCTCGGCCGCCAGCCGCGCCGTCTCGGCATAGAGCGGACGCAGGTCGGCCAGATGCTCCTCGGCCAGCGACTGGACGATGAGGTCGTAGGTACCGCCCGGCAGGCCGGTGTCCTCGAGATCGCCCAGCACCAGGCGGTCGTAGACTCCCTTGGCCTCGGCCCGGGCCAGCATCTCGGGCGTCAGATCCAGCCCGTCCAGCCGGCGCACGCCATGCGCCCGCAGCCAGACGCCGATCCGGCCGGTGCCGCAGGCGAGATCGAGGGCACGCCGGCTGGCCGGCCAGTCGACGCCGCCGATGCGGTCGAGCAGGCGGAGATCCATCTCGTCCTGCACGACCTGCTCGTAGCTGCGCGACCACTCGGCATAGCCGTCGCGCACGCCGACGGTCGGATAGTGGCGCCGGTCGAAGGGGCCGAACTCCAAGGCTCTCGCTCCATGCAAAGCGGGGCCGTTGTTTAGTCCGGGCTGACCTGCGCTTCAACCGGAGCGCAGAGGGTTGTGCCTGTCGAGGACATGCCCACCTTTGCCGGACGACACACTGCCTCAGCGGGATGGCGCATGATCGACCTGCACTACTGGCCGACGCCGAACGGCCACAAGATCGCCCTGTTCCTCGAGGAGACCGGCCTGCCCTACAGAGTGGTGCCGGTCGACATCGGCCGCGGCGAGCAGTTCGAGCCGGACTTCCTGAAGATCGCCCCCAACAACCGCATGCCGGCGATCGTCGACCACGAGCCACGGGGCGGCGGCGCGCCGATCTCGGTGTTCGAGTCCGGCGCCATCCTGCTCTATCTCGCCGAGAAGACCGGCCAGTTCATTCCGCACGACCTGCGCGGCCGGGTGGCGACGCTGGAATGGCTGTTCTGGCAGGTCGGCGGCCTCGGGCCGATGGCCGGGCAGAACCACCATTTCCGCAACTACGCCGCCGAGAAGCTGACCTACGCCATCGATCGCTACGTCAACGAGACCAACAGGCTCTATGGCGTGCTGGACGCCCGGCTCGAGGGCCGGCCCTTCCTCGCCGGCGAGGCCTACACCATCGCCGACATGGCGGCCTATCCCTGGACCAAGGGCTGGCAGGGCCAGGGCCAGAACATCGACGACTTCCCGAACGTCAAGCGCTGGCAGGAGGCGATCGCCGCACGGCCCGCTACCGTCAGGGCCTATGCGGTGGCCGACACCGTCCGGAGGCGCGAGCAGCCGATGGACGAGGAGGCCAAGAAGATCCTGTTCGGCCAGACCGCCGCCAGCCTGCGCCGGCGGTGAGCGACGGCTTCCGCCCCCTGCCGGGCTTCCTTTCGGCGGCCCGGCAGGGGGCGCTGGTCGAGGCCGTCGCGGCGGTGGTCGAGGCGGCTCCCTGGACCGTGCCGACCATGCCGCGCTCCGGCCGGCCGCTCTCGGTGCGCATGACCAATGCCGGCGAGCTGGGCTGGGTCTCCGACCGCGACGGCTATCGCTACCAGCCGCTGCACCCCGACACCGGCCGTCCGTGGCCGGCGATCCCGGCGGAGATGCTCGAGGTCTGGCAGGAGGCGGCACGGTCCGATGCCCTGCCGGAGTGCTGCCTCGTCAATCTCTACCGCGACGGTGCCCGCATGGGCCTGCACCAGGACCGCGACGAGCGGGACTTCTCGGTGCCGGTCGTGTCGATCTCGCTCGGCGACCGGGCGCTGTTCCGCATCGGCGGAACCAGCCGGCGCGATCCGACGCGATCGCTCTGGCTGGAGAGCGGCGACGTCGTGGTGCTGGGCGGCGCCTCGCGCCTCGCCTTCCACGGCATCGACCGCGTCGAGGGCGGAACCAGCGGGCTGGTGCCGGGCGGCGGGCGGATCAACCTCACACTCAGGCGGGTGAACGGGCCGTGAGCACGACGATCAGGCCGTGGCGGCCTGTCGATGGCGCGGCGGTGACCGAGCTGATCCTGCCCATCCAGCGCCAGGAGTTCGGCATCGCCATCACCCTCGCCGACCAGCCGGACCTGCTGGACGTGCCGGGCTTCTATCTCGGCGGCCGGGGCGGCTTCTGGGTCGCCGAGGGCGGTGGCCGCGTCGTCGGCACGATCGCGCTCAAGGACATCGGCGGCGGCGACGCGGCGCTGCGCAAGATGTTCGTGGCGGCCGAGTTTCGAGGCGCCGGCGCCGGTGTCGCCAGGGGCCTGCTGGCGGCTCTGCTGGCGCATGCGCGGCGGGCCGGGCTGGAGCGGATCTGGCTCGGCACGACCGGCAAGTTCCTGGCGGCGCATCGCTTCTACGAGAAGCACGGCTTCACGGCCGTCGATGCCGCGACGCTGCCCGCCGCCTTTCCGCGCATGGCCGTCGACACGCGCTTCTACCGCCTGGATCTCGCCGATGTTCGCTGAATGTTTCACGTGAAACGGCTCAGCTCGCCCAATCCACCTCGTCCTCGCTGACCAGCGCCCCGCGCATCGAATGGCCGCGGGTATGCACCCGCTCGGGGTCTCCGCAGACCAGATGGTGCCAGCGCGGCAGGTCGAAGCTGAAGGCGACGAGGCGATAGGCGCAAGTGTGCGGCAGCCAGTGCAGCGACCTGACGTTCCCTGGCGTGATCCTGACGCAGTCCGGCACCAGCTTCTGCCGGTTGGCATAGTCGCGGCAGCGGTGGGTGCAGAGGTCGAGCAGCCGGCAGGCGGCATCGGACAGCGCGATCTCGCCGGTGTCGGGATCCTCGGCCCGGATCTGGCAGCACAGCCCGCAGCCGTCGCAGAGCGATTCCCACTCGGCCTCGCTCATCTCCTCGATGCGCTTCGTGCGCCAGAAGGGCTGCGGTCGCTGGCGTCGCATGACGGCCTCCGGGGAACGTCGTGGCCGGGCACGAATCCTACCGGCAGCGCCGGCGCGGGTCCATGCCCGGCCGCTCGATCACTCCGCCGGTGCGGCGGCGTGGTGGCCGTGCGCCGGCTCCTCGTCGAGGATCGGCTCGTCGGCCTGGTATCTGGCGCAGCCGAACAGGAAGGCCGCCACCGCCAGATAGGCCAGCGTGACGGACGGCGTCACGGCGACACCGATGGCCTCGCCGTGCATGAAGCCGAAGAAGGCCAGCACGGCACCGGCCAGCGTGCCGAGCGGGGCGGCGCGCGGCGTGATCCGGCGGATCCAGGGGGCGACGAAGCCGCAGGCCATCAGGATGAATCTGGATGAACACCCAGGTGAGACCCGCCTCCCAGCCCTTGATCGGATCGGCGATGGACAGCGTGATCGGCAGGCCCGCGCGCCGGACACCGCCTGGCGGGCCGCCATCAAGATCCGTGCCGGAATGCAATCACCCGCCTCTCCGGTCGTGATGCCGGATTTCCGAGCGGAAACACCGCCACCTTGTATGAAGGCCGCTCCTTGGTCAGATCGGCAGGTCAGGTGATGACGGTGGGGCCGTCCCGCTTGGTGCGCTCGGCGATCTGCGCGAGATCGCCGGCGATGGCGATGAGATCGCTCAGCGCCGCCTGGGTGTCCTGGGCGTGCTTCGCCGGATCCGGCTCGTAGCGCTCGATATAGACCCGCAGCGTGGCCCCGGCCGTGCCGGTGCCGGACAGGCGGTAGACGATGCGCGAGCCGTCGGCCATCAGCACACGGATGCCCTGCTTGCTGCTGACCGAGCCGTCGACCGGATCGGTATAGGCGAAATCGTCCGCCGCCTGGACCTCGAAGCCGCCGAGGCTCCTCCCCGGCAGCGAGCCGAGCTGGCCGCGAAGATGCGTCATCAATCCTTCGGCGGCGTCGGCGTCGACCTCCTCGTAGTCGTGCCGCGAGTAGAAATTGCGGCCGTATTCGCGCCAGTGCCCGGTGACGATGTCGAGCACCGGCTGCTTGCGCGCCGCCAGCACGTTGAGCCACAGCAGCACGGCCCACAGCCCGTCCTTCTCGCGGACATGGTTGGAGCCGGTGCCGGCGCTCTCCTCGCCGCAGATCGTGGCCTTGCCGGCATCGAGCAGGTTGCCGAAGAACTTCCAGCCCGTCGGCGTCTCGAACCAGGGCACGCCCAGCTTCTCGGCCACCCGGTCGGCCGCCTGCGAGGTCGGCATCGAGCGGGCGACACCAGCGATGCCGCCCTTGTAGCCCGGGGCCAAGTGGGCATTGGCCGCCAGCATGGCGAGGCTGTCCGACGGCGTGACGAAGATGCCGCGGCCGATGATCAGGTTGCGGTCGCCGTCGCCGTCGGAGGCCGCACCGATGTCGGGAGCGCCCTCGCCCATCATCTCGTCGTAGAGATCCTTGGCGTGGACGAGATTGGGATCCGGATGGTGGCCGCCGAAGTCGGGCGACGGCGTGCCGTGCACCACCGTGCCCAGGGGAGCCCCCAGCTCGCCCTCGAGGATCGCCCTGGCATAGGGTCCGGTGACGGCGTGCATGGCGTCGAAGCGCATCGAGAAGCCGCCCTCGAACATCGCCCGGATGGCGTCGAAGTCGAACAGCGTGCGCATCAGCGCCTTGTAGTCGGCGACCGGATCGACGACCTCGATGACAGTGTCGCCGAGCTTATGGGTGCCGATCCGCTCGAGGTCGAGGTCGGGGGCGTCGACGATGCGGTACTGGCGGATCCTGCCGGTGTTCGCGAAGATCGCCTCGGTGACCTTCTCGGGCGCCGGGCCGCCATTGCCGATGTTGTACTTGATGCCGAAGTCGCCGTGCGGCCCGCCGGGATTGTGCGAGGCGCTGAGGATGATGCCGCCATAGGCCTCGTGGGCGCGGATGACGCAGGAGGCGGCGGGCGTCGACAGCAACCCGCCCTGGCCGACCATGATGCGGCCGAAGCCGGCCGCCGCCGCCATCTTGATGATCTTCTGGATGGCCTCGCGGTTGTAGTAGCGGCCGTCGCCGCCGACCACCAGCGTCCGGCCGGCGAAGCCCTCCAGCGAGTCGAAGATCGACTGCACGAAGTTCTCGACATAGTTCGGCTGCTGGAAGACCGGCACCTTCTTGCGCAAGCCGGAGGTTCCGGGCTTCTGGCCCTCGAACGGAGTGGTCGGGACCACGCGCAGACTCATCGAAGCCGTCTCCTCGCCTTTGTGCCTCAGCTCTTCAGCCGGTCGATCATCGGTTGGGTGATCAGGCAGATGCCCTTGTCGGTGCGGCGGAAACGCTTCTCGTCCTCCACCGGATCCTCGCCGACGACCAGCCCTTCCGGGATCACCACGCCGCGGTCGATCACCACGTTCTTCAGCCGAGCGCGCCGGCCGATGTCGACATAGGGCAGCACCACGGCACCTTCGAGCTCGGAATAGGAGTTGGCGCGCACGCCGGTGAACAGCAACGACTTGCGCACGCCCGAGCCCGAGACGATGCAGCCGCCCGAGACCAGCGCGCTGATCGCATGGCCGCGCCGGCCATCCTCGTCGTGGACGAACTTGGCCGGCGGCGTGATCTCGCCATAGGTCCAGATCGGCCACTCGGTGTCGTAGAGGTCGAGAGCCGGTGTGATCGTGGTCAGGTCGATATTGGCCTCCCAATAGGCGTCGACCGTGCCGACATCGCGCCAGTAGGCCTCGGCCTCGCCGCTCGACTTGACGCAGGACTTGGTGAAACGGTGCGCCACCGCCTTGCCGTGCTCGACGAGGTAGGGGATCAGGTCCTTGCCGAAGTCGCGGCTGGAATTGGCGACGTCGGCATCGCGCTTCAGCTGCTCGACCAGCAGCGAGGTCTTGAAGACGTAGATGCCCATGCTGGCCAGCGCCGTGTCGGGCCTGCCCGGTATCGCCGGCGGGTCCTTGGGCTTCTCCAGGAACGAGATGATCCTGTCGCTCTCGTCGACATGCATCACGCCGAAGCCGGTGGCCTCCATGCGCGGCACCTCGAGCACGCCCACGGTGACGTCGGCCCCCTCGCTGACGTGCTGCTGCAGCATCAGCTCGTAGTCCATCTTGTAGATGTGGTCGCCCGCCAGGATGACCATGTATTCGGGATCGTACGATTCGATGATGTCGATGTTCTGGTAAACGGCGTCGGCGGTGCCGAGATACCATTGCGTCTCGGAGACGCGCTGGCTCGCCGGCAGGATGTCGAAGCTCTCGT
>DAOLFG010000065.1:0-31630 GCA_035326425.1 Geminicoccus sp. | reverse complement strand
GTGATTTTCAGTCACGTGCTCTACCAACTGAGCTACCTGGGCATCCCGAGCGCGGGGCGTTGGCGTTCCGTCGCGCTGCCGATCCGGCGCCGCGCGCGGCTGCCGGTGGCGCCGGGATATAGGCGGTTCGTCGATCCGCGACAAGCCCGCCGCGACGCCGGGCCCGCCCGCGCGGTGCCGCCGCCGCGCTCTTGCGGCCGGTACTGTCGCCGCGCTACCTCGGCGGCGCCGAGCCAGTGAGACCGAGCCCAGGGAGTGCCGCCATGACCCACATGTCCGCGAGCGAAGCCTTCGTCGAGACGCTGGTGGCGCACGGCGTCACCGACGTGTTCGGCATCGTCGGCTCGGCCTACATGGACGCGCTCGACCTGTTCCCGGCCGCCGGCATCCGGTTCTGGTCGGTGGCGCACGAGCAGAACGCCGCCCACATGGCCGACGGCTATGCCAGGGCCACCGGCCGCCACGGTGTGTGCATCGCCCAGAACGGCCCCGGCATCACCAATTTCGTCACCGCCATCGCCGCCGCCTACTGGGCGCACAGCCCGGTGGTGGCGATCACGCCCGAGACCGGCTCGATGACCATCGGCCACGGCGGCTTCCAGGAGACCGAGCAGCTGCCGATCTTCTCGAAGATCACCCGCTTCCAGGCGCATGTGAACCGGCCGGAGCGGATCGCCGAGCTGACGCACCGCGCCTTCCAGCTCGCCATGATCGAGCGCGGGCCGGCGCAGGTGAACATCCCGCGCGATCATTTCTACGGCGAGTTCGACTACACCATCGCCAGGCCGATCCGCTTCGAGCGCTCGGCCGGAGCACCGGAGAGCCTCGACGAGGCGGCGCGGGCGCTGGCCGGGGCGAAGCTCCCGGTGATCGTCGCCGGCGGCGGCGTCATCATGTCGGACGGCATGGCCGAGGCCGTGGCGCTGGCCGAGCACCTCGATGCGCCGGTGGTGAGCTCCTACCTGCACAACGACAGCTTCCCGGCCTCGCACCGCCTGGCCTGCGGCCCGCTCGGCTACCAGGGCAGCAAGGCGGCGATGCGCATCATCGCCCAGGCCGACGTGATCGTGGCGCTGGGCACCCGTCTCGGCCCGTTCGGCACGCTGCCGCAATACGGCATCGAGTACTGGCCCAAGGACGCCCGCATCATCCAGATCGACAGCGACCACCGCGTGCTCGGCCTGGTGAAGCCGATCGACGTCGCCGTGCACGGCGACGCCAAGGGGGCGGCGCGGGAGATCCTCAAGCGCCTCGAGACCTCGAACCTCGAGCTGGCTTCGCGCGCCACCCGGGCGCAGCGGTTGGAGGAGGTCGAGCGCCAGAAGAAGGCCTGGGCCGACGAGCTCGACGGCATGTCGGCGCGCGGCGGCTCGCCGATCGTGCCGCGGCGGGCCTTGCGCGAGCTGGAGCGGGCCTTGCCACGCAACGCCGTGGTGACCACCGACATCGGCAATGTCTGCTCGGTCGCCAACTCCTACCTGCGCTTCGAGCAGGCGCCGTCCTTCATGGCGGCGATGGCGTTCGGCAATTGCGGCTACGCCTTCCCGACCGCCATGGGTGCCAAGGTCGCCCGCCCCGACCGGCCGGCCGTCGCCTATGTCGGCGACGGCGCCTGGGGCATGAGCCTGAACGAGATCCTCACCTGCGTGCGCGAGAGCATCCCGGCGGTGGCGGTGGTGTTCAACAACGGCCAGTGGGGGGCAGAGAAGAAGAACCAGATCGACTTCTACGCCGACCGCTATCTCGGCACCGAGCTGAAGAACCCTTCGTTCGCCGGCATCGCCAAGGCCATGGGTGCCGACGGCATCACGGTCGCCCATCCCGACCAGATCGGCGACGCGCTGAAGGCCGCCGTCGCCAGCGGCCGGCCGACCGTGCTGGAGCTGATGCTGAACCAGGAGCTGGGCGATCCCTTCCGGCGGGACGCGCTGAAGAAGCCGAAGCGGCTCTTGGAGAAGTATGCGGCGCTCAGTGTGGCCTGAGGCAAGCGCTCAGAACGGAACGAGCTGTATGTCGGTTCGCACGAAGTCGTCTCCTTTGCAGAGCAGCGGAAGGGCTAGTCGCCGCGCGAGCGCATAGGCGAACAGATCGCCGAAATTGAGTGCCGCCGGCTCGGCGCGGCGGCCCCTGGCGAATGTCGTCACCGCATGGCGCAGGTGAGGCTGGTCGGAGGCCGAGACCGATTCGGATGCGATGCCGTAGAGGGCCAGCATCGCATCGAGCTTCGCCAGATCCGCCGCGCCGAACCGCGCCTGCCACACCATCGTCGTCTCGGTCAGGGTGACAATCGACGCGACGGGCTCGCCCTTCAGCAGGATGTCATGGAAGCGCTCTCGCTCCGGCTCGCCTTGTCGGATCGCGATGAGGACCGAGGTATCGAGCACCAGCCTCAACGCGGCAGGCCATCCTCGTCATACATCTCGTCATCGCCGAACCGGCTGATCGGCGGCGTCCGATCGAACTCTTCGAAGAGTTGCCGGAGCTGTCCGTCGCGCCGGGCGCGCTCTGCCTCGATGTCGGCGAGCTCCCGATGCAAAGCGTGGCGCACGGCGTCCGTCACGGTGCTGTGACGGGCGGCCGCCAGCTGCTGGGCCAGGACGTGGACATCGTTGTCACGGATATAGAGGGCCATGGAGCACCAGTATATGCATCCGCCATCTGTATATCATCAGTAGCGCACTGCGGCAAGAGTCGGCGTGCGACGCTCCCGACGTTCTGCCCGATCTCACAGATGCCCGCTGCTGCGCATGCTGAGCACGTGATTTCGACCGACGATGGCATGGTCGTGCAGGGCCACCTCGAGCGTGGCCAGCGCCGCGGCGACGCGTTTGGTCATGGCGATGTCGGCCGCCGAAGGTGTAGGATCGCCGGAAGGGTGGTTGTGGACCAGGATCATCGCACTGGCGTGCAGCTCGAGCGCCTTGCGGGCCACCTCGCGCGGGTAGAGCGGCACATGATCGATCGTACCCTGTCCCAGCAGCTCGTCGGCGATCAGCCCATTCTTGCGGTCGAGGAACAGGCCCCGCGCCTGCTCGACCGGGCAGTGGCGCAGCCTCGCCAGCGCATAGCGCTCGAACACCGACCACGACCCGATGACATCGCGATCTTGCAGCTCCTCCTGGAGTGTGCAAAGGCGGGCCTCGTTGACGGCGTGGAGCCGTTCGACGGCAGCGGGCGTCATGTCGGCGACGCTCATCAGCTGCGGCGGCGTGGCGATGAGGGTGGCGCCGAGCGACCCGAAGCGTTCCAGGAGCGCCCGGCTGGTCGCAGGAGCGTCCTGGACGACGCCGGCGAGAAGGCCGAGAAGCGCCGGCAAGCCGCGACATCCAACGTCCTCGGCCAAGCGCACTCTCGCGTCATGGTTGAGAACAGTCGTCGACCTCATACGCCAAGCCTTTGTTCATCAACACATTTCATGCGTCGCCAACAGGATGAATTTAGGCGAAAGAAAGCGAGATTTCAACCATTAGTTGAGCTAAGCCGTTGACGGGACGAAGCGAATCACAGATGAGATTTTAGGCGAGGCAGCTTCCTTAACCTGTTGATAGGCAATATGCCGCATGACAGTTTGTCGGCCCCCCGGGCCGACCGGCACGGAATCGCTAACGCCCGACGAGGTTTTGTGCGACACAGCAAGTGGCATACGGGTCACGGTCAGATCGATGTGATGGCCATTACGGATATTCCCCGACCCATTACCCGCCTCGCTGTCCTGGAGGTGCGCGGCGCAGCGGACTCGCTGGCCCGGTCGCTCGCAGCCGAGATCGCGCCGGACGGCATCGAGGTCGAGTCCTTCGACGATCTGTCGAGCCTCCTGCGGTGCGGCGATCTCGCGGTGGTCGTCCTGGCGCCCGAATTCCCTGATGACTGGCCGATAAGTGTAGCCACGGCGGTCATCGATGCCATCGCCGGGCGCTGGCCATTGGTCATCGTCTGCCGGAGCGCCCAGGACGCCGCCCTGTTGACGGCCCGCCAGCCGGCGGGGGTCGTCGTCCTGCTCCGGGAGCGTACCGGGCCAGCGGAGCTGGCCAGCGTCGTGCGGGGCGAGCTGGCCCGCCGCCGCTCGTCGGCGGGCGGCGGTGCGTTCGCATGAGCCCTGCGGGCATTCGGGAATCGTCGACGAGCCGAGTCCGGCCAGCCGGCCCCGACGAGCCTAGAATCCGGTCGGCTCGTTGCCGTCCACCCCGCCGCGGCCCATCAGCACCTGCCGCCTGCCGACATGGTCGGCGGCACTGATCAGGCCGTCCTGCTCCATGCGCTCGATCAGCTTGGCGGCACTGTTGTAGCCGATCTGCAGCTTGCGCTGCAGGTAGCTGGTCGAGGCCTTGCCGTCCTTGGCGACGATCTGGATGGCCTGGTTGTAGATCGCGTCGCCGCCGCCGGCCGCACCCTCGAACAGCGGGCCGTCGGCGCCGGGGCCGTCGTCGCCGTCCTCGCGGGTGACGTCGTCCTCGTAGTCCGGCGCGCCCTGGGCCTTGAGGTGGCGGACCACGCGCTCGACCTCGCTGTCGGTGACCAGCGCGCCGTGGATGCGGGTGATGCGGTCGCCGAGATAGAGCATGTCGCCCTGGCCCAGCAGCTGCTCGGCGCCCGGCTCGCCCAGGATGGTGCGGCTGTCGATCTTCGAGCTGACGCGGAAGCTGATGCGCGACGGCAGGTTGGCCTTGATGACGCCGGTCAGCACGTCGACCGACGGGCGCTGCGTCGCGACGATCAGGTGAACGCCGGCGGCGCGCGCCTTCTGGGAGAGGCGCTGGATGGCGTTCTCGATCTCCTTGCCGGCGGTGAGCATGAGGTCGGCCACCTCGTCGACGATGACCACGATCAGCGGCAGGGGCCGCATCTCGATCGGCTGGTCCTCGTAGATCGGCACGCCGGTGCCGGGCTCGAAGCCGGTGCGGACGCGGCGGCGCAGCTGCTCGCCGTTCTCCAGCGCCTGGCGGATGCGGGTGTTGAAGGCGAAGATGTCGCGCACGCCCAGGTGCGACATGAGGCGATAGCGCTCGTCCATCTGCCGGACGACCCATTTGAGCGCCACCACCGCCTTGTGCGGCTCGGTGACGACGGGGGCCAGCAGGTGCGGGATGTCCTCGTAGACCGACAGCTCGATGACCTTGGGGTCGATCATGATGATCCGGCACTGGTCCGGCGTCAGCCGGTAGAGCAGCGACAGGATCATGCCGTTGATGGCGACCGACTTGCCCGAGCCGGTGGTGCCGGCGATCAGGAGGTGCGGCATGCGGGCGAGGTCGACGACGATCGGCTGGCCGCTGATGTCCTTGCCCAGCGCCAGGGCGAGGCGGGCGGCGCTGCCGCGGAACACGTCGCTCTCCAGGATCTCGCGCAGGTAGACGGTGGCGCGCTGCTCGTTGGGCAGCTCGATGCCGATGACGTTGCGGCCGGGCACGACGGCGACGCGAACCGACAGGGCCGAGAGCGAGCGGGCGATGTCGTCGGCGAGGCCGATTACCCTGGCGGCGCGGGTGCCGGGTGCGGGCTCCAGCTCGAACATGGTGACGACCGGGCCGGGCTTGGCGTCGATGATCTCGCCGCGCACGCCGAAATCGTCGAGCACGCTCTCCAGCTGGCGCGACACCTCCTGCAGCTGGGCCTTGGTCAGCGAGATGCCGTTGCTGCCCTTGGCCCGCGCCAGCAGGTCGAGGTGCGGCAGCTCGAAACCGGCGGCGGGCGCCGCCGGCACCGGCGCCGTCCGGCGCACCAGCGGCGACGGCGCCGCCACCGGGGCGTCGGCGGGCGGGATCTCGTCGGCCTCGTCGGGCTCCTCCGCCTCCTCGACCACCCTGATCGCGCGCAGCCGGCGCAGCTTGGCCGCCGTCGGTTGCGGCGCCCCGGCCGGCCCGGCAGGGCGGCATGCCGCCGGCACCGCCTCGTCGTCGCCGTCCTCGATGCGCCGCCGGCGCAGCAGGCCCATCAGCCAGGCCCGCCAGCCGGCGGGCTCGCCGTCATCGTCGGGCTGGCGTGGCAGCTCGTTGTCGTTGGCCTCGGCACGCCATCTGCGCCAGCTCTGCAGGCCCTCCAGCATCATCCGGCCGCCATTGCTGCCGGCGGCGGCGGCGGCACCGGCGGCACGGCCGCCGAGCCAGCGGCCGCCGGTGGCGACGCGGCTGGCGAACCAGAACGACTCCCGCCAGCGCAGGCCGAGGGCGGTGACGATCAGCGCGAGCGCCAGCAGGCCGGTGAAGGTGGCGTAGCTGAAGCCGCCGAGGCCCGGGCCCAGGCGCAGGAACTGGAAGTCGCCGACGAAGCCGCCGAGGCCGACGCGGAAGGGCCAGTCCTCGGGCCCCGGCACCTTGCGCGAGGCCAGGAAGGCGCAGCTCGCCAGCATGGCGGGCGGCAGCGCCAGCACCGGCAGCCAGGGCCAGGCGAGGCGCCGGTCGAGCAGCATGCGCAGGCCCCAGCTCAGGGCCGCGATCACCGGCACGAAGGCGCCGTAGCCGAAGAACTGGTAGAGCAGGTCGGCGAGCCAGGCGCCGCCGGCGCCGGCCGGATTGCTGACCGCTGCCGAGGTCGCCTGGTTGAAGGAAGGATCGGCCGGGTCGTAGCCCCACAGGGCCAGCGTGACGTAGAGGCCCAGCGCCAGCAGGCCGGCGCCGGCCAGCCGCCGCAGCGTGCTGGTGGCCAGCGCCTTCAGGCCCGGCCGCGGCTTGACCGGCGGAAGGCTGAGGTCGTCGAGCTCGTCCATGACGCGCAGGCGCGGTCCGGTCCGGCGGGCAGTGGCACGCATCAGCCGAGCACCTCGATCAGTCGATCCACCGCCTGCTCCACCACCGCCTCGTCATGCACCAGCGCCAGCCGGATGTAGCGCGCACCCGGATTGCCGCCGCCCTCGGCCTCGGCGCCGAGATAGCCGCCGGGCAGCACCCGCAGCGCCGCCTCGCGCCACAGCCGCAGCGCCGCCTGCTCGCCGTCGCCGACATCGAGCCACAGGAAGAAGCCGCCGGCCGGCCGGAAGAAGCCGAAGCGGTTGGATAGCCGGCGCTCGGCGATATCGAACTTGCGCCGGTAGAGGGCGCGGTTGGCCTCGACATGCGCCTCGTCGCGCCACAGCGCCGTGGCAGCGGCCAGCAGGGGCAGGGGCTGCACAGGGGCGGCGTAGGCCCGCAGCTTGAAGAAGTGCCCGAGCACCTCGGGATCGCCGGCGCAGAAGCCCGAGCGCAGCCCGGCGGCGTTGGAGCGCTTGGAGAGCGAGTGCATCACCACGAGGTTTGCGAACGAGCCGTCCAGCGCCCAGGCCGCCGCCAGGGCGCCGGGCGGCGGCTCCTGGTCCCAGATCTCGGCGTAGCACTCGTCGACCACCAGCAGGAAACCGTGGCGGCGGGCCAATCCGATGGCGCGACGCAGATAGTCGGCATCGGCCGCCGCACCCTGGGGATTGGCCGGCGTGCACAGGTACATCAGCGCGGTGCGCGCCAGCAGCGGCTCGTCCAGCGCGTCGAGGTCGGGCAGGAAGCCGGTATCGGCGGTGGCCGGCATCAGCACCGGCTCGGCACGCGCCAGCACCGCACCGCCGTAATAGACGTTGTAGACCGGGTTCGGCATCAGCACCGCCGGCTGCTGCCCGGCCTTGCGTCCCGGCACCACCACCGAGGGCAGCATGAACAGGCCCTCCTTGGTGCCGGCCAGCGGCAGGATGTGCCGCTGGGGGTCGACGGCACCCTCGGGCAGGGCGTAGCGGCGCGTCAGCCAGGCGGCGCAGGCGGAGCGGTTGTCGACCGAGCCGTTGACCGGTGGATAGCGGTTCCACAGATGCGCGTTCCGTGCCACGGTCTCGGCCAGCAGCGGCGGCGGCTGGTGCTGCGGCTCGCCGAGGCCGAGGTCGAGCGGCTGCAGTCCTGCCGGCGTCGGGACGCCGGCGAGGGTCGCCGCCAGGCGGCGGAACGGGAACTCGGTCAGCCGGTCGAGTAGCTCGTTGTGCATGTCGTCCGCCTGGGTGCCGTGGCGCCATGCCGCCGCACCATGCGATACTAGGTTAGCATCCGGCCCGAAACCGCTTCAATGGTTGGGCGTTGCGACGCGCGACATAGCCGGCGAGTGCGACTTATCTGGCTCGGTTGCGCGTGGCAGTGTTCAGCACCGAACCCTACGACCGCCGCTCGTTGGAGACGGCCAACGCGGCGCATGGCCACGATCTGGTGTTCGTGGAATCGCGGCTCGGCTCCGAGACCTCGGCGCTGGCCAGGGGCTTCGAGGCGGTCTGCGCGTTCGTCAACGACCTGGTCGACGCCCCGACGCTCGGGAGCCTCGCTGCCGGCGGCAGGACAGGGCTCGATCGCCAAGCAACCCTGCGGCCGGTCGGACATTCTACAGCCTGCCGCCGAATGGCGGCCAGCGGGAGCCGCAGGGCGCGATGAAGCTCGAACGCAGGACCGTCTCGCTCACCGCGCTGGCCGTCGTGCTGGTGCTCCTGCTCTGGCTGGCGCCGGATGCGCTGCTGATCGTGTTCGCCGGCGCGTTGCTGGGCGTGTTCCTCAACGCCGGCGCCAGGCTGGTCTCGCGGCTGACCGGCATCGGCCGGTCCTGGGCGCTGGCGGCGTTCGCGCTGCTGCTGGCGGCGCTGGTGGTGGCAGGAACGCTCACCGCCCTGCCGTTCCTGGCCGAGCAGATGAACGAGCTGTGGCGCCAGGTGCCGCAGGCCGCGGCGGCGGTGCGGCAGCGCATGGAGCAGTACAGTTGGAGCCGGGATCTGCTGGGCCAGATCCAGCCGCAGCAGATGGTGACGGCCGGCCGCAGCACCGCCGGCTTCGCGCTGTCGACGGTGTTCGGCGCCTTCGGCAACCTGATCCTGATCCTGTTCATCGGCCTCTACTTCGCCAGCGATCCCGGTCTCTACCGCCGCGGCGTCGAGCGGCTGGTAGCACCCTCGCTCCGGCCGGAGACCGAGCGCGTGCTGCTGGCGATCGGCCACACCCTGGAGGGCTGGCTGCTGGCCCAGCTCATCGCCATGGCGGTGGTGGGCGTGCTGATCCTGCTGGGCCTGTGGGCGATGGGCGTGCCGCTGGCGCCGGTCCTGGCGGTGATCGCGGCACTCGCCACCTTCGTTCCGAACATCGGCCCGGTGATCGGTGCCGTGCCGGCGGTGCTGCTGGGCCTCGCCGACGGGCCGTGGATGGCGTTGTGGGTGGCGCTGCTCTACCTGGCGGTGCAGACGGTCGAGAGCTACCTGATCACGCCGCTCGTGCAGCTCCACACCAACGCCCTGCCGCCGGCGCTGGTGATGGCGACGCAGCTGGTGCTCGGCATCATGTTCGGCCTCTTGGGCCTCGCCCTGGCGACGCCCTTGACGGCGGCCTGCATCACGCTGATCCATCTCACCTATGTCGAGCGCTGGCTCGAGGCCGGCGACCGCCGGGTCGTCACCTGATCGGCGGGCGGGTCGGGCAAGCCCGCGCGAGCGGGGCAGCCATCCTCGGATGGGGTGGCTGCCGCACCGGGCCGTGATATGTCGCAGCGCAACGAAAGGGTTGCCTCAGATGTCCGGCCAGCGCCGAGCCCGGCCCAGACCACCTCGTGACCTCCCCCGTCCGCCGTTCGAGCAGATCGCCCTGCTGCTGCAGGGTGGCGGTGCCCTGGGCTCCTACCAGGCCGGCGTCTACGAGGCGCTGGCCGAGGCCGGCCTGCATCCGGACTGGGTCGCCGGCATCTCGATCGGTGCGGTCAACTCGGCGATCATCGCCGGCAACTCGCCGGACAAGCGCGTCGAGCGTCTCAGGGCGTTCTGGGAGATGGTGAGCGAGCCGCCGCTGGGCATCCCCTTCCTCGGCGCGCTCGAGGGCGACGGCGTCAATGCCCGGACCTTCGCCAACCAGCTGCGGGCGCTCGGCGTGCTGCTGGGTGGCGCTCCCGGTTTCTTCGCGCCGCGCCTGCCGCCACCCTTCCTGCTGCCGCCCGGCAGCCCCGGTGCCGCCAGCTTCTACGACACCACGCCACTGCGGGCGACGCTGCTGGATCTCGTCGACTTCGACCGGCTGAACGACGGCGGCACCCGGCTGAGCGTCGGCGCGGTCAACGTCCGCAGCGGCAACTTCGTCTACTTCGACACCGCCACCCGGCGCGTCGGGCCCGAGCACATCATCGCCAGCGGCTCGCTGCCGCCGGGCTTCCCGGCCCAGGAGATCGACGGCGAGCACTACTGGGACGGCGGCCTGGTCTCGAACACGCCGCTGGAATGGGTGCTGGGCTATCGGCCCCGCCGCGACACGCTGGCCTTCCAAGTCGATCTCTGGAGCGCCCGTGGCGAGCTGCCGGGCGACCTCGCCGCCAGCGAGGTGCGGCAGAAGGAGATCCGCTTCTCCAGCCGCACGCGCGACGGCACCGACGACTTCAAGCGCGCCCAGCAGCTGCGGCGGGCGGTCTCCAGGCTGCTGCGGCAGCTGCCCGAGGAGCTGCGCCATTCGCCGGAGGCCGAGCTGCTGCGTCCCGAGGCCTGCGAGAAGGTGTTCAACATCGTCCAGCTGATCTACCGCGCGCACGAGTACGAGGGCATCTCGAAGGACTACGAGTTCTCGCGCCGCACCATGGAGGAGCACTGGCAGGCCGGCTATCGCGACTGCGCGCGCAGCCTGTGCCATCCCGGTATCATGGAAAGGCCCGAGGGTGCGGACGGCGTCTTCACCTTCGACATCGCCGAGCATGGCGGCAAATAGCCCGCCCCCCGGCCCATCCGCCTGAAGGAGCTACCGATGCGTCTGAAGGACAAGGTCGCGCTCGTCACCGGTGCCGCGAGCGGCATCGGCAAGGCGATCGCCGCGCTCTACGCCGCCGAGGGGGCGGCCGTCGCCATCGCCGACCTCGACCAGGACGGGGCCGACGCCACCGCCAGGGAGCTCCGCGACAAGGGCGGCAAGGCCGTCGGCATCGCCATGGACGTCACCAGCGAGCAGCAGGTCGAGGCCGGCTTCGCGAAGCTGGCCGACGCCTTCGGCGGCATCGACATCCTGGTCAGCAATGCCGGCATCCAGATCGTCGAGCCGGTCGACCAGTTCGACTTCGGCAAGTGGAAGAAGATGCTGGCGATCCACCTCGACGGCGCCTTCCTGACCACGCGCGCCGCCCTGCGGATGATGTACGCACAAGGGCGCGGCGGCAGCGTCATCTACATGGGCTCGGTGCATTCCAAGGAGGCCTCCGTGCTGAAGGCGCCCTACGTCGCCGCCAAGCACGGCCTGATCGGCCTCGCCAAGGTGGTGGCCAAGGAGGGGGCCAAGCACGGCGTGCGCTCCAACGTCATCTGCCCGGGCTTCGTGCGCACGCCGCTGGTCGACAGGCAGATCCCCGAGCAGGCCAGGGAACTCGGCATCTCCGAGGACGATGTCATCCACAAGGTGATGCTGAAAGAGACGGTCGACGGCGAGTTCACCACGGTCGACGACGTGGCGCAGACGGCGCTGTTCCTGGCCGCGTTCCCGAGCAATGCCCTGACCGGTCAGTCGATCGTCGTCAGCCACGGCTGGTTCATGCAGTAGCGCGCACCAGCCGCAGCAGACGGCCGTCGATGACGGCAAGGCCGGCGGCGATGCAGGCCATGCCGGCGAGATGCTCGGCCTCCAGCCGCTCGCCGAGCACCAGCGTGCCCAGAAGAATGGCGCTGACCGGGATCAGGAAGGTCACCAGCACGGCATTGGTGGCGCCGGCCGTGGCCAGGATGCGGAAGTAGAGCACGAAGGCGAGCGCCGTCGACAGCAGCGAGATGCCCAGCACCGCCGCCCAGGTGGCGGGGCTCGGCATCGGCAGCGCCCAGGGGTGGTCGACCAGGAGAGTGAGCGGCAGCAGCATCAGGGTCGCGGCGGTGAGCTGGCCGGTCGAGGTCTCGAGCGCGCCGATGCCCATCCGGCGGAAGCGGCGGCCGAACACGCCGGCGAAGGCATAGGACAACGTGGCGGCCAGCACGGCGAGCTGGCCGAGGACGTCGCCGTCGAGCCTGACGAGCGCGCTCGGGCCGATCATCAGCGCCACGCCGGCGAAGCCGATGACGACGCCGGCCAGCCGGTTGCCGGTCATCTTCTCGTCGCTGGTGAGGAAATGCGCCACGATCACCGTCGAGAGCGGGGTCGTGGCGTTGAGGATCGATGCCAGCGCCGAGGGGATGCGCGTCTGGGCCCAGACGATGAGGCAGAACGGCACCACGTTGCTGAGCAGCCCCATCACGGCGAAGGCCCGCCATGCCTCCCGGCTGCACGGCATCCGCCGGCCCATGCCGCGGATGACGAGGCCGAGCGCCGCCGCCGCGAGACCGACCCTGAGCGTCACGATGGCGAAGGGCGGCAGCTCCCTGACCACGACGCCGGTGAAGAAGAAGCCGCCACCCCAGAGAACCGACAGCGCCAGCAGCGCCGCCCACTCCGCAGGCGTCATGGTGCGATGGATCGCGGCGGGGTCGGGCAAGCTTCGCTCCGGGACGGGGTGTCGCAAGCCTAGGTGCGCGGCAGCGCCACGGCGACCCGTTTCATGCGCCCCGGTCCGACATCGGTTGGCCATCGTCGACGCCACCCCCATATTGAGGCCAGCTTTCGGAATGGCCTGCATGTCCCTGTCCCGCCGATCCCTGCTCGCCGCCGCCTGCGCCCTCGCCCTGTCGGGCGGGCCGGCATTCGCAGCCCTGCCGTCCGAGAACGCCGAGCTGCTGGGCCGGATCGAGGCCTATCTCAACGGCATCCGCACGCTTTCGGCGCGCTTCGAGCAGGTAGGCCCCGACGGCAGCCTCGCCAGCGGCAGGCTCTACATCCAGCGCCCCGGCAAGATGCGGTTCGACTACGATCCGCCGTCCAAGATCCTGCTGGTCGCCACCGACTGGCGGCTGATCTTCTGGGACGGCAGCATCGAGCAGCAGAACATCATCCCGCTGTCGGAGACCCCGCTCGGCTTCATCCTGAGCGAGAAGGTCGGGCTCGACGACGAGGTCCGCGTCACCGAGGTCCAGACGAGCGGCGGCGAGGCCGACGTCACCGTGGTCCGCAGCAGCGATGCCGACCTCGGCAGCGTCACGCTCACCTTCGCGCTGCAGCCGATGGAGCTGCGCCGCTGGTCGGTGACCGATGCCCAGGGCAACATCACCCGGATCCTGCTGCATGAGATCGAGACCGGCAAGCCGCTGGACGCCGGCCTGTTCCGCTGGGCCGATCCCAAGACCTTCGGGCCGCCCACCTGACGGCCTCGGGCGGGCCTCGAGGCCGACAGGCAGTCGGAACGGGGTAGACCCGTCGCGCTCTTGGGCTAAGTTCGCCCCGCCGGCGAAAGACCGGGGAGGCATCGGATGTACGATTATGTCATCGTTGGCGGCGGCTCGGCCGGCTGCGCCATGGCGGCAAGGCTGAGCGAGCTGCCGGACGCCAAGGTGCTGCTGCTGGAATCCGGTCCCTCCGACACCGACCGCTACATCCACATGCCGGTCGGCTTCTTCAAGATCATGAGCGGGCCCCTGACCTGGGGCTACGCCACCTCGCCGAAATCCTTCGAGGGCCGGTCGATGGTGTTCCCGCAGGCCCGGGTGCTGGGCGGCGGCAGCTCGATCAACGCCATGGTCTTCACCCGCGGCCACCCGCTCGACTACGACGCCTGGGCCGCCGAGGAGGGCTGCGAGGGCTGGTCGTTCGCCGACATCCTGCCCTATTTCCGCCGCTCGGAGGACAATGAGCGGCTGGCCGACGCCTACCACGGCACCGACGGGCCGCTCGGTGTCTCGGACCCCATCAGCCCACATCCCCTGAGCCGCGCCTTCGTGCGCGCCGCCCAGGAAGCCGGCATGCCCTACAATCCCGATTTCAACGGGGCGAAGCAGGAGGGCTGCGGCCTCTACCAGACGACGACGCGCGGCGGCCGCCGCTGCAGCGCCGCCGTCGGCTATCTGCGTCCGGCGATGAAGCGGCCCAACCTCGACGTCCGCTCCGACTGCCACGCCACGCGCATCATCGTCGAGGGCAACCGCGCCGTCGGCGTCGAGTACCGCCGCCACGGCCGCGAGGAGACGGTGCGCGCCGAGAGCGAGGTCATCGTCTGCTCGGGTGCCGTGGGCTCGCCGCGTCTCCTGCTGCTGTCCGGCATTGGACCGGCGGACGAGCTGTCGGCGGTGGGTGTGAAGCCGGTCCACGACCTGCCGGGTGTCGGCCGCAACCTGCAGGACCATATCGACGTCTACTCGATCCACCAGCTCAACGGTCCCTACAGCTACGACCGCCACACCCGGCCGCACCGCATGCTGTGGTCCTGGCTGCAATACCGCACCTTCGGCAACGGCCCCGTCACCTCGAACCTCGCCGAGGCCGGCGGCTTCTGGTGGGCGGACGGCGACCAGGCCCATCCCGACATCCAGTTCCACTTCCTGCCCGGCGCCGGCATCGAGGCCGGCGTGCCGCCCGTCAACGGCTTCGGCTGCACCATCAATTCCTGCCACCTGCGGCCGCGCTCGCGCGGCTGGGTGAAGCTGCGCAGCGCCGATCCGATGGCGCCGCCGGAGGTCGATCCCAACTACTGGGCCGAGGACTACGATCTCGAATGCTCGCTGCGCGGCTTCGAGATGACGCGCGAGATCGCTGGGCAGCCGGCGCTGCAGAGGTTCATCACCCGCGAGCATCTGCCGGGTACGGAGGCAAGGACCCGCGAGCAGCTGCGCGCCTATGCCCGGCGCTTCGGCAAGACCGACTACCACCCGGCTGGCAGCTGCAAGATGGGCGTCGACGAGATGGCGGTGGTCGATCCGCAGTGCCGGGTGCGCGGCATCGACGGCCTGCGCGTCGCCGACAGCTCGATCATGCCGCGGCTGGTCAGCTCCAACACCAACGCGCCCTCGATCATGATCGGCGAGAAGGCCGCCGATCTCGTCAAGGGCAACCGCGCCGCGCCGCTGGTGGCCTGAGGGAGACGGCCATGCCCCGGATCGTCTCGGCCGAGGAGGCCGCCGCGCTCATCGCCGACGGCTCGACCATCACCGTCAGCTCTTCGAGCGGGCTCGGCTGTCCCGACGCCGTGCTGGAAGCCATCGGCCGCCGCTTCGAGGCGTCCGGCCATCCGCGAGGGCTCACCTCGCTGCACCCGATCGCCGCTGGCGACATGTGGGGTGTCAAGGGCATCGACCACATCGCCCGCGACGGCCTGCTGGCGCGGGTGCTGGCCGGATCCTATCCGAGCGGCCCGTCCTCGATGGCGCCGCCGCTGATCTGGCAGATGATCGGCCGCGACGCGATCCCGGCCTACAACGTACCGAGCGGCATCCTGTTCGACATGCATCGCGAGGCCGCGGCCAAGCGGCCGGGCGTGCTGACCGAGGTCGGCCTCGACACCTTCGTCGATCCCGACCGCGAGGGCTGCGCGATGAACGCCACCGCCGCCGCCCGGCCGATCGTCCGCAAGATCGATTTCGACGGCCGGACCTGGCTCTACTTCCCGGCCATCGTGCCCGACGTCGCCATCATCCGCGCCTCGACGGCCGACGAGCGCGGCAACCTCTCCTTCGAGCAGGAGGGTGCCTATCTCGGGCCGCTCGACCTGGCGCTGGCCGCCCGCAACAATGGCGGCATCGTCATCGCCCAGGTCCGCCGCCTCGCCAAGGCCGGCTCGCTCAAGCCCTTCTCGGTGCATGTCCCGGGCGTGCTGGTCGACCATGTCGTGGTGGCCCCCGACCAGTGGCAGACCACCCAGACCCCCTACGATCCGGCGATCAGCGGCGAGGTCTTCCGGCCCGAGGCCAGCTTCGGCCTCGCCGAGTGGGGGCCGGGCAAGGTGATGGCGCGGCGGGTGGCGCAGGAGCTGCGTCAGGGCGACGCCGTCAACATCGGCTTCGGCATCTCCGCCAACGTGCCGCGCATCCTGCTGGAGGAGGGCCGGCACGGTGCGGTGACCTGGGTGATCGAGCAGGGCGCCGTCGGCGGCGTGCCGCTGCTCGACTTCCAGTTCGGCTGCTCGGCCAATGCCGAGGCCATGATGCCGAGCCCGCAGCAGTTCACCTATTTCCAGGGCGGCGGCTTCGACGCCTCGCTCTTGTCCTTCCTGCAGATCGACCGGCACGGCAGCGTCAACGTCTCCAAGCTCTCGGCCCGGCCGCACGTCACCGCCGGCGCTGGCGGCTTCGTCGACATCACGGCACGTGCCCGGAAGATCGTGTTCAGCGGCTTCTTCACCGCCGGTGCCGCCCTGGCGCTGGACAATGGCGAGCTGCGTATCGAGCGCGAGGGCAAGGTCAGGAAGCTGGTGCCGGAGGTCGAGCATGTCACCTTCAGCGGCCGCCGGGCCCGGGTGCAAGGGCAGCACATCACCTATGTCACCGAGCGCTGCGTCATGGAGCTGCGGCCGGCCGGGCTCACCGTCACCGAGCTGGCACCGGGCGTGAGCCTCGAGCGCGACGTGCTGGGCCAGGCCGACATCGAGCTCGCCGTCGCCGACGAGCTGCGCACGATGGATGCTGCGCTGTTCCACCCGCAGCCGTTCGGCCTCACCCTGCGCGAGCCGAAGCATGGCTGATCCCCTGGTCCGCCTGGAGACGGAGGGCTTCGTCGCCACCGTCACGCTGAACCGGCCCGAGAAGCTGAATGCGCTCACCTCGGGCATGCTGGCCGAGCTGGAGACCATCGCCGCCGGCCTGGAGCGCCGCGACGACATCCGCGTCGTCCTGCTCACCGGTGCCGGCGCCAAGGCGTTCTGCGCCGGCGCCGACATCGCCGACTGGGGCTCCTACGCCCCGCTCGACTTCGGCCGCCACTGGGTGCGCGAGGGCCACCGCGTCTTCGACCGCTGGGCCAGGCTCCGCCAGCCGCTGCTCGCCGTGCTGAACGGCATCGCCTTCGGCGGCGGGCTCGAGCTGGCGGCCTGCGCCGACCTGCGCGTCGCCGAGGCCCATGTCCGCGTCGCCCTGCCGGAATCCCGCATCGGCATCATCCCCGGCTGGTCCGGCACCCAGCGCCTCGTCCGCCGTGCCGGCCCGAGCGCCGTCAAGCGCCTGGCGCTGACCGGCGAGCCCGTCGACGCCGAGGAGGCGCTGCGCCTCGGCCTGGTCGATTATCTCCGCCCGACCGGCGACGGCATGGTCTTCGCCCGCACGCTCGCCACCACGATAGCCGAGCGCGCGCCCATCGCCGTGCAGACCGCCAAGCAGCTCGTCAACGTCGCCGAGGGCGAGGAGGCGGCCGCCGCCCTCGAGGCCATCGCCGGCGCTCTCGCCGCCACCACCGAGGACGCCGCCGAGGGGGTCGCCGCCTTCCGCGACAAGCGCCCCGCCACCTTCACCAATCGCTGACCGGAACGCCGATGCCGAAGATCCGCCACGTCGTCCTGCTGAAGGCCCGCGCCGACCTGCCATCCGGCGAGCTGGAGGGCGTCTTCGCCCAGCTGGCGGCGCTGAAGGCGGTGATCCCCGGCATGCTCGACTGCCATGCCAGCGCCAATGTCAGCCCCGAAGGCATCGGCCGCGGCTTCACCCACGGCTTCACCATGGATTTCGCCGACGCCGCCGCCCGCGACGCCTATCTGCCCCATCCCGACCACAAGGCGGCCGGTGCCCGGCTGCGCGCCGCCGCCGAGGGCGGGCGCGACGGGTTGCTGGTGATAGATCTGGAAGTCGCCTGACACGCCGCGCCGATCGCGGCGCGGTTTCGATTTTCGCTTGCGAACATCCCCGGAGCCTCATACGCTTCGTTTGCGAAGCAGGAAACGCCGTCGCCGACCGGACCTCCCCCCATCGGCGACGGCGGAGAAACAGGGATGGCGGACGGTCCTTTCGACCTCCTCGTGGTCGGCGGCGGCATCAACGGTGTCGGCATCGCCCGCGACGCCGCCGGGCGCGGCCTTTCCGTGCTGCTGGTCGAGCAGGACGACCTCGCCAGCCACACCTCCTCCTGGTCCTCGAAGCTGATCCACGGTGGCCTGCGCTACCTCGAGCACTACGAGTTCCGGCTGGTGCGGGAATCGCTGCTCGAGCGCGAGGTGCTGCTGCGCGCCGCACCGCATGTCGTGGCACCCCTGGAGTTCGTGCTGCCGCACAGCCCGGAGCAGCGCCCGGCCTGGATGATCCGGCTCGGCCTGTTCCTTTACGATCATCTGGGCGGGCGAAAGCGCCTGCCGGCCAGCCGGCGGGTGGCGCTGGACGGCACGCCCTACGGCAGCCCGCTGCAGTCCTGGGTGAAGGCCGCCTTCAGCTATGCCGACTGCCGCGTCGACGACAGCCGCATGGTCGTCCTAAACGCCATCGATGCGCGCGAGCGCGGCGCCGACATCCGCACCCGCACCCGCTGCGTCGGTGCCGACCGTCGCCCGGACGGCTGGAGCGTGCGCATCGAGGACAGCCGCAGCGGCCGGCGGCAGGCGGTCGAGGCGCGCGTGCTGGTGAACGCCGCCGGTCCCTGGGTATCGCAGCTGCTGCAGGACGTGCTGGGCACCGACACCCGCAACCGTGTCCGCCTGGTCAAGGGCTCGCACATCGTGACGCCCAGGCTGCACGACGGCGCACATGCCTATATCCTGCAGAACGACGACGGCCGGATCGTGTTCGTCATTCCCTACGAGCAGGATTTCAGCCTGATCGGCACCACCGACGAGGCCTTCGCCGGCGATCCGGCGCAGGTGGCGATCACGGCCGAGGAGACCGACTATCTCTGCCGCGTGGTCAATCGCTACTTCAGCCGGCCGATCACGGCCTCGGACGTCGTCTGGTCGTTCGCCGGCGTGCGCCCGCTCTACGACGACGCCTCGGCCGACCCGTCGGCGGTCACCCGCGACTACGTCTTCGACCTCGACACCCGCGACGGCGCCGCACCGCTGCTGTCGGTGTTCGGCGGCAAGCTCACCACCTACCGCAAGCTCGCCGAGCACGCGCTCGAGAAGCTGCGGCCGGTGATGGGCTTTTCCGGCGGCAACTGGACCGCCGACGCCGTCCTGCCCGGCGGCGACATCGACGATCTCGACCCGGGGCGCTGGGCCGTCGAGCTGCGCCGCGACCGGCCCTGGCTGCCGGAGGCCACGGCGCGCCGGCTGGCCCGCAGCTATGGCAGCCGCGCCGCCCGCATCCTCTCGGGCGCCGGGGCCGCGACCGATCTCGGCGTCGACCTCGGCTCGGGCCTGAGCGAGGCCGAGCTCGGCTATCTCGTCCGCGAGGAATGGGCGCAGGAGGCCCAGGACGTGCTGTGGCGACGCAGCAAGCTCGGCCTGCATGCCGCCCCCGGCCTCGAGGACCGCGTCGCCGCCTGGCTGGCGCAGCGTCGCCGCAACGAGCTGCTGGCCGCGATGGTGATCCCGTGACGCTGGCGCTGGACCGTGTCGGCCGCACCGTCGGCGGCGAGCGCTGGCTCGACGACGTCACGCTGGAGCTGAGATCCGGCACGCTCAACGTTCTCCTCGGGCCCACGCTCGCCGGCAAGACCTCGCTGATGCGGGTGATGGCCGGCCTCGACCGGCCCAATGCCGGCCGGGTGCTGGTCGACGGGCAGGACGTCACCGGTGCTCCGCTGCAGAAGCGCAGCGTCGCCATGGTCTACCAGCAGTTCATCAACTACCCGTCCTTCACGGTCTACGAGAACATCGCCTCGCCGCTGCGCCGCCAGGGGCTGACGCCGAAATCCGTCGACGCCAAGGTGCGCGAAGCGGCGGCGATGCTGCACATGGAGCCTTTCCTCGACCGGCTGCCGGCCGAGCTGTCGGGCGGCCAGCAGCAGCGCTGCGCCATCGCCCGCGCGCTGGTCAAGGACGCGGCCCTGCTGCTGCTCGACGAGCCGCTGGTCAATCTCGACTACAAGCTGCGCGAGGAGCTGCGTGCCGAGCTGCGGGCGCTGTTCACCCGCCGCTCGGCGATCGTGGTCTATGCCACCACCGAGCCGGCCGAGGCGCTGGTCATGGGTGGCGAGGTGCTGGTCATGGGCGAGGGCCGCGTGCTGCAGCAGGGGCCGACGCTCGAGGTCTATCGCCGGCCGGCCTCGGCCGCGGTGGCGCTGACCTTCTCCGATCCGCCGATGAACATGATCGAGGGCCGGGTCGCGGACGGCGCCGCCTTGCTCGGCCGCGAGGTGCGGCTGCCGCTGACCCACCATCTGGCCGGCCTGCCGCCGGGCCGCTACCGCTTCGGCGCGCGTGCCAGCCACCTCGCGATGCGGCCGACCGGTCCCGGCGACGTCGCGATCCCGGGCGAGGTCGAGCTGGCCGAGATCTCGGGCTCGGAGACCTTCGTGCATGTCCGGCACAACGACATCGCCTGGGTGGTGCAGCAGGAGGGCGTGCATGCCCATGCCCTGGGCGAGCGGGTCGTGCTGCATGTGAGCCCGGCCCGGCTGTTCGCCTTCGCCGAGGACGGTGCCCTGCGCGCGGCACCGGAGGCCGGCTGAGCCATGGCCAGGATCGAGCTCTCGCAGCTGGCGCACAGCTACCGTCCCGACCCCGGGACGGATGACGACTACCAGCTCAAGCGCATGGATTTCGTCTGGGAGGACGGCGGCGCCTACGCCCTGCTCGGGCCCTCGGGCTGCGGCAAGTCGACCCTGCTCAACATCATCTCCGGCCTCCTGACCCCGAGCGAGGGCAGGGTGCTGTTCGACGGCCGCGACGTCACCACGCTGAACGCCAGCCAGCGCAACATCGCCCAGGTGTTCCAGTTCCCGGTGGTCTACGACACCATGACGGTGGCCGAGAACCTGGCCTTCCCGCTGCGCAACCGCGGCGTCGCCGAGGCCGAGGTGAAGGCGCGCGTCGCCGAGGTCGGCGAGATGCTCGAGCTGACGCCGATGCTCGGCCGCCGCGCCTCGCGCCTGACCGCCGACCAGAAGCAGAAGATCTCGCTGGGGCGCGGCCTCGTGCGCAGCGACGTCGCCGCCATCCTGTTCGACGAGCCGCTGACGGTGATCGACCCGCACCTGAAATGGCTGCTGCGCCGCAAGCTCAAGCAGGTCCACGCCCGCTATCGGCGCACGCTGGTCTACGTCACCCACGACCAGAACGAGGCGCTGACCTTCGCCGAGAAGGTGGTGGTGATGCTGGACGGCCGGGTGGTCCAGCTCGGCACGCCGCAGGAGCTGTTCGAGCGGCCGCAGCACCGCTTCGTCGGCTATTTCATCGGCTCGCCCGGCATGAACTTCCTGCCCTGCAGCCGCGACGGCGACCATGTCCACATCGACGGCACCGATATCGAGCTGGCCTGGGAGGTGCCGCCGGGCAGGATCGAGCTGGGCATCCGGCCGGAGTTCGTCGAGCTGCACGACCAGCCGGGCGACGAGACGCTGCCGGCGCTGATCACCGGCGTCGAGGATCTCGGCAATTTCAAGCTGGTGACGGCGCGGCTCGGCGAGCACGAGCTGAAGGTGAAGGTCGCCGACGGCCGCGAGGTGCCGTCCGTGACCGCGCATCTGGGATTCCCGCCGCGCTGGACGCGGCTCTACGCCGACGGCCGGCTGGTGGAGTAGGGGCCATGGACAAGATCGAGGACAACCGCGCCTGGTTCCTGGTCCTGCCGGTGTTCGTGCTGGTGGCCTTCAGCGCCATCCTGCCGCTGATGACGGTGGTCAACTACGCCTTCCAGGACATCCTGGGGCCGCAGGACCGCTACTGGGTCGGCACCGAGTGGTTCACCCAGGCCCTGCAGGACGACGCGCTGCGCGGGGCGCTGGTCAGGCAGCTGGTCTTCAGCTTCGCCGTGCTGGTGATCCAGATCCCGCTCGGCATCGCCATCGCCCTCGCCATGCCGGCCGCCGGCTGGGGCGCCTCGGCGGCGCTGGTGCTGCTGGCGCTGCCCCTGCTGATTCCGTGGAACGTCGTCGGCACCATCTGGCAGATCTTCGGCCGCGCCGACATCGGCCTCGCCGGCTGGGCCATCAACGCGCTCGGCATCGACTACAACTACACCGCTAATCCCACCTCGGCCTGGCTCACCATCCTGGTGATGGACGTCTGGCACTGGACGCCGCTGGTGGCGCTGCTCTGCTATGCCGGCCTCAGGGCCATTCCCGCCGCCTACTACCAGGCGGCCGCCATCGACGGTGCCTCGGCCTGGAGCGTGTTCCGCTACATCCAGCTGCCCAAGATGCGCGGCGTGCTGATGATCGCCGTGCTGTTGCGCTTCATGGACAGCTTCATGATCTACACCGAGCCCTTCGTCGTCACCGGCGGCGGGCCCGGCAGCGCCACGACCTTCCTGTCGATCCACCTGGCCAAGATCGCCGTCGGCCAGTTCGACCTGGGACCTGCCGCCGCCATCTCGATCATCTACTTCCTGATCATCCTGACGCTGAGCTTCGTCTTCTACAACGTGATGACGCGCGTCGGCACGGGAGACCGCGCATGAGCCGGAAGAGCCTCGCCTTCTGCCTCTACCTCGTCTTCCTGCTGCTGCCGATCTATTGGCTCGTCAACATGGCGCTCAAGACCAACGAGGAGATCCTGGGCGGCCTGACGCTGTTCCCACGCCAGCTGACCTTCGCCAACTTCCACACCATCCTGACCGATCCGGCCTGGTATTCGGGCTATCTCAACTCGCTGACCTATGTGGCGATGAACACCGTGATCAGCGTGATCGTGGCGCTGCCGGCGGCCTACGCCTTCTCGCGCTACCGGTTCATCGGCGACAAGCACATGTTCTTCTGGCTGCTGACCAACAGGATGGCGCCGCCGGCGGTGTTCTTGCTGCCGTTCTTCCAGCTCTACCAGACGGTCGGCCTGTTCGACACCCACATCGCCGTGGCGCTGGCGCACTGCCTGTTCAACGTGCCGCTGGCGGTGTGGATCCTCGAGGGCTTCATGTCGGGCGTGCCGAAGGAGATCGACGAGACCGCCTGGATCGACGGCTACGGCTTCTGGCGCTTCTTCCTCACCGTCTTCATCCCGCTGATCCGCGCCGGCGTCGGCGTCACCGCGTTCTTCTGCTTCATGTTCTCGTGGGTCGAGCTGCTGCTGGCGCGCACGCTCACCACCGTCAACGCCAAGCCGATCGCCGCCACCATGACCCGCACGGTCTCGGCCGCTGGCATGGACTGGGGCACGCTGGCGGCCGCCGGCGTGCTGACCATCGTGCCGGGTGCCTTGGTGATCTGGTTCGTGCGCAACTACATGGCCAAGGGCTTCGCCCTGGGCCGGGTGTGAGGAGCGCCTGATGGAGCTCGGCCCGTTCGGCCGGATCGGCCGCCTCGTCCAGTCGATGTACTGGACGCCGCCCACCGCCGCCTTCTTCGCCGCGGTGCTGCTGATGCTGGCGGTGATGACCGTGCTGCAGGTGACCTGGCCCACGGTCGAGCGCCGCGGCCTGCTGCCGATGGCGACGACCCGCGGCGACCGGCTGTTCATCGGGCTCCTGGGCTCGGCCTGGATCCATCTGGGTTGGCTCGCCGTTACCGCGGCACCCTTGTGGGGCGCATCGCTGCTGGCGTTGGTCTGGTTCGTGGCCGTGATGCGCTACGGCTGAGCATCGCGGCCGGTTCCGCCGGGCCATGTCCCCCGCCCGGCGTCCGACGGCTCGCAGGAGGGGGACGTCCTCAGGGGGCAATACGATGACGAAATGGCATCTCGGCAGGCGGCGGTTCCTGCTATCGGGCGCGGCCACCGGCGCGGCGTTCGCCATGCCGGGCATCATCCGCGCCAACGCCGCCGACGCCACCATCAACAAGTGGATCGACGAATTCCAGCCCTCCACCCTGTCGCGCGACGCGCAGATCCAGGAGTTCGAGTGGTTCCAGAAGGCGGCCGCCCCGTTCAAGGGTGCCAACATCAAGATCGTCTCCGAGACGATCGACACCCACGTCTACGAATCGCAGACGATGGCCAAGGCCTTCAGCGAGATCACCGGGATCAACCTGACCCACGATCTCATCCAGGAAGGCGACGTGATCGAGAAGCTGCAGACGCAGATGCAGTCCGATCAGAACATCTACGACGCCTACATCAATGACAGCGACCTGATCGGCACGCATTTCCGCTACCAGAAGGCGGTGCCGCTCACCGACTGGATGACCGGCGCCGGCAAGGACGTCACCCTGCCGACGCTGGATGTCGACGACTTCATGGGCAAGTCGTTCACCACCGCCCCCGACGGCAAGCTCTACCAACTGCCCGACCAGCAGTTCGCCAACCTCTACTGGTTCCGCTACGACTGGTTCACCGATCCGCAGCTCAAGGAGGAGTTCAAGAAGGTCAAGGGCTACGACCTCGGCGTGCCGGTCAACTGGTCGGCCTACGAGGACATCGCCGACTTCTTCACCAACCATGTGAAGACCATCGACGGCGTGCGCGTCTACGGCCACATGGACTACGGCAAGAAGGACCCGTCGCTGGGCTGGCGGTTCACCGACGCCTGGCTGTCGATGGCCGGCATGTCCGACAAGGGCATACCGAACGGCCTGCCGGTCGACGAGTGGGGCATCCGCATGGAGGGCTGCCGGCCGGTCGGCTCGGCGGTCACCCGCGGCGGCGGCACCAACGGCCCGGGTGCCGTCTATGCCCTGCAGAAGTACATCGACTGGCTGAAGGCCTACGCGCCGCCGGAAGCGCCCGGCATGACCTTCTCCGAGGCCGGCCCGGTGCCCGGCCAGGGTGCCATCGCCCAGCAGATCTTCTGGTACACCGCCTTCACCGCGGCTTCCGTCAAGCCCGGCCTGCCGGTGATGAACGCCGACGGCACGCCGAAATGGCGCATGGCGCCCTCGCCGCACGGCCCCTACTGGCAGGAGGGCACCAAGCTCGGCTATCAGGATTGCGGCTCCTGGACGCTGCTGAAGTCGACCCCGGTCGAGCGGGCGCAGCCGGCTTGGCTCTACGCCCAGTTCTGCGTCGCCAAGGCCACTTCCCTCAAGAAGACCCATGTCGGCCTGACGCCGATCCGGGATTCCGACATCCGCCACGAGAGCTTCACCGAGCGGGCGCCCAAGCTCGGCGGCCTCGTCGAGTTCTACCGCAGCCCGGCGCGCGTCGCCTGGACGCCCACCGGCAACAACGTGCCGGACTATCCGAAGCTGGCGCAGCTGTGGTGGGCCAACGTCGCCGAGGCCGTCACCGGCGAGAAGACCGCCCAGGAGGCGATGGACAACCTGGCCAAGCAGCAGGACCAGATCCTGGCCCGGCTCGAGCGCGCCGGCATCGGCGGCGACTGCGCGCCCAAGCTGAACCCGGAGGAGTCGGCGGACTCCTGGTTCGGCAAGTCCGAGAACGGCACCCGCGAGCCCAAGCCCAAGCTCGCCAACGAGAAGCCGGCCGGCGTGACGGTCGACTACGACCTGCTGATCACCGCCTGGCGTGACAACAAGGTGATGCCGGACGGCATCAGGGGCTGAACGGCCTTCGAGCCGCCGCTGGAACGGGGGCCCTGGCCCCCGTTCTCTTTTCGAGCTCGACGTCCGACCTTCGCCTTGCAGGGCGGATCAGACCTCGATCAGCGCGTAGGGCCGGCCGGTCGGCTTCTCGATGCCGTGCGCTACGTTGTAGACCACGGCACCTCCCGGCGTCGCCGCCTGGTGAACGCCGCGATGGGCATGGCCGTGGACCACGGCCGACACCTTGAAGCGGTCGATCGTCTCGGCGAGGCGCGAGCAGCCGAGGAAGGGGTAGATCTCGGGCGGCTCGCCCTCGATGGTGTCGACGATGGGCGCGTAGTGCAGCACGACGACCGCCCGCTCGCTCTTGACGGTGCGCATGGCGTTCTCGAGCCGCATCGCCTGGTCCATGGCCTCGGCGACGAACGCCTTGATCACCGGCTCGCCGAACGAGCCCAGCATCCGCCGGCCGAAGCCACCGGCGAAGCCCTTGGCGCCGACGAAGCCCACGCCGTCGATCTCCACCGCCGAGCCGTCGAGCAGCTTCACCCCCGCCTCGCGCAGGATGCGGCAGACCTCGTCGACCTGGCCGTCCTCGTAGTCGTGGTTTCCCAGCACCGCCACCACCGGTATCGCACAGGAACGCAGGTCCCCGGCCAGGACTCGCGCCTCGGTGGGCTTGCCGCGGTCGGTGAGGTCGCCACACAGCACCATCACGTCGGCGGCGGCGGAAATTTCGCCGAACAGCTCTCGATAGGGGTCTTTGTGCTCCTCCTTGACATGGATGTCGCCGAGCGCCGCCACCCTCATGACGGGCTCCGCATGTCGCCGTCGCCGGCGACGTCGGCGAATCCCCATTGCTGGACGTCGACCGCATAGTCGGTGCGAGAGAACATCCGGCCACGGCACGCCTTGACCTGCGGCGGCGGCATGGCGAGCTGGTGCTGCATGCGCTCGTGCAGCTCGTCGATCAGCCAGCGCGGGATGTGCTCGCGCTCGCTCGGATAGATCCAGCGGAAGTTGAGAAGGTGCATCAGCAGCACCTCCCAATACTGGTCCATGTAGCCGAGCAGGCGGCGCCAGTCGATCTCGTGGTGCTGCTTGAGGATCACGTGGGCGATGTCGGCGCCGTCGTAGCGGTAACGCGACTGGATGAAGGCCTTGGACCAGATCAGCTCGGTGGGCGCGACGATCCGGACCGGCGCCCCGAAGACCTCGATCTGGCGGGCGCTCTCGAACCAGTGCTCGTTGACGACGACAGTGGCATTGGACGAGGCGAAGATCACGTCGAAGAACTGGTCGCCATGATGGACCTTGCCGATCCAGCGCTCGTCCTCGACCTCGATGGCGAAGCCCTTGTCGCGGAAGTGGCCGAGGATGCGCGGGAAGTCGCCGGCCTTGCAGAACACGTCGAGGTCCTTGGTCGGCCGGCTGATTCCTGTATGGGCGCACACCGCATAGGTCCCGGCCAGGAGGAACGGCACGCCCAGCCTGCTCAGCTCCTCGAGGCTGTCGCGATAGAATGCCTCGGCCTCCGGAGAGGCGGCCATGGGCTCGCCGGCGGCGACGACATCCATTGTGGACGGCCGCCCGGCGCTGTCGGATGGAGCGGTGCCGAGCAGCCCGGCCGCCGCCCGGCGTCCGGCGGCGAGCGCCTCCTCCAGCATTGCCAGTCCCGTCTTCACCACGCCGTCTCCCGCCTGGTTGGCGTCCGGCAGAACGTCCCGGCGCCGAGCCGCGTTCCTTGGGCTCCGGGCCTTGTGAAGCCAGGGCTTTTCGCCGCTTGCCGGCGCGACATCGGACGCGGGAGCGGCTATGGTGGCGGGCATGTCGAAGGGCCAACGCTCGTGGCGGACGGATCGGCGCGCAGATCGGCGCATCGTGCGGGCGATGGCGTTGCTGGCCTGGCTGTCGCCGGCGGCAGCACAGGCGGCGTCCGTGCCGGCGGGGCTGTTCGGCGAGTGGGATGGCCGGGCGGTCGAGGCCGAGCCGCCGCTCGGCGAGTTCGGGGATTCGGTCCGGCTGACCATCGAGGCCGACGGCGAGGGCTTCACCTTGGCATCGGCCGTCGGCAACCTGGATCCGTTGGGCGTCACCATGGCGCCGACCGCCGGCGAGGGCGTGTTCGGGCCCTCGAAGGGGGGTGGCATGCTGTCGATGTTCCGCGCCGACGATCCGCCCGATCCGCTGGACGGCGAGCCTCTGCGCTGGGCGCGGCTGGCCGACGACCGGCTCGTGGTCTACAGCTTCGAGGTCGACAGCGACGGCAGCTTCACCCTCGATCGCTATGCCATCGCCCGCGACGGCGAGGAGCTGGTGCTGCGGCTGACGCGGCGCGACGGTGTGGCGGACGAGCATGTGCTGGTCGCCCGGCTGGCGCGGGCGCACTGAGATGCGCCGTATCGGACTTTTCCTGGTCTTCCTCGCCTCGTTCGCACCGTTTCCGGTGCTGTCGGCTGGGCCGCCGCGGCTGGCGGACTATTTCGGCTCCTATGTGGGCCGCGCGGTCGAGCGGCCGCAGGAAGGTGGGGCGGCCGAGGAGCGCGACATCGACATCGTCATCTCGCCTTACAAGAACGACGGCTTCCGCATCGACTGGACCAACGTCACGCTCGTCGACGGCCGCCGCGACGTGCCCGGCGTCAAGCGCCGGCCGAGCAGCGTGATCTTCGTGCCGGGCGACGGCAAGGGCCTGTTCGTCGAGTCGCGGGAGTTCGACCCGTTCAAGCTGAAGGACGACGTCCAGGCGATGCAGGGCGAGCCGGTGCGCTGGGCCGGCCTCGACGAGGACGGCCTGCACGTCAACGCCTTCGTCCTTCTGGAGGACGGCCGCTACGAGATGCAGATCTACACCCGCCGCCTGACCGAGGTCGGGCTCGATCTCACTTTCGAGCGGGTGGTCGACGGCGAGCCCGTCCGACGCATGACCGGGCGGGCGGTCCGTGCCGACTGAGGACGTTCCGGCGGGCTCCTGGCGCCGTCGGCGGCTGCTCGCCGCCATGGCGGCGTCGCCACTGGCCGGGCGGGCCGGCCGCGCCCTCGGTCAGGAGACGCAGTTCTTCCGGATCGGCACCGGCTCGGTCTCCGGCACCTACTACCCGATCGGCGGCCTGGTCGCCGACATCATCAGCAGCCCGCCGGGCTCGCGGCCCTGCGATCGCGGGGGAAACTGCGGCGTGGCGGGCCTCGTCGCCATCGCCCAGACCTCCGACGGCTCGCTCGCCAACATCGAGGCCATGCTGCGCGGCGACCACGAGAGCGGCTTCGCCCAGAGCGACATCGCCTATCGCGCCTATGTCGGCGAGGCGCCGTTCGACGGCCGGCCGATGCCCAACCTGCGGGCGCTGGCCAATCTCTATCAGGAATCGCTGCACCTGGTCACCCACCCGACGGCTGGTATCGCCAGCGTGCGCGACCTGGTCGGCAAGCGGGTCTCGCTCGATCGGCAGCTCTCCGGCACCCGCGCCGATGCCCTGCTGGTGCTCTCGGCGTTCGGGGTCTCCGAAACCCAGCTCACCGTCGAGGACGTCGGACCCGCCGACGCCATCGACCTGATGAAGGCCGGCGAGCTCGACGCCTTCTTCCTGGTGGCGGGAGCACCCACCGCCGGCATCACCGAGCTCACCGAGGATCTCGGCGCCGGCCTCGTGCCGATCGCCGGGCCCGAGGTCTCGGCGCTGATCCGCGACTATCCGTTCTTCACCTACGACCTGATCCCCTTCGGCACCTACGAGGGCATCCCGGCGGTGGAGACGGTGAGCGTCGGCGCCCAGTGGCTGGTGACGAGCGCCCTCGACGACGGGCTGGGATACGAGATCATGCGCTCGTTCTGGCGGCCGCAGGCGCGCGAGATCCTGGACCTGGGCCATCCCAAGGGCCGCGACATCACGATCGAGACGGCGCTCTCCGGCATCGCCATCCCGCTCCACCCGGGTGCGGAGCGCTTCTACCGCGAGGCGGGCTTGGCACCTTGAGCGACGGACGGGCGCCGGCGATCGCCGTCTCGGGCCTCGTCAAGCGCTATGGCGAGGTGGTGGCGGTCGACGGCCTCGGCTTCGAGGTGGCGCGCGGCAGCACCACCGGCCTGCTCGGCGCCAACGGTGCCGGCAAGACCACCACCATCGCCATGCTGCTGGGCCTGCTGGCCGCCAGCGAGGGCCGGATCGAGGTGCTGGGCCATCCGATCCCGGCCGGGCGCTATGCCGTGCTCGGACGCATGAGCTTCTCCAGCCCCTATGTCGACCTGCCGATGCGGCTGACGGTGCGGCAGAACCTCAAGGTGTTCGCCGGGCTCTACGGCGTGGCCGGGCCGGCGCGGCGGATCGGCGAGCTGGCCGAGCAGCTGGAGATCGCGGCCTTCCTCGACCGGCCGACCGGCAAGCTCTCGGCCGGGCAGAAGACCCGCGTGCTGCTGGCCAAGGCGCTGCTCAACCGGCCGGAGCTGATGCTGCTCGACGAGCCCACGGCCTCGCTCGACCCCGACACCGCCGACCGGCTGCGCTCCGTGCTCGAGGCGTACCGGGCCCGCTCCGGCGCCACCATCCTGCTGGCCTCGCACAACATGGCCGAGGTCGAGCGGCTGTGCGACGACGTGCTGATGCTGCGCCGCGGCCGGCTGGTCGACCGGGGATCGCCGGCCGAGCTGATCGGCCGCTACGGCAGGGACGACCTCGAGGAGGTGTTCCTCGACATCGCCCGTGCCGCATGAGTCGGGGCCCCACGAGTCGGCCCCCCACGAGTCGGGGCCCCACGAGTCGGAGCCGATGACCGGGTCGGGCCGGCGGATCGGCGCCATGGTGATGCGGCACGTCTACGTGCTGCGCGGCTCCTGGCCCCGCATGCTCGACCTGCTCTACTGGCCGACGGTGCAGGTGGCCTTGTGGGGCCTGATCGGCCAGTTCGTCGCCAGCCAGTCCTCGCTGCTGGCCCAGGCCGGCGGGCTGTTCCTGTCGGCGATCCTGCTCTGGGACATGCTGTTCCGCTGCCAGCTCGGCGTGTCGATGGGCTTCATGGAGGAGATGTGGTCGCGCAACCTCGGCCACCTGTTCACCAGCCCGCTGCGGCCCTGGGAGCTGGTGGCCTCGATGTTCGCCACCAGCCTGATCCGCACCGCCATCGGCGCCGGCGGTGCCGCCCTGGCCTCGCTGCTGCTCTACGACTTCTGGATCGTCGGCGCCCTCGGTCCCGGCCTGGCGCTGTTCGCCGCCAGCCTGCTGCTGTTCGGCGGGGCGCTGGGCGTGCTGATCTCGGCGCTGATCATGCGGCTGGGCCTCGCCGCCGAGAACCTCGCCTGGGGCGTGGTGTTCCTGCTGCAGCCGCTGAGCGGCGTGTTCTATCCCATCGCCATCCTGCCCGGCTTCCTGCAGCCGGTGGCCTGGCTGCTGCCTTCGGCCTGGGTGTTCGAGGCGATGCGGGGCGTGCTGCTGGACGGGCGTCTCGACCCGATGCTGCTGGCCGGGGCCTTCGCCGCCAATCTCGGCTGGCTGCTGCTGGCCGGCACGGTGTTCGTCTGGCTGTTCGTCCAGGCCCGCGACCGCGGCCTGCTGCTGCAGGTCGGCGAGTAGCCGCGCCGGTCACGCCGCCAGCGGCGTGGGGGGGGCGTAGATCGGCATCGTCAGCTGCAGCGGGTTGTGCAGCACGATCCCCGGGTTCGGATAGTAGTCGACGAACAGGTTGACGCGGGCCCGCCGGCCCTTGTTGCGCACCGAGTGGCGCTTGCGGTTGTTGAAGTCGTAGGCCCAGCCCGGCTTCATCTCGAACTTGCGGCCGTCGATCTTGTACTCGACCGACGGCGTGGCCGACAGCGGCACGTGGATGCGGTGCGCCCGCTCGGCCATGGCATGGGCGTCGACATGCGGTGCGATGGTGGTGCCGGCCGGCAGCCGCACCAGCGCCAGCCGGGTGACGACGCCGCGGGCGGTGCGGATCGGCCGCAGCGCCTGCTCGACCACCGGCATCAGCACTGCCTCGAAGCGGCGCAGGCCGGGCATGGTGAACACCGGCCACAGATCGGTGTCCTCGCGCGCCACCGGCAGGTAGCGATGCGGGTCGAGCCCGCGCTCGCTGGCCCACACCCAGACGAGATCCTCGAAGGTGCCGATGCCGGTGGTCGAGGCCGAGGGATGCCACTCGGTCTTCAGCACGATGTTGTCGGTGACGCCGTGCACGGCGTCGGCCAGCGCGTCGCGCCTGAAATTGTCGCGCGTCCAGTCGTCCTCGGTCAGCGAGGCGACGAAGTCGGCCAAGGGCCCGATCTCGACCGGCCCGAGGGTACGGAGCGGCACCCCGATATCCATGCGAAAGCTCCCGGATGCATCACAGCCGGCGTCGCGCCCCATGGCAGCGACTGCGGGCGGCGGCGATGCCGATCCGGCCCATGCTACTCCGCCACCCGTGATTGCCAAGCTTTCGCG
>DAOLFG010000064.1:14169-31697 GCA_035326425.1 Geminicoccus sp. | reverse complement strand
CTGCCGCCCGAGCGGCTGGTGGCGATCTGCCAGAGGCCGCCAAGAGGCATGGAGAGGCTGTTCGCCGTGCTGGCCGGGGAGATCGGCGTCGGGCCGGCCAAGCCGCAGGGGCCGTGATCCTTCATCCGGTCCGATCCGACTTCTCCATCCACACCGCGATGCCGAGAGCCGGCTCAGGGTGGTCGTAGGCGAGGAAGGCAAGGCAACGGGCACGCAACGGGCTGATGCCCGTGAGCACCGGACGACGCCGCCCGACGAAGCCTGCGGCCGTCATGAACCGGCTCGCCCCCGGGAGATCCATGAGGTAGCTTCCGCCCCGCACGAGGGGGAAGCGTCATGGATTTGTCGGGACCGTTCGGGCGGCTGGTGGCGGTGGTGGGCGACATCACGGTGATGTTGCGCCATCGCCAGGCAGCGCCCGGCCAGCCGGCGTTCGGCAGCACGCCCACGATCCCGCAGGCCAAGGCACAGGGCAGCATCCCGACGCTGAAGATGCCGACCGCCCGCGGCTGGGATCCCGGCCAGGTGCCGGTGGCGGCAGCGGGGCTGAAGGTCAACGCCTTCGCCCCCGGCCTGAAGCACCCGCGCTGGATGCAGGTGCTGCCCAACGGCGACGTGCTGGCGGCGGAATCCCTGGGCGAGCCCGGGCCGATCCGCACGCTGTTCGGCTACGCCATGTACAGCACGATGCGGCGCGCCGCCGCCAGCGGCGTCAGCCCCAACCGCATCACGCTGTTGCGCGACGCCGACGGCGACGGCGTGGCCGAGACCCGCGAGACCTTCCTCGAGGGCCAGCGCCAGCCCTTCGGGATGGCCCTGCTGGGCGACACGCTCTATGTCGGCAACACCGACGGCGTGGTGGCCTTCCCCTATACCGCCGGCGCCACCCGCATCACCACGCAAGGCCGCCGCATCGCCGAGTTCAAGCCCGGCGGCCACTGGACGCGCAGCATCCTGCCGAGCCCGGACGGCACGAAGCTCTATGTCGGCGTCGGCTCGGCCAGCAACATCGCCGACCAGGGCATGGCCGTCGAGGAAGGACGCGCCGCCGTCTGGGAGCTGGACCTGGCGAGCGGCAGGAACCGCGTCTTCGCCTCGGGCCTGCGCAACCCGGTGGGCCTCGCCTGGGAGCCGACCACCGGCAGCTTGTGGACCGTGGTCAACGAGCGCGACGGCCTGGGCGACGAGACCCCGCCCGACTACCTGACCTCGGTGCGGGAAGGCGGCTTCTACGGCTGGCCGTACTGCTATTGGGCCAAAACGGTCGACGACCGGGTGCCGCAGGATCCGGCCATGGTCGCCAGGGCCTTGCAGCCGGATTATGCCCTCGGCGGCCACACCGCCTCGCTGGGCCTGTGCTGGCTGCCCGCCGGCACTCTGCCGGGCTTCCCGGACGGCATGGTGATCGGCCAGCACGGCTCGTGGAACCGCAGCAAGCTCAGCGGCTACAAGGTGATCTTCGTGCCCTTCGAGGGTGGAAAGCCCTCGGGCCCGTCGCGCGACATCCTCACCGGCTTCCTCAGCGCCGACGAGAAGCATTCTTTTGGCCGCCCGGTCGGCGTCACCATCGGCCCGGACGGCTCGCTGCTGGTGGCCGACGATGTCGGCGACGTGATCTGGCGCGTCACCGCCGCCTGAGCCCGACGACAACGACCGACCGAGGACCGAGATCGTGCGACCCAACCGCCTCCGCGCCCTGCTGACCGCCGGCGAGCCCTCGCTCGGCACCCACCTGCTGTCGACCTGGCCGACCCTGGTCGAGCTGGTGGGCCAGGCCGGCGGCTACGACTATGTCGAGTTCACCGCCGAATACGCCCCCTTCGACATGCACGACCTCGACAATCTCGGCAGGGCGCTCGAGCTGTCGGACCTCGGCGGCATGATCAAGGTCGAGCAGATGCAGTGGACTCACCAGTCGATGCGGGCGATCGGCTCCGGCTTCCAGGCCGTGCTGTTCGCCGACGTCCGCACCGTCGAGGATGCCAGGGCCTGCGTCGCCGCCGTCCGCGCCGAGACGCCGGGCTCCGGCGGCCGCATGGGCGTCGGCATGCGCCGCGACGTCGGCACCGTCCGCGAGGGCGGCTCGCCGGCCTATGTCAGGGCGCTGGACGAGGTGGTCATCGCGCTGATGATCGAGAAGGCCGAGTGCGTCGAGGACCTCGATGCCGTCCTCTCGGTCAAGGGCATCGACATGGTGCAGTTCGGCCCCTCCGACTACTCGATGAGCATCGGCCTCACCGGCCAGACCGATCATCCCGACGTCGAGCGCGCCGAGCGCAGGACCATCGAGACGGCACTGCGGATGGGCCTGCATCCGCGCGTCGAGCTGGGCGACATCCGCCGCGCCGCACCCTACCTCGAGATGGGCGTGAAGCACTTCTGCATCGGCTGGGACGTCGGCATCCTGCACGACTGGTGGCGCGCCAACGGCGAGGGCATGCGCGCCATCATGGCCGGCAGTGAGCCGACCGCCCCGGCCGACGGCGCCAGGCCCTACTAGATGGCGCGACCCGCGACGAGTCCGTGGCCGGCCGTGCTGCCGTTGGCCCTCGCCATCGCCGCCTGCACGGCGCCGGCCGACGACCTGGCCGGGCTGCCGGGCGCCGGGCCGCAGATCCTGGCCTACTACGAGGCTCGCGCCTTCGAGCGCAACGCCACCTGCCCGCGCCCTTTCATCCGCAACATCACCAGCACCGAGCAGGTTTCGGACGACGGCACGCTCGTCGTCCTGCGGGTGGGCTATTCCTGGGACATCCGCCTGCGCAACTCGCGCTTCGGCAACCAGTGCCAGGGCTTCGGCAGCCGTCTGTTCACGCTGGAGCGCGGCGGCGGCGGGCTGCGCGTGGTCGAGATGAGTGGGGAGCAGCGGGCCAGGGCGGGTTGAGCCCGCCACGGCCGGCACCAGGACGGGAAGATCGGGATGGCGACGCTCGAGCTGGAGAAGGTCGTCAAGCGCTACGGCGACGCCGCCGTGATCCACGGTGTCGACCTGCGCGTCGAGAGCGGCGAGTTCTGCGTGTTCGTCGGGCCGTCCGGCTGCGGGAAGTCGACGCTGCTGCGGATGATCGCCGGGCTCGAGCCCATCACCGATGGCGAGATCCGCATCGACGGCGCCCGCGTCAACGAGCTCGGCGCAGCCGGGCGCGGGCTTGCCATGGTCTTCCAGTCCTACGCGCTCTATCCGCACATGACGGTGCGGCAGAACCTGGCCTTCGGCCTCGAGAACGTGAGGACGCCGCAGTCCGAGATCGATCGCCGTGTCGGCGAGGCGGCGCGGATGCTGCAGATCGAGCCCCTGCTGGGGCGCCGGCCGAAGCAGCTGTCGGGCGGCCAGCGGCAGCGGGTGGCGATCGGCCGGGCGGTGGTCAGGGAGCCGAAGATCTTCCTGTTCGACGAGCCCCTGTCGAACCTCGACGCCGAGCTGCGGGTCCAGATGCGGGTCGAGCTGTCCGACCTGCACGGCCGTCTCGGCAACACCATGATCTACGTCACCCACGACCAGGTCGAGGCCATGACCATGGCCGACCGGATCGTGGTGCTGCGGCTCGGCCACGTCGAGCAGGTGGGCCGGCCGCTCGAGCTCTACAACCGCCCGGTCAACCGCTTCGTCGCCGGCTTCATCGGCTCGCCGCGGATGAACTTCCTCGAAGGCCGGATCGCCAGGGCCGACGGCAGCGGCGTCCTGGTCGAGGTGCCGGGTCTGCCGGCCGTGGCCGTGCCGGTCGACGGATCGGCGTGCGGCACGGGCGAGCCGGTGACGCTCGGCGTGCGGCCGGGAAGCATCTCGCTCGTCGACGGGGACGGCGCCGAGGCACGGGTCGACACGACCGAGCAGCTGGGCTCGGAAAGCTATCTCTACTGTTCGCTGCCGCAGGACCAGAAGCTCGCCATCCACCATCCGGGCCAGACCCGCATCGGCCGCGGCGACACCATCCGGATCGCCTTCGACCCGGCCGCCTGCCATCTGTTCCGCACGGTCGGGGGCGAGCCGGCACTGCCGCACCTGGACTGAGCGGCATGCTGCGCCGGCCGCTGGGGCAGGGCGAGGCGCTGGACTGGTGGCGCATCTCGGCACCGGAGGAGCGCACCTTCCTGGCCCCGCCCGAGCCTATGCCGGCGCCCGAGGCCAGCTTCGACAACCGTTTCGCAGGCGTCGGCGACCTGCCGTGCCGCAAGCTGTTCCGCCGTACCACGGCCGAGAGGCGGGTCGAGCCGCCGGCGGGGACCGGCTGGACGGAATACCAGCTCGGCGTCGATGCCGCACGGCTGGAGTTCAGCTCGTTCTGGCACGTACCGACCCATGTGCAGCGACTGGCGGAGTGCCTGGTCGAGGTCGCGCGAGCCGGCGAGTACGGCATCCGCATCGAGACCTGCGGGGGTGCTCGGCTGTGGGTCGATGGCGAGCCGGCGGCGGCCCTGCTCCCCTTCACCCGCAACCAGCCGCAGTCCGCCGCGGCGACGCTGCGGTTGCGGGCCGGCGCCAACACGTTCCTTCTGCACATGGAGGAGCTGTGCGAGCGCGACACCACCTTCTTCGTGGAGTTGCGCTGGCTCGATACCCGGCCGGCGGCACTGGCCGTGCCGGGGGAAGCCACGGCACTGGCGGCGCTTCGCCGCACGATGGCGACCCTGCGCCTCGACCGCGAGGCCTACGGGTCGGAGCCGGTGCGGCTGCTGTGGGACGACCCGACGCCGCTGCCGCTGACCTTCCGGCTGCGCGGCGTCGGCGCCGGCAACGCCATTCCCGAGATCGCCGAGCGGGCCGTCGATGTGCCGGCCGGGGCTGTCGAGGCCTCGTTCGGGCCGGGCGACGGCTTCCCGCAAGGCTATCACGAGCTGGGCGTCCTTGCCGAGGCGGCTGGCCTGCGACTCGGCCGGAAGCTCGCCGCGGGCTTCGTCCACGGGAACCTCGAACCGGAGCCGGCGGGCGAGCGCGGCCAAAGACGGCGCCAGGCGCTGGCCTATGTCGCGGCGCATGGAGGGCCGCATATCGGCCGGGCCCTGGCTCAGGCGGCGACGGGCGGTGATGCGGCTCCGCTGGTCGCCGACGCGCTGCATCGCATCGAGCGGCGCGAGGACTGCTCCGACTTCTGGATCCCGCCGCTGCTGTTCCTGCTCCGGCGGATGCCGGAGGCCCTGCCGGCGCCGCTGCGCGCACGCGCCAAGGCGGCGCTGCTGGACTATCGCTACGGTGCCGACGAGCCCGGCAACGACGTGATGTGGTTCTGGAGCGAGAACCACGCCCTGTGCTTCCAGACCGCCCAGTATCTGGCGGGCTCGTTCTGTCCCGACGAGCTTTTCGGCAACTCCGGCAGGACCGGTGGCGAGCAGGTTCGGATCGGGCGGCAGCGGCTGGAGAGCTGGCTCGCAGACGTCGAGGCGCACGGCCTGATGGAGTGGAACTCCCCGGCCTACTACCCGATCGATGCCGTCGGGCTGCTGGCGCTGCACGAGCTGGCACCCGACGCGCCGATCCGCGCCGCTGCCGGGCGCTGCCTCGATTCCATCTTCACGATGATGGCGCTGAGCAGCCTGGGCGGCATCCCGTCCTCGACGCAGGGTCGTTCCTATGCGCGGGACCTGAAGTTCCCCGGCCTCACCGAGACCGCCAGCATGGCCTGGACCGAATGGGGCAGGGGTGCGCTCAACCCCATGGCCCATGCGCTGTCGATGCTCTGCCTCGGCTCCTACAAGCCGCCCGAATCCGCGGCCCGGCTGGCGTGCTGGGACGAGGTGGTCGGTGTGTCGGCGCACTATGCGCAGGGCCGCGGCCGGGCCGCGTCGCTGATGGCGTGGAAGAACCACGACGCGCTGCTCGGCAGCGTGGTGGGATTCCATCCGGGCGAGCCGGGCTACCAGGCGGTGGTGACGCAGCTGCATCTGGCGGGCCATCCCGACGCGCGGGTCTGGGTCAACCATCCGGGCGAGGACGATCCGTTCGGCACGCGCCGGCCGTCCTACTGGGCGGGCGACGGCATCATGCCCTGGGCCGCGCAATGGCGGAACCTGGCGGTGCTCCACTATCGGCTGGACGATCCGCGCGCCATCGGCTGGACCCATGCCCATCTGCGCCGTGATGCCTTCGACGAGGTGTGGATCGAGGATCGCTGGGCCTTCATGCGCAGCGGCGGCGGCGTCGCGGCCGTGCTGGCGGCCAACGGCATCGCAGCCGTCGACGGGCCGACATCGGCCTACGAGCTGCGCTCGCCGGGGCGGCGGAACAGCTGGCTGCTGCGGGTCGATTCGCTGGAGCGGTACGGATCACTGGGTGCGTTCGCAGCCGCATTTCGTCGCAGCGACCCCCAGATCGAGCCGGGCGTGGACCTCGCCTTTCGAGATCCGGATCATGGCGAAGTGCGGCTGGACGCAAACGGAAGGCTCACGGCGGGAGGCGGCCCGAGGCCACAGGAGGCGGTGGTGTCGATGCCACAGCCATGCCGGGACGACGGCCTGCCATTGCATCGATGATGGTGACATCGTCTCCGAATTGACTAAGGTCCGGCCGCATGAAGCAGCAAGTGGTTGATCTGTTGCGCCTGGGGCGCCGTTCGCCCGGTGAGGACACTGCCATTCCGGAAGCCAACCAACGTACAGCCGCGCGGGAGCCGTCCCCGCCGTCCGTCAACGCTCCGTCCGCGACCGGCAGCCCCGCGGCCTCCGCCGAGGAGGTGCGCCGGCAGAAGGCTTTCGCGGCGACACGCAATGTCAACTGCAAGGCGGTGTTGGGTGCGATCGACGCCGACCGCTGGCAGAAGCTGCGTGCCAAGTGGGAAGACAGGGACGCCCAGCACTATCACGAGAACTACCTGAAATACTTCGACCTCGAGCGCTGGTGCCCGCAGGCCGTCGTCGTCGCCATGCAGGCTGGGCTGACCGAAGGTCCGCGCCGCCGGGTGCTCGACATCGGCTGCGGCAGCGGCCTGCTCCTGCGGGTCTGCAAGCATTTCGGCCACGACGTCGTCGGCATCGACGTCGGCAACCCGATGTTCATGGGCATGTGCGAGGCGCTGGAAGTGCGCTGCATCGCCGACATGATCCTGCCGGGCAAGCGGCTGCCCGCCGAGCTGCAGGGCTTCGACGTCATCACCGCCGTCTCGCCCAAGTTCTACCGGGGCGAGGTGATTCCGGGCCGACCGCTGGACAATGTCTGGAACGACGAGGCCTGGGACTTCTTCCTGGCCGACCTCGCCTCGCGGCTGCACGAGGACGGCTTCTTCTTCGGCAAGTTCAACCACAACCACGAGCTGTCGCCGCGCATGCTGGAGCGGGCCACGCGCCGGCAGTTCGTGACCGAGCCGGGGCTGCGGTTCGTGCTGCCCCGCGGCGAGCTGACGTGATCGGACAGCCGGCGGCCAGGAGCCGAGCCGACGACGACGCCAGCAAGAAGCCCGGTCCCAAGCTCGGCGCCAAGCCGAAGGAGAACCGGCCGGCCAGGGCCCGGCCGATGCCGGTCGCCAAGCCGGCGCAGCCGGCCTTCGAGGGCAAGCCGGCCTTCTTCCTCGGCGTCGGCTTCACGCGTTGCGGGACGTCGTGGCTGCACCAGCAGCTCACCCATCACCCGCACATCTGGGTACCGCCGATCAAGGAGCTGCACTACTGGACGAGGCAGCGCAGGTACGGCGTCTGGGACAAGTACTACAAGCTGCATTTCCAGCAGATGCGCTCGATGTCGCGCTTCGACGTCCGCAAGGAGAACGAGCGTAACCAGCAGCGGTTCGACAAGTACCTCGAGGATCACGGCCGCTGGGCTCTGCGTTATTTCCTCGGCTGGCGCTGCGATCGCTGGTACCGCAGCCTGTTCCCGAAGACCGGCTATGCCGCCTGCGGCGAGATCACGCCCAACTACGTGCAGATGACCGACCGACAGATGGCGGCCGTCCACCGCTTCGACCCGGCTGCCAAGATCATCATCCTGCTGCGCAACCCGATCGACCGGGCCTGGTCGATGGTCGCCAAGCATCGCCTGCGCAAGGCGGGCGACGCCGCCGACCAGGTCGAGGACGAGACGCTCTACACGGTCAGCCTCGAGCTCGCCCGGACCATGGAGTACTGGCCGCTGATCGCCGAATGGCAGCGGGTGTTCGGCAAGTCGCAGGTACATATCGGCTGGTATGACCAGATCGATACCGACAAGCCGGCCTTCCTCGCCGGCCTCGCCGCGTTCCTGGGCGTCGATCCGCAGCCGTTCGGCGCCAACCAGCGGGTGCTGGAGAAGCGCCAGAACGCCGTCGACTACGGCAAGCGGCGCATGCCCGAGGAGTTGCGCCGCCAGATGGCGCGCCTCGCCCTGCCGATGACCGAGCAGCTGGCCGAGGCGGAAGGCGGCTACGCCGTCGCCTGGGCCGAGGAGATGCGCGCCCTCGCGGCGGACTGAGAAGGCGGGCTCAGCCCCAGGGGCCCTTGGCACCCCAGGGCCCGCCGGCCGGCGCCGATGGGCCGGGGCCGCGAGTGCGGCCCTGCTGGGCCAGCGCCATCAGCCGGGCGATGCGCTGGGCGGTCGGCGGATGGGTGCGGAACAGGCTGGCCAGCCCGCCGCCGTGCAGCGGGTTGATGATGAAGAGGTGCGCCGTCGCCGGATTGCCCTCGGCGGTCGGGATGTAGGTGCCGCTGGCGATGCGCTCGATCCGCTGCAGGGCGCTGGCCAGCCCCTGCGGGTCGCCGGCGATCTCCGCACCCAGCCGGTCGGCCGAGAACTCGCGGGTACGCGAGATCGCCATCTGCACGATCATCGCCGCCAGCGGCGCCAGCAGCATGACCAGGAGCATGACGATCGGGTTCGGCCGGTTCTCGCCGTTGCGCGAGCCGCCGAAGAAGAAGGCGAACTGGCTGAGGAAGCCGATCGCGCCCGAGATCGTCGCCGCCACCGTCATGGTCAATGTGTCGCGGTTCTTGATGTGCGCCAGCTCGTGGGCGATCACGCCCGCCACCTCCTCGCTGTGCAGCGAGCGCAGCAGGCCGGTGGTCACCGCCACCGCGGCGTGGTGCGGATCGCGGCCGGTGGCGAAGGCGTTGGGCTGGTCGCTCTCGATCAGGTAGACCGCCGGCATCGGCAGCTGGGCGCGCGTGGCGAGCGCCTGCACCATGCGGTAGAGTTCCGGCGCCGAGCCCGGCGAGACCGGCCGGGCATTGTGCATGCGCAGCACCGCCTTGTCGCTGTTCCAGAACGCGAAGGCGTTGGTGCCCAGTGCTATCACGAAGGCGATCATGGCACCCTCGCGACCGCCCAGCGCCCAGCCGCAGGCCAGGAACAGCGCCGTCAGCGCGGCGAGCAGCAAGCCGGTGCGGAATAGATTCATCGGCGAAGCATCTCCCCAATAGCCGGCTCATCAGGTAAGGAGCCTGCCCCCTCGCGCCAAGGCCGTGCCTTGCGCCGAGGGCGGGGCGGCCCGTACCATCGGGGACCGCACGGGACATCGACCGCCGAGAAGGCCGGCAAGGCCCTGGGGCGCGAGGGGAAGGCGATGCAGGCTCAGGACGATTGGCTCGGGGGCAAGAAGGCCGCACCGCAGAGTGCGCATGTCACCTCCGAGGAGGCCCTCGACCTGCACAGCCGCGGCAGGCCGGGCAAGATCGAGATCACGCCGACCAAGCCGCTGACCACCTCGCGCGACCTGTCGCTGGCCTACTCGCCGGGGGTGGCCGCACCTTGTCTGGTGATCGAGAAGAACCCCGACGCCGCCTATGACTACACGGCCAAGGGCAATCTCGTGGCCGTGGTGTCGAACGGCACGGCGGTGCTGGGCCTGGGCAACCTGGGCGCGCTCGCCGGCAAGCCGGTGATGGAAGGCAAGGCCGTCCTGTTCAAGCGCTTCGCCGACATCGACAGCATCGACCTCGAGGTCGGCACCGAGGATGTCGACGAGTTCGTCAACTGCGTGAAGCTGCTGGCGCCGACCTTCGGCGGGATCAACCTCGAGGACATCAAGGCGCCGGAGTGCTTCATCATCGAGCAGCGCCTGCGCGAGCTGATGGACATCCCGGTGTTCCACGACGACCAGCACGGCACGGCGATCATCGCCGCCGCCGGCCTGATCAACGCCCTCGACCTCACCGGCCGCTCGATCAAGAACACCCGCCTCGTCATCAACGGCGCCGGGGCCGCCGCCATAGCCTGCGCCGAGCTGGTCAAGGCCATGGGCGTGCCGCACGACCATGTGATGCTGTGCGACACCAAGGGCGTGATCTACCAGGGCCGCGAGAGCGGCATGAACCAGTGGAAGTCGGCGCATGCGGTGCCCACCGACGCCCGCACGCTCGACGAGGCGATGCGCGGCGCCGACGCGGTGTTCGGCCTGTCGGTGCGGGGGGCGTTCACGCCCAACATGATCGCGTCGATGGCCGACCGGCCGATCATCTTCGCCATGGCCAATCCCGATCCCGAGATCACGCCCGAGGAGGCGCACAAGGCGCGCTCCGACGCCATCGTCGCCACCGGCCGCAGCGACTATCCGAACCAGGTCAACAACGTCCTGGGCTTTCCCTACATCTTCCGCGGCGCTCTCGACGTCCGCGCCTCGACGATCAACGAGGAGATGAAGATCGCGGCGGCCTACGCCATCGCCGCCCTGGCGCGCGAGGAGGTACCGGACGAGGTGACGGCGGCCTATCGTGGCCGGCGGCTGCGCTACGGGCCGGAATACCTGATCCCGACGCCGTTCGACCCGCGCCTGATCACGGCGGTGCCGGCGGCGGTCGCCAAGGCGGCGGTCGACACCGGCGTCGCCCGCAAGCCGATCGTCGACCACGTCAAGTACCATGCCGAGCTGCGCTCGCGGCTCGATCCGACCGCCAGCCGGATGCAGATGATCATGGACCGCGTGCGCGCCCACCAGCCGCGCGTGGTGTTCGCCGAGGGCGAGGAGGAGAAGACGATCAGCGCCGCGCTGGCCTGGCGCAACTCGGGGCTCGGCACGCCGATCCTGATCGGGCGCGAGGACCGCATCCACCAGCAGATGCAGCAGATGGGCCTGGGCAGCCTCGACGGCGTCGAGATCCACAACGCCCGCCTCAGCCCCTACAACGGCAGCTACGCCGACTTTCTCTACGAGCGCGAGCAGCGCAACGGCCTGCTCTACCGCGACTGCCAGCGCATGGTGAACCAGGGCCGCAACAGCTTCGCCGCCTGCATGGTGGCCAACGGCCATGCCGATGCCATGGTGACCGGCCTGACGCGCAACTATCGCGACGCGCTCGAGGACATCCTGCGGGTGATCGACCCCAAGCCCGGCGAGCGGGTGTTCGGGCTCACCGTGATGGTGACGAAGGGCCGCACGGTGTTCATCTCCGACACCATGGTCCACGAGCTGCCCGAGACCGACACGCTGGCCGACATCGCTACCCAGACCGCGCACATGGCGCGGCGCATGGGCATCGAGCCGCGGGTGGCGCTCCTGAGCTTCGCCACCTTCGGCAACCCGCCGATCAGCAAGGCGGCACGGGTGCGCGACGTCGTCCACGAGCTCGACCACCGCAAGGTCGACTTCGAGTACGACGGCGAAATGGCGGTCGACGTCGCCCTCGATCCCGACCTGATGGCGCTCTACCCGTTCTGCCGGCTGAGCGGCCCGGCCAACGTGCTGATCATGCCGGCGCTGCACACCGCCCACATCTCCAGCCGGCTGCTGCAGCAGCTGGGCGGCGGCACGGTGATCGGCCCGCTGCTGATCGGCCTCGAGAAGCCGGCCCAGATCGTGCCGATGAACGCGACGGTGAGCGACATCATCAACATCGCCGCGATCGCCGCCTACGACGCCCTCAGCGCCAAGACGGCGGAGGCGATGCCGCGCGCCGCCGAGTAGGTGTGCGCACGGAACGGGATCTGCATCTCCACGTTGTCCAGGCATCGGGCCCCGATACGGGCCGGACATCGCGGAGACAGTCATGCGCACCCTGCTGGCGATCGCCTTCGCCGGTCTCCTCGCCATCAGCACCACCGCCTGCACCGAGAACACCGGCAAGGGTGCGGCGATCGGTGCCGCAGCCGGCGCCGGCGCCGGCCTCCTGACCGGCAACTTCCTCGGCAAGACCGCCATCGGCGCCGGCGTGGGCGCTGCCGGCGGCTACATCTACGACAAGGTCAAGGACAACGATTGATCGCGGCTAGCGCAGGCGGCGCAGCTTGGGATCGAGTCGGTCCCGCAGCGCGTCGCCCAGGAGGTTGAGGCCCAGCACCGCCAGCAGGATGGCGAGGCCGGGCAGGACGGCGAGGCGCGGAGCCAGATGCATCAGGGTCTGCGCCTCGTTCAGCATCTTCCCCCAGCTCGGCGCCGGCGGCTGGACGCCCAGCCCCAGATAGGCGAGGCCGGCATCGGCCAGGATCGCCAGGGCGAACTGGATGGTGGCCTGCACCACGAGGACACTGCCGAGGTTGGGCAGGATGTGCTCGGCGGTGATGCGGGCGCCACCCTTGCCGGCGATGCGGGCCGCCATCACGAAGTCGCGCTTCCACAGCGCCATCGCACCGCCCCGGGTCAGCCGGGCGAACACCGGTATGTTGAAGATGCCGATGGCGATGATCGAGTTGACGGCGCCGGGCCCGGCGATGGCGGTGATCATCACGGCCGACAGCAGGGCGGGGAAGGCGAAGGTCATGTCGCACAGCCGCATGACCAGCTCGTCGACCCAGCCGCCTCGGGCGGCGGCGAGGGCGCCCAGCGGCACGCCCACGAGCATGCCGATGGCGACGGCGACCACGGCCACCAGCAGCGAGTTGCCGGCACCGGCCAGCAGCATCGACAGCACGTCGCGGCCGAGCTGATCGGTACCCAGCCAGTGGGCGGCCGAGGCGGGGGCGAAGCGGTTGGCGATGGCGACGGTATCAACCGGCCAGGGCGTCCACACCAGCGAGAGCAGGGCGGCCGCCAGCAGCAGGGCCGTGAGCACGGCGCCGATGACGAGGCTCGGGTTGCGCCACGCCTCAGCCATGCAGGCGCAGCCGCGGGTCGAGCCAGGCATAGGTCAGGTCGACCAGGAAGTTGACGACGACCACCGAGCCGGCGAGCAGCACGATCAGGCTCTTGACGACGATGAGGTCGCGCTGAGCGATCGCCTGGAAGATCAGCCGCCCTAAGCCCGGCAGGTAGAACACCTGCTCGATGATGATGGTGCCGGCGAGCAGGAACGAGAACTGCAGGCCCAGGATGGTGACCACCGGGATCATGGCGTTGGGCACCGCGTGGCGCCAGAGGGCGGCGCGCCAGGGCAGGCCCTTGGCGCGGGCGGTGCGGACATAGCTCTCGCCCAGCGTGTCCAGCACCGCCGAGCGGGTCACCCGGGCGAGGATCGCGGCCTGGGGCAGCGCCAGGGCGAGCGAGGGCAGGATCAGCGAGCGCAGGCCGGGCCAGATGCCGGAACCCCAGCCGGCGAAGCCGCCGGCCGGCAGCCAGCGGAGCTGCACCGAGAACAGCAGGATCAGCAGGATGGCGAACCAGAAGTTCGGCACGGCCACGCCGAGCTGGGTCGCCGCCATGACGCCGAGATCGGTGCCGCCGCCGCGCCTGGATGCCGCCACGACGCCGGCAGGGATGCCGACCAGCGCCGCCAGCGCCAGCGCCAGCCCGGCCAGCGGCACGCTGACCGCCAGCCGCTCGCGCACCAGCTCGGCCACCGGCACGCCATAGGTGTAGCTGCGGCCGAGATCGCCCGTCAGCATCCCGCCGATCCAGGCGAGGTAGCGCAGCACCGCCGGCCGATCGAGGCCGAGCTCGGCGCGCAGGGCCGCCACCGTGTCGGGCTGGGCGCCCACGCCCAGCATCACGGCGGCGGGATCGCCCGGCAGGATCTCGAGCACGACGAAGACGACGAGCGAGGCGGCGAGCAATGTCAGGACGAGGGTGAGCAGCCGACGAAGCAGCAGCAGCGGCATCGATCGCGGGCACCCTGCCCATGATCGTCACCAGCGGACTGCCGCCGGTCCCTTGGTACGCCTAGGGCGCTATGCTATTCGGCAAACTCGGGAATTCTGGTCGGAGTGGCGTGATTTGAACACGCGACCCCTGCGTCCCGAACGCAGTGCTCTACCAGGCTGAGCTACACTCCGACGCGGCGCGCCTTCTATAGGCACTCGCCGCCAGCCTCGCAAGGGCGGCCGGCCCATCATGGGGCTTCCGGTGTGACGTCCGGATCGGGCAGAGTTCGGCTGTCGCCGCAATGTCCGGACCGTCGATGCTCGCCGCCTACCGCACCAGCGCCATCATCGTCATCGGTGCGGCCCTCCTGCAGTTCTCGAACGGTCTGCTGGGCGTGCTGCTGCCGCTGCGGCTGGCAGAGGCCGGCACCAGCGACACCCAGATCGGCCTCATCGTCTCGGCCTACGGCCTGGGCTTCCTGATCGGCTGCCTACGCGCCTCGCTGCTGATCCGGGCGGTGGGCCACATCCGTGCCTTCTCGGCATTGGCCGCCATGTGCGCCGCCACCACCCTGCTGTTCCTGGTGACCGAGCAGCCGCTGGTCTGGATGGCGCTGCGATTCGTCACCGGCCTGGGCCTCGCCGGCCTGTTCAGCGTCGTCGAGGGCTGGCTGGCGGCCGCCACCACCAACGAGGCGCGCGGCCGGGTGGTGGGCTTCTACCTGGTGGCCACCAAGGTCTCGACCGTGGCGGGCCAGGTGCTGACCGGCCTCGGCACGCTGGGCACGGCCTCGATGTTCACGCTGGCGGCCGGCGCCTTCTCGATCGCGCTGATCCCGGTGGCGCTGACCCCGACACCGGCTCCCGCCCGGCCGCGCACCGTCTCGCTCGAGCTCGGAACCCTTTGGCGGATCGCCCCGGCGGCGTTGGTGGGCTGCGTCGCGGCCGGCCTGCTGAACAGTGCCGTCGGCGGCCTGCTGCCGGTGTGGGGCTCGAGCCTCGGCGTTCCGACCGGGCTGATCGTGACCCTGCTGTCGACCATGCAGCTCGGCAGCCTGGTGCTGCAGTGGCCCCTGGGCTGGCTGTCGGACCGCATCGACCGCCGGCAGGTGATCCTGGCCTGCGCCGGCGTGGTCATCGTGCTGTCGGCCGCCATCGCCCTGCTCGGCAACGGCTCCGATGCGCTGCTGCTGGCGCTGTTCCTCGGCTGGGGCGCCTTCTCGATGTCGTTCTACGGCATCTGCGTCGCCCATGCCGCCGACCACGCCCGGCCGGACCAGATGGTGGGGGTGAGCAGCGGCGGGCTGTTCGCCTGGGCCAGTGGCACGGCGGTCGGGCCGGTCCTGGCGGCGCCGATGATGGAGTTGATGGGGCCTTCGGGGCTGTTCGTCTATGCCACGGTGGTGGCCGCGGTCCTGGCGGCGTTCACCGGCTGGCGGATGACCATCCGGGGACCGGTTCCGGTCGATGCCCGCGAGCCCTTCGTCAACCTGCCGGCCACCAGCCCGCGGCTGGCCGAGATCGACCCGCGCGGCGCCGGGCCGGAGCGGGCCGGACAGGCCGCTCAGTAGGCGCGGTCGATGCAGAAATCGACGAGGTCGAGCAGCGCCTGCTTGTGGCGCGAATAGGGGAAGACGGAGAGCGCGCGTCGGGCGGCGTCGCCGAAGCCGCGCGCCCGCTGCACGGTCAGCTCGAGGGCGGCGTGCCGATAGAGCAGCGACTGCGCCCGCTCGAGGTCGCCCGGATCCTGCCGCAGATCCTCGAGCGTGGTCCGCCAGAACTGCCGCTCCTCCTCGTCACCCCTCTCGTAGGCGATGAGGATCGGCAGCGTGATCTTGCCCTCGCGGAAGTCGTCACCGACGGTCTTGCCGAGCAGCGCCTCCTTGGCGCTGTAGTCGAGCGCGTCGTCGATGAGCTGGAAGGCGATGCCGAGGTTCTGGCCGTAGCTGGCCAGCGCCTCCTCCTCGGCGGCCGGCCGCTCGGCGATGACGGCGCCGACCTGGCAGGCGGCGCAAAACAGCGCCGCGGTCTTGGCCGAGATGACGTCGAGATAGGCCTGCTCGGTGGTGGCGGTGTCGTTGGCGGTGATGAGTTGCGCCACCTCGCCCTCGGCGATCACCGCCGAGGCGTTGGCCAGGATCTCGAGGACGCGCAGCGAGCCGTCGGCGACCATGAGCTGGAAGGAGCGGCTGAACAGGAAGTCGCCCACCAGCACCGGCGCCTTGTTGCCCCACACGGCGTTGGCGGTGGAGCGGCCGCGCCGCAGGTCGCTCTCGTCGACCACGTCGTCGTGCAGCAGGGTGGCGGTGTGGATGAACTCGACGCAGGCGGCGAGGCCCATATGGCGCTGGCCGCGATAGCCGCAGATGTTGGCGGAGAGCAGGGTGAGGATCGGCCGGACGCGCTTGCCGCCGGCGGCGATCAGGTGCCGGGCCAGCACCGGGATCATCTCGACCGGGCTCTGCATCCGCTCGATGATCAGCCGGTTGACCTCCTCGAGCTCCGGCTCCACGAGCAGGCGCACCGACTCCATTTTCGAGGCCGGCGACACGGCCTCGGTGCGCAACTCGACCGCCGCACCCAAAAGCGTCTCCCAAGCAACCCGCCGCAGCCCCTTGCCGGCTGCCGTGTTTTCGAGTTGCTAACACGCGGGTCGAGCCTCTGGCAAACGCCGCCGGCGGGCCTCGACGGTAGAGGGGCTCGGGGCGGGGCGAGCGAGATGGTCGAGCTGCTGCGCAGCAACGATATGGTCTTCCTCTCCTGGGCCCAGGCCATGCTGGCCGCCGAGGGCATCGAGGCCGTTCTGCTCGACGGTCATACCAGCGTGATGGAAGGCAGCATCGGCGCCATCCCGCGCCGCCTCGCGGTCCGCGAGGAGGACCACCGCCGGGCCGAGGAGCTTCTCGAAGCGGCGTCGGAGTCCGATCCGCATGGCTGAGCCGGTGCAGCTGACCGATGACGCGCTGCTCGACGGCCGGCTGCGGCTGAAGCAGCTGAGCCGCGGCTACCGCGTGGCCATCGACCCTGTGCTGCTGGCGGCGGCGGTGCCGGCGAGACAGGGCGAAAGGGTCCTGGACGTCGGCTGCGGCACCGGGGCTGCGGCCTTGTGTCTCGCGTCGCGGGTGGCCGGCTGCACCATTGTCGGCCTGGAGAAGAATGCGGAGGCTGCCGGCATCGCGCGCTTGAACGTCATGGCCAACGGCTTGGCCGATCGTGTCGAGATCGTCGAGGGCGACGCGGCCGCACCGCCGTCCGGACTTCGCCGGGTCTTCGATCATGTGATGAGCAATCCTCCCTATCTACCGGAAACAGCGGGAAGTTCTCCGCTCGACCAAGGCAAGCGGCAGGCTCTTGTCGAGAGCCTGGATCTCGGCGACTGGGTGGAGGCCTGCCTGCGGCGCCTACGACCCGGCGGATGGCTGGCGTTGATCCAGCGTGCCGACCGGGCGGCCGGGCTGGCGGCGGCGCTGCACGGGCGGGCGGGGGACGTGACGCTCTTCCCGCTGTGGCCGCGCGCCGGCGTGGCGGCCAGGCGCCTGATCGTGCTGGCGCGCAAGGGCTCGCGCGGCCCGAGCCGGCTGGCGGCCGGCCTCGTCCTGCACCGGACCGACGGATCGTTCACGATGGAAGCGGAAGCCGTCATGCGCGACGGGGCGGCGATCGAGGCGGTGGGCTGATGGGC
>DAOLFG010000064.1:0-14069 GCA_035326425.1 Geminicoccus sp. | reverse complement strand
CGAGGCGGTGGGCTGATGGGCATCTCGTTGCGCTGGCCGTGGCCGCGCGGTCCCGTGGTGCCGGTGATCAGGCTCACGGGCGTGATCGGGTCGGTCGGCTGGCGCGGCTCGGGCATGACGCTGGCGGCACTGGAGCCGATCATCGCCAAGGCCTTCGCCGAGCGGCGGGCGCCGGCGGTGGCGCTCGCCGTCAACAGCCCGGGCGGCTCGCCGGTGCAGTCCTCGCTGATCGCCGGCCGCATCCGCCAGCTCGCCGACGAGAAGAGGAAGCCGGTGCTGGCCTTCGTCGAGGACGTCGCGGCGTCGGGCGGCTATTGGCTGGCCTGCGCGGCTGACGAGATCTATGTCGATGCCGCTTCCATCGTCGGCTCGATCGGGGTGGTGAGCGCCGGGTTCGGCTTCGCCGATGCGATCGACCGGCTGGGCATCGAGCGGCGGCTGCACAGCACGGGCGAGCGCAAGGGCATGCTGGATCCGTTCCGGCCGGAGCGGGAGGACGATGTCGCCATGCTCCGGGGCATCCAGAAGGTGGTCCTGCAGAGCTTCGAGGAGCATGTGCGCAGCCGGCGCGGCACGCGCCTGACGGGCGACGAGAAGGAGCTGTTCGACGGCCGCATCTGGGCGGGCCGCGAGGCCGTGGCGCTGGGCCTCGTCGACGGCCTGGGCGACCTGCGCGGCATCGTCCGCCAGCGGTTCGGCAAGGAGGCCAGGTTGCGGCCACTCGGCCGGCCACGCTCCTGGCTGCAGCGCCGGCTGGGGCTGGAAGGGGCTGGCGGCACATTGCTGGCCGCTGCCCTGGGTGCCATGGAAGAGCGGGCGTTGTGGGCCCGCTACGGGCTCTGAGCCCGCGGAGACATCGATGCTTGGCCTGTCCCTGGGCAAGATCCTGCTGATCGTCGCCGTGATCTTCGCGGTCTGGCGCGCCTGGCGCGTGCTGGGGCCGATGATGGCCCGGATGCAGCAGCCCGCGCCGCCGCGGGCACCCGAGCGGCCGCCCGGCCCACGGCCCGACGGCCGGGCGCTGGAGCTGGTGGCCTGCCCGCGCTGCGGCACCTTCATCCCGGCGGGCTCGGCCTGCCCGAACCACGGACCGGGCCGCCCGGCATAGGCGGGACTGCCGCCGGCCAGGGCTCGCTTGACCCCGGCACGACCCGGACCTTAGTTTCCGCACCGCAACAAGATCGCCGCGGGCCTGCCTTGCCGACCTCCCGACCGCCGAGCTTCCAGGAGCTGATCCTGCGCCTCCAGGCCTATTGGGCGGAGCGCGGCTGCGTCATCCTGCAGCCCTACGACATCGAGGTGGGTGCCGGCACCTTCCATCCGGCGACCACGCTGCGAGCACTCGGGCCCGAGCCGTGGAACGCGGCCTATGTCCAGCCGTCGCGCCGGCCCACCGACGGCCGCTACGGCGAGAACCCCAACCGGCTGCAGCACTACTACCAGTTCCAGGTCATCCTGAAGCCGTCGCCGCCCGACCTGCAGCAGCTCTATCTCGAGAGCCTCTACGCGCTCGGCATCGACCCGGCGCTGCACGACCTCCGCTTCGTCGAGGACGACTGGGAGAGCCCGACGCTCGGCGCCTGGGGCCTGGGCTGGGAGGTGTGGTGCGACGGCATGGAGGTGTCGCAGTTCACCTACTTCCAGCAGGTCGGCGGCTTCGACTGCCGGCCGGTGTCGGGCGAGCTGACCTACGGCCTCGAGCGGCTGGCGATGTACGTGCAGGGCGTCGAGAATGTCTACGACCTGGATTTCAACGGCCAAGGCGTGACTTACGGCCAGGTCTTCCTGCAGGCCGAGAAGGAATACTCGGCCTTCAACTTCGAGGTGGCGGACACGGAGATCCTGTTCCGGCACTTCGCCGATGCCGAGGCGCACTGCCGCACGATCCTGCAGCGCGGGCTGGCGCTGCCGGCCTACGACCAGTGCCTGAAGGCCTCGCACCTGTTCAACCTCCTGGACGCCAGGGGCGTCATCAGCGTGACCGAGCGGCAAGCCTATATCGGCCGGGTGCGCGCCCTGGCCAAGGCCTGCGCCGAGGCTTGGCTCGTGTCGCGCGGCGAGGCGGTGGGCTGAGATGGCCGAGCTGCTGCTGGAGCTGCGCTCCGAGGAGATTCCGGCCCGGATGCAGGCCCGGGCCGCCGCCGACCTCGCCCAGCTGGTGGGCGACGGGCTGGCCGCGGCCGGGCTGCCGGCCGAGGCCAGCCGGACGTTCGCCACGCCGCGCCGGCTCGTCCTGCACCTGGGCGGCCTGGCGCTTGCGCAGACCGAGCAGCGCATCGAGCGGCGCGGGCCGCGCACCGACGCGCCGCAGGCTGCGAAAGACGGCTTTCTCAAGAGCTTGCCGGCCGGTGCCTACACGCTGGAAGAGCGCGACGACAAGAAGGGCAGGGTGCTGTTCGCCGTCGTCAGCCAGCCCGGGCGGTCGACGGCCGCGGTGCTGGCCGAGTTCGTCCCCGACGTGCTGGCGCGGTTTCCGTGGCCGAAATCCATGCGCTGGGCCGACGGCGACGTCCGCTGGGTGCGGCCGCTGCAGTCGATCGTCTGCCTGCTCGACGGCGAGGTGGTGCCGTTCCGCTTCGGGGCGGTGGAGAGCGGCGACGTCACCGCCGGCCACCGCTTCATGGCGCCGGGGCCGCTGGTGGTCCACGGCCTGTCGGACTATCGGGACAAGCTCCTGGCTGCCAGGGTCGTGCTGGATTCCGCCGAGCGGCGGGAGCGCATCGAGCGAGCGGCCGTGGCGCTGGCCGAGGCCGCCGGCCTGCGGCTGCGGCAGGATCCGGGGCTGCTGGACGAGGTGGCGGGCCTCGTCGAGTGGCCGGTGCCGCTGCTGGGCAGCATCGATCCGGCCTTCATGGACATCCCGCCCGAGGTGCTGATCGGCACCATGCGGCAGAACCAGAAGTACCTGGCGCTGGAGACCGCCGACGGCCGGCTCGCCAACCGCTTCGTCGTCGTCGCCAACATCGAGGCGCCCGACGGTGGTGCCGCCATCGTCGCCGGCAACGAGCGCGTGCTGCGCGCCCGTTTCTGGGACGCACGGCATTTCTGGGAGCTGGACAAGAAGCAGCCGCTCGAGGCCGGCCTGCCCAGGCTGGGCCGGATGGTGTTCCACGCCGAGCTCGGCAGCCAGGGGCAGCGGGTCGAGCGGCTGGTGACGCTGGCCGGCCGGCTGGCCGGCGCCGTGCCCGGCGCCGACCGCCTGCTGGCCGAGCGCGCGGCACTGCTCGCCAAGGCCGACCTCGTCACCGGCATGGTGGGCGAGTTCCCCGAGCTGCAGGGTGTGATGGGCGGCCACTACGCCCGCGCGCAGGACGAGCCGCCGCGGGTCGCCCGGGCCATTGCCGAGCACTATGCGCCCAAGGGCCCGGACGACCGCTGCCCGACGGCACCCGACAGCATCGTCGTGGCGCTGGCCGACAAGCTCGACACGCTCGTCGGGTTCTTCGCCAAGGGCATCAGGCCCACGGGCTCGAAGGACCCCTTCGCGCTCAGGCGCGCGGCGCTGGGCGTCATCCGGCTCGTGCTCGAGAACGGCCTGCGCCTGCCGCTGCGCCGCGCCTTCGCCGACGCCGCCCAGGGTCACGGCGCCGCCGCCGAGCAGCCGGAGCTGCTGGCCTTCTTCGTCGACCGGCTCAAGGCCCATCTGCGCGGCGAGGGCGCGCGGCACGACCTGATCGCCGCCGTCTTCGCGCTGGGTGACGACGATCTGGTGCGGCTGATGGACCGGGTGGCGGCGCTGGCGGCGTTCCTCGGCAGCGAGGACGGCAGCAACCTGCTGGTCGCCTGGCGGCGCGCCAGCAACATCGTGGCGATCGAGGAGAAGCGCGACGGCCGGGCCTATGCCGGGCCGCCGGAGCCGGGCCTGCTGCGCGAGCCCGAGGAGCGGGCGCTGGCCGCGGCGCTGGATGTCGCCGACGGCGAGATCTCGCCGGCGCTCGAGCGCGAGGACTTCGCTGCGGCGATGCGCGCGCTGGCGGAACTGCGCGCTCCGGTGGACGCTTTCTTCGGCCGCGTTCTCGTCAACGCCGACGATCCGGCCTTGCGTGTTAACCGTCTGTTGTTGCTCGGTCGCATACGCTCGGCACTGGGTGCCGTCGCGGATTTCTCGCTGGTCGAGGACGCTCCCACCGCGGGGTGAGCCTCGCGGCCGAGACCGGGTTGGAGGCGTGATGGCAAAGTGGGTCTACCAGTTCGGCGGTGGCCGCGCCGAGGGCACGGCGGCGATGCGCGCGCTGCTCGGCGGCAAGGGTGCCAACCTCGCCGAGATGTCCAACCTCGGCCTGCCGGTGCCTCCGGGTTTCATCATCACCACCGAGGTCTGCTCGCACTATTACGAGCACGACCGCAGCTACCCGGCCGATCTCGACGGCCAGATCGATGCCGGCATCGCCGCCATCGAGGGCGAGGTGGGCGCCGGGTTCGGCGACGCCGCCAACCCCCTGCTGGTCTCGGTGCGTTCCGGCGCCCCGGTGTCGATGCCGGGCATGATGGACACGGTGCTGAACCTCGGTCTCAACGACAAGACGGTGCGGGGTCTCGGCCAAGCCAGCGGCAACCGCCGCTTCGCCTATGACAGCTACCGCCGCTTCATCCAGATGTTCGGCGACGTGGTGCTGGGCGTCGACCACTATCTGTTCGAGGAGAAGTTGGAGGATCTGAAGCGGGAGCGCCACTGCCGCTTCGACACCGACCTCGATGCCGATGCCCTGGCCTCGCTGGTCGAGCAGTACAAGGCGATCGTCGCCAGGGAGACCGGCAGACCGTTCCCGCAGGACACGCGACAGCAGCTGCGCGCCGCCATCGGCGCGGTGTTCGGCTCGTGGATGACGGCGCGGGCCGTCACCTACCGCCGCCTGCACGACATTCCGGCCGCCATGGGCACCGCCGTCAACGTCCAGGCCATGGTGTTCGGCAACATGGGCGACGACTGCGCCACCGGCGTTGCCTTCACCCGCAATCCGTCGACCGGCGAGAAGGCGGTCTATGGCGAGTTCCTGATCAACGCCCAGGGCGAGGACGTGGTGGCGGGCATCCGCACGCCGCAGCCGCTGAGCGAGGCGATGGCGCGGGCCGGCGGGCGGCCCGGCACCTCGATGGAGGTGCTGTTGCCGCAGTCCTACGCGGCGCTGGTCGACGTGTTCCAGCGGCTCGAGCGCCATTACCGGGACATGCAGGACATCGAGTTCACCATCCAGGGCGGCCGCTTGTGGATGCTGCAGACACGCAGCGGCAAACGGACGGCGATGGCCGCCTTCAAGGTGGCGGTCGACATGGCCGAGGAGGGCCTGATCGGCCAGGACGAGGCGGTGCAGCGCGTCGATCCGGCCTCGCTCGACCAGCTCCTGCACCCGACCCTCGATCCCAGCGCCGAGCGCAAGGTGATCGTCAAGGGCCTGCCGGCCTCGCCGGGGGCGGTGTCGGGCAAGGTGGTGTTCACCGCCGAGAAGGCCGAGCGGCTGGGCCAGGCCGGCGAGAAGGTCGTGCTGGTCCGGCTCGAGACCTCGCCGGACGACATCCACGGCATGCATGCGGCGGTCGGCATCCTGACCGCCCGCGGCGGCATGACCAGCCACGCGGCGGTGGTGGCGCGCGGCATGGGCAAGGCCTGCGTCTGCGGCGCCGGCGACATGCTCGTCAACTACGAGGAGGGTCACTTCACCGCCAAGGGCGTGCAGGTGGCCGAGGGCGACCTGATCACGCTGGACGGTGCCGAGGGCACGGTGATGCTGGGCGAGGTGCCGACGGTGGCGCCGCAGCTCTCGGGCGATTTCGCCAAGCTGATGGGCTGGGCCGATTCGGCGCGGCGGCTGAAGGTGCGCGCCAATGCCGAGACGCCGCTCGATGCCCGCACCGCCGTGCGCTTCGGCGCCGAGGGCATCGGCTTGTGCCGCACCGAGCACATGTTCTTCCAGCCCGACCGCATCGTCGCGATGCGCGAGATGATCCTGGCCGACGACATCGAGGGCCGGAAGCGGGCACTGGCCAAGATTCTGCCGATGCAGCGGGCCGACTTCGTCGAGCTGTTCGAGATCATGGACGGCCGGCCGGTGACGGTGCGCCTGCTCGATCCGCCGCTGCACGAGTTCCTGCCGCACGAGCCGCACGAGCTCGAGGAGGTGGCGAAGGCGGCGGGCGTCGAGCCCCGCATCGTGCGCCGGCGCATGGTCGAGCTGCGCGAGGCCAACCCGATGCTGGGCCTGCGCGGCTGCCGGCTCGGCATCCTCTATCCCGAGATCTACGAGATGCAGGCCCGCGCCATCTTCGAGGCGGCGGCGGAGCTCGGCCGGGCCGGCAAGCCGGTGGTGCCGGAGGTGATGATCCCGCTGATCGCCATGGCCAAGGAGCTGGCCGTGCTGAAGCAGCGCGTCGACGCCGTGGCAGCCGAGGTCCGAAAGGAGAGCGGCGTCGAGCTGGACTATCTGGTCGGCACCATGATCGAGCTGCCGCGCGCTGCCCTGCGCGCCGGCGAGATCGCCCGCCATGCCGCCTTCTTCAGCTTCGGCACCAACGACCTCACCCAGATGACGCTGGGCCTGTCGCGCGACGATTCCGGCAAGTTTATGGACGCCTACCTCAAGGCGGAGCTGTTCCAGGGCGATCCGTTCCAGACCCTCGATCAGGCCGGCGTCGGCGAGCTGGTGCGGCTGGCCGCCGAGCGCGGCCGCGGCACGCGCGGCGACCTCAAGCTCGGCATCTGCGGCGAGCATGGCGGCGATCCGGCCTCGGTGAAGTTCTGCGACCGCATCGGGCTCGACTACGTCTCCTGCTCGCCCTACCGCGTGCCGATCGCGCGCCTCGCCGCCGCCCAGGCGGTGCTGGCCGGCGCGCGCGGCCCGGGCGACAGCGGCGAGTGAGCGCGCCCGGAGCCGAGGGCGGCTCCGACCGCGAAGGCGGCGTGCTCGCGGCGCTGCGCCAGGGCGGCAAGCCGGCGATGGCGCGGGCATTGGCGGCGGTCGAGGCATCGGCCGATGGCGAGGCGGCGCTGGCGCTGCTGGACGCGGCTTGGTCCGATCCGCGCGGTCGCATCGTCGGGCTGACCGGCCCTCCGGGTGTCGGCAAGTCCAGCCTCGCGGCGTCGCTGGTCGCCGCCTGGCGGCGCATGGGCCGCAGCGTCGGGGTGATCGCCATCGACCCGTCGTCGCGCGCCAGCGGCGGTGCGCTCCTCGGCGATCGGATCAGGCTGGAGGTCGACCCCGGGGACGACGGCATCTTCGTGCGCTCGATGGCGGCACGCGACCGGCTGGGCGGGCTCGCCGAGATCACGGCCTCGGCGGCGATCCTGATGGCGGCCGTCTACCGGATGGTGCTGGTCGAAACCGTCGGAGTGGGCCAGTCCGAGACCGAGATCGCCGATCTCGCCGACTGCGTGGTGCTGGCGATGCAGCCGGGCTCCGGCGATACGCTGCAATACATGAAGGCCGGCATCGTCGAGGTGCCGGACGTCACCGTCGTCACCAAGGCCGATCTCGGCGAGATCGCGCGCCGCACCCGCCGCGAGCTGGAGGCAGGCCTTCGCCTGCAGCGAGGCACCGCCGCCGTGCTGAGCGTCAGCTGTGTCACCCGCGAGGGCATCGAGCAGCTGGTCGCCGCCATTGATACCTCGCTCGACCGCGGCACCGGACGCGAAGCACGCAACGAGCGTTGGCTCGAGCGGGCGCTGCGCCAGGACCATGGCCGGCTGGGCCTGGCGAGGCTGGGCCGGCTCGACCCGGGCCTGTTGGCGCGGCGCGACCTGTCGCCCTTCCGGCGGCTCGCCATGGCTGCGGCACGTCTCGGCGGATGAGCAGGCGGCTGCGCCTCGATCAGCTGCTGCTGGCGCGGGGCTTGGCCGAGAGCCGGGCCAGGGCCCAGGCGCTGCTGCTGGCGGGCGTGGTGTTCAGCGGTGGGCGCCGCCTCGACAAGCCCGGCACCATGGTGGCGGACGACCTGCCGCTGGAGGTGCGCGACAAGGCGCTGCCCTGGGTGTCGCGCGGCGGCATCAAGCTGGCCAGGGGGCTCGATGCCTTCGGGATCGATCCGGGCGGCATGGTGGCGATCGACGTCGGTGCCTCGACCGGCGGCTTCACCGACGTGCTGCTGCAGCGTGGTGCCGCCAAGGTCTATGCCGTGGACGTCGGCTACGGCCAGCTCGCCGACAAGCTGCGACAGGATTCGCGCGTCGTCGTGCTCGAGCGGCTGAACGCCCGCCACATCGGAACGGCCGAGGTGCCCGAGCCGGTCGATCTCGTGGTGTGCGACGCCAGCTTCATCTCGCTGCGGCTGGTGCTGCCGGCGGCCCTCTCCCTGACGAAGCCGGCGGCCCGACTGGTGGCGCTGATCAAGCCGCAGTTCGAGGTCGGCAAGGGCGAGGTCGGCAAGGGCGGCGTGGTGCGCGACGCCGAGGCCCATGGCCGGGTCTGCCGCGAGATCGCGGCCTGGCTCGGCGGCCTGCCCGGCTGGTCGGTGGACGGCATCGTCGAAAGCCCGATCACCGGCCCGGCCGGCAACCGGGAGTTCCTGATCGGCGCTACGCGGCGGCCCTGAGCCGGCCGAGCCCGGCCTCCAGGTCGGCGATCAGGTCGGCCGGCTCCTCGAGGCCGATGTGCAGCCGCAGCGTCCGCCCGACCGCCTTCCAGGGCTCGACCGTGCGCGAGCCTTCCGGGTGGGCGACGACGCACAGGCTCTCGAAGCCGCCCCAGCTGGCGCCGATGCCGAACAGCTCCAGCCCGTCGACCATGGCGGCGACGGCGGCCTTCGGGACCGGCCGCAGCACGACCCCGAACAGGCCGGAGGCACCCTTGAAGTCGCGCTTCCACAAGGCGTGGCCGGGATCGTCCGGCAGGGCGGGATAGAGCACGCGCTCGACCTCGGGTCGGCCGGCCAGCCAGCTCGCCACCTCGAGGGCGCTGCGCTGGTGCCGTTCCATGCGCGCCGCCAGCGTGCGAAGCCCGCGCAGCGCCAGCCAGCAATCTTCGGGCGAAGCGGGCGAGCCGAACTCGTAGATCTGGTTGCGCAGCCGATCGTGGATCTCGGCATTGCTGGTGACGACGCCCATCATCAGGTCGGAGTGGCCACCGATATACTTGGTGACTGCCTGGACCGCCACGTCGACTCCATGGACCAGTGGCTTGAAGAACAGCGGCGTTGCCCAGGTATTGTCCATCACCGTGGTCACGCCACGGGCACGGGCGACCTCGACGATCGCCAGGACGTCCTGCATCTCGAAGGTCAGCGAGCCCGGCGCCTCGAGGAAGATCAGCCGGGTCTCGGGGCGGATCAGCCCGGCGACCGCCGCCCCGATGCCGGGGGCGTAGTAGGTGGTCTCGACCCCGTAGCGGGCGAGCGTGCGGTCGCAGAAATGCCGGGTCGGGCCGTAGGCGGTATCGACCACGAGGATGTGGTCGTCGCGCTTCAGCAGGCCGGCGAGCGTCAGGTTGATGGCGGCCTTGCCCGAGGCCAGGGCGATGGCGCGGTGCGCCTGGTCGAGCGCGGCTGCCGCCTCCTCGAAGGCATAGGTCGTGGGCGTGCCGGAACGACCGTAGGTGACGCCGTGATGGGTGCGGGCCGACTCGTAGGCGGCGACGCTCGGGAACAGCACGGTGGAGGCGCGGTAGATCGGCGGGTTGACGATGCCGTGGTTGGCCTCCGGGTCGCGCCCGGCGATCGTCAGCAAGGTCGAATCGTGCATGCGTGGAGCGCCCGGTCGTTGTGCGGCCCCGGGGCGATAGCATGGGCCGGCCGGCTCCGACAGGCGGGAAACCGCCTGTCCGGGTATGCCGGCACGTGTTTCCCCGTTGGCACCACGCCATCGGCCGTGCAATGAGTCCATGCATGGATGCGGGCGGGCTACGTCCCACGTTGGCCCGTGGCTTGCATCGGTCCGAGAATGAGAACGAAGAGGAGGGCATTCATGCGGTTCTCTAACCTGCTCGCCGTCGGCTCGCTGCTGACCGTTTCCGCTCTGGCCGCCGGCGCCGCGCAGGCGGGCGAGACCTTCAACGCCGTCAAGGCCAAGGGCTTCGTGCAGTGCGGCGCCAACAACAGCGGCCTGCCCGGCTTCGCGGTCGTCGACGATGCCGGCAAATGGTCGGGCCTCGACATCGACGCCTGCCGGGCCGTCGCCGCCGCCGTCTTCGGCGACGCCACGAAGGTGAAGTACACGCCGCTGTCGGCCGCCGAGCGCTTCACGGCGCTGCAGTCGAAGGAAGTCGACATCCTGTCGCGCAACTCGACCTGGACGCTGTCGCGCGACACGGCGCTCGGCCTCGATTTCGTCGCCGTCAACTATTTCGACGGCCAGGGCTTCATGGTGCCGAAGTCGCTGGGCGTCGACAGCGCGCTCAAGCTCGACGGCGCTTCGGTCTGCGTGCAGTCCGGCACCACCACCGAGCTGAACCTCGCCGACTACTTCCGCGCCAACAACATGAAGTACGAGCCGGTGGTGTTCGGCAACAACGACGAGGTCATCGCGGCCTTCCAGGCCGGCCGCTGCGACGTGTTCACCACCGACCAGTCGGGCCTCTACTCCAGCCGCACCAAGTTCGAGAAGCCCGACGACTGGGCGGTGCTGCCGGAGGTCATCTCGAAGGAGCCGCTGGGCCCGGCGGTGCGCCATGGCGACAGCGAGTGGGGCGACGTCGTCCGCTGGTCGTTCTACGCCATGGTCGAGGCCGAGGAGCTGGGCGTGACCAGCGCCAATGTCGACCAGATGAAGGAGAGCACCAACCCGAACATCCGCCGGCTGCTCGGCACCGAGGGCGAGCTGGGCAAGGGCGTGGGCCTTCCCAACGACTTCGCCTACCAGGTCGTCAAGCAGATCGGCAATTACGGCGAGAGCTTCGAGCGCAACGTCGGCATGAGCACGCCCTTGAAGATCGAGCGCGGCCTGAACGCGCAGTGGACCAAGGGTGGCCTGATGTACGCGCCTCCGTTCCGGTGATCGCCAGCGAGCCCGGCGGCACCCTGCCGCCGGGCTCGCGCAAGCAGGAGTGACCGAGAGACGAGGAGACCGCCGTGGCAACCGACATAACGAGAGGCGCGTCGGCACCGCGACCCGCCTTCTACAACGATCCGAAAATCCGGGGCCTGTTCTACCAGGTCGTCGTGCTCGGCATCGTCCTCCTCGGTGGCTGGTATCTCGTTCACAACACGCTGGAGAATCGCGCCAGGCTCGGCGTCGCCTCGGGCTTCGACTTCCTGGCCCGGCTCTCCGGCTTCGACATCTCGCAGACGCTCATCGACTACAGCTCCAGCACCGGCTCGTTCGGCCGGGCCTTCATCGTCGGCCTGCTCAACACCTTCTATGTCGCCGTCGTCGGCATCATCCTCGCCACCATCATCGGCTTCGTCATGGGCATCGCCCGGCTGTCGAGCAACTGGCTCGTCAACCGGCTGGCGCTGGTCTATGTCGAGATCATCCGCAACGTGCCGCTGCTGCTGCAGCTGATCTTCTGGTACGCGGTGGTGCTGGCCGCGCTGCCGGCGCCGCGCGAGAGCATCACCTTCATGGGCGGTGCCCTGAACGTCCGCGGCCTGTTCCTGCCCAGGCTGGTGTTCAGCGAGGGCATCCTCGTCGAGATCGTCTTCCTGCTGCTGGCCATCCTCGCCGTCATCCTGATGCGGCGATGGGCCAGGGCGCGGTTCGAGCGCACCGGCCAGCCCTTCCACACCTTCTGGGTCGGCCTCGCCATCCTGATCGGCGTGCCGGTGCTGGGCAACCTCCTCCTCGGCAGTCCCGCCCACATCGAATACCCGCAGCTCAGCACCTTCCGGGTCACCGGCGGCTTCGTGCTGCTGCCCGAGTTCCTGGCCATCGTGTTGGGCCTCGCGGTCTATACCGGCAGCTTCATCGCCGAGATCGTCCGCTCGGGCATCCTGTCGGTCAGCAAGGGCCAGTGGGAGGCGGCGGGGGCGCTCGGCCTCGGCCGCGCCGACACGCTGCGGCTGATCATCGTGCCGCAGGCGCTGCGGGTGATCATCCCGCCGCAGACCAGCCAGTACCTCAACCTGACCAAGAACAGCTCGCTCGGCGTGGCCATCGGCTATCCCGACTTCTTCAACATCGCCAGCACCATCAACAACCAGACCGGCCAGGCGGTCGAGGTCATCGCCATCACCATGGCGGTCTACCTGCTGCTCAGCCTGCTGATCTCGGTGTTCATGAACTGGTACAACGCCAAGATGGCACTGGTGGAGCGCTGATCATGGCAACCACCGCCACCACCACGGCGCACGTCCCGTCCGAGACGCTGCCGCCGCCGGTCAGTGAGCGCGCCAACCTCGTCGGCTGGCTGCGCCGCAACCTGTTCAACACCCCCGTCAACAGCCTGCTGACCATCCTGCTCGGCATCGGCGTCGTCATGGTGGTGGTGCCGCTGGTCAACTGGGCGGTGCTCAACGCCACCTGGTGGGCCGACAACAAGGAGGGCTGCGCTGCCGGCGGCGCCTGCTGGGCGATGTTCCGCGTGCGTTGGCGGCAATATCTCTACGGCCTCTACCCGCTCGACCAGCAGTGGCGGCTCAACCTCGCCGCCATCCTGCTCGTCGGCGGCATGATCCCGCTGTTCGTCGGCCGCTTCCAGCCCAAGCTGTGGTGGGCGCTGGGCCTGGCCGTGGTCTACCCCTTCCTGGCCTACTGGCTGTTCGCCGGCGGCTGGGGCCTGGTGCCGGTCGAGACGGCGCTGTGGGGCGGCCTGTTCATCACGCTGGTCATCGCCATCACCGGCATCGTCGCCTCGTTCCCGCTCGGCATCCTGCTGGCGCTGGGCCGGCGCTCCAAGCTGCCGATCATCAAGGCGCTGTCGGTCGCCTTCATCGAGGTGGTGCGCGGCGTGCCGCTGGTGTCGGTGCTGTTCATGGCCTCGGTGATGCTGCCGCTGTTCCTGCCCGAGGGCGTCACCTTCGACAAGCTGCTGCGGGCGCTGATCGGCGTGGCGCTGTTCTCGGCCGCCTACATGGCCGAGGTGGTGCGCGGCGGCCTGCAGGCCATCCCCAAGGGCCAGACCGAGGCCGCGTCGGCGCTCGGCCTGAACTATGTGCAGACCACCGGCCTGATCATCCTGCCGCAGGCGCTGAAGCTGGTGATCCCGGGCATCGTCAACACCTTCATCGGCCTGTTCAAGGACACCTCGCTGGTGCTGATCATCGGCCTCTACGACCTGCTCGGCATGGCGCAGATCGTCATCAAGGACCCGCAATGGCTGGGCCTCGTCGCCGAGACCTACCTGATCGCCGGCATCGGCTTCTGGATCTTCTGCTTCGCCATGTCGCGCTACTCGATGCACATCGAGCGCAAGCTCGACACCGGCCACAAACGCTGAGCGAGGGGACCGCCCGATGAGCACCAATGGCGCCGCCAACGGCCAGCCGATGATCCGCCTCGCCGACGTTCACAAATGGTACGGCGAGTTCCACGTGCTGCGCGCCCTCAATCTCGACGTCCAGAAGGGCCAGCGGGTCGTGGTCTGCGGCCCGTCCGGCTCGGGCAAGTCGACGATGATCCGCTGCATCAACCGCCTGGAGGAGCACCAGCGCGGCTCGATCGTCGTGGATGGCATCGAGCTCACCGCCGACGTCAAGAACGTCGACGCCATCCGCCGCGAGGTCGGCATGGTGTTCCAGCACTTCAACCTGTTCCCGCACCTGACCATCCTCGAGAACCTGGCGCTGGCGCCGATGTGGGTGCGCAACATCCCGCGTGCCGAGGCCGAGGAGATCGGCATGCACTATCTCAAGCGCGTGCGGATCCCCGAGCAGGCCAAGAAATATCCCGGCCAGCTGTCCGGCGGTCAGCAGCAGCGCGTCGCCATCGCCCGTGCCCTGTGCATGAAGCCCAAGATCATGCTGTTCGACGAGCCGACCTCGGCCCTCGACCCCGAGATGGTCAAGGAGGTGCTCGACGTGATGACCGAGCTGGCGCACGAGGGCATGACCATGATGTGCGTCACCCACGAGATGGGCTTCGCCCGCGCCGTCGCCGACCTCGTGATCTTCATGGACCGCGGCGAGATCGTCGAGATGGGAGCGCCGAAAGAGTTCTTCGCCAACCCGCGCGAGGAGCGGACGCGGAATTTCCTGAATCAGATTTTGCA
>DAOLFG010000063.1:29349-31817 GCA_035326425.1 Geminicoccus sp. | reverse complement strand
TACAATGGTAAGTATCGATTGGGAGCGCACAGGTGCTTCATTGGCAGCACGGATCGGGTTGGTGGTGTGCGATAGGGCCCGCGACGATTGCCGGGCAACTGGTTTGCCTGTGCAGTGCCGCAGATGCCGCCCAGCTCGATATTGCGAGCCAGGAGCTCGCGACTGCGCTGACCTCCCTGGCGCAGCAGGCCAATGTGCGCGTGGTGTTCAACCGGGAGCTCGTGCGAGGCGAGCGCTCCGAGGGACTGCGAGGCGAATTCGGCCTCGAGGAGGCGCTGGCGCGGCTGTTTCGGGGAACCGGCATCACCTACAGCGTCGAAGGTGATGTCGTGACGTTGGAGCGGGCTGCGACGATGGCGGCGGGCGAAGCCGCCACCCTGCCGCCCCTGGAAATCACCGCACCTCGCCTGGAGGACATTCATGGCCGCGTCGACGGCTTCGTCGCCACCCGCAATGGCACGGGCAGCAAGACGAGCACGCCGCTGATCGAGGTGCCGCAGTCGATTTCCGTCGTCACCCGTGACCAGCTCGACGCCCGGAACGTGCAGGACGATTCGGAGGCGCTTCTCTACACGCCCGGCGTCTTCGCCCAACCCTTCGGCGGCGACTTCAACCAGTTCAATCCATTCTACCGGATTCGCGGCTTCCCGACCTCGTTCGGCGGGAGCTACGTCGACGATCTGGTGAGCCCGGTCAACTATCGCGACGAACCCTACGGCGTCGAGCGGTACGAGGTGCTGCGCGGCCCGACATCGATGCTCTACGGGCAGAGCGACCCCGGCGGCCTGATCAACCGCATCGGCAGGCGGCCGCCTGGCGAGGCGCAGCACGAGGTCGAGCTGCAGTACGGGAACTATGACCGCAAGCAGCTCGCCTTTGATCTCGGCGGCCCGGTGGAGGCGAGCGAGGGGGCCCTGCTCTATCGCCTGACTTTCCTCGGCCGGAACGCCGACGATGCCGTCGACTACGACGAAGGCCCGTCCATTCCCGACAACCGGCTGTTCGTGGCACCGGCGGTGACATGGAACATCAGGGACGACACCACGCTGACCTTGCTCACGAGCGCTCTATTCGACGACATCGGGCAGCCTTCCGTCTACGTGACGCCGGACTACAGGACGACGCGCACCCGGCTCGACCAGCCGGGCGCCGACGATTTCGACTACGACCAGCAATATGCAGGCTACCAGCTCGAGCACTATTTCGACGATACACTGTCGTTCCGGCAGAAATTCCGCTTCATGCACATGGACTACGACTATCTGAGCCTGGCGCAGCTCGACATCACGGCCGAGCCGGTCGACGGGCTGGTCGATCGCTACGCCTATGGTTTCGACGAGGAGCGCAACGACTTCCTGGTGGACAACAATCTCGTCAAGCAGCTGACGACCGGGCCGGTCGATCATACCGTCCTCGTCGGCGCCGACTTTCAGCACCTGAGGGACCGGGTGCGCTTCCTGTCGGGGTTCGAGGGCATTCCGCCCCTGAACCTGCTCGATCCCGACTACAGCCACATCAGCCCGTCGACCACCGTCGACCAGAACACCAAGTACGAGACGACCAATTTCGGCGTCTACCTGCAGGATCAGATGCGGATATGGGACAAGGTCGTCCTGACGCTGGGCGGCCGCTTCGACTGGTCCGACAGCCAAGCCGAGGGATTCGACTACAGCGGCGCTGTCGACAGCGATTCCAGCGACGATGCCCTGACCTATCGCGCCGGCCTCACCTACCTGGCGGGGCACGGCATCGCACCCTATGTGAGCTACGCGGAATCCTTCCTGCCCACCGCCGGGACCAACTCGCTGACGGGCGAATCGTTCGACCCGACGCGGGGGCACCAGTACGAGGCCGGCGTCAAATACCAGCCACCGGGTTTCAAGGGCTTCTTCACCGTGGCGGCCTATGAGCTGACCAAGCAGGACGTGGTGACGATCAGCCAGGCGGCGCCCGGTGTGTTCGTCGAGAGCCAGACAGGCGAGATCAGGTCGCGCGGCATCGAGCTCGAGGGCACGGCCCACATCACCGATGCGCTGAAGATCCACGCCGCCTACACCTACACCAATGCCGAGGTGACGCAGTCCGGGACCGGCAACCAGGGCGACACGCCGGCGCTCAGCCCGAAGCACATGGCATCGCTGTGGCTGGACTACACCTTTCTCGACGGTCCGCTGGCGGGCCTCGGCCTGGGCGGCGGCGTACGGTATGTCGGATCCACCTATGCATGGGAGCGCGACGCCACGATCGGTGACCTCTCCAATCCGTTGCGCAACGACGACTACACGCTGTTCGATGCCGCGGTGCGCTACGATCTCGGCCAGATCGACCGAACGCTCGCCGGCACCATGGTCGCGGTCAATGCGAGCAACGTGCTCGATGACGACTACCAGGTCTGCTACTCGCGCTTCGATTGCCAGCCCGGCGTTCCGATGACGGTGATCGGCAGCCTCAGATACCGCTGGTAGCCC
>DAOLFG010000063.1:0-29249 GCA_035326425.1 Geminicoccus sp. | reverse complement strand
TGCGGCGGCTCGATCCCCGGATGCGCGGCGATCGCGACCCGGCGCTTGCGCGCCGAAGCCGCCCACAGGTTCAGCGCCTCCACCCCCGCCGAGAAGGCGATGGCGAAGTAGAGGTAGCCGCGCGGGATGTGGAAGTGCAGGCCGTCGGCGATCAGCGCCACGCCGACGAGCAGCAGGAAGCTCAAGGCCAGCATCTTCACGGTCGGATGCCGGTTGACGAAGTTGCCGACGGGGTCGGCCGCGATCAGCATCACGATCATGGCGATGACGACCGCGGTGATCATCACCGGCAGGTGGTCGGACATGCCGACTGCGGTGATGATGGAATCGAGGGCGAAGACCACGTCCAGCACGATGATCTGGAACACCGCCATGCCGAAGGTGATGGTGCCGATGCTGGCACCCTCCTCGTGGCCCTCCAGCATGTGGTGCGTCTCCATCGTCCCCTTCACGATCAGGAAGGCGCCGCCGACGATGAGCACGATGTCGCGCCAGGAGATCGGGAAGTCGAAGACGGTGAGGATCGGCTGGGTGAGGCCGATCAGCCAGGTCAGCGAGAACAGCAGGGCGATCCGGCCGACCAGGGCCAGCGCCAAGCCGAGACGCCGTGCCATCGCCTGCTGGTGCAGCGGCAGACGGCCCGAGACGATCGACAGGAAGATGAGGTTGTCGATGCCGAGAACGATCTCGAGCGCCGTCAGGGTGAGCAGGCTCATCCAGACCTGCGGGTCGTTCAGCAGCTCGAGCATCGACATCCTCGTCCGTGATGGGGGGCTCGCCGGAGGATCAAATCAGCCCTGCCGGCGCGAGCGCATGACGATGGGGCCTATCACGAGCAGTGAAGCCACGACGAGTAACGACAGCGACAGCGGATGCGTGAAGAACACCGTCGGGTCGCCCTGGCTGATCGCCAGCGCCCGGCGGAACTGCTGCTCGGCGAGCGGTCCGAGGATCAGGCCGACGACGCACGGAGCGATCGGCACGCCGAGCACGCGCATGCCGAAGCCGATCACGCCGATCAGCCACAGCAGGACGAGGTCGACCACGCTGTTGTTCATGCTGTAGGCGCCGAGCGTGGCGAAGACCAGGATCCCGGCATAGAGCCACTGGCGCGGAATGGTCAGCAGCTTCACCCACAGGCCGACCAGCGGCAGGTTCAGCACCAGCAGCAGCACGTTGCCGATGTAGAGGCTGGCGATCATGCCCCAGACCAGCTCGGGATTGCTGTCGAACAGCAGCGGTCCGGGCTGCAGGCCGTATTGCTGGAAGGCGGCGAGCAGGATGGCCGCGGTGGCCGAGGTCGGCAGGCCCAGGGCCAGCAGCGGCGCCAGCGTGCCGGCGACGGAGGCGTTGTTGGCGGCCTCGGGCCCCGCCACCGCCTCGATGGCGCCCTTGCCGAACTCCTCGGGGTGCTTGGAGAGCCGCTTCTCGGTGAGATAGGACAGGAAGGTCGGGATCTCGCTGCCGCCGGCCGGCAGGGCGCCGATCGGGAAGCCCAGCATCGTCCCGCGCAGCCAGGGCTTCCAGGAGCGCTTCCAGTCGTCGCGGCTCATCCAGATCGAGCCGCGCAGGGCGTAGATCTCCTCCTTCTCGTACTTGAAGCGGGAGGCGACGTAGAGGGTCTCGCCGATGGCGAACAGGCCCACGGCCACCACCACGACGTCGATGCCGTCGAGCAGATCGGGGATTCCCAGCGTGAACCTCGCCTGGCCGGTCTGCAGGTCGATGCCGACGAGGCCGAGCGACAGCCCGAAGAACAGGCTGGCGAGGCCGCGGATCAGCGAATCGCCCAGCACGGCGGTGACGGTGGTCAGCGCCAGCACCATCAGCGCGAAATATTCGGCGGGACCGAACATCAGCGCCAGCTTGACCATCGCCGGTGCGACGAAGGTGAGAGCGAGGGTGGCGATGGTGCCGGCGACGAAGGAGCCGATGGCGGCGGTCGCCAGCGCCTGGGCGCCGCGGCCCTGCCGCGCCATCATGTTGCCGTCGATGGCGGTGACGATGCTGCCGCTCTCGCCCGGCGTGTTGAGCAGGATCGAGGTGGTCGAGCCGCCATACATGGCACCGTAATAGATGCCGGCGAACATGATGAAGGCGGCGGTGGGGTCGAGATTGTAGGTGACCGGCAGCAGCAGCGCCACGGTGAGCGCCGGGCCGATGCCGGGCAGCACGCCGATGGCGGTGCCGACCGTCGTTCCGACCACGGCCCAGAACAGGTTGTAGGGGATCAGGGCGACCGAGAACCCGTGGCCCAGGGCAGCTAAGGTCTCCATGGGGACTCCTGGACGTTCAGGGAGCCGGCTCGCCGGCGGTGAGCGACTCGAGGACGGAGCCCATGGGCAGGGTCAAGCCGAGGGCCCAATTGAACACTACGTAGGAGAGCACAGCCAGCGCCAGGCCGATGGCGAGGTCGACGACCAGTCGCCTGCTGCCGAAGGCGCGTGCCACGATGGTGAAGAGCAGCGTCGTCGAGACGATCCAGCCCAGCCGCTCGACGAGCACGATCTGCAGCAGCAGCCCGATGCAGATCAGGCCGACGGCGGTGAAGTCGAGCTCGAGGCCGCGCTCGTGGGCCACATGGCCGAAGAAGGCCTGGTAGAGCACCATGGCGCCGATGACGAGCAGCCCGGCCGCGATGAGGTAGGGGAAGAGGGTCGGCCCCACCGTGGCGTGGCTGGGGCCGACGCGGAGCTGCGTGGTCTCGACGGCGACGAAGATGCCGAGCGCCAGCACGCCGCCGCCCAGCAATGCCTCACCCAGGCGGAGCGCCCGGCCCGTTGTCATCGCGTCGTCCCCCCGATCCTCGCCTCGTGCGGGCGGAGCCGTGGCACGGCCCCGCCCCGGCCGCTCAGGCCATTCCGAGCTCCTTGAGCGTCGAGCTGATCTGTTGCGTGTCCTTCTCGAGGAAGGTCGCGAACTGGTCGTGCGGCAGGAACATGTCGAGCCAGCTGCGTGTCTGGAGCGTGTCCTTCCACTGCGCGGACTCGACCATCTTGCCCACGGCCTCGGAGAGGGCCTTCAGATCGGCGTCGCGGATGCCGGGAGGGGCGAACACGCCGCGCCAATTGATCAGCACCACGTCGACACCCTGCTCGCGCAGCGTCGGCACGTCGACACCCGGCAGCCGCTCCTCGGCGACGAGGCCGATGCCGCGCAGCTTGCCCGCCTGGATCTGCGAGGCGAACTCCTGATAGCCGCTGACGCCGACGGTCACGTGCCCGCCCAGGATCGAGCTCAGCGCCTCGCCGCCGCCGGCGTGGGCCACATAGTTGACCTTGGTGGGATCGACGCCGACGTTCTTCGCGATCAGCGCCGCCACGATGTGGTCGGTGCCGCCCGCCGAGCCGCCGCCCCAGCTCACCGAGCCGGGATCGGCCTTCAGCTTGGCCGTGAGGTCGCCCAGGCTCTTGATGGGCGAATCCGTCGGGACCACCAGGGCCTCGTACTCGCCGGTCAGCCGTGCCAGCGGCGTGACGTCGGCCAGCGATACCGGCGACTTGTTGGTGAGGATGGCGCCCAGCATGACGAGCCCGCCCACCATGATCGCGTCGCCGCGCCGCTTCTTGCTGGTGACGAACTGGGCGAGGCCGATGGTGCCGCCGGCGCCGCCGACGTTGACGACCTGGATGCCGCTCGCCAGCCCGTTCTCCTGCAGCGCCGGCTGCATCGCCCGGGCAGTCTGGTCCCAGCCGCCGCCCGGTGCGGCCGGCACCAGGATCTCCAGGCCCTTGACCTCGGCCAGGGAGGGGTAGGCGTAGAGGCCGACCGCAGCGAGCCCGGCTCCGGCCATGGCCGTCCTGCGGGTCATACGGAAGCTCGAAGTCATCTTGCTCTCCCTCCTGCGCGCAGCGCCGTTTCTGTTTGCGAGCCGGTCGGCGCCGGATGGCCGCTCGAATCCCGCCTTCACGACACGAACCCGCACTGCGAGGCCGGCGTACGTGTGTCCATGTTCCGGCCGCGGTTCAGATGGTCGTCGATCTCGGCCGCGCAGCCGACCATGCGGCCATAAAGGAAGATTGTGAAGGCCGCATCCTCGAGCGCGCGGTCGGAGAAGCTGCCGGCCTGCCAGCGCGCCCACAGCATCTTCAGCAAGAGGGCGCTGATGACGCCGTCGATGTTCACGCAGAAGACGTTGGTGGTGACACCCTCGTCGAACAGGGCCCGCACCAGCGCGTGATAGTAGTCGTGAAAGACATTGTGCTCGCCGCGTTCGGCGAACAGCTGGCGCAGAAAAGCCTCGCGCGGGTCGATGTTGACCGGCTGGCCCTTGAAGATCGGATGATTGATGCCGGCGATGGCGCGCATCCCGGCACCGGCTTCCTTGCGCGCGGTCTTCTCCATGCCGAACGCTCGGGCATAGTCCGACGCCACGGCCTTCAGGTCGATGCCGTGGCCGGGGGAGCCGGGATCGGTCAGCCCGCTGCCACGGAACTGCTCGGCCAGGAAAGCGATGCCCTCGTAGCCGGCGCCGCCATGGGCGTAGCCGGTGTGGCTGAGGAAGCCCACCACCGCCTTGTTGATCTGCACCCGTTCCGGCACCTCGGGGCCATCCGCCGAGACCGCGCCCTTCGCACCCTGTGCGGAGATGCTGCCCGGCCCGTTGGTGAGCAGCAGGCTGACCAGCACCTGGAACGGGAACAGCTTCTCCGGGGTCGGCCGCTCCTCGATCAGGCAGAGATAGGCCAGCTCCGTCGCCGACCAGGAGCGCAGGATCTCGTCGCTGGCCACGCCGCAGAAACTGTCTGCCCCATGGCGAGTGGCAGCAGCGGAAGCCCCGAGCTGCACCGCATAGAGCATCATGTGCCAGGGCAGGCTCTCGACCGTGATCCGCGCGATGCGCTTGCGCATCAGCGGTCCCCAGCCGATCGTCGTGGTGATCGCCGCCAACACCGCCGAGGCGCGCGGATGCCCGCCGAGGCTGCGCAGCCAGCCCAGCAGTGCCGACCTGCCACCCCGGGCGGCGACCGCCGCGAGCATGGCCTCGGCCTTCGGGTCCGCCTCCTCCTCGAGGAGCAGGGCACGCAGCTCCGGTGTCAGCTCGATCTTGCCGATCGCCGCCGCCTCGTCGCGGATGTCGGCGAGGCCCAGCGGCACGAAGAGGTCGATGAAGGCTCGGGCCGCCCGCCGTGCCGGCTCGGCCCGCTTCGGCCCGATGATGGCGCAGGCTGCGGCGGCGACGCTGTCGGGCAGATTGCCGGCCTCGCGTGCCGCCTCGGCCGCCGCCAGCTCCGGCCGCCCGAAGAGGTTGATCATCGAGGCGATGGCGGCGTTGGCCAGGGCGTCGTCGTTGGGGCCGTTCGGCTCGCGGGTCAGCGCGAAGCACATGTTGGATTCGAGCGGCCGCTTGGCGAGCTCGAGGATGGAGACGCCATGAAGGCTGGTGATCTGGCTGCGGGCGTCCATCACCGAAGCGCCCGACCGGTCGCGCATCACCTGGCGTGGCACGACGAGGCCGATCTGCCGATCGAGCTCGATGATCTGACCGTCATAGGGCTGCATCGCCTTGACGACCGGGAGGTCGAGCGGCGGCGGCAGCGGCAGGCCCTGGTCGTTGCCGAACCACGGCTTGAGCGCCAGGTTGCCGACGGACGGGAAGTCGGGCTCGCAGCCGTTCAGGCGCATCACGTCGGTCAGCGCCGCCGGGATGTCGGCGATGTTGATGACGACAGCGCCCTTGGCAGAGCAGACCGGATTCTCCTTGGAGTAGATGCCGTCGACCCCGAAGCGCTCCATGAACCAGCGCTCCTTGGCGAGGGCGTCGTCGCCGGAGCCGGCCATAGCGCCGGCGTGCCCGACGGCGCGGCTGATCCTCGCCTTCCAGCGACCGACCACGCAGACCACCGCCGGCTTGGTCAACTCGATGTTCTGCTCGTAGTAGCCGCCCGGCTCGACATAGAAGACCGCCGCCTTGCTGCGCGGATCGTTGCCGAAGGCGTAGGCGAACTCGGGTGCCGCGAAGTGGATGTAGACGTCCTTGCCCGACGAGATCAGCGTCGTGGTGCCCCAACCCGCGGTCAGCAGATAGTTGGCGATCGTGGTGGTGAAGTTACCGGAGTTGGAGAAGATCGCGACCGAGCCCTTGCGCAAGGTCTCGCCGGGATCGTCGCCGCCGAGCGCGCCGCCGATGCGTACCCGGTTCCACGAATCGGCCACGCCCAGGCCGTTGGCGCCGAAGATGTCGACCTGGTGCATCTGCCCGAGGGCGCGGATCTCGCGGGAATCGTGGACCGACACCTTCTCGGTGACGATGACGATCTTTTCGAGATCGGGATTGACGCGCGTCAGCTCGGCCACGCCATCGCGCACGCCCGACGGCGGCAGGTAGACCACGCCGGTGTTGAAGCGATGCCCGGCGTCCAGGCCCTCGCGCACCGAGTTGTAGACGGGGACCTGTCCCGCCGGGGTCTCGAGCATCTGCCCCTGCCGGCCCGGCGATGTGCCGAACACGACATTGCCGCCCGAGAAGGCGTGGCTCACCGGCGTCACCTGGCTGGACTCGCCGCCCAGGATGTTCAGCACGCAGACCCGGTCGGAGTGCGACGCCACCTGATCGAGCGAGGCGATGCCGACATGGTACTTGAAGTCGCCGATCCCTTGCCTGGGCATGGGCCTACTCCACAGCTCGGACTTTGCGTGTCGGTCAGGCGGCGCGGGCCATCGCTGGCGCCGCGGCGGATGCGATGCCGAGGTGGCGCGCCACCTGCTCACGGCCCCCCGACTTCATCCAGGCATTGGCGGCGCGGGCGTAGTTGACGACCTCGCTGATCGCCGAGTCGAAGCCGAAGATGCGGTAGGGCAGGCGCAGCGCCTCCAGCGTGTCGCGCATCGCCCCCATCCCACGCACGAGGTTGGGACCACCGCGGCCGATCACCACATAGAGAGGTACCGGGCCGTGCTGGCTGAAATGCGCTCGCAGCGCATCGGCCATGGCCCGGAAGGTCTCGAAGATGTCGGTATTGTTCGACTTGCCGCCGATGATGAACAGGACGTTCGACTGGTCGAGCCAATATTTGTAACAGATCTGGATCACCGCGCGCATCTTCTCGTAGGGCGGGTTGCCGCCGAAGTCCGTCGAGATGATGACGTCCTCGCCGAGCAACTCGGTGACGAGCGAGTTGGCGCCGCCGCCGAAGGTCGGGGCCAGGATGGTACCTTGGGGATTGACGACGAAGACGTCGCTCTGGCCCTGGTGGGTGCGCAGCCGGTTGATCTCCTGCTCGAAGTCGGAGGTGTCGGCGGTGAACAGGCTGGGCGGCAGGCCCAGCCGCTCCCAGCGTGGATCGTCACGGTCGAAGCCGCACTTGAAATCGCAGGCCACCGGCGTCAGCCGGCCGCGGCCGTCGGGCTGCATGCGGATCGGGTTGAGCTCCACGGTGGTGAGGCCGAAGAGGTGGAACAGCTCCCACAGCTTCGGCAGATGCTGCACCAGCGGCGAGATGACCTCCTTGGGGGCCTTGAGGTCGGACAGCGCATTGGCGACGACGAAGGCCTTGAGCCCTGTCAGTGCCGAGAACGGCACATTGGCGATCTTGTCCTTGGGCAGCTCCTCGATGTCGACGCCGCCGAATGGCGTCAGCGTCATGGTCGGCGCGCGGTAGACGGTGGAGTCGGAGATCGAGAAATAGACCTCGTGCTCCGCCGGCACTGCACCCTCGAAGGTGACGCCCTGAGCCTTGTAGAGCGTATTCTTGACGCGGTGCTCGGCGAAGTAGAGGCGCTCCTTCTCTTTCAACGCCGTCGCCAAGTCCTTGGCGCGCCCGACCAGCCCGGCCTTGCCCTTCTTGCCGACACCGCCCTTGAAGACCGGCTTCACGAACACCGAGCCCCGGCGCTCGATCAGATCCTTGATCTCGTCCTCGCTGGCCTCCGGCCCCAGCACCTCGGTGACGGGAAAGCCCACCAGCTTGAGCAGCTGCTGGCCGTAGAGCAGGCCGGTAAGATCCATCCTAGCCTCCCTCCCGAACGATGCGACCCGTCCGTTCTATCTGGGAAAATAGCCATGCCGCCGTTGGGGCGTCCACGGTGGCGGCATGGACAACGTGTCGCGGCACTTACTGGACGAGGCCAATATCCTTCAGGATGCCGGCGATCCGGCTCTGCTCGTCGGCCAGGAAGGGACCGAACTCGGCGGCCGGGAGGTGGAGATCGACCCAGCCACGCTCCTTGACGATGGCCTGCCACTCGGGGCTGGCCACCATTTCGCTCATGGCCGCATCCAGCGCCGCCTTGTCCGCGGCACCCAGCGTGGTCGAGGTCATGAAGCCCCGCCAGTTGACCAGCTCGACGTCGACGCCCTGCTCCTTGAAGGTGGGCACGTCGACGCCCGGCAGGCGCTCGGGCGAGGAGATGCCGAGCGGGCGCAGCTTTCCGGCGGCGATCTGCTGGGCGAACTCGTTGTAGCCGCCCGTCGCCACCGTGATGTGGTTGCCCATCACCTGGGCCAGCATCTCGCCGCCGGCGCCGGAAACGATGTAGTTCATCTTGCCGACGTCGCCGCCGATCGCCTTGACGATCAGGCCGCAGAGGATGTGGTCGGGGCTGCCCAGCGCGAAGCCGCCCCAGCTCACCGAGCCCGGGTCGGCCTTGAACTTGGCGATCAGGTCGTCGAGCGTGCGGATCGGCGATTCACTGCCGACCACGAGTGGCTGGTACTCGCCGGTCAACCTCGCCAGCGGCGCCGCCTGATCGAGCGTGACCGGCGACTTGTTGATCAGCACCGCCCCCACCATGCCGAGGCCGGCCACCATGATGGTGGGCGTGCGCTTCCTGCCGGTGACGAGCTGGGCGAGGCCGATGGTGCCGCCGGCACCGGGGACGTTCAGCACCTGGACGCGCGATGCCAGCTTCTTGGCCTCGAACACCTGCTGCGTGGCCCTGGCGAGCTGATCGTAGCCGCCGCCCGGGCCGGCAGGAGCGATGATCTCGAGCCCGCTGATCTCAGCCGCCGCCAACCGGGGCCGGGCGCCGACCACCAGTGCCGAACCCAGGGCCAAGGCGGAGCTCAACAGTGTGCGCCGAGAATGCGGCAGTGAGGAATCGCAAGACATGGCCCCTCATTCGTTCGGGTTTTTGGTGGCGTATGGCTCGTCCGCCAGATGGCGAACTGCCGGACCACGATAGGTCCAAAGAAACTCGCGGGGAATGGGGCCTTTGTTGCGCTGGGGCTCCTGCATCTGCTCCCAGGCGTGCGCCAAGGCGCCGACCGAGCGCGACAGCACGAAAAGGCCACGGCAGAGCGGCGGCGGGAAGCCCAACTCGGCGTAGATCACGGCCGTGGCGCCGTCGATGTTCATGGGAATGGGGCGGCGCCTGCCCTCGTTCAGCATCCGCTCGATGGTGCGGCCGATCGCCGCGAAGCGGCCCGATACCTCGCCCGCGGCGGCTGCCTCGTCCACGACCTCGAGCAGGCGGGGGGCCCGTGGGTCGACAGGATGGAAGCGATGGCCGAAGCCCGGGACGTGCTTGGTGCCCGAGGCCGCGAGGGCCGCGATCTCGGCACGCGTGGCATCCTCCAGCGCCCCGCCCGCGTCCAGGCGGGCGGCGATGGCGTTGTAGAGCTCGACGCACTGCTCGCCGGCGCCGCCGTGGACGTCGCCCAGCACGTTGGTGGCGGATGCCATGGCATTGTTGATGCCCACGCCGCAGGTGATCGCCATGCGGGCGATGGCGATCGACGGCGCCTGCGGGCCGTGGTCGACGGCGGCCATCAGCGCCGTGCCCAGGAGGTCGGCCTGGGCACGGCTCGGCAGCTCGCCGCGCAGCATCAGCCAGATCATCGCCGGAAAGCCGATCCTGCCGATCAGCTCCTCGATCGGATAGCCGCGATAGCGGATCACGCCCGGCCGCATCTCGATGATCGAGGTCGACCACCAGTCCTCGGCCGCCCGCCTGCCATCGGTCATATCGCCCGCTCCCGCCGCAGCTCCTCCACCGCCGCCTCGCCGTAGCCGAGTTCGGCCAGGATGGCGTCGTTGTCGATGCCGAGCGGCGGCGGCGGACGGTCGGGCACCGGGTCGCCGCCCGCCAGCCGGAAGCCGGCGCGAACCACCGCGATGTCGCGCCCGACGCCCGGCACGTCGCCGAAACGGCGGACCAGGCCGCGCTCGACGACCTGCGGATGGCCCAGCACCTCGGGCACGTCCAGCACCTCGCCGGCGGGGATGCCGGCGGCGTTGAGGTCCGGGGCCCATTGCGCCGCCGACCGGGCGGCCAGGGCCTCCTCCAGCGCCGCCCGCAGCTCGAACCGGTGGCGCTTGCGGTCCTCGCGACCGGCGAAGCGCGGATCGCCGGCCAGCTCGGGACGGCCGACCAGCCGGCACAGCGCCTCGAACTGCTCCTGCTTGTTGGCGGCGATGTTGAGCAGGCCGCCGCCGGTGCGGAAGGCGCCCGACGGTGCCGCGGTGGCGTTCTCGTTGCCCATGGGCATCGGGCGGACACCGGCGATCAGCCAGTTCGAGACCGCCCATCCCATGGCCACCAGCGTCGCCTCCAGCATCGAGACGTCGATGCGCTCGCCCTTGCCGGTGCGCTCCTTCTGGACCAGCGCCGCCGCGATGGCGAAGGCGGCGGTGATGCCGCCCATGGTGTCGCTGACCGGATAGCCGACGCGCAGGGGCGCCGTCTCGGGTGTGCCGGTGACGCTCATGACACCGGACAGCCCCTGGACGATCTGGTCGTAGGCCGGGTTGTCGCGCAGCGGCCCGTCCATGCCGAAGCCCGAGATGGCACAGTAGACGATATCCGGCTTGAGCCTGCACAGCTCGTCGTAGCCCAGCCCCAGCCGGTCCATCACGCCGGGGCGGAAGTTCTCGACCACGGCATCGGCGGTGGCGACGAGGCGGCGGAAGACCTCCTTGCCGGCGGCGGATTTCAGATTGACCGTGACGGAGCGCTTGCCGGCGTTCTGCGCCAGGAACGACACGCCCATCAGCTTTCGGTTGAGATCGGGATCGGCGCCGAGCTGGCGGGCGAGATCGCCGGTCCCCGGCACCTCGACCTTGATGACCTCGGCACCCATCACCGCCAGCTGGTAGCAGGCGAAGGGCCCGGCCAGCACATTGGTGAGATCGAGCACGCGGATGCCTGCGAGAGGCCGAGACATCTGCCACCTCGTTCTATTCTGGAGAACATTGTTTCGTTAGATGGATTGCATCGCGACGTCAAGGACCATTTCGAGTGTCGGGACGTCGTTTCGCTTGACAGAACGATACGATCGACCGATCATGGAATGATGAAGGAAACAGCCGGCAGCGCCAATCGGGTCGAGGCGGTGGAGCGCGCGCTCACCATCCTCGATGCCTTCGCCGAGGGCGGCGAGGTGCTGTCGCTGGCGGCGCTGGCGCAGAAGACCGGCTTGCACAAGAGCACGATCCTGCGGCTGGCGGGCTCGCTGCAACGCTTCGGCTATCTGCGCCGCGACGATACCGGCCACTATCGGCCCGGGCCGAGCCTGTGGCGGCTGGGCAATCTCTATCGCCGCGGCTTCGACCTCGGCGAGCAGATCAGGCCCGAGCTGCGCCGCCTGGTCGAGGCGACGCAGGAGACCGCGTCATTCTATGTCAAGGAGGGCGACGAGCGGGTCTGCCTCTACCGGCTGAACTCGCCGCGGCCGATCCGGCACCATCTGGACGAGGGCATCCGCCTGCCGATCGACAAGGGCGCGGCGGGCCGGGTGCTGATGGCGTTCAGCGGCGCCAAGGGGCCGTTGCACGACGAGACGCGGGCCCGCGGCCACCATGCTTCGCTCGGCGAGCGCGACCCGATGATCGCGGCCATCGCCGTGCCGGTGCTGGACGGCAAGGGCCTGCTGCGCGGCGCGCTGACCCTTTCGGGGCTGCGTGCCCGCTTCGACGAGGCGGCGCGGGCCGAGGCGCTGGAGCTGTTGCGGCAGAGCGCCGGGCGGCTCTCGGCCGTGCTGCCGGTGGACTAGAGGCCCCAGGCCGGCGCCGCACCGCCGCGGCGCCGACCCGTGCGGATCAGAGTAGGAAGTCGCCGGCGGTCAGGCCGAGGCCGACGCCGTCGAGCTGGATCTCGAAGGCGGGTGTCGTATCGTCGCCGGTATTGGCGCGCACGATGGTGCTGCCGGCGCTCTCGATATAGCCCAGCTCGCCGATATCGGGCACGGCCTGCCCGACGAAGACGAAGGCCTCGTTGACGAATGCTGTCGAAAGGTCGGCGTCGATGCCGGCGAGGTTGATCCGGTCGCTCTCCGCCCGGTCGAAGTCGACGATGCGGTCGCGATTGCCCTTGCCGACACCGCTGTCGTAGACGGCCGCGCCGAAGAACACGCTGTCGTCGAAGTCGAAGCGGTCCGCGCCCTCGCCACCGGTCAGCATATCCCGACCCCCGCCGGCATCGAGCGTGTCGTCGCCCGAGCCGCCGAAATGGCTGTCGTCGCCGCCGCTGCTGGACAGGCGGTCGTTGCCGGTGCCGCCGACGAGACTGACTTCGCCCAACGCCGTGACGAGGTCGTTGCCGCTGCCGCCGAACAGGCGGTCGTTACCGGACCCCCCGAAGATGGCATCGTCGCCGGACCCGCCATCGATGAGGTCGTTGCCGTTGCCACCGGCCTCGTCGCCCGACAGATGGTCGTTGCCGGCGCCGCCGAACAGCGAGTCGTCGCCGTTGCCGCCGGCGACGGTGGCATCGTTGCCGGCACCGCCGAACAGGGCGTCATTGCCGTCGTTACCGAAGAGCTCGTCCCCGCCCGACTGGCCCAGCAGCCTGTCGCCGCCGCTGTCGCCACGGAGGAAGTCGTTGTCGGCACCGCCCTCCAGCATGTCGTCGCCATTGCCGCCGAGGAGGCCATCTCGGCCATTGCCGCCGAAGATGCGGTCGTGGCCATTGCCCCCGGCGAGGACGGCGTCGTTGCCGTTGCCGCCGAAGAGGCTGTCGTCGCCGTCGTCGCCGACGATCGACCTGTCGTTGCCGTTGCCGCCGAACAGGCTGTCGTCTCCGGCGCCGCCGGAGAGCGTGTCGTTCTCACCACCGCCGAACAGCCTGTCTTCGCCGCCCAACCCCGATATGAGATCGCGCTCGGGAACGCCATTGACGTCGCCATTGACGACGTCGTTGCCGGGGGTTCCGATGAGGGTAGCCATGGTCGTTGCTCCGCAGGTTCATGGATCTGCCGAGGGCAGAGCTTCCGGCTGCACGCAGGCGGCGCAGCCTTGTTCAGGGGCGCGGCGCGGATCGGAACTCTCAACCTGCCACCGGAATGTCACCGGCCCGGCAGATGATCTCGATCGGGGCGATCAGGCCGTTCTCGAAATTGGCGACGACGTTGGCGAGCTTCTGCGCCACATCCTCCTTCATCAGGATGTGCGTGCCGAGGGGCGGCGTCCCGCCGTTCTCGGCGAGGCGCGCCCGGGCCTCGCGAAAGAACCGGCGGGCAAGCTCGCTGCGGTCGCGTTCCTCGTGGATCTCGAAGCCGACGGCCTCCAGTGCTCGCCGATACTCGGCGGGAGTGGCGACGAAGCTCGTCTCCCGAATTGCCGCCCAGTGCACGGGAAAGCGCAGCTCGCCGCTCTCGGTCCGCATCACGTCGTAGACCGCGAGCACAGCGCCCGGCTTGAGGACGCGGCGGGCCTCGCGGAAGAGTGCCGCCTTGTCCTCGACGTTCATGCCGACATGCATCATGTAGGCGCCGTCGAAGGTCTCGGGCTCGAAGGGCAGCGCCAGCGCGCTGGCCTGCCGGTAGGAGATGCGCCCGGCGAGACCGACGCGTCGTCCCAAGGCATCGGCCGCCTGGACATAGTCTCGCGAGAGATCGATGCCGGTGACGCGGCAGCCATGCATCTCGGCGAGGTAGCGTGCCGGCCCGCCGATGCCGCAGCCGATGTCGAGAACGTGCATGTCGGGTGTGAGACCCAGCTGCGCAGCCAAGCCGACGGTGGCCTCGCGACCGCCGGTGTGGAACTGGTCGACCGGCGAGAGATCGGCCGGCGTCAGCCGTTCGGGGTTCTTGCCCGAGGCGACGAGCGCATCGAGGATCGCCCGTTCCAGATCACTGTGCGCGTAGTGTTGTGCGACGCGCCGTTCGATGTCGCTGGCCATATGTTCGATCCAACCCGGTTCTGAGTCATCCCAACCTTCCTCGGGCATGGCCGACGAAATAGTCCTTGAAGTGTACTATTGAGAAACTCGCCGGAGGCGTAATCTCAGCTGTGCATCAAAGGGTCTGGGTCATGAGGAGCTACGGCCAGTTCTGCCCTGTCGCCAAGGCGGCGGAATTGTTCTGCGAGCGCTGGACGGCTCTCATCCTTCGCGATCTCGTGGCGGGTGCCACGCGCTTCTCGCAGCTCAGGCGAGGCGTGCCGTTGGCCTCGCCGACGCTATTGTCCCGGCGCCTCAAGGAGCTGGAAGCCGAGGGCATCGTCGAACGGCACCGGTCGAGCGCGGGGAGCCGCTGGCTCTATCGTCTGACACCGGCCGGCGAGGAGTTCGCGCCGATCATCGAGGCGCTCGGCATCTGGGGACAGAGATGGACGCGCCGGGAGCTGGCGAAGCACGAGATCGATCTCACCCTGTTGATGTGGGGGCTCGAGCTCGGTGTCAGGCCCGACGCCTTCGGGATGCGCCGCTGCGTCGTGAAGCTGACATTCACCGACCAGCCCGAGGGCACACGCGACTGGTGGCTCGTCAACCAGGACAGCCGGGTGGAGCTGTGCATCGAGGAGCCGGGATTCGAGGTGGATCTCTACCTCGCCAGCACCTTGCCGGACATGATCTACGTCTATCGGGGCGATCTGACCCTCGCCCGCGCCATCGGCGAAGGTCGGCTCGATGTGCACGGCGCTGCGTGGGCGCGGCGGACCCTGTCGCGCTGGCTCGTCCCGAGTCCCTTGGCGGAGGTGAAGTCGCAGAGGGTCGACGCAAGAGCAGCCTAGGCGAGAGCCATCGCGTCGGGCGCGGGAACGTTCAGGTCCGGCGCACCTCGAACAACTTGGCATGGGGTGGGAACTCGCTGAGATCCACGGTCGTGAGCTCGGGATGCGCGGCGAGAAACTCGTCGAAGGCGCGCTTCTGGCCCTGGTTGTTCAGATGCGTATCGCGCCGCGCCCAGTCGTCGAAGATCAGCACGGCGCTGTCGCCGATCAGCGGCTCGACGAAGCGGAGCACGGCAATCGTAGAGGGATAGATCACGCAGTCGATCATCACCAGGCTGGTGCGCTTCAGGCCGAGTCGGGCGATGGTCGCGTCGTTCAACGTGTCGTCGTACCAGCCCTTGACCAGCACCACGCGGTCGAGATCGACGCCGTGGCGGCGCATGTTGGCGCGGGCGGCGGCCTCGTCGAAGTAGAGCTGGCCGCCGGTGAACACGCCGGCATCGTCCTGGTCGTCGCCGGGCGGCATGCCCTCGAAGGAATCGAAGCCGATCAGGCGCGTGCTCGTCAGGCCCGCCGCCTCGATGGCGCCGAAGGCGATGCTCATCGACATGCCGTTGTAGACGCCGAACTCGAGGTAGTCGCCGAACTGCTCCGGCGACCGGCTGGCCAGGAGGGCGGCGATGTGGCGGTCGAGCACCGGCCGGAACTCGGCCGGCCGCACGAGCTCCTCGTTCTTTTTCCACAAGGGGCTGAGGCGCCAGTAGAGCCGGTCGGCGGCCTGGCGGAGACCCACGAGGTCCAGCGCTCCGCCCACCATCGCTTTCGTCCTCGAACCAGCCATGGCCATTCCCGCATTGTGTCGATCACAACGAGAATGGGCGCGGACGCATTGCCTAGCAACGCCGCCGATGGTTCCGTCCGGCACACCCGGCGGTGCGTATGGCGTGGTTGCCCGATCGCCGGGCTCAGCGGTTCGGCGGGTCGACGAAGGTGTGGCCGGCCGCCCGGCCGAAGCACCGGTTCTTGACATCCTCCGCCAGCGCCACGACCCGCGGCGCCGCCAGGGCCGCGACGTCGACGCCGGCGCGCGGCAGGTTCCAGTTGCGGAACCACCATTGCGCCAGCACGCCCCGGCAGGCCAGCCGCTCCGCGGGTGCCAGATCCGCCGCCGACACCAGCTTGGCGTACTCGGCGAACAGCCGGAACGTCGGCAGCGTGACGCCGCCGCTGCGCGACGTATCGTGCCAGGCGAGGCGCTCCCTGGCATCGCGCACGCGCCGCGTGTAGCGGTCCTCGTGCTCCCGCATCTCGACCAGGGGCTCGGGCAGCTGGAGCATCGGGCCCTTGAGCGCCATGGCCGCCAGGAACACCCGGTCCTCGCCGTGGAAGCTCAGCAGCTTCTCGCCGGCCCAGGCGCCGCGCCGGAAGGTCGCGAAGAAATCGACGCAGGAGTGCGACCTGACGATCATGGCGGCGAGGCGCGGCGCCGCCCGCCGGGAATCGGCATGGGCCAGCGAGGTCCGGTAGAGACCACGATGCTCGCCCTTGCCGCCGATATACTCGACGACCGTGTTGCAGAGCACGGCGGCCGGGTCGGCTTCGAGCGCCGCCACCGTCGCTTCCATGTAGCCGGGCTTGATCCGGTCGTCGTGGGCCAGCCACTTGAAGTAGCGGCCGCGCGCCTCGTCGAAGACGCGGTTGTAGTTGGGAATGGCTCCGAGGTTGCGCTCGTTGCGCAGATGGACCACGCGCCGGTCGCCGGCCGCGTAGTCGCCGCAGATCTGCGCGGTGCGGTCGGTCGAGGCGTTGTCGCAGACCACCAGCTCCAGGTCGTCGAGACTCTGCGCCAGGACGGAACGGATCGCCTCTTCGAGGTAGTTCTCCCCGTTGTAGACGGGGATGCCGACGCTGGCCGTGGGCGCCGTGGCGCTGACGGCCGGGCTTCGCGGGCGGGACATGCGCGAGTCTCGTGTTTCGGGAGCGACCGAGCCCTCAGGCGTCGACCGGGCGGGCGGCCCTGTCGTCGTGCTGTTCGGGCTTGAACACCAGCACACCTCCCTCGACGGGCCCGCCGCTGTCGTAGCCGGCGATCAGCCCGTCCGGCAGCGGCTGGCGGTCGGTGCCGCGGACGAAGTCGCGCAGCGAGGTGCCGGTGCAGTGGGAATCGAGGTTCACGGCACCGCGCCGGTCCTCGAGGTCGGTCTGGCTGACGGTGCGGAAGTCGATGCTGAAGCGGGTGAGGCCCGAGGTGTTGGGCACGGTCGAATGCAGGTGCGCGGCCGAGAACATGATGATGCCGCCGGCCTTGCAGACCGGTCGGATCTGCGGGTCCAGCTCGATCTCCTGCAGGGGCTTCGGCTGCACGCGCGTATCGGAGCCGACATGCTTGGCGGCGTTCTTCCGGCCGTCGGCGTTCCAGCGATAGTAGTTGAAGTCGGCCGAGCCGTTCTTCACCGCCTCGCGCATGTAGCGCGGATGGAAGGCCATGCCGGCGTCACGGTCGAAGTCGTAGATCGGCAGCCACCAGTTGATCTGGCACATCGGCGCCGAGTACCAGGTGTCGCGATGCGGATGGAAGGCGTAGCCGACGCCGGTGGTGAGATAGCCGCTCGAGGTCGCGAGGCGCAGCCGCGGCACGTCGAGATGGATGTCGCGCAGGTCGCAGCCATGGTCGGCGACGACGCGCTGGATCAGGGTGCGCGTCCGCGGGTGGTGGATGAAGCGCGGCTTCAGCGCGGCGCCGATGGCCGAGAACGCCTCGACCGACATGCGGAACTGCGCCCGGCAGGGGTCGTCGCCATAGGCCTCCTCGATCATGCCCCTGGCATGCTCGATCAGGGCGATCGTGCTCGGCCTGGGCCCCGACACGCAGATGTCGCCCTCGTAGAGCATGGCGCGGCGACGATCGTCGTGCAGGTCGCTGTCGACATGAAGCGTTGTCATTCGGCTTTTTCCCCAGGCGCATATCGCTTGCCTAGAAGAAACCTAGCTGACGCCCCTGCCACATTCCAGCCTTTCTCGATGGGGAGGTCGCCCGCGCGTACGATTGCGGGCATTCTGTGGCGGCGGCAGGGGCGCGGGGAGGGGGAGCTCGGCGATGAAGGTCGTGATCCTGGCAGGCGGGTTGGGCTGGCGGTTGTCCGACGACAACGAGCTCCGGCCGAAGCCGATGACCGAGATCGGCAACCAGCCGATCCTCTGGCACACCCTGCGTTACTTCTCGCACTGGGGATTCGACGATTTCGTGGTGGCGCTCGGCCAGCGCGGCGAATACCTGAAGAAGTACGTCGTCGATTTCTTCACGATCGGCGGCAACGTCGTCCTCGACGGCAGCCTCGGCAAGGTGAGCCAGACCGGCGATGCGCCGGCCTGGCGCATCGAGATGGTCGATACCGGCGTCAAGACCCAGACCGGGGGTCGCGTGAAGCGGCTGCGCCACGTGCTGGGCGACGAGCCTTTCATCGTCACGTCGGGCGACATCCTCCACAACATCGACCTCGCGGCCATGGTCGCGCAGCACCGGCGCAAGGGGCGGCTGGCGACGGTGGCGGCGGTGCGGCCGCCGGCACGCTTCCAGCGCCTCGAGATCGACGACGACCTCGTCGTGGACTTCGGCGCCGAGGATTCCGCCGACCAGCCGATGTTCGGCCCGGTCGGCGTCCGCACCGACTTCGGCACCCGGCGCGCCCGCGACTGGATCGGCGGCGGCCTGTTCGTGATGGAGCCGGCGGTGCTCGACTACATCGACGGCGACCGCACCCATCTCGACGGGGAGCCGCTGGTCGGCCTGTCGCGCGCCTTCCAGCTCGGCGCCTACCGGCACAGCGGCTTCTGGTATTGCGTCGACACCATGCGCGACAAGCGCCGCCTCGACGAGATGTGGGAGGCGGGCCGGGCACCGTGGAAGATCTGGCCCGACGCCGCGGCCAAGCCGTCGGGCTGACGAGGCTGCCTAGTTGCGCAGCAGCGCCGGGAGGAAGAGCACGAGCGACGGGAAGAGCACGAGGATCAGCAGGCCCAGCAGCTGGATGGCCATGAACTGCATCATGCCGCGATAGATGTCGGCGAGCCGCCAGTGCGGCACGACGCCCCGGAGAAAGTAGGCCGACAGGGCCACCGGCGGCGAAAGCCAGGCGGTCTGCATGCAGACGGCGATCAAGGTCGAGAACCACAGCAGGTCGATGCCGAGCTTGCGCACGAGCGGCAGCAGGATCGGCACGACGACGAGCACGATCGGCACCCATTCAAGCGGCCAGCCGAGCAGGAACACGATGCCCAGTATCAGGAGCAGCATCGAGGTCGGTGCCAGGTCGAGCTGCAGCAGGAGGTCGGCGATCCAGGTGGCGCTGCCGAGGCGCGAGAACACGGCGCCGAAGAAGTTCGACGCCGCCACCAGCAGCAGGATCATGCAGGAGGTCTCGAGCGTCGCCAGCACGGCGCGCCAGAAATGGCTCGGCGTCATGCGGCGGTAGGCGATTGTCAGCAGCAGCACGGCAAAGGCGCCGACGGCACCGGCATCAGTGGGCGTGGCGATGCCGGCCATGATGACCCCCAGCGTCGCCAGGACGATCACGATGACCGGCGCCATGCCGAACAGCAGCTCGCGCAGGATCTCGGCCTTGGACGTCGCCCGTTGATCCGGGGGCAGGGGTGGGCCCAGCGACGGGTCGAGATGGCTGCGCAGCAGGGCGTAGGCGATGTAGAGGCCCGCCAGCAGCAGGCCGGGGACGACGGCGGCGGCGAACAGGTCGGTCACCGGCACGCCGACGACCGGCCCCATGACGATCAGCATCACCGAAGGCGGGATCAGGATCCCCAGGGTGCCGCCGGCGGTGATGACGCCGGCGGACAGCCGGATGTCGTAGCCGCTGCGCTGCATCGCCGGCGCCGCCATGACGCCGAGCAGGGTGACCGACGAGCCGACGATGCCGGTGGCGGCGGCGAAGATCGTGGCCGTGACCAGCACCGCCAGATAGAGCGAGCCGCGCAGGCCGGCGAACATCAGCTGGAAGCCGCGGAACAGCCGCTCCATCAGCCCGGCCCGCTCCAGCAGATAGCCCATGAACAGGAAGAACGGGATCGAGGCCAGCGTCGGGTCGCGCATCACCGCGAAGGTCTGCAGCACCATCAGGTTGACCGCGATCTTGCCCAGCGCCAGCCAGCCGAAGCCGAGCGCCACCACGATCAGGGTCAAGGCGATGGGAAAGCCGATGAAGATGGCGCCAAACAGGACCGCCAGCGACACCAGCCCCAGGATCTCGTCGCTCAAAGCCACTCGCCCGAGCGCGCCGCCCAGAGACTCTTCAGGAACTCCGAAACGCTCTGCAGCAGTAGCAGCAGGGTGGCGAGGGGAATCACGAGCTTGAACGGGTAGACGATCGGCATCCACGGGCTGGTGACGATGCGCTCACCCTGCCCGAACGAGCGCGCGAAGAAGCTCCAGCCGGCCCAGAGGAAGACCAGGAGCGCCGGGAACAGGACCGCATAGCAGACCGCGTCCACGGCCCCCTGCACCCGAGGCGACCAGTTGCCGTAGAAGGTGTCGGTGCGGATGTGCGCCTTTCGCTGCAGGGCGTAGGCCGAGCCCAGCATGAAGAAGGTGCCGTAGAGCATGAAGGTCAGGTCATAGGCCCAGACCGTCGGGGCATTGAACAGGTAGCGGGCCACGACCTCGTAGACGAGGCCCAGCACCATCGGCACCACGAGGCAGGCGACCGCCCGGCCAGACCACAGGCTGATGCCGTCGAGCAGACGGATCGCGCGCAACAGTGCCGGCGGGGCGGTCGCCATGCCAGGAGTTCTTCGCGGTCGGCTACTTGCCGGCCAGCGCCGCGTTGCCGAGGTTGGAATACAGATCGAGGATCTTGGTCCAGTAGGGCACGGCCGTCTCGGCGAACGCCCGCTGGGAATCCAGCACCTCCTTGAAGAAAGCGTTCTGCGCGGCGTAGCGATCGAGCACGACATTGGTGGCGCGGACGAACTCCGGGAAGAAGTCCGCAGGCGTGTCCTCGATCGCCACGCCGAACTGCTCGCGCAGCTTGACGACGGCAGCGGCGTTGCGGGCGACGTTGAAGGCATAGGTCTCGGCCATCGACGCCAGCGCCGCGGTACGGAAGATTTCCTGGATGTCCGGCTCCAGGCTGTTCCAGACATCCTTGTTGATGACGACCTCGCCGACGTCGGTCGACTGGTGCAGGCCCTGCAGGTAGTAGTTCTTCCATACCGCGTTCAGGCCGAGATTGAGGTCGTCGGCGGGCCCGATCCACTCGGCGGCGTCGATGACGCCGCGCTGGGCCGACGGCACGATCTCGCCTCCGGGCAGGGCCACGGCGCTGATTCCCATCTCCTTGAAGATCTCGCCGGTGATGCCGGGCGGCGAGCGATACTTCAGCTTCTTGAAGTCCTCGACGTTGGCGATCGGCTTGGCGAACCAGCCCAACGGATCCGGCCCCATCGGCTGGACCATGAAGGGCTGGACGTTGACGCCCAGCACCTCGCTGTAGAATTTCTCGTAGAGCTCACCGCCCTCGCCCTCGATCAGCCAGGCGACGTGGGAGAGCTGGTCGAGACCGGCGCCGGCGCCGGCCATCGGGTTGCTGAACAGGCCGGCGGCGGGGTGCTTGCCCGACCAGTAGTGGGTCCAGGCATAGCCGGCATCGACCACGCCCTGGTCGACGGCATCCAGGATCTCGAAGGCCGGCACGATGGCGCCGTCGGGCAGCACCTCGATCTCGACGCGGCCGGCCGACATCTTCTCGATGCGGTCGGCATAGCGCTGGAGCAGCTCGAAATAGATGCTGGCCGAGGGCACAGCCGCCTGCAGGCGCAGCTTGGTCTGCGCTTCGGCAGCGCCCGTCAGGCCGAGCCCGACGACGAGCGCCGCTAGCGCCGTGGTGACCCGCATTCGCATGTTCTCCGCCTCCCGGTGTCGAACGGTACGCAATCGATGAAGTACAGTTCTCCTATAGGATTAAAAAGTAGGTGTCCAGCCAGTCGGCGGTCAGGGCGTCTGGTGCAGATGCACGGCCCTCTTCACCGGATGCGGCCGGGTGCGCTCGTTGACCTTGGACTGGGCCTCGAAGGCCGAGGCGAAGGGTGGGCGGGGAATGTTTCGCCCCTGGCCGCGGGTCACGTTCAGCTGGCCGTCCTTCCACACCACCCGGCCCTGGCTCAGCGTGACCTTGGGAGCGCCGGTGACGGTGATGCCCTCGAAGACGTTGACGTCGAGCTTCGAATGGTGGGTCTTCTGGCTGATGGTGTGGCTGGCCTTGGGATCCCAGACCACGAGATCGGCATCCGAGCCGACGCCGATCCGGCCCTTGCGCGGGTAGACGTTGTAGATCTTCGCACAGTTGGTGCTGGTGACGGCGACGAACTCCTCGGGCGTCAGCCGGCCCGAGTTGACGCCGAAATGCCAGACCACCTTCATCCGCTCCTCGATGCCGCCGGTGCCGTTGGGGATGCGGGTGAAGTTGTCGTGGCCCATGCGCTTCTGCTCGAGCGTGAAGGCGCAATGGTCGGTGGCCACCACCTGCAGCGAGCCGGAGACCAGCCCGTCCCACAGCGACTTCTGGTGCTCCTTGCTGCGGAACGGCGGGCTCATCACCCGGCTGGCGGCATGATCCCAGTCGGCGCTGTAGTAGACGCTCTCGTCCAGCACCAGGTGCTGCGCCAGCGGCTCGCCGTAGACCCGCAGGCCGTTGGCGCGGGCGCGGGCGATGGCCTCGTGGGCCTCGCGGCAGGAGGTGTGGACGACGTAGAGCGGCACGCCGACGGTCTGGGCGATCATGATCGCCCGGTTGGCGGCCTCGGCCTCGACATGCGGCGGGCGGGAGAGGGCATGGCCCTCGGGGCCGGTGATGCCCTGGTTGAGCAGCTGCTGCTGCAGCAGGAAGACGGCGTCGCCGTTCTCGGCATGCACCATCGGCAGGGCACCCAGCTCCCGGCAGCGCGAGAAGCTCTTGAAGAGCACCTCGTCGTCGACCATCAGAGCACCCTTGTAGGCCATGAAATGCTTGAAGCTGTTGACGCCGCGGTCGACGCACTCGGCCATCTGCTGCTCGACCCGCTCCGACCACCAGGTGACGCAGACGTGGAAGGAGTAGTCGGCGACCGACTTCGTACCCCACTCGGCCCACTGGTCGAGCGCGTCGGTGAGGCTCTGCTGCGGGCTGGGGATGACGAAGTCGATCAGCATCGTCGTGCCGCCGGCCAGCATCGAGGAGGTGCCGCTCTCGAAGTCCTCGATCGCCACCGTGCCCATGAACGGCATCTGCATGTGGGTGTGCGGGTCGATGCCGCCCGGCACGACATACGTACCGCCGGCGTCGACGATCTCGGCGCCGGCGGGAACGTCGATGCCGGTGCCCACGGCCTTGATGACGCCGTCCTCGCAATAGACGTCGGCCCGCAGGCTGCGGTCGGCGTTGACGACGGTTCCGCCGCGGATCAGCACGCCCATGGCTCAAGCTCCCATCCGATCATGCGGACCCGAGCTTAGCGGCTGGCGATGCTCCGTCCAGCCGGGGTTGACCGGCTGCAGCCGCGTACTGCAAGTGGGGCCATGCGCAACCTCAGCCTGATCGCGGCGCTGCTGCTGGCGGTGCTGGCATGCCCCGCCCTGGCGCTCGATCTCCAGGCGCTCCGCTCCTACGCCTTCGTCGCCAGCCGCTCCGCCGGCGAGGTGACGGTGCTGGACATGCGCGATGCCAGCGTGGCGGGCGAGGTCGTGCTGCGCCGCCCGGCCTACCAATTGGCGGTCAGGGAGGATCGCAAGGAGCTGGTCGTCGGCAGCCTGGAGGACAGCCGGGTGGCGGTGATCGACCTCGCCACCATGCACGAGGCACGGTCTGTGGTGCTCGACCACGAGCCCGAGCACATGCAGCTCAGCCCGAACGGCGAGGTGCTGGCGGTCGGCAATTTCTACGCCGACGCGCTGACGCTCATCGACCTCGACACCATGACGACGCGCCGCGTCGGCGGGCTGAGCCAGCCGCACAACACGCTGTTCTCGCCCGACGGCGCCAGGCTCTATGTCGCCAATCTCGGCAGCGACCGGATCGGTGTCGTCGACGTCGCCCTCGGCGCGCTGCTGGAGCTGCTGCCGGTGCCGCGGGAACCGGACGACACGCCCGGCATCACCAGCGTGATGCTGAGCCGCGACGGCCGCCACATCTGGGCGATCCCGTCTGCCGGGTCGGAGGTGGCGCGGCTCGACGTCGCGTCGGCCGAGCGGCCGCGCCGCGACCGCGTCGGGCCGCAGCCCTGGCGCGTCGCCTTCACCAGCGACGAGCGGCTGATGATCACCGCCAATGCCGGCGACCAGACACTGTCGCTGGTCGACATGGCGAAGGGCCGGGAGGTGGCGCGGCTGGACGGCACCGACAGCATGGAGGCCATCCTGCCGGCCTGGTTCGACACCACCGGCTTCGTCACCTCGCGCTCGACGCGCTCGCTGCTGGCGATCGACCTCGACAAGGCGGCACCGCTGGAGCCGATCGCCCTGCCGGGCACGCCCGAGGGTGCCGTGGCGACGCCGGACCGCGACGCGGTCGTGGTCGCCCTGTCGGAGCCGGCCGGCGTCGCCTTCGTCGACGCCCGCGAGCGGGTGGTGCGCAAGGTCGTCGACGACGTGGTGCGCGACCCGTTCCGCATCGTCACGGTCGGCAGCCGCAACATCTGCGACTGACCCGGCTCAGAGCACGGGGGCGGGCGCTTCCCGTGTCGCCTTCAGCGTGTCGGCGATGACATCGAGCGCGCCCGCGAGCCGGGCGCGCGTCGCCGGGCGGCCGAGCGCCAGCCGGATGGCGCGGGGCGGGGTGCCGCGGCCGGCCCAGAACAGATAGGCGGGCGCCACGTGCACGCCACGCTCGGCGAGCCGCCGCTCGGCCTCGGCCGCCTCCCAGCCGGCGGGCAGGCGCAGCCAGGCATGCAGGCCGCACGGCGGCGAGACGAGGTCGAGCCCGGCCAGCCTGTGGCGGGCCAGCTCCTGGCGAGCCGTCGCCTCGGCGCGCTGCTCCCCGAGGGCGCGCGCCAGCAGGCCGCGCTCGAGCCAGCGGGCGAGGATGCCCTGGACGAACGGCGATTCGTCGACGCGCTGGGCATGGATCGCCTGGCTCAGTGGCGCCACCAGATCCGGCGGCGCCAGGATGCAGCCGGCGCGCAGGCCAGGAAGCACCGCCTTCGACAGACTGGCGACGTGGATCACCGAATCCGGGGCCATCGCCGCCAGCGCCGGCGGACGTATGGCCACGAACGGGCCGTAGATGTCGTCCTCGACGATGCGGATGCCGGCGGCCGACGCCACGCGAATCAATTCGCGCCGCCTCGATTCCGGCATCTGGATGGTGGTGGGATTGTGCAGGCTGGGCGTCACCACCGCGATCCGCGCACCGCTCGACGCCGCGGCCTCGGCCAGGGCATCGGGCAGCATGCCCTCCTGGTCCATGGCCACGCCTTCGAGGCGCAGCCGCAGTCGCAGCGCGACGTCGCGGGCCCCGGCATAGCAGAGCTGCTCGACCAGCACGGTATCGCCGGGCTGGGTCAGCACGGCCAGGCTCAGATAGAGGCCGGCCTGGGCGCCGCCGGTCATGACGATCCGCTGCGGCTGGGCCGGGATGCCCAGCTCTCCGAGCCATCTGGCGGCGGCCTCGCGATGCGGCGCCAGCCCCGTGCCCGGCGCATAGCCCCGCAGCAGCTCGATGGCCTCCGGCGCGGCGGCGAGTGCTGCGATCTCCGCCGTCAGCTCGGTGTCGAGCGGGGTGGAGCTCGGCGCATTGAGGCGCAGGTCCACCACATCATCGCCCAGCCCCTCGACGCTGGTGAGGCTCTGCACCGGACCGGCGACGTCGCGCACATAGCTTCCCCGCCCGACCTCGCAGCTGACGAGGCCGCGCTGCTCGGCCAGGGCATAGGCGCGGCCGACCGTGCCGACCGTGACGTCGAGCCGGAAGGCCAGGTCGCGCTGGGTCGGCAGCCTGGCGCCCGGCCGCAGCCGGCCGTCGCGAATGGCGCGCCCCAGCGCCTCGGCGAGCGCCCGATAGCGCGGTCCGGGAAGGCCTGTGAGATCCTGCGGGTCGATTGTCATGGTACAATTGAAACATTGACTCATGAATATGTGAGTCGCAAGGACGATTGTATCGATCGTGCGGTCAGGGAATGCGCCATGCGCTACGCCTTCCACATCCTCGACGTGTTCACCGACAGACCGTTCGGCGGTAACCAGCTGGCGGTGCTGCCGGACGCCGCCGGTCTCGGCGACGCGCGGATGCAGCAGGTGGCGGCCGAGTTCGGCTTCTCCGAGACCACCTTCGTCCTGCCGCCGACGCGCCCCGGCCACGACTGCCGCGTGCGGATCTTCACGCCGCGCTTCGAGATGCCGTTCGCCGGCCATCCGACCATCGGCACGGCGATAGCACTGGCCGGCCTGGGCCGGGCACCGGGCGGCCGGGTGGTGATGGAGCAGATCGCCGGCACCGTGCCGGTCGACATCCTCGCAGGCTCGCCGGTCGAGGCCGAGCTGACCGCGCCCGAGCCGCCGGCGCTGCGGGATGCGCCGGAGCTCGCCGCCTGCGCGGCGCTGGTGGGGCTCGGCATCGACGACGTGGCCACCGCCCGCATCGCTTCCGCCGGGGCACCCTTCCTGTTCGTCGAGCTGCGCAGCCTCGGCGCCCTCGGTCGTGCCCGTGTGCCGGCCCCGGGGCAGATCGCCGAGGCCAACGGGCTGGCGCTCTTCACCCGCGAGACCGGCTCGCCCGAGCACGACCTGCGCATGCGGATGTTCGCGCCCGACCACGGCATCGCCGAGGATCCTGCCACGGGCAGCGCCGCGGCCGCTCTCGGCGGGCTGCTCGCCACGACCGAGGGCGGGGCGGACGGCTGGCGGTCCTGGCGCATCGGCCAGGGCATCGAGATGGGCCGGCCCAGCCTGCTCCGAGTACGCGCCCGGCGCGAGGCCGGGAAGGTGGCGGAGATTCGGGTGGCGGGGGCGGCCGTGACGGTCGCCGAGGGAACCATCGAGGTGCCGTGAGGAGTGACGACGATGTTGCCGATGGACGATCGTGACGGATGGATCTGGCTGGACGGCGAGCTGGTGCCCTGGCGCGAGGCCAGGCTGCACCTGCTGACCCACGGCCTGCACTATGCCAGCGCCGTGTTCGAGGGCGAGCGCGCCTATGGCGGCCGGGTGCTGGCGTTGGAGGAGCACGGCCGGCGGCTGCTGCGCTCGGCCGAGATCATGGACATGGCCTCGCCCTGGGATGCGCCGGCGCTCGACCGCGCCGTCGAGCAGGTGATCGCCGCCAACGGCCTGGCCGACGCCTATGTCCGCCGGCTGGTCTGGCGCGGCAGCGAGGTCCTGGCGGTGGCGGCGCCGCGCAACCGCATCCATGCCGCCGTGGCGGCCTGGCCCTGGACCGGTGCGGAGGGTCATCTGAAACGCGAGGGCATCCGCCTGAATGTCGCCCGCTGGCGGCGGCCGCCGCCCGAATGCATGCCGCACGAGGCCAAGGTGTCGGCCGCCTACGCCATCGGCACGCTCAGCCGCCACGAGGCGATCCGCCAGGGCTTCGACGACACGTTGATGCTCGACTGGCGCGGCCGGGTCTCCGAGGCCAGCGGCGCCAACGTCTTCTTCGTCGAGGGCGAGCGGCTGGTGACACCGGTGCCCGACTGCTTCCTCGACGGCATCACCCGCCGCAGCATCATCCGCCTCGCACAGCAGCGTGGCTTCGAGGTCGTCGAGCGGGTGGTGATGCCCGAGGAGCTGGCCGGGTTCGACGAGGCCTTCCTCGCCGGCACCGCCGCCGAGGTCACGCTGATCCGCGAGATCGACGGCAGGAGCTTCCGCATCGGTCCGGTCGGGGGCTGGCTGGCCGATGCCTATGCCGCCTATGCTCGCCGGCCCGGAGAGCTCGCGAAGGCCGCTTGAGCCAGCCTGTCACCTTCACCGCCGCGGGCGCCCTTCGCGGTGCCCGCGGCGTGCTGCCGATCGTGCCGGGGGCGCTGGCCTTCGGCCTGGTCTACGGATTCCTCGCCGGCCAGAAGGGCATGACGGCGCTGGAGATCGGCCTGTCCAGCGCGCTGGTCTTCGCCGGCGCCTCGCAGTTCCTGGCGCTGGAGCTGTGGGGCGATCCGCTGCCGCTGCTGTCGCTGGTGGCGGGCGTGCTGGTGATCAACCTGCGCCACGCGCTGATGGGGCCGGCGCTGCTGCCCTGGCTGCTGCCGATCCCGCGGCCCAGGGCCTATGCCAGCCTCTACTTCATGACCGACGAGAGCTGGGGCGTCAGCGTCGCCGACCTGCGCGCCGGCGGGCGCGACGCGGCGTTCCTCCTCGGCGCCGGTGCTGCCCTCTGGCTGGTCTGGGTGTCGTCGAGCGTGCTGGGACGGCTGGCCGGCGACGTCTCCTACCTCATCGAGGACTGGGGCCTCGACTACCTGACCACCGCCTTCTTCGTCGCCCTCCTGGCGGCGTTCTGGCGCGGCCGGCACGACCTGCTGCCCTGGACGGTGGCGGCCGTGGTCGCCGTGGCGACGAAATCGCTGCTGCCCGGGACCTGGTACATCGTGCTCGGAGCCCTGGCCGGCAGCCTCGCCGGCGCCTGGGTGGCGATCCGTGGACGCCCTTAGCCTCGCCGCCATCCTGGCGATGGCCGCCGTCACCTATGCCTGCCGCGCCGGCGGCTTCTGGCTGTCGACACGCCTGAAGCCGACGCCGTTCGCCGAGGCCTGGCTGCAGGAGCTGCCGGGGGCGGTGTTCGCGGCCCTGATCGCGCCGATGGTGGTGAGCGCCGGCCCGGCCGGATGGCTGGCGGCGGTGGCGGGATTCGCCCTGATGCGCCGGACCGGCCAGTTCCTCGTGGCGCTCGTCGGCGGGCTGGCAGTGTACGTGGCGCTGGTGCGGCTCGCAAGCATCTAGGCCGATGCCGATGCATCCGGCTGCCGGGTAGTGGGTCAGTTTGAAATTCCGCGCCCTTGACGGCGGGTTGCCGGCCAGCGCGAAGGTCCCCATACTTTACACGTGATCGAGCAGCGCAAGCCCCTGCCCGCCTGGGGCTGGGCGTCGCCGTCGACTATGCGCTGGCGATCGGCCTCGATGCGATCGAAGCCCGTTGCCGGCCGTTGGTCAACCGGCTGCGCGAAGGCCTCGCGGTCATTCCGGGGCTGCGGCTGCGCGATCTCGGCATGAACCCGTCGGCGATCGTCAGCTTCACGTTGGAGGGGATCGAGGCCCAGGCCGTCGTCCGAGTGGCCGCCGCCGCAGATATCACCATCGGCGTCTCGAACCCGTCGAGCACGCTTCTCGATGCCGAGGCGAGGGGGCTGCCGCCCTTGGTCCGGGCCTCGCCGCACTACCACAACACCAAGGCCGAGGTGGACCGCCTGGTCGAGGTGGCGGCACGGCTCGCCGTCTAGCGGAAC
>DAOLFG010000062.1:0-31937 GCA_035326425.1 Geminicoccus sp. | reverse complement strand
AGTCGAAGCCGAACTCGTTGTTGGTGCCGTAGGTGATGTCGCAGGCGTAGGCGGCGCGCCGCTCCTCGGCGTTGTCGGTGCCGGGCGGCTGCGGCACCACCACGCCGACGGTCAGGCCCAGGAAATTGTAGATGCGGCCCATCCAGCCGGCGTCGCGACGGGCCAGATAGTCGTTGACGGTGACGACGTGCACGCCGTTTCCCGGCAGGGCGTTGAGATAGGCCGCCAGCGTCGCCACCAGCGTCTTGCCCTCGCCGGTGCGCATCTCGGCGATGGACCCCTGGTGCAGCACCATGCCGCCGACCAGCTGGACGTCGAAATGACGCTGGCCCAGCGTCCGCTTGGCGGCCTCGCGGACGGTGGCGAAGGCCTCCTCCAGCAGGTCGTCGAGCGCCTCGCCCTTGTCCAGCCGGGCGCGGAACTCGGCGGTGCGGGCCCGCAGCTCGTCGTCGCTCAGCGCCGCGACCGAGGGTTCCAGCGCATTGATGCGGTCGACGCGCTTTCTGTACGCCTTGACGGCGCGGTCGTTGGCCGTGCCGAAGAGCCGCTTGAGCAGCGGGGCAAGCATGGTGGCGGAGGCCTTTTCGGAAAGCCGGGCAAAGCCGAATCAGGCGCCTGACATAGGCACCGCCCCCCTGAGTGTCAACGAAACGCCCGCTGCCCGGCCGGCGGCCGGTCGGTGCCGGAGCCGGCCACCAGCCGCACCACCCGGCCGGCCGGGCCCGTGTCGCCGAGAGCCAGCTGCTCGAGCGGCGCCGGCCGGCCCAGCAGGAATCCCTGCACCTCGTCGCAGCCGGCGGCGCGCAGCAGGGCCAGCTGCTCCTGCGTCTCCACGCCCTCGGCGGTGGTCGCCATGCCGAGGCCACGGGCGAGGTCGAGCACGGCGCGCACGATGGCCAGCGATTCGGCGTTGCGGCCCAGCCTGGCCACGAAGCGGCGGTCGATCTTGACCCGGTCGAACGGGAAGCTCTGCAGGTAGCCGAGCGAGGAGTAGCCGGTGCCGAAATCGTCGAGCGCCAGCTTCAGGCCCAGCCCCTTCAGGCGCTCGAGCAGACGCACCGCCGCGTCGGTATTGTCGAGCAGCACGCCCTCGGTCAGCTCGAGCTCGAGCCGGCGCGGATCGAGGTCGGCGGCCGACAGCACCGCCTCGACCGTGGCCACGAGATCGCCGTGGCGGAACTGGACGGGCGAGAGGTTGACCGAGATCGTCAGCCCCGGCAGCTCGGCCGCCCGCCGGCAGGCCTCGCGCAGCACCCATTCGCCGATCGGCACGATCAGCCCGGTCTCCTCGGCCATCGGCACGAACTGCTCGGGCCCCATGTTGGAGCCGTCGGGCTGCGGCCAGCGCAGCAGCGCCTCGGCGCCGGTCGGCCGCAGGCTGGCCGCGTCGAATCGCGGCTGGAAATGCAGCGCCAGCCGGTTGCCGGCCAGGGCGTGCCGCAGGTCGAGCTCGACGGCGCGCCGCCGCTGCAGGCGCTCGCTCATCTGCGGCACGAAGCGGCGGAACCGGCCGCGGCCGTCGCTCTTGGCGTGGTAGAGCGCGATGTCGGCGTGGCGCAGCAGCGTGTCGGCGTCGCCGCCGTCCTCGGGTGCGGTGGCCACGCCGATGCTGAGGCCGACGCAGACCTCGACACCGGCGAGCTGCACCGGCTCGGCGAGATTCCCGATCAGCCGCGCACACAAGGCGTCGGTCTCGGCCGCCGTGTCGCCCGGGCTGTGCAGCACGACGAACTCGTCGCCGCCCAGCCGCGAGACCATGGCGCCGGCGGGCGCCGTCGACCGGAACCGCCGCGAGGCCTCGCGCAGCAGCGCGTCGCCGACCGGATGGCCCAGGGTGTCGTTGACGGTCTTGAACCGGTCGAGGTCGAGGCAGAGCACGGCCAGCGGCTCGCCGGCGCGCAGCCGCCGCGACAGCTCCTCGTGCAGGGCCGCCCGGTTCGGCAGGTCGGTCAGGGCGTCGTGCCAGGAGAGGTGACGCAGCTCGGCCTGTGCCAGCACCTCGGCCGTGACGTCGCTGGCCGTGCCGCGATAGCCGAGGAAGGTGCCGCCGGCACCGTGCAGCGGCTTGGCCGACAGGCGGCAGTAGCGGTCGGAGCCGCGGCTGTCGACGTAGCGGCAGAGCAGATCGCGGCAGGGCTCCCGCTCGGCGAAGATGGCGTTCCAGGAGGTCTCGACCTGGCCGTGCGGCTGCAGGAACGCCTGCAGCGGCGCGCCGGTCAGGCCGGCGACCGGATGGCCGGTGATGCTGAAGAACCGCTCCGACAGGTAGCTGAGCCGCAGCTCGGCATCGGTCTCCCACACCCAGTCCGACGAGGCCTCGACGATGTCGCGCAGGCGCGCCTCGCTGAACTCCAGGGCGTGCGCCCCGCGCTCGACCAGCCGCGCCGCCGTCCAGGCCAGCCGCAGCCCGAGCATGGTGAGGGTGGCCACGGCGGCGGCGAGCCCGGCCAGCCACGGCAGCACGGCGCGCAGCAGCTCGCTGCCGGGTCGTGCGGCGGTCCAGGCGAGGCGGACGAGCGGGTCGCCGTCCGGATCGGCGATCGCGAGGGTGGGGTCGGCGCCGGTCTCGGCGAGGCGGACGTCCTCGACGAAGTGCGAGCGCCCGATGTCGAGCAGCGCCGGCGGATCCAGCCGGTCGACGAACAGCAGCACCGATGGTGGGCCGGGCGTGAGCTGCACGCCGGGATCGGCGGCCGGCGACAGCGCCGCCGCCCCCGCCATCACCGGCTCTCCGTCGAGCAGCAGCGAGCCGGTCACGGGCTCGGTCTCGCCGGTCGGCGCCGCACGCGCCGCCCGGACGAGGCCGATCCAGCCGGCGGGCAGCGGTGGCGCCGCACCGGCGAGGCGGCCCTCCTCCAGGGCGTAGACGACGCGGTCCATCGGGTCGACGACGGCCACCAGCTCGTAGCCGAGGTCGGAATAGAGGCTCTCGCCGACATTGCCGGCGACGAACGCCCATGCCGTGTCGAGCTCGACATGCAGGTGCGCATAGGCGTCGCCCCAGCCGGCATAGTCGCCCAGGGTGCGCGCCATCTCGGCATGCCGCTCGGCGAGCGCCGTGGTCAGCAGGCGGCGCGACAGCGCCGATGCCGCGCCGTCCTGGCGCGCCGCCATGTGCCAGAGCAGGCCGAGCGCCACGAGCAACGCCAGTGCCACGAGCCCGGCGAGGGCCAGGAGGGGCGCGCGTTGGCTGCGCCAGCGGACGGGTCCGGCCATCGGCCGCGTGGTCCGTGGAAGCCCGGGCCCCTGCGCCGGCAACGGAAGATCGGGAATCGCGCGAATGCGACGGGCTCCACTGCTGGGGCGCGAGAGGTCCCCGGATCATCGCAGCCGCTCGTTAACGATCCGCTATCGCCGGCGGCGATGCCCTTGCCGTGGCGCGATCCCGCACCGACTTGTGACGGATCGGTCGCCGTGCTTTATGCGCGCCGCCTCACCTTCCCCCCGAGGAGTTCCCCATGCGCCGCCTCCTGCTGACCGCGACCGCCGTCGCGCTGTGCCTCGCAGCGCCCGTCGCGGTGCTACAAGCGGCCGATCCCGCCGACCCGGTCGTGGCCAAGGTCGACGGTGCCGAGATCCACAAGAGCGAGATCGACGCGGCCTATGCGGTGCTGCCCGACCAGTACCGCCAGATGCCGATCGAGATGCTGTACGACCCGCTGCTGCAGCGGGTGATCGACACGCGGCTCCTGGCGATGGCGGCTGAGAAGAAGGGCCTGGCCGACGATCCGGCGGTCGAGGCGGCGATCGCGCGGGCGCGCGAGGCCACGCTGCGCGACCAGCTGATCCAGCGGGCCATCACGGACGGCACCACCGAGGCGGCGCTGAAGGCGGCCTATGAGAAGGCCAAGGGGCAGCCCGAGTTCATCGTCGAGGAGGTGCATGCGCGGCATGTGCTGCTCGACAGCGAGGCCGATGCCCGCGCAGTGATCGCCGAGCTCGACAAGGGCGGCGACTTCGGCGCGATCGCCAAGGCCAAATCGAAGGATCCCTCGGCCGCCCAGAACGACGGCGACCTCGGCTATTTCACCCGCGAGGCGATGGTGCCCGAGTTCTCGACCGCCGCCTTCGCCATGCAGAAGGGTAGCTGGTCGAAGGATCCGGTGCAGAGCCAGTTCGGCTGGCACGTCATCCTGGTCGAGGACAAGCGCACCACCACGCCGAGCTTCGCCGACAAGGAGCCGGAGCTGCGCGAGCAGCTGTCGCGCGAGATCCTGACGAGCCTGCTCGAGGATTCCCGCAAGGGTGCCGAGATCGAGCGCTTCAACATCGACGGCACGCCGCGGGCGCCCGAGGCCAAGCCGAACTGATCCGGGTCGAAGCAAAGCAAGAACAGCGATGGCCAAGAAGCCGATCCCGGTCTCGCCACTGGCTCCGACCGGCTTTCCGACGATAGCCCCTGTCCCCGGCGTGCGGCTCGCCCCGCTGGCGGCGGGGCTGCGCTACCAGGGGCGGCCGGACCTGCTGCTGGTCGAGCTGGCGCCGGATACCGCCGTCGCCGGCATGCTCACCACCTCGCTGACCTGCGGCCATCCGGTGAGCTGGTGCCGCCGGCACCTGCCGTCGGGCCGCGCCCGGGCGCTGATGGTCAATGCCGGCAACGCCAACGTCTTCCGCGGTGCCGCCGGCGACGCGGCGGTGGCGCGCGAGGCCCAGGCGGTGGCCGAGCGGCTGGGCTGCCAGCCGGGCGAGGTCTACGTCGCCTCGACCGGCGTGATCGGCATGCGCTTCGATCCCGAGCCGATCGTGGCCCGGCTGCCCGAGATGCAGGCCGCCCTGCGCCCCGACGCCTGGCCGGAGGCGGCGCGGGCGATCATGACGACCGACACCTTCGCCAAGGGTGCCGCGGCCGCGGCCGAGATCGACGGCGTGCCCGTGCGCATCGCCGGCATCGCCAAGGGCTCGGGCATGGTGGCGCCGAATACCGCCACGGTGTTCGGCTTCCTGTTCACCGACGCGGCGATCCCGGCCGAGGTGCTGCGGCCGCTGTGGGCGCATGTGGTCGACCGCTCGTTCAACGCCATCACCGTCGATGGCGACACCTCGACCTCCGACACCTTCCTGCTGTTCGCCACCGGCCAGGCCCGGCACGCCGCGCCCTCGGGCATCGACGATCCGCGCCTCGCCGGCTTCAGGAAGGCGCTGCAGGCGGTCGCCACCGACCTCGCCGTGCAGATCGTGCGCGACGGCGAGGGCGCGCAGAAGCTGATCACCATCGACCTCGAAGGGGCGGTCGACGACGCCTCGGCGCGGCGGATCGCGCTCGAGATCGCCAATTCGCCGCTGGTCAAGACCGCCATCGCCGGCGAGGACGCCAATTGGGGGCGGGTGGTGATGGCGGTCGGCAAGGCCGGCGAGCCGATCGAGGTGCCGAGGCTGTCGGTGTCGTTCGGCGGCATCGCGGTGGCGAAGGACGGTGCGGCGGTGGCCGACCTCGACGAGGCGCCGGTGACGGCGCATCTGCGCGGCCGCGAGATCGACCTCGCCGTGCGCGTCGGCGACGGGCCGGGCAGGGCCACGGTCTGGACCTGCGACCTGACGCACGGCTACATCGAGATCAATGCCGACTACCGCTCCTGAGGGGGCACGACCGGCCGACCGCCCGCTGCTGCTCGTCGTCGCCTGCGCCCTGGTCGACGAGGACGGCCGGGTGCTGATGGCGCAGCGGCCGGACGGCAAGCATCTCGCCGGCTACTGGGAGTTCCCCGGCGGCAAGCTGGCGCCGGGCGAGACGCCGGAGACCTGCCTCGTGCGCGAGCTGCGCGAGGAGCTGGGCATCGCCACCGAGACCGCCTGCCTGGCGCCGCTGACCTTCACGAGCCATGCCTATGACCGCTTCCATCTGCTGATGCCGCTCTATGTCTGCCGGAAGTGGAAGGGCGAGCCGACGCCGCGCGAGGGGCAGGTGGCGCTGCGCTGGCTGCGGCCGCGCGCGCTGCGGGAGCTGACGGTCACGCCCGCCGGCATGCCGCTGATCCCTTTCCTCGAGGAGCTGCTGTAGGGCCGCATGGCGACCATCCTCGGCGTCGCCATTCCGTTCTTCGCCGTGCTGCTCTGCGGGATGCTGGCGTCGCGGCTGAGGCTGCTCGACACCAAGGGGCTGATGGGCCTCAACAGCTTCGTGTTCTGGTTCGCGCTGCCGGCGCTGCTGTTCCACAAGGTGGCGACCACGCCCTTCGGCCGGCTGGCCGATCCCTGGCTCTACCTCGCCTACGAGGGCAGCTGCGTCATCCTCTACGGTCTGGTCTACCTGGCGGCGCGCCTGGCCAGGCTGAGCCCGGCGATGGCCGCGATCTGCGCCTTCGCCGCCGCCTGGGGCAATGTCGGCTACATGGGCGTGCCGCTGCTGATCGCGGCCTATGGCGAGGCGCGGGCGCTGCCGGCGGTACTGGCGGTGGTGATGGACAACCTCGTGCTGCAGAGCCTCACCATCCTGATCCTCGAGGCCAGCCTGGGCGCCGACAAGGGCGGCCTGCGGACCGTCATCCGCGCCGTCTGCCGCAACCCGCTGATCATCGCCGTGTTCGCCGGCGCGGTCGTCGCCTACCTGGGGCTGCGGCTGCCCTTGCCGGTCACCGGCTTCCTGGGTCTCATCGGCGCCGCGGCAGCGCCGGCGGCGCTGTTCGCGCTCGGCGCCACGCTCTATGGCGGGTCGCTCACCGGCCATGTGGCGCTGGTCGCCAACATCACGGCTGCCAAGCTGGTGGCGCTGCCGCTGATCGCCTTCGGCATGGTGAGCCTGCTGCCGCTGCCGGCCGACCTCGTGGTGCCGATCATCGTCACCACCGGCCTGCCGACCGCCTCCAGCGTGTTCGTCATCGCCCAGCGCTACGGTATCCTCGAGGCACCGGTGGCCGCGGTGGTGTTCGTGAGCCATCTATTGGGCATCGTCACGCTGACCGTGCTGCTGGTGCTGCTTGGGGGATGACCGAAGAATGCCTGCCGTCGAGCCGATCGAATACGACAACGCCCCGCCCGAGGTCCGCGCCGTCTACGACGACATCAAGGCCAGCCGGAACGTCGCCGACGTCAACAATTTCTGGAAGTACCTGGCGCACGACCCGAGGACGCTGCGCCGGACCTGGGAGAGCATCAAGGAGGTGATGGCGCCGGGCGCCCTCGACCCGCTGGTCAAGGAGATGATCTACGTGGCGGTGAGCGTCACCAACGGCTGCCACTACTGCATCGCCAGCCACAGCGCCGCGGCGCGCAAGGCGGGCATGACCACCGAGATGCTGGGCGAGCTGCTGGCGGTGGTCGGCATGGCCAACGAGACCAACCGCCTGGTCAATGGCTGGCAGGTGCCACTCGACCGGCAGCTCGGCGGGCCGGGCTGATGCGGGCGATGAGGTTCCCGATGCGTGGAATGCTGGCGGCGGCGTGCGCTGTCGCGATCTCGACGATGGCGCTGGCCCAGACGGCGCCGATGCACCATCACGGCAGCCACGATGCCGTACCGACCGCCGACCGTGCGGCGGCGGAGCTGGCGGCGATCAACGCCCGCATGCACGAGGCGATGGACATTCCGGCCAGCGGCGATGCCGATGTCGACTTCGCCCGCGGCATGATCCCCCACCACCAGGGGGCGATCGACATGGCCAGGTGGGTGATGCAATACGGCGAGGATCCCGAGATTCGGGCCCTGGCGCAGGAGATCGTGGCGGCCCAGGAGAAGGAGATCGCCTTCCTTCAGGACTGGCTGTCGCGCCACGCCCCCTGAGCCAGCCGGTAGAGCAGGTGCGGCCGCAGCGGATGGCCCGGCGGCAGCCCCGGATACTCGAAGTCGTCGCCGGCCGACCGCCGCATGCCGAGGCGCTCCATCACCCGGCGATCGGCGTTGAGCGCCGCGAAGGCCGGCAGGTCTTCGTCCCTCCAGTCGCGCAGCAGCAGGCGGACGGTCGCGATCACGGGTGCCGTCATGCTGCGGCCGTCCGCGCCTAGTCCTCGCGCTTGGCGAGCAGCGTCAGCAGCTCGGTCACCTTCTGTCGCTGCTCGGCGGCATCGCCGCTGCGGATGGCGCCCTCGACGCAGTGCTCGACATGGGCGCTCAGCACCTCGTCCTCCACCCGTCGCAGGGCGGCGCGTGCCGCGCGGAGCTGGGTGAGGACGTCGATGCAGTAGCGGTCCTCCTCGATCATCCGGGCGATGCCGCGCACCTGGCCCTCGATGCGGCCGAGGCGGCTGGCGCAGGAACGTTTGGTCGCGTCGTGCATGTCTTGATACCATACCTACCTAGGGTATATAGACCGATCAGACGGCGTTTGTCGAGGCATTGCGATGGATCACGGGCACCACCACCCTCATGGCGGCTGCTGCGGCGGCAAGACAGGAGACGCCGCCATGGCGAAGGATCCGGTCTGCGGGATGACCGTCGATCCGGCGGCGACGCCGCACCACCACGAGCACCAGGGACATACCTATCATTTCTGCGGCGGCGGCTGCCGAAGCAAGTTCGCGGCCGATCCGCAGCGCTACCTTGAGCCGAAGGCGCCGGAGCCGGTCGTCGCGGGTGCGATCTACACCTGCCCGATGCATCCCGAGGTCCGGCAGCAGGGGCCGGGCTCCTGCCCGATCTGCGGCATGGCGCTCGAGCCCGAGACGGTGGGCATCGACGACGGCCCGAACCCCGAGCTCGTCGACATGACCCGGCGGTTCTGGATCGGGCTGGCCCTGGCGCTGCCGATCTTCGTCCTGGAGATGGGGCAGCATGTGCTGGGGCTCCACCTGCTGGGCGCGCCGATCTCGGGGTGGGTGCAGCTCGTGCTGGCGACGCCGGTGGTGCTGTGGGCCGGCTGGCCGTTCCTGGTGCGCGGCTGGCAGTCGATCGGCAATCGCAGCCTCAACATGTTCACGCTCGTGGCGATGGGCACGGGCGTGGCCTGGGCCTACAGCGTCGTCGCCACTCTCGCCCCCGGGCTGTTCCCGCCCTCGTTCCGCGGCCATGACGGCTCGGTGGCGGTCTATTTCGAGGCGGCGGCCGTCATCACCGTGCTGGTCCTCCTGGGCCAGGTGCTGGAGCTGCGCGCCCGCGAGCAGACCGGCGGTGCGATCAAGGCGCTGCTGACTCTCGCCCCCAAGACGGCGCGCCGGCTGCGCCATGACGGCAGCGACGAGGAGGTGCCGCTGGAGCATGTGGCCGTCGGCGACCGGCTGCGCGTCCGGCCCGGCGACAGGGTGCCGGTCGACGGCGAGGTGATCGACGGCGGCAGCGCCGTCGACGAGTCGATGGTGACCGGCGAGTCGCTGCCTATCGAGAAGCGGCCCGGCGACAAGGTGATCGGCGGCACGCTGAACGGCCGCGGCGGCTTGGTGATGCGTGCCGAGAAGGTGGGCTCCGAGACGATGCTGGCGCGCATCGTGCAGATGGTGGCCTCGGCCCAGCGCTCGCGGGCGCCGATCCAGCGGCTGGCCGACCGGGTCGCCGGCTGGTTCGTGCCGGCGGTGATCGCCGTCGCGGCGCTGGCCTTCCTGGCCTGGGTCGCCTTCGGGCCGGAGCCTGCCTTGGCCTATGGACTTGTCGCCGCGGTGTCGGTGCTGATCATCGCCTGCCCGTGCGCGCTGGGCCTCGCCACGCCGATGTCGATCATGGTGGGCGTCGGCCGCGGCGCCGGCCTGGGCATCCTGATCCGCGACGCCGAGGCGCTGGAGCGGCTGGAGAAGGTCGACACCGTGCTGGTCGACAAGACCGGCACGCTGACCCAGGGCAAGCCGGCGGTGGTGGCGGTGGTGCCGTCCGGCGATCTGGCCGAGGCCGAGCTGGTGCGCCTCGCCGCCAGCCTGGAGCGCCGCAGCGAGCACCCGCTGGCGTCGGCGCTGGCGAGTGCCGCGGCCGAGCGCGCCGTGGTGCCGGCCGAGCCGGAGAGCTTCGACTCGCTCACCGGCAAGGGCGTGGTCGGCCGCGTCGACGGCCATGACGTCGCCGTCGGCAACGCCGCGCTGATGCAGGAGATCGGCGTCGACGTCGCCCGTGCGGCCGGCGATGCCGAGGAGCTGCGCCGCGAGGGCGCCACGGTGGTGCATCTGGCGATCGATGGCCGCCTCGCCGGGCTGATCGCCGTCGCCGACCCGCTGAAGCCGACGACGGCCGCTGCCATCGACGCGCTGCACAGCGCCAGGGTGCGCGTGGTGATGCTGACCGGCGACAACCACACCACCGCCGATGCGGTGGCCCGCCGCCTGCACATCGACGACATCGAGGCCGAGGTGCTGCCCGAGCAGAAGCGGGAGGTCGTCGAGCGGCTGCGCCGGGAGGGCCGGGTGGTGGCGATGGCCGGCGACGGCGTCAACGACGCGCCGGCCCTGGCCGCGGCCGACGTCGGCATCGCCATGGGCACCGGCACCGAGGTGGCGATCGAGAGCGCGGGGGTCACGCTGGTCAAGGGCGACCTCGCCGGGCTCGCCAAGGCACGGGCGCTCAGTGCCGCCACCATGCGCAACATCCGCCAGAACCTGTTCTTCGCCTTCGTCTACAACGCTCTCGGAGTGCCGCTGGCGGCGGGCCTGCTCTATCCGGCCTTCGGCCTGCTCTTGAGCCCGATCGTGGCGGCGGCGGCGATGTCGCTGAGCTCGGTGTCGGTGATCGGCAACGCGCTGCGGCTGCGGACGGTGCGGCTGTAGGCCGGCTATTCCTGCAGCGCCTCGTCGCGGCGCCGGCGGATCGCCGGCACCGCGACGATGACGACGGCGAGCAAGGCCGCGGCGAGCAGGCCGGCGCTGATCGGACGCTCCAGGAAGACCATCGGGTCGCCGCGCGACAGGAGCATCGCCCGGCGCAGGTTCTCCTCCATCATCGGCCCGAGCAGCATGCCCAGCAGCATCGGCGCCGGCTCGCAGTCGAGCTTGTGCAGGAGGTAGCCGATGCCGCCGAACAGGATCATGACGTAGACGTCGAAGATCGAGTTATCCATCGAGTAGATGCCGATGGCGCAGAACAGCATGATCGCCGGATAGAGCAGGCGGTAGGGGATGGAGACGACCTTCACCCACATGCCGACCAGCGGCAGGTTGAGCACGACCAGCATCAGGTTGCCGATCCACATCGAGACGATGAGGCCCCAGAACAGCGCCGGCTGCTGGCTCATCACGCCCGGACCCGGGATGATGCCCTGCATGATGAGCGCCCCTGCCATCATCGCCATGATGACGTTGGAGGGGATGCCCAGCGTCAGCATCGGGATGAACGAGGTCTGGGCACCGGCGTTGTTGGCTGCCTCGGGTGCCGCCACGCCCTCGATGGCGCCCTTGCCGAAGCGCGAGCGGTCCCTGGCCAGGCGCTTTTCCAGCACGTAGGCGCCGAACGACGCCAGCAGCGCGCCGCCGCCCGGAAGGATGCCGAGGATCGAGCCCAGCATCGTGCCGCGCAGGATGGGTGCGGACATGGCGCGCAGGTCCTGCCGGCTCGGCATGAGGCTGGTGACCTTGGCGATCCTCACCGGTGCGGTGTGCTGGTCCTCGAGGTTGCGGAGGATCTCGGCGAGGCCGAACAGGCCCATCAGCACGGCGATCACGTTCAGGCCGTCGGCCAGCTCCAGCCAGCCCAGCGTCAGCCGGCGCGTGCCGGAGGTGACGTCGGTGCCGACGATGCCCAGCATCAGGCCGAGCAGGATCATCGCCAGCGCCCGCAGCATCGAGCCCTGGGCGATGGCCGCCGAGGCGATCAGGCCGAAGACGACGAGCGAGAAGAACTCGGCCGGGCCGAAGCTCAGGGCGAGGCCGGCCAGCAGCGGGGCGAAGAAGGCGACGAACACCGTGGCGATGCAGCCGGCGACGAAGGAGCCGATGGCCGCCGTCGCCAGCGCCACGCCGGCCCGTCCCTGCCGCGCCATCTGGTGGCCGTCGATGGCGGTCACCACCGATTCCGGCTGGCCCGGGACGTTGACCAGGATCGAGGTGGTCGAGCCGCCGTACTGCGCGCCGTAGTAGATGCCGGCCAGCATGATCATGGCCGAGGTGGCGTCCAGGTTGAAGGTGATCGGCAAGAGCATGGCGATGGTCGCCGACGGCCCGATGCCCGGCAGCACGCCGACGAGCGTGCCGAGCAGGCAGCCCAGGAGGCAGTAGAACAGGTTCGCCGGGGTGGCGGCGACGCTCAGGCCGAGCAGGAGATGCTGCAGCGATTCCACGGCGGGCTCAGCCGGAGAACCAGGTGCCCAGGACCGGCATGGACTGGCCCAGGCCATGGACGAAGACGACGACGCTGCCGATGGCCAGCCCCAGGGCGAGCGCCAGCAGCGGGACGGGCCGGGCCTCGACGCTGGCGGCACCGCCGACCAGCACCAGGACGATGCTGGCCACCACCAGCCCGGCCGGCTTCAGCAGCAGCGCGAACAGCAGCGTTCCGCCGAGCACCAGTGCCGAGGACTTCACCGCCGGCCGCGACGGCCAGGCCTCGGGCGTTCCGAACAGGCCGGAGCCGATCAGGACGAGGGCGGTGAGCACCGTGAGCCCGCCGAGCACCATCGGGAAGTAGCCCGGCCCCATCGTGCGGGCGGTGCCCATCGGATAGTCGCGCGAGATCAGCAGGACGGCCGCCCCGGCGGCCAGGAAGAACAGACCGGCCAGCAGGTTGACCGGGTGCCTGATGCGCCGCACCGGCCAGGCCGCGGTCAGCGGGCGACGTTGCCGCTGCGCTGCGGAATGCCCGTCTGCTCGAAGCAGACCCTGGCGAGCTCGGCGACGCCGTCGCGGATCTGCTGCTCGCTCGGCAGGGCGAAGCACAGCCGCATCCAGTTGCGGCCGGTCTCGGGCTCGCACGACAGCTCGGGCCCGGGGTTGAAGGCGATGCCGGCGGCCGCCGCCGCCGGCGCCAGGCGGCGGGTGTCGACCTGCTCGGGCAGCCGCACCCAGACGAACAGCCCGCCCTCCGGCCGCCGGACCTCGGCGGACGTGCCGAACTGGGCCTGGATAGCCTCCATCAGCGCGTCGAGCTTGGCTTCGACCGCCGCGCTCAGCTTGCGGACATGCTCGTCGAACCGGCTGCCGAAATATTCGGCGGCGACCATCTGGTCGAGGGCGCCGGTGCCGCCGTCCGACTTCATCGCCACCATGCGACCCAGCACATTCCAGGGCGCCACGACGTAGCCGATGCGCAATGCCGGCGCCAACGACTTGGACAGCGAGCCGATGTGGATCACCTGGCTCGGGTCGATGCCGTAGAGCGCCTGCGGCGCGTCGTGCCGCCACAGCACGTCGGCATAGCACTCGTCCTCGAACACCGGCACGCCGAAGGCCCTGGTCAGCCGCAGCAGCTGGTGCCGGCGCTCGAGCGACAGGATGGTGCCGGTGGGATTCTGGACCGTCGGGATGGTGTAGAGATATTTCGGCCGGACGCCACGCTCCTTCAGCCGGACCAGGATCTCCTCCATGGCGTCGACGCGCAGGCCGCCGCCGTCCAGCGGCACGCCGACGATCTCGACGCCCAGGCCGCGCAGCTTCGAGATGGCGGCGCTGTAGGAGAACTCCTCGACCAGCACGGTATCGCCGCGTTCCAGCATCAGCTGGTTGACGAGGTCGATGCCCTGCAGCGAGCCGGTGGTGACCAGGATGTCGTCGGGGGTGCAGGCGATGCCGCGGACGCGCTTCAGCTTGTCGGCGAGGAAGCGGCGCAGGCCCTCGAAGCCGAGCGAGCCCTGGCCGAGATTGTAGATGGCCAGCCGGTCGCCGTGCCGGCGGATGACGGCGGCGGCGGCCTCGGCCAGCGCCTCGGTGGGGATGACCTCGGGATCGTTGTGGCCGGTGCCGAAATTGTATTTCGGCAGGCCGGCGAAACGGGCCGCCGCTGCCGGCACGGCAGCGCTGAACAACGAGCCGTAGGCGAACTCCGAGCCGGTCTCGGTCATCGGCGACACCACCCCTGATCATCTTGTGACTAGCTATGCACCAAACGCGGCTATGCGCCGCCGCTGCCGGGCTGTCAACCGCGCCGGGTCGTGCCGCGCTCGATCAGCCGCGTCGGCACCACCTTGTGGATACCCTTGGGCGGCAGGCCGTCGCTGGTGGCGATGCGCAAGATCTCCAGCGATTCGTCGACCATGGCCGGGCCGTCCATGACCAGCGTCGTCAGGTCGTGGGCGGCCCAGCCGGCGGCGGCGATGTCGTCGAAGCCCGCCACCATCAGATCCTCGGGCACGCGCAGTCCGAGCCGCCGCGCCGTGTCGATGACACCGATGGCCACGAGGTCGTTGGCGCAGAACACGGCGTCGGGCCGCCCGGCGGCCACCAGCAGCCGCTCGGCCGCCTGCACGCCGCCCTCGTAGCGGTACTCCCCTTCCGCCAGGACGGGCTCGGTGCCGCCGCGCTCGATCCAGCGCCGGCGGAAGCTCGCCCATCGCTCCTGGGTGGCGAAGCCTGTCGGCACGCCGGCGACATAGGCCGGGCTGCGGGCGCCGCGATCCGCGAACAGATCGGCGACCAGCCGGCCGCCGGTGGCGTTGTCGCAGCACACCGACGACACCCAGTCGCTGCGCAAAGGGGTGTGGAAGGAGATGATGGGGATGCGGAACTTGGCGACTTCCTCGGCCGAGCGCGAGGTCAGGATGGCGCGCGCCACGAAGATCGCGTCGACCCGGTAGCTGGCCAGCCGCGGCATGATCGTGTCGAGCGAGTCGCCGCTGTCGACATGCACCAGCAGCACCTGGTAGCCGGTGGCCTGCAGCTTCATGGTGAACTGCTCGAGCACCGCCGAGTTGAACGGATTGTACATGCCGCCGATGGCGATGGCGACGAGGTACGACCGGTGGGTCAGCATGATGCGCGGGATCAGGCTCGGCCGGTAGCCGAGCCTGTCCGCCGCCTCGAGCACCCGGCGGCGGGTCTCCGCGGAGACCCTGCCGCCGGGCTTGTAGGTGCGCGAGACCGCCGACTGCGAAACGCCGGCCAGCCTCGCGACGTCGATGGATGAGGCGAACTTCTTGTGGTCGCTCATCCGTCCGTCTGCGGCTCAGCTCGGCTTGTTCGTCAGTGCGATGACCTGATCCCATTGCGGGATCTCGCTCTCGAACTGGCTCAGGATCTCGGCCGGCGTGCCCTTGCCGGGGGCCAGCCCCAGCTTCGCCAGCGACTCCTTCGCCTTGTCGGTGGCCATGAACTCGACGACGGCGGCGTTCAGCTTGTCGATGATCGCCTGGGGCGTGCCGTGCGGCGCGTAGAGGCCGTTCCAGGCACCGATCTCGGAGTTGGCGACGCCGGTCTCGCTCAAGGTGGGGACGTCCGGCAGGGTGGCGATGCGCTCGCGCGACATGACGGCCAGCGGGACGGCATCGCCGGAGCGGATGATCGGCAGCACCTCGGTGGTGGTGTTGAACACAGCGTCGACCTCGCCCGCCAGCAGCGCCTTCACCGCCAGCGCCCCGCCGGTATAGGGGATGTGGGTGAGATCCGCACCCGTGCGCAGCTTGAACAGCTCGCCGGCCTGATGCGCGGTGTTGCCGATGCCGGCCGATCCGAAGTTCAGCTTGCCGGGATTGGCCTTCGAGTAGGCGATGAGCTCCTCGATGCTGGAGACGCCGAGCGACTTCCTGGCCACGACCACGAAGTCCATGATCGCCAGCTGGGCCGCGGGATCGAAGTCCTTGTAGGTGTAGCCGGCGTTGTCATAGACCTTCGGGTTCACGTAGAGCGTGCCCGGCCCGCCGATCAGCAGCCGGTAGCCGTCGGGCTCGGCGCTCTTGACGTTGGCGGTGCCGATGCTGCCGTTGGCGCCGCCGATGTTCTCGACCAGAAACTGCTGGCCGAACTTCTGGGTCAGGGCCTCGGCGAAGATGCGGGCCGTCGAATCCGTGGTGCCGCCGGCGGGGAAGGTGACCACGATGGTGACTGGCTTGGTCGGATAGTCATCGGCGGCCCATGCCGGGAGCCCGGCCCCGACGGAGCCGACGGCTGCGAGGGCAGCCACCGCCTTTAGGAAACGGCGACGCATTCAAGCCTCCCTGTCTCTATGACTAGCTAGTCACTTCGAGTGCCCAGCTAGTCATCGTTGGCCCGTTGCGTCAATCGGGAATCGGCTTCGGCGGCGGATGTGCGATCGAGAGTGCCGGCGTCGCCCTGGTGAAGGGTGTGGCCTCGCCCGGCTGGCCAGGGCCGGCGTGCTGGGCGTGCCGTTGGCGGTGGGTCTGCCCCCTATCTCTTCGGCCTGCTTCTGGGCCTGATCGTGGTGGTGGCGATGTCGCTGAGCTCGGTGTCGGTGATCAGGAATGCGCTCAGGTCGCAGACAGTGCGGTTGTAGGAGGGCCCAGAAGGCCCGAGGCTGGGGGGCGCCGCACGCGGACGCGCCCGGGTGCGCTCCTTGTGCTTGCCTGTAGACGTATCTGCTCATATAGTGGTTCCAAATTTAGGGAGAGTCGCCCCATGCTGCGCGTGCTCATGTTCGCCCTTCTCGTTGCCGCCGGTGGAGCTGTGTCGGCCGGCATCGTGCTGCATTCGCCAACGGCGAATGCATGCTCGCCGCCGAACTGCCGCTAAGCCAGTCCACCAGGAAGACGTCGTGGAGCCCCTGATCGGGGCCCTCAGCCATATTACAAGAACGCTCGCCTCTGCCGGCTTTGTCCTTCTGATCGAGCTTGGCTCTGCCCAAGCGAACGAGCCGCTGTTCTGCGTGGAGGTCGCGCGAGCCTGCGACACAGCGCCGTCGACGGCGGCACGATGCAGCAGTGCGCCACGGGCCGTCATCGACGCGGCGGGCGGTGCCGACGTTCTGTCGGGCCTCGATGGTATCTGCAGCGCCATCGACCAGAATCAGAGCGACTTGGCCAACCTGCGCTTCGATTGGTTCGACATATCTCCCCGCGCCATCGCCGCCGTCGAGCGGATCGACGACAGCCTGAGCCCCGCAAGGAGGCATTTCCCAGGCCTCGCCGACTTCATCCGCATCCGCAAGCTCGACGGCGAGACCACGCGTCGCATCGACGCTCCCGGCATCGCCACCGACGTCTGGGTCTATCCTGGTCTGCTCCGCGCGATCATCGACCATATGCCCGCGGGCATTCCCGTCGAGATTCATCTGCCGCCGCCGCTCGACGGCGACTGCTTTCGCAACGGGTTCGCTCCACGAATCGAGCACGGTGAAATTGCTCGGCCCGTGACCATCGTCCTGCCTACCAGGAGCGAGCGGGATCGAGGTTCGGACAATATCTGCAGCGACAGCAAAGAGCCACCCTATCTGCTGTTCTCGAATTCCACCTTCAAGGCGCCGCTGCGCGTGCGCTTTCCCAGGGATTCCTCGCTCGGCTTGGCACTTACGGCCAACAAGCTCGAGAGTTCGCTCGAAATCGTCGGAGCAGACGACGAAGAAGCGAAGCTCGCCTCGCCGTCTCATTTACCTCGCGTCACCATCAACTCGAGCGCCATTGAAGGCGATACCTACATCGCCGGCATCAATGCTAGTGCACTAGATATCTATTTCAACACGACCAGCAGCTTCACAATCGCGGGCGTGAAGGTGAGCGAGCAAATCCTGCTGCGCGACAACCAGATGGGACCGCTGAGACTTCGCGGGATCGTCCTGCCGCCCGAGTTCAGGGTCGACGCGAACAGGGTGCACGATTCGCTGTATGTGACCGAGGCGCAACTCGTTCCTTCCACGGGACCGAGCCTTCCCAGTGTTCCCAGTCTTCTGCACAATCAGATCGATGGCAATCTGGTCGTCAGCCTGCATGCCGGCGCGCCTTCGACGGGCCATCGAGGATTTCGCGTCGCAGGGATGGCCGTCGGTGGTTCCGCCTACGTCTCGATCGCCGACGTTCGACCCGAATGCGCCGACGGAGCGGGCGAAGGGCTTCCCGATTGTCGATACCCCGACACGGCAGCCCAGCCCGCCCATATCGAGATCGTCGACTCCCGCATCGAATCGCGATTGGTGGTGAGCTTAGCGCATCTCGAGCCTCTGCATCGCAACAGTCCGGCCCTCGTGCTGGAGCCGGCACCCAGATATTCGTATCGGAGCAATCAATTATCGGCCTGCAGAAATGACGACGACAAGAAGAGCGGCATCAATTTCGACCTGACGGGTACAGTGAGCGGCGTATTTGCGTGGAATTTGCCGGATTGCACGACGGATGGCCTCGGCTTCACCTGGTCAGGACAGAAGTTCGATTTTCACCGATTCGAATCGCGACCGCTGGCCGGTGCAGCGCTGACCCCGTCCGATGTGCCGAACCAGGATGGCGACCTCGAACGGCGCAGCGAGATGGAGGGCCTGGTCGCATGGGTCGATCGGTACCGCGGACTCGATCGGAGTGAGGTTTCCGCCCGGCTCGAGGCCTACACGCTCGCGGCCGGGGCCCTTTTCGATTCCTGGTCCATGAAGGCGGAGAAGATCAAGGCCAACATCGACAAGCTCTGGCCGCGCGACCGGGCTGGCGAGGACGGGACCTGGTGGCCATCGGAAGCTCGGATGATGGGGTCGGCAAACGCAGCCGCAGCACCGGATGCCGGCGACTCACCCGGGAACCGGGCACGTGACGGTGTGCTCGACTCCTATGGACGGCGATTCCTCTACGGAATCCTCTGGGTCTGGGGCAGACCGACCAGTTGGGGACAGTATCCGCACTATGCCGTGGCATTGATCGTCTTGGTCGTATCGTTGTCTGCACTGTGCTACTATGCCCACAGTCTACGTTCTGCGCATCGACTCTGGCCAAGGAGTACTGACCGGGCCCATGGCCTGAACGGCGGCGACCGCCGGATCGAGCAGTTCTCATGGGAAAGGCTGAAAGGCCAGAAGCACACACATGGCTGGTACAGCGGAACACCCGGATTCCTCCAGCGCGATGAACGCCCCTGGTTGCCGCTGAAATTCCTGCGCTATAGTATCGACTGCACCATTCCGCTGGTGCAGCTCGGCTATCGGCACGAATATCAACCGATCAGCGATGGCACATGGTGTGGCGCGGCGATCACGTGGCTCCCGGTGGTACAGCTGGGCCTGGGGATCTGGTTCGGCAGCTTGGCCGTCGCGTTGTTCTTCGTTTAGCCGCAGCGGAGGGGGACCTCGGGGTGCGCGGCTCGCATTGCCTGGCTTCACCCGATGATCCGGACCGGCTTCTCCCAGTAGAGCAAGGCGGCGCAGCCCGTCTCGCTGCGGACGCTGTGCTTCGAGCCGGGCGGGTTCATCAGGAGCGCGCCGGCGGGGTAGCGGCCGCGCTCGTCGGTCTGCTCGCCTTCGAGGACGAGGACGTGCTCCCAGCCGATGTGCTCGTGCAGCGGCACCGAGGCGCCAGGCTGGTAGAGCAGGATGGCGCCGGCCGGGCCGCCGTGGCCGTCGCCGTAGAGGCGGTGGATGGTGATGCCCTGGCGGAACGGTGCGAAGGACAGGTTGCGCCAGCCGCCCTGCAGCAGGTCGGCGCGGAGGATCGAGCCTTCAGCCATCAACCTCAGCCATCGAGAGCCGCCACGAGCTGGTCGGTGGTGGCAGTCCAGCCGACGATCGCGCCCTGGGCGCGGATCATCCGCAATGTCGCCGCCTTGAACTCCTCGAAATAGCTTTCGGTGGCGTCCTCGACCAGCAGGCAGGTGTAGCCCCTGTCATTCGCCTCGCGCATGGTGGTCTGCACGCAGACCTCGGTGGTGACGCCGGCTAAGGCCAGATGCGTGAGCCCGAGCCGCTCGAGGGTCGGGCCGAAATCGGTGCCGTAGAACGAGCCCTTGCCCGGCTTCTCGATAACCGCCTCGCCCGGCAGCGGCGCCAGCTCGGCCACGATGGCGGCACCTGGCTCGCCGGCGATCAGCACGCGGCCCATCGGCCCCATGTCGCCGATGCGCAAGGTGGGATTGCCGCGCAGCCGCTTGGCCGGCGGGCAGTCCGAGAGGTCCGGCTTGTGGCATTCCTGGGTGTGGATCACCGGCAGCCGGTTGCGGCGGAAGCCGTCGATCAGCCTGGCCACGGTCGGCACGATCGCCTGCAGCCGCATCACGTCGTTGCCCAGGGAATCGCCGAAGCCGCCGGGCTCGACGAAGTCGCGCTGCATGTCGATGACGACGAGCCCCAGCTTCTCCTTGGGGAAGTCGTAGGGAAAGGGCTGTGCCGCGGCGACCGTGGGCATCAGTGGTGTCCCGCCATGTGGTGCCCGATCCCGTGCCGGTCGGCGGCCTCGATCGGGGTCTCGTAGACGATCTTTCCCTCGCTCATCACCAGCACGCGGTCCGACAGCTCCAGCACCTCGTCGAGATCCTCGCTGATCAGCAGCACCGCCGTGCCGTGGTTGCGGGCCTCGACGATCTGGCCGCGGATCAGCGAGGTCGCTGCAAAATCCAGGCCGAAGCAGGGGTTGGCCACCACCAGCAGCCTGACCTCGCCGCCGAGCTCGCGCGCCAGCACGGTGCGCTGGACGTTGCCGCCGGACAGGGTCTGGATCGGCGCGTCCTTCGACGCGGTCTTGATGCCGTAGCGGCGGATCAGCAGCCGCGCCTGCTCGGCCATCTCGGCACCGCTGAGCCAGAAGCGGGCGCCCTCCCTGCTCCGGTCGAAGCTGCGGAAGGCCAGGTTCTCGGCCACGGCCATGCGGCCGACGCAGGCGTTGCGCAGCGGCTCCTCGGGCAGGCAGCGCACCTTCAGCGCCTGGCTCTGGTCGCGGGCACCCCGATAGGTCTCGCCCAGCACGATGACGTCGCCGCCGGTGGGCCGGCGCTGGCCGCCCAGCACCTCGACCAGCTGCTTCTGGCCGTTGCCGGACACGCCGGCGATGCCGACGATCTCGCCGGCCTGCACCACCATCCGGTCGATGGCGATGCCCTCGCGGCCCGAGGGGTCGTCGGCGGTGAGATCCTTCAGCACCAGCACCGGTTCGGGCCTGGCCTTGCCGATCCGCGCTGCCGGTGCGGGCAACTCGGCGGTGCCGATCATCATCGCCGCCATGTCGGCGCGGGTGAGATCCTTCACGGCCCCCGAGCCGGCCAGCCTGCCCTTGCGCAGGATGGTCACCTCGTCGGCATAGGTGGTGACCTCGCGGAACTTGTGGCTGATCATCAGCACGGTCAGCTCGCGGCGCTCGGTCATGCCGCGCAGCAGGCCCAGCATCTCGTCGGCCTCGTCCGGGGTCAGCACCGAGGTCGGCTCGTCGAGGATCAGGAAGCGGCTCTGCAGGTAGAGCTGCTTCAGGATCTCGGTCTTCTGCCGCTCGCCGGCCGAGAGGTCGGCGACGGTGGCGCGCAAGGGGACCTCGAACGGCATGGCGGCCATGAAGGCCTCGAGGCCGGCGATCTCGCTGGTCCAGTCGATGACCGCCGGCACCTTCTGGCGCGACATCACCAGGTTCTCGGCCACGGTCATGGCCGGGACCAGGGTGAAGTGCTGGTAGACCATGCCGATGCCGAGCGCCATGGCATCGCGCGGATTGCTCATCTGGTGCTCGCGGCCGTCGACCAGCACGGCACCGGAATCGGCGCGGTAGTAGCCCATGATGCATTTCACCAGCGTCGACTTGCCGGCGCCGTTCTCGCCGAGCAGCGCATGGAAGCTGCCGGGCGCCACCTTCATCGACACCTTGTCGAGGGCGGTGAAGCTGCCGAAGCGTTTGGTCAGCTCGAGCGTGTCGACGCCGAAGGTGCCGCTCACGGCAGGGCTTCCACGAACGCCCGGCTGTTGCCGACCGCACCGAACACGCCGCCCTGCATCTTCACCATGTCGATGGCGGCGTCGTGGTTGGAGCGCTTGGTGGCGCCGCAGCAGTCCTCGAGCAGCAGGCATTCGAAGCCGCGGTCGTTGGCCTCGCGCATCGTCGTGCTGACGCAGACGTCGGTGGTGATGCCGGTGAGCACGATGTTGCGGATGCCGCGGGTGTGCAGCAGCAGCTCAAGGTCGGTGGCGCAGAACGAGCCCTTGCCCGGCTTGTCGATGATCGGCTCGGTCGGCAGCGGGTGGAGCTCGGGGATGATGTCCCAGCCGGGCTCGCCGCGCACCAGGATGCGGCCGCAGGGGCCGGGTTCGCCGATGCCGGCACCGATCCGGCGCGAGCGCCAGCGCTTGTTGGCCGGCAGGTCGGCGAGGTCCGGGCGATGGCCCTCGCGGGTGTGGATGACGTGGTAGCCCTTGGCCCGCATCGCCTCCAGCACCCGCCCGATCGGCTCGATGGGTGCCCGGGTCAGCGACAGGTCGTAGCCCATCTTGTCGACATAGCCGCCCTTGCCGCAGAAGTCGGTCTGCATGTCGATGATGACGAGCGCGGTGTTCTCGGGCCGCAGGTCGCCGTCGAACGGCCAGTCGTAGGGCTCGGCGGGGACGTGGTGCTCAGTCATGGCGGGCCGTGCTATAGGTCGTGGATGGTGTGTGGCGACGGAGCGGCAGACATGCCGACGCGGGAGCAGCTCCAGGCCGAGCTGGAGCAGGCGGTCGACGAGGCGTTCGACCGTTATGGAACGATTGCGCTCTGGTCGAAGCGGCGGCCTGCGGTGGCAGAGCCGGGCGGCGCACGTGCGATCGCATACTCGCTGCGGCTCGAAGCTCCGGCGGCGGCCCGGCGCTTGGTCGAGCGCCTGGAGGATTTGGCAGATGCCCTTGAGCCCCCTGCAGAGCCGGATCCTCGGCGTTATCGCGCGGCATCGTAACCCGGAGAGCTTCGTCGCCGGCGGCACCGTTATTCAGCGTGCCGGCTTTCGTCACTCCAAGGACATCGACATCTTCAACGATCGAAAGGAGTGCTTGGCCGAGGCGGCCTATCTCGACTTCGATGCCTTGAAAGCGAAGGGATTCGACGTCGCCTGGGAACGCGAGACCGATACCATGTATCGCGCCAGAGTCGGCGACGGTGCCAGCGAGACCAGGATCGATTGGGTCGTCGATTCCGAGTTCCGGTTCTTCCCAGCCATGCCGGACGACGAGTTCGGCTATGCCCTTCATCCGCTCGACCTCGCCGCCAACAAGCTCTTGGCGGCGGTAGGTCGCGTCGAGGTCCGCGATGCTCTCGATCTCCTGTGGATCGACGAGCATGTGCAGCCTGTAGGCGCCGTGGCCTGGGCAGCGGTCGAGAAGGACCCGGGTTGGATGCCGGACGGCCTGCTCTCCGACCTGCGCTGGCGGGCTCGCTATCAGGACCGCCTGCTGGCCGAGGAGCAGATCTCGATTCCGATGACCGCGGGCGATCTGAACAACGCCATGCGCGCGCTGGTCGCCCGCGCCGAGCGGCTGGTCGCCGCCATGCCGCGGCATCTCGAATATGGCGCGCTGCTCAATCGCGACGGCTCGCTGGCCAAGCCCGATCCGGACGATCCGGCCTCGTTCGAGGGCATCGTCGTGCATCACGGCAGCCGCAAGGGCTGCTGGCCCAGCACCATGGAGATCGCCTCGACGATGCTCCGTGAAGGCAGCTACCCTTCTACCTAGCATCGCCGTCACTTCACGATCGACAGCTCGCCCGGTGCCCCGCTCAGCGTGCGGGTCGGCGAGCAGCTCAGCACCATGATGACCAGGGTCAGCGCATAGGGGGCGGCGTAGAACAGGTAGTAGCCGTGAGTGACGCCCACCGACTGCAGGGCGGGACCCAGGGCACCGGCGCCGCCGAACAGCAGGGCGGCGGCAAAACAGAGCAGCGGGTTCCAGCGGGCGAAGATGACCAGCGCCACCGCCATCAGGCCCTGGCCGGAGCTCAGGCCCTCGTTCCAGCTGCCGGGGTAGAACAGCGAAAGATAGGAGCCGCCGACGCCGGCGAGGAAGCCGCCCGAGGCGGTCGCCAGCAGGCGGACGGTGTCGACGGAATAGCCCATGGCGCGGGCGGCATCGGCGCTGTCGCCGGTCATGCGCACGATCAGGCCCGGCCGGGTGTTGCGGAACGCCCACCACATGGCGAGGGCGCAGACGACGCCGATCAGGAACAGCGCGTTGATCTCGAGGGCGGTGCGGATCTGCGGGACGCCCGACCACCAGCCGAGCGGGATCGCCGGCAGGATCGGCGCTTTCGGCTGGATGTAGGCCTTGCCGAAGAAGAACGCCAAGCCGGTGCCGAGCAGCATCATGGCGATGCCGATGGCGATGTCGTTGACGCGCGGGAACTTGCAGATCCAGCCGTGCAGGGCGCCGAACAGGGTGCCGGCGATGCCGGCGGCCAGCACGCCCAGCCAGGGTGAGCCGGTGTGGTAGGAGGTGGCGTAGCCGGCGATGGCGCCCAGGACCAGCGTGCCCTCGAGGCCGAGATTGATCCGGCCGCTCTTCTCGGTCAGGCACTCGCCGAGGCTGACGAACAGGAACGGCGTGCCGACGCGGATGGCGCCGGCCAGGATCGCCAGAGGCACGCCCCACCAGCCGATGCCGACGGGCTCCATCAGCGGGCCTCCTCGGCGCGGAAGATCCTGAACCGGCCGTAGAGCGTGTCGGAGAGCAGGATCATCACGAAGATGATGCCCTGCAGCACCGTCACCGTGGCGTCGGGCAGGCCCATGCGGCGCTGGATCAGGCCGCCGCTGGCGTCGATGCCGCCGAGAAAGATGGCGACCGGGACGATCGCCAGCGGATTGTGGCGGGCGAGGAAGGCCACGAGGATGCCGGCATAGCCGTAGCCCGACACCAGCGAGGCATTGGCGCGGCCATGGACCGCCGCCACCTCGATGGCGCCGGCGAGCCCGGCGCAGGCGCCGCCGATGGCGCAGGCGGTGAGCAGCAGGCGACCGACCGGCAGGCCCATCAGCATGGCGGCGCGGACGTTGCCGCCGGTCATGCGCGCTGCAAAGCCGAAAGTGGTGCGGTCCATCAGCAGCCACAGCACCACGCAGGCGGCGAGGCCGGCGACCAGGCCCAGATGCACGTCCATGCCGGGCAGGCTGCCCAGCATGTTGGCCTTGCCGATGTGGGCGGTGGAGGGCTTGTTGAGCGAGGCCGGATCGCGCAGCGGCCCCTCGACGATATGGTTCATCAGGGCGATGGCGATGTAGGCCAGTAGCAGGCTGGAGATGGTCTCGTTGACGCCGCGGTAGTGGCGCAGCGCCCCGGCGAGGCCGATCCAGAAGGCGCCGATGACGGTGCCCGCCACCGCCATCGCCATCAGAACGATGAACGGCGGTGTCCCCTGCAGCGGGATCGCCGCTGCCGCCGCGGCGAGGCCGCCCAGCGCCAGGGCGCCCTCGCCGCCGATGATGACGAGGCCCAGCCGCGCCGGCACGGCGACGCACAAGGCGGTCAGCAGCAGAGGCGCGGCGCGCTGCAGCGTGTTCTGCCATGAGAACCAGGTGCCGAAGGCACCGGTGTACATCAGCTGGTAGAGCTGCAGCGGCGACTTGCCGAGTGCCGCCACGAACAGCGCAAAGATCGCGGCGGAAGCCAGCAGCGCCAGCAGCGGGATGACGACGGCCTCGGCCGTGGCCTTGGTGCGGACGACGAGGTCGGCGCGCAGGCCGGGTGCCGCCTCGTCCATCCGTTCGATGGCGACGCTCATCGGGCTCAGCTCGTCGAGCCGACCACGCCCTCGACCAGCCAGTCGGTCGATTCCAGCTCGACCGCCTGCTCGCCGTAGGAAGCGCCCGGAGCGATCACTTCCCTGCCGGTATTGTCCTTCAGCGGCCCCTGGTAGACCACGAACTGGCCGGCCATCATCCTGGCCTTGATGTCGTCGGCCTGCCTGCGGGCGGCATCGGTGACGGCGGGTCCATAGGGACTGGTCTTGACGAAGCCGTCGGCGAGGCCGCCGCGCACGAAGCTCGGCAGGGGCTCGCCGGCCAGCGCCTTCTCGATGAACATCCTGTAGACGTTGGCCCAGTTCCACTCGGCGCCGGTGAGATAGCCCTTTGGCGCCAAAGCGGACTGGTCGGCGTGATAGCCACAGGTGTAGATGCCGCGGCGCTCGGCGGTCTCGATGGTGACCTTGGGACCGTCGACATGGCAGGTGACGACGTCGACGCCGGCATCCACCAGGCTGTTGGTGGCCTCGGCCTCCTTCACCGCCATCGACCACTCGCCGGTGAAGATCACCTGGGTGGTGATCGACGGATCGACGCTGCGCGCCCCCAGCGTGAAGCTGTTGACGTTGATCAGCACCTGCGGGATCGGCTTGGCGGCGACGAAGCCCAGCTTCCTGCTCTTGGTCATGTGGCCAGCGACCACGCCGTTCAGGTATTGCGCCATGCCGATATAACCGAAATAGGATCCGGCATTGGCGGGGTGCTTGTCGGCACTCCACAAGCCGCCGCAATGCCGGAACTGCACGTCCGGATATTTGGCGCACATCTTCAGCATGTGCGGGTCGAAATAGCCGAACGATGTCGGGAACAGCAGCGAGGCGCCGTCGAAGCCGATCATCGACTCCATCGTCTTCTCGACGTCGACCGTCTCGGGGACGTTCTCCTCCTCGACGACCGTCACACCTTCGATCGACTTGATGGCGGCGGCACCCTCGGCGTGCGCCTGGTTGTAGCCGTAGTCGTCCTTGGGCCCGACATAGATGAAGCCGACGGTTACCTCGCCGGCCCTGGCGCGCCGCAGCGGCAGGCCGCCGGCACCGACCAGCGCCGTGGCGCCCAGACCCGTCAACAGCGTGCGACGACCGACTGCGAGCATACTTTCACCCTCGTGCCTGCTGGCTTGCATGCAATGCAGCAAGCCGCGTGCCAGATCTCGGCTCGGCCTGCGGCCGGCGGGAAGGCGCCGTGCTGCCCAAGACTGCGCCATTCGGTGATATTGCATGCAGCAGGTCGTAGCTGCACCGCGTGTTCCGCTTGTCGGGCGCGTAACTGCATACAATCGCTTCGCAGCGGACGATGGCATTGTGGCATGGACATTGGATATGCATGGTCGATCGCGACTGCCCGCGCGCGGAGAGGCGAGCCGATGTCCGGCGTCATCCAGAGTCTCGACCTCACCGGCCTGGCCCGGGCCTACCGCGACGGCGTGCTGACGCCCTCGGGCCTGATCGACGACGTGCTCGGGCGGATCGCGGGTCGCGGCGAGGATTCGGTCTGGATCTCGCGCATGCCCGAGGGTGCCGTGGCCGGCCGTGCCGCGGCGCTGACGGCGCTTTCCGCGGCCGGGCGCCAGCGCCTGCCGCTCTACGGCATCCCCTTCGCGGTCAAGGACAACATCGACGTCGCCGGCCTGCCGACGACCGCCGCCTGCCCGGCCTTCGCCTACACGCCCGAACGCTCGGCAACCGTGGTCGAGCGGCTGGAGGCGGCGGGCGCCATCTGCCTCGGCAAGACCAACCTCGACCAGTTCGCCACCGGCCTCGTCGGCGTGCGCTCGCCCTACGGCGTGCCGGCCAATCCGTTCGACCCCGCATACATCCCGGGCGGCTCCAGCTCCGGCTCGGCGGTGGCGGTCTCGGCCGGCTTGTGCAGCTTCGCGCTCGGCACCGACACCGCCGGCTCGGGCCGGGTGCCGGCCTCGTTCAACAATATCGTCGGCATCAAGCCGACGCGCGGCATGATCCCCTGCAGCGGCGTCGTCCCGGCCTGCCGCTCGCTGGATTGCGTCTCGGTGTTCGCGCTGACCGCCGGCGACGCCTGTGCCGTCCTCGACGTCGCTGCCGGCGACGATCCACGCGATCCCTATGCCCGTGCCGGCGAGCAGCTGCCCTTGCGCGGCGGCTGCAATCTCCGGATCGGCGTGCCGAAGGCCGACCAGCTGCGCTTCTTCGGCGACGACGGGGCGAAGGCCCTGTTCGCGGCGGCGGTCGACAAGGCATCGGCATTGGGCGCGCGGCTGGTCGAGATCGACTATGCGCCGTTCGCCGAGACCGCGGCCCTGCTCTACCAGGGCCCGTGGGTCGCCGAGCGGCTGGCGGCGGTCGAGGACTTCCTGGAGGCGCGGCCCGACGCCTTCTGGCCGGTGACGCGCCGGATCATCGAGGGAGCGCACGACTACGCCGCCGTCGACGCCTTCAAGGCCGCCTACCGGCTGGAGGCGCTGCGCAAGACGACCGCACCGGTCTGGCGGGACGTCGACGTCATGCTGCTGCCGACTGCCGGCACCATCTACACCAAGGCGCAGCTCGAGGCCGACCCGGTGGCGCTCAACACCGATCTCGGCTTCTACACCAACTTCGTGAACCTGCTCGACCTCTGCGGCATCGCCCTGCCGGCCGGGTTCCTGCCGGGCGGCCTGCCCTGGGGCATCACCTTCCTCGCACCCGCCTGGAGCGACCGGGCGCTGGCCAGGCTCGGCCAGTCCTGGCAGCGCAGCACCGGCCTGACGCTCGGCGCCACGGGCGCCACGCTGCCCGACGAGCCGGCGCTGGCCCCGCCCGCCGGCGAGGTCGATCTCGCTGTGGTCGGCGCGCACCTGACCGGCCAGCCGCTCAACCGCGAGCTGGTGGCGCTGGGCGCGAGGCTGCGCCGCTGCTGCCGGACATCGGGCGACTACCGCCTGCACGCGCTGAGCGGCACGGTGCCCGAGAAGCCCGGCCTCGTGCGCGTGGCCGAAGGCGGTGCCGCCATCGAGGTCGAGGTCTGGCGGATGAGCGATGCCGCCTTCGGCCGGTTCGTCGCCGCCGTGCCGCCGCCCATGGCGATCGGCACGCTGAAGCTCGACGACGGCAGCGCGGTGAAGGGCTTCCTGTGCGAGCCCACCGCACTCGCCGGATCGCCCGACATCACCGCCTTCGGCGGCTGGCGGGCCTATCGCGCGACGCGATGACGATGCGGATCGCCTTTCACGACACCCATGTCTATCCCGGCTGCCGCGCGACACTCGACGGTGAGCCCGACGGCGAGCCCGGCGAGGCCGAGTTCAGCGACGGCGTGATCGTGGCGGCCGCGGCGACGCCGCTCGGGCCCGACGAGCTGCTGGTCAAGCTCGCCGCCCACCGCACGGCGCGCGGTACCGCGATCGTCGCCAAGGACTGGATCCTGCGCCGCATCGGCGGCGAGGCCTGGAAGGTCGTCCGGCGTGCGATGCGAAGGGGCTGATCCCAGGCACCGTCTCGCCCGGCCAGGCGGCGCGGCCGGGCGTCAGATCTCGTTCTTGGCCATCCGGTCGGCGATGTAGTCGGCCTGTCGGATGGCCAGGGCGACGATCGTGAGCGTCGGGTTCTCGGTGGCGCCGGAGGTGAACACACTGCCGTCGGAGACGAAGAGGTTGTCGATCTCCCAGCTCTGCCCCCAGCCATTCACTACGCCGTCCTCGGCACGGGCGCTCATCCGGTTGGTGCCGAGATTGTGGGTGGAGGGATAGGGCGGGGTCTCGTAGACGTCGGTGGCTCCCGCCGCCTCGTAGACCGCGCGCCCCTGCCGGAAGGCATGGCTGCGCATGGCGATGTCGTTGGGGTGGTCGTCGAAGTGGACATTGGGGATGGGCAGGCCGTTGGCGTCCTTCTCGGTGGCGTGCAGCGTCACCCGGTTGGTCGCCTGCGGCATGTCCTCGCCGACGATCCACATGCCGGCCATGTTCGGGTACTGCTCCATCTTGCGGGTGAACTCGCGGCCCCAGGCGCCGGGGTCGAGGAAGGCCGCCATGAAGGGCAGCCCCAGCGACAGGGTCTCCAGCTCGTAGCCGCCGGCGAAGCCGCGCGACGGGTCGTGATGCGACTCGTCCTGGATGATGCCGGCCATCGTGGTGCCGCGGAACATGTGCACCGGCTTCGGAAAGGCGGCGTAGATCGAGCCCGTGGTATGGCGCATGTAGTTGCGCCCGACCTGGCCGGAGCCGTTGGCCATGCCGTCCGGGAACTTCGACGAGGCCGAGTTGAGCAGCAGCCGCGGGCTCTCGATCGAGTTGCCGGCGACGCAGACGACGCGCGCCTTCTGGACCTGCCTCTGGCCGTTGGCGTCGACGTAGAGCACCCCCATCACCTTGCCGGCGTCGTCGTGCTGGATCTGCAGCGCCGTCGAGCCGGGACGGAGGTCGAGCCGTCCCGTCGCCTCGGCGGCCGGGATCTCGGTGTAGAGGGTCGACCACTTGGCGCCCATCTTGCAGCCCTGGAAGCAGAAGCCGAGCTGCTGGCAGGAAGGGCGGTCGGCGCGCGGGTGGCTGTTGATCGACATGTGGCCGGTGTTGACCTTCTGGTAGCCCAGCCGCTTGGCGCCGGTGTACATCACCCGGAAATTGTTGTTGCCGGGCAGGCCCGGAATGCCGTTGGTCCGCGTCGTGCCCATCTTGTCCTCGGCCTTGGCATAGTAGGGCTCGAGGTCCCCGTAGGCGATCGGCCAGTCGAGCAGGTTCGCTCCGGCGATCTCGCCGTAGGTCGTGCGCGCCTTGAACTCGTGCGGCTGGATACGCAGCGAGGCGCCCGCCCAATGGGTGGTGGTCCCGCCGACGGTCTTGCAGATCCAGGCCGGCAGGTTCGGGAAGTCGCGGGCGACGCGCCACGTCCCGGACGTGGTCCGCTTGTCGAGCCAGGCGAGCTGGACGAAGCTCTCCCATTCGTCGTTGACGAAGCTGTCGGGGCTCTGCCGCTGCCCGGCCTCCAGCAGCACGACGTCGATGCCCTTCTGGCACAGCTCGTTGGCCAGCGTCCCGCCGCCGGCGCCGGAGCCGACGATCACCACCACCCCGTCGTCGCCCAGCTCATGGGTCGCCATCGTCGTATCTCCTCAACCGGTGAACGCCGGAGGGCTGGCCTCGGCGTCCGGCTCCAATGTCCAGCCGGCATCCTGGAAGCCGCGGAACAGATAGCCGCCATGCTCGAACGAGCTGCCCTGGAAGCCGAACTGCGGCCAGAGCAGCTTGTTGTTGTAGAGCGAGACGACGGTGTGGGCCTTCACGCCCTGGAAGAATGGGCCGCTCTCGATCCTGCGCAGGACCTCGGTCTGTGCGCCTTCGGACAGGCGGAGCCAGGGCACGCCCATCGCCCGGTCGAGCTCGGCCACCCCCAGCTTGATGGTCTCGGCCAGCCCGGTGTCCTTGGCCGCCTTGGCGTCGAGCTCCTCGACCACCGTGGCGTAGTAGACCTCGCCCAGGCCGTCGTGCGGGAACATCACCCGCGTCATGCGCAGCAGGGCGTCGGCCTCGCCGGCGCTCAGGCGAGTCATGGTCATCGCCCAGGCGCCGTTGCCGGCCACTATGGTGGGGATACCGGCGACGACCGCCACGCTGGCCGCCGTCCTGGTGGCGGTGCGCAGGAACGCGCGCCGGTCGAGAATTTTCTTGGCCATGGTCGCAGCTCCCTGATGCGGCGACGGGCGAAGGCTCAGCGATAGCGCCCGTGCCGCTGCAAAACCTCGATCTTGTAGCCGTCGGGATCCTGGATGAAGAAGAACCGGGCCAGCAGCGTGCCGTCGCGGAAGAACTCCTTGACCGGCTGGGGCCCGATGCCGGCCGCCGTCATCCGCGCGTGCTCGGCGTCGAGATCGTCGACGCAGAAGGCGACGTGACCGTAGCCGTCGCCCAGCGCATAGGGCTCGCTGCGGCCCTTGTTCAGCGTCAGCTCGACCTCGAAGTCGTTCTCGGCGTTGCGCAGATAGACGAGCGTGAAGGTCTCGAAGTCGAGCCTGTCGGCGACATCGAGCCCCAGGGCATCGGCATAGAAGCGGAGCGAGCGGTCCAGGTCGAGGACGCGGACCATCATGTGAATGGCTTTGGCCATCCAGCCGACCTCCCTGTCATCGGCGACGGGAGACAGGCTACCCCCGTTGACGGGGGCGGTGGTAACAGGTCGCTACTACAGCGCTCGTGTCACTTGGCGAGGGCCAGATCGGACGGAGCCGACAGACGGGCCTGCGGCGCCGAGGCCTGTCCCGCGAGATAGGTCGTGCAGGCGACGCGCAGCAGCGAGGCGAAGTTGCGGACCTCGCCGTGATGCTCCAGCACCTCGTCGTGCAGGGTCGCGAGGAAGCGGGGCGTGGTCATGCCCTCCTCGCCCGCCATCTGATCCAGCAGGGCCCAAAAGCGGTTCTCCAGGCGGATGCTGGTCACCAGGCCGTGCAGGCGGACCGAGCGGGTCACCTGCTCGTAGTCGGAAGTCCGGGTGTGCGCGTAGAGACGGCACATGGACGTGCTCCCTGAAGCTCATGGTTGCTACCGTGCTACAGGGCAGATTCGATATGGACCAGATCCAATCTGACATGCCGCGGAGCCGCAGATCTCACGGCCC
>DAOLFG010000155.1:0-1275 GCA_035326425.1 Geminicoccus sp. | reverse complement strand
TCGCCCGAGGCGAGCGGCAGCTCGTAGTCGTAGACGCCGTCGATGCCTTGCGCATAGGCGACCATCGCCGACCAGGAGCCGAGGCCGACCTCGGCGGTGATGTCGCGGGCGTGGCGGGTGGATTCGGTGTCGGGAAGGTCGTACGCATCCTCGCTGTTGCCCAGGACTACGTCCGCTTCGATGCCGAGCGTACCGGTCAGCGTGCCGTCTTGCCCACCGCGAATTATGAGACCTTCGTCGTCCGTCTCACTATCGTCGCGCAATACGAGGTAGAGATGTCCTGCACCCGTGACTTCCCCGAGTGCGGGTTTATCCTCAAGAGTAATGCGGGGCATCTTTTGCTATTCCTTGCTGTCATACGAAATGGGCAACGCTGATCCGGTTTACGGCTGACGTGCCTTTCGGGCTCTTATCTCGGCCAACGCATCGTCCGGATTCGGGGTGCAACCGGATGCTGGCTGTTCGTAGTAGCTCAGCCGTTTGAGTGCTGGAATGCCCAGCCCCGCCTGATCGAAGTCGAGGGCATTCTCCTGTTCAGTATCATCCCGGCGCGAAAAGATCGTCACAATTCGCGCCGATCGGAACACCGCCCACCATAGACCAACATGCCCGACGTCGATGTTGTAATTGTAGGTGAGGCGTCGCAGCCCCTCCGCCGAGTCCGGCAAAGGTGCATTCGGCGAGCCCGACGCCCAGGTATACTCTGCTCCGGCCTGGCGCAGGATGGCGTGCATCGTCGCGATCTTGGTGTCGAGGTCCTCGATCGGCGCCAGCACCGTGCGGAAATAGTCGGTGAGCGCCTCCCTGTCGCGCTCGGGCCGGTCGGCGGTGAGCCGCTCCCACGGGATCGGCGGCAGCTTGGCCACTTCCGCCACGATCTCGGCATAGCGCTCGGGGGTGACGCTGCCGATCCGGCAGCGGTCCTGCGCCCCCGGCACCAGCCGCGCCCAGGCGCGCTGCACAGGGGCCGCCGCCAGCCACCAGCCGAGCAGCAGGGCCAGGGCGAGCAGGCCCAAACGCAGGACGACGCGGCGCTTTCGCGGCTTGTCTGAGCGATCCATAACTCAACCGTTGCGAAATCCGTACAGGCCGTCAATCCCCGAAAGCGCGCTTTTCCGCCATGCGCGGCCACGGTGTCGGTCGGGCGTCGAGCGTGCGGGCGTCGACGCCGACGAGGTTGAGCACCGAGAAGATCACTGCGTTCGAGTTGGCGACGTGGTAGCGGTCGCCCGAGGCGAGCGGCAGCTCGTAGTCGTAGACGCCGTCGATGCCTTG
>DAOLFG010000009.1:0-112194 GCA_035326425.1 Geminicoccus sp. | reverse complement strand
TGCTCGACGACGAGGCTCTCCAGCTCCTCCAGCGGCATGTCGCTGGCGCGCGCCACCGCCCAGGCCGGCATGCCGGCTGCGAGGCGGCGGGCGAGCGTGAGGCGGCGGGTGTCGGCGAGCGAGCGCATGGGAAGACTATAGGCTGAAAGTCAGGGGAATATCAACCTAGATCTGTTGTGATGCCGTGCAGGCCGCCTCGCCCCTGGGAAAAGCTCGCTTCGACGGCATCGGTCCAGCCATCGGCGCGCGGCGCGGCGGCCGAAGCCCTCGGTCGCGGGCCATCCCGTCGCGATCCACCGGCACGGCGAGCCTTCGAGCAGCTTCGCTGCGTCCGGCGGCGGGTCGAAGCTGTCGTCGTACCATTGGATCACCGCGACGCCGGGCGGCGTGCCGACCAGCAGGGGGCCGGCGTGGGACGGATGGGCAGGAAGCCGAACTCACCGTCGCGGCCGGAGAAGACCCTGCCGCCGAGGATGAGCAGGCCGTGGTGGGTACCGATGTCGACGGGGCGGGATGGCTTATATATCTAAGGAAATCATCTTAGACCGGATTGTTTGTCAGGCCATCGCGTGTCGTGCGATCTCTCCTTCCGTGCCGAGGCCCTTCCGTGCCAAGGCGTGGAATCCGTCTCGTCAGGCTGGACAGGGCACGGCCTGTCGCGGCCAGCCCCCGAACACCCTTCGAGATGGCAAAGCCCATGCCCGTCGATCGCCTGCCGCCGCGGCTCTCACCGCTCGCCTCCGGGCTCGGGCTGCGGCCGTTCTACGGCGACATCCACAATCACTGCGACATATCCTACGGGCATGGCAGCCTCGGGCAGGCGCTGGCCAGGGCCAGGCGGCAGCTCGACTTCGTGTCGGTGACCGGCCATGCCTACTGGCCGGACATGCCGGTCGACGATCCCCGTGTCGCCCACATCGTCGCTTTCCACGTCGAGGGCTTCGCCAGGCTCGACAGATGCTGGCCGGGCCATTTCGATCTCCTGGCGGCCGCCGACGAGCCGGGCGTGCTCACCGTGTTCCCGGGGTACGAGATCCACTCCTGCGCGCATGGCGACTACACGATCGTCTATCGCGATCTCGAGCGGCGGCCGCTGATCAAGGCCGATTCGCCGGCCGAGCTGCATCGCAGGCTGCGCAGCGATGCCGGCGATGCCGCCTTCGCCTTCCCGCACCACATCGGCTACCGGCAGGGTGCGCGTGGCATCAACTGGAGCTCATTCGACCCGGACCTGTCGCCGGTCCTCGAGCTGGTCTCGATGCACGGCTGCTCCGAGACGTCGGTGATGGACAGGCCCTTCCTGCATTCCATGGGGCCCAGCGACGGCCATGGCACGGTCCGCCACGGCCTCGGTCTCGGCCTGAAGTTCGGGTTCCTCGGCAACACCGATCATCACAGCGGCTATCCCGGCTCGTACGGGCACGGCCGCTCGGCGGTCTATGCGGCCGAGAACACCCGCCAGGCCTTGTGGGACGCGATCCGGCAGCGGCGCACCAACGCCCTGACCGGCGACAACAGCCACCTGTTCTCGTCGATCGGCGATACACCGCAAGGCGGCTCCGTGGCACCGCGGAGCCGCCCGGTGCTCGACCTCGAGGCCGTCGCCGGCAGCTTCATCGACTACATCGACGTGATCCGGAACGGGGATCTGATCTCGCGCATCACGCCGGAGGTCGAGCGCAGCCCGATCGACGGCGGGTCGGCCGGGCTGGAGACGATCCTCGTGCTCGAGCTCGGCTGGGGTGCGCGCGGAAAAGTCCACGACTGGACGGGCTCGATCGAGCTCGACGGCGGCGAGATCCTCTCGGTCGAGCCGCGGCTGCGCGGCTCCGAGGTGGTCTCGCCGCTCGAGGGTGACGCCGACGGCCTGGACGACGACCGCATCGATCGCGACGGCAACCGCATATCCTTCGCCATCCGATCCGCCGCCAATCCCAACAACGCGACCATCGCCACCCAGGCGATCGCCGCGCGCATCCGCATCGGCACGGACGCGCGATTCACCATGATCCTGGATGGGCAGAGCTTCGAGGTCGGCGCTTCCCGCCTCCTCGATGGCGCCCTTTCGGGCAATCTCGGCCCGATCGACAGCCCGGCGTTCCGTCTGCATCCGCTGCCCAGGCCGCATCAGTGGCAGTGGCGCGGGGCGATCCCGCTGGAACCTCTGGTGCGCGGCGACTGGCTGTATGTCCGCATGCGGCAGTCGAACGGGCAATGGAGCTGGGCGAGCCCGATCTTCTGCGAATGAGTGTCGCTGCCGGGTGACCCGTGTCACGCGAGCCGTTGGCTACCGGCTCCGTCGCACAGATCGAGCCATCGCCTCGCCACCTCCCGGCCGAACGTCTCGGCCGCCGCCCAGCCCTCGGCGATCTGCCGCGCCACGATCGACGGCGCCGTCGGCTCGTCGCGCCAGGCGGCACGCAGCTCGGCCCAGGCGATGGCGTTGTCCCGCGTCACCTCCAGATGCCCCTGAAAGCCCCACACGCTGCGGCCGACGCGAAAGGCCTGCCAGCGGCAGGGAGAACCTTCGAGCAGGGGCACGGCGTCGGGTGGCGGCTCGAAACTGTCGTCGTGCCATTGCATGACAGTGGTGCCGGGGCGGGTGCCGGCGAGGAGGGGGTCGGTGGTGGCGGCCGGGGTGGGGCGGAGGGAGCGGAAACCGAACTCGCCGTCGCGGCCCGAAAAGACCTTGCCGCCGAAGGCGCGGGCGAGGAGCTGGCCGCCGAGGCAGATGCCCAGCACCGGCTTCTCGGCGGCGGCATAGGTGCGGGCGAGGCCGAGAAGGGCGGGGAAGTGGGGAGCCAGATGGTCGTCGCAGGCGCCGAAGACACCGCCCAGGATGAGCAGGCCGTGGTGGGATTCCGCGTCGGCGGGGATTTCGCAGCCTTGCGAGGCGTCCAGGATCTCGAGGTCGATGCCGCGCTTCTCGGCCTCCTCGGCGATCAGGCCGGGCGGGGAGTCGGCATAGTGCTGGAAGACCAGCACGCTCGTCCTCCTCATCGGTTGACCACGCTCTGCCGCATCGCGATATCGAGGCTCATGCAACGTACCGACACCATTGCCGAGGCGCAGGACGAGCTGCGCCAGGAGTTCGCGCTGTTCGACGACTGGCGCGAGCGTATCGAGCACATCCTGGAATTGGGCAAGGAGCTGCCGCCGCTGGAGGCCGGGCTCAAGACGGCCGAGAACAAGGTGCATGGCTGCCAGAGCCAGGTGTGGATGGTGGGACCGGTCGATCCGGCGACCGGCCGGCTGCGGCTGCGGGCCGACAGCGACGCCTACATCGTCAAGGGGCTGATAGCCCTGCTCATGCGGCTCTACGCCGACCGGCCGCCGGCCGAGATCCTGGCCAGCCCGCCGACGGTGCTGGAGGAGATCGGGCTGGCCAAGCAGCTGACGCCCGGGCGGTCGAACGGCCTGTGGGCGATGAACAAGCGCATCCAGGAGCTCGCGGCCAAGGCCGAGGCCGCCCGCATGGCGGGCGCCTGACGGACAGAAGCCGCTAGGGCCGGCGCAGGACCAGCCCGGTCGCCCGCTCGAAGGGCTCGACGACGCCGGGGGCGCAGGCGCCGGAGGCGCGGGTGCCGGTCAGCGCGCAGCCGTCGGTCCAGCGGGTGGCGACCGCACCGGCCTCCTCGGCGATGCACAGGCCGGCGATGACGTCCCAGGACGAGGCCAGCGGCGCCATGGCGGCCTCGACGCGGCCGTCGGCGACGTGGCAGAGCTGCAGCGCCGCCGAGCCCATGCGGCGGTGGTCGAAGCCCTCGGCGGCGAGGCCGCCCAGAATCCTCACATAGGTTTCCGGCGGCAGCTTGAAGTTGAACGACATGGCGACGCAGGCGCGGCCGGGGTCGTCGCAGGGCGAGACCCGGATCGTCTCGCCGTTGCGGGTGGCGCCGTGGCCGCGGCGAGCGACGAACAGCTCGTCGTGGATCGGGTCGATGGTGAGGCCGAGCTCGGTGATCCCGTCGACGACATAGGCCAGCACGCAGCTCCAGTAGGGCATGCCGCGCAGGAAGTTGGAGGTGCCGTCGATCGGGTCGATGACCCACGAGCGCGGCGCCTCGGTGCCGCCGCCCTCCTCGCCGAGGAAGACGTCGCCGGGGAAGGCGGCCCCGAGCTCGCGGCGGATCAGCGCCTCCACCGACTTGTCGGCGACGCTGACGAGATCCTGCTTGCCCTTGAGCTCGATGGTCAGCTCGTGGCGGCGGTCGAAATAGTCGCGGGCCAGCCGGCCGGCCTTGCGCACGACCTCGGTCGCGACCGCGAGGCGGTGGTCGAGATCGCTCATGGCGACGATTCCTTTAGCGGTTCGATGGATGATCGGCCGAGGCGCCGGGCCAGCAGCGAGACCCGCCGCCGGTCGCCGCCGCCCTGCACGGCGCGCTCGAGGGCGCGCGGCTCGGCCAGGAGGACGACCAGCTGTTTGGCGCGGCTGACGGCGGTGTACAAGAGGCGGCGCTGCAGCATGCGGCCATGCAGCCGGGCCAGCGGCATCACCACGGCCGGATATTCCGAGCCCTGCGCCTTGTGGACGGTGATGGCGAAGGCCGGCACGAGCTGTTGCAGCTCGTCGAAGCCGTAGGCCAGGGTGCGGCCGTCGATCTCGACCTCGACCGCCTCGTCGCGGATGGCGGTGATGCGGCCGATGTCGCCGTTCCAGACCTCGCGGCCATAGTCGTTCTCGACCTGCATCACCTTGTCGCCGACGGCGTAGCGGGTGTCGCCGCGCTGGTGGCGGGCCGGCGGGTCGGGGTTGAGCCGGGCCTGCAGCAGGCGGTTGAGCTCGCGGGTGCCGAGCGGCCCGCGATTGACCGGGCACAGCACCTGGACGTCGCGGGCGGGATCGAGGCCGAACCGCTCGGGGATGCGCCTGGCCACCAGCTCGACCAGCCGCATCTGCGCCTGCTCGGGATCGTCGATGCGCATGCCGTAGAAGTCGCCGGCCTCGTCGCCATGGGCGAACACCGGGGCCTCGCCGCGGTCGATGCGGTGGGCATTGGCGACGATGCCGCTGTCTCTGGCCTGGCGGAAGATCTCGGTCAGGCGGATGACCGGGAAGCGGCCGGAGTCGATCAGGTCGCCCAGGACCTGGCCGGGGCCGACCGAGGGCAGCTGGTCGGCGTCGCCCACCAGCAGCAGGGCGGATTCGTCAGGCACGGCCTCGACCAGCGCCGCCATCAGCGGCAGGTCGACCATCGACATCTCGTCGACCACCAGCAGGTCGCATTCGAGCGGGCGCTGGGCGTTGCGGCGGAAGCCGCGGCCGGCCTCGGCCTCCAGCAGGCGGTGCAGGGTGCGGGCCTCGCGGCCGGTGCTCTCGGACAGCCGCTTGGCGGCGCGGCCGGTCGGGGCGGCGAGATGGATGCGCAGCACGTCTGCGGGCAGGGCCGCCAGCAGGCCGCGCATCAGCGTGGTCTTGCCGGTGCCGGGGCCGCCGGTGACGATCAGCACCTTCGTCGCCAGCATGGCGGCCAGCGCCTGGCGCTGGCTGGGGGCGAGATCGTGGCCGAGCTCGCGCTCGGCGCGCGACGCCGCCGCCGCGGCATCGGGCACGGCCCAGGGCAGGGCGGCATCGGCGAGGACGGGCAGGCGCTCGGCGATCAGCGCCTCGGCGCGCGCGAGCTCCGCCGGCATGACGATGCCCTGCTCGACGACGACCCGTCCGGCGGCGGCCTCGGCGGCGAGGGCATCGCCGGCGGCGTCGGCGGCGCAGGCGGTGAGCGCCGCCACCCGGGCCAGCAGCTCGGCCTCGGGCAGGCCGGCATCGCCTTCGGTCGTCGCCTCGGCCAGCACGTGCAGCAGGCCGGCCTCGATGCGCCGGGGCGAGGCGGGATCCACGCCGATGCGGCGGGCCAGCTCGTCGGCGCTGCGGAAGCCGATGCCCTTGACGTCGCGGGCCAGGGCCCAGGGATCGTGCATCACCCGCTCCATGGCGCCGGCGCCATAGGCGTCGAGGATGCGGGTGGCGCGGCCGGCACCGATGCCGTTGGCGTCGAGGAACAGGATCAGCTCGCGCAGGTGGCGGCGGCGGGCAATGGTGTCGACGATCAGCGCCAGCAGCTCGCGGGTGACGCCCTTGACCTCGAGCAGCCGGTCCGGCTGGTTGTCGATGACGTCGAGCACGCCGGTGCCGAACCTGTGGAGCATCCGCCGCGCCAAGCGCTTGCCCAGGCCCTTGACGACGCCGGAGGCCAGGAAGGCCTCGATCGAGGCGAGGTCGGTCGGGGCCACGAGGTCGATGGCGGTGGCGACGAACTGCCGGCCCCAGCTCGGATCGTCGCGCCAGCCGCCGGTGGCGCGCAGGGCGGCACCCTCGTGGGCGGCCGGCGCCGTGCCCACCACGGTGAGCGGGTCGGCGGCCGGGCCGTCGGACGGACGCACGCGCAGCACCGACCAGCCATTGGCCGGGTTCTGGAACACGATCCGCTCGACCGTGCCGGTGACGAGCGCCTGGCCGTCCTGCGAGCTTGCCATGGTCTCCGCTGCCTGGAGGCTTGGTGATGCGACGGCAGCGCCGCTATCGTGCCTCGCGACGGGCCGGCTGGCGAGGCCGACCGGCGAGGGAGGCTGGGTGACGGCATGGCGCAACAAGGCTGGCGGCCGTGGCGGCCGGGCGGGAAGGCTCGCCTCGAGGGGCTCGATGCCGTCGTCGGCCATCGCGGTGCCGCCATGCACGCGCCGGAGAACACGCTGGTCTCGATCCGCCGGGCGCGCGAACTCGGCTGCCGCTGGGTCGAGCTCGACGTCAAGCTCAGCCGCGACGGCGTGCCGATCCTGATGCACGACGAGGAGGTGCGGCGGACCACGGGCGGCAGCGGGCTGGTGCGGGATCTCGGCCTCGACGAGCTGCGGCGGCTGGACGCCGGCCGCTGGAAGGGCGAGGCCTTCGCCGGCACGCCCATCCCGACGCTGGCCGAGGCCCTGGCGCTGCTGGCCGAGCTGGACATGGACCTCAACCTCGAGATCAAGCCCTGCCCGGGCCGCGAGGCCGAGACGGCGCGGGTGGCCTGCGACGAGATCCGCCGGCTGTGGCCGGCCGGCCGGCGGCCGCCGCTGCTCTCCAGCTTCGAGATCCCGTCGCTCGAGGCGGCCCGGGCCGCGGCACCCGAGCTGCCGCGCGGCTATCTCGTCGAGCGCATTCCGCCGGACTGGCGCCAGACCATGCAGCGGCTGGAATGCGCGGCACTGCACATCGGCCATCGCCACAACGCCGACTGGACGATCCGGGCGGTGGCCGCCGAGGGCGTGCCGCTGCTGTGCTACACGGTCAACGATGCCGAGCGGGCGCGAACGCTTTTCGACCTCGGCGCAGCCGCGCTGTTCAGCGACGCGCCCGACCGGATCTGGCCGGTGGCTCAGTAGCGCCGCAGCAGGCCGACCAGCCGGCCCTGCACCTTGACCTGCTGCGGACCGTAGATGCGGGTCTCGTAGGCCTGGTTGGCGGCTTCCAGCGCGATCGAGGCGCCGCGGCGGCGCAGCCGCTTCAGCGTCACCTCGCGGTCCTCGATCAGCGCCACGACGATCTGGCCGTTCTCGGCGGTGTCGCCGCGCTGGATGACCACCATGTCGCCGTCGAAGATGCCGGCCTCGATCATCGAATCGCCGACCACCTGCAGCACATAGTGCTCGCCCGCGCCCAGCATGGCGCTGGGCACGTCCATGGTGGGACCGGTCTCGGCCAGGCTCTCGATCGGCGTGCCGGCGGCGATGCGGCCCAGGATGGGCAGGTCGACGACGCCCCGCGAGCCGCGCGCCATGTCGGGCGGCGGTGTGGCACGCCGGCGGAACTGGCCGTGGACGATGTTGGAGGCCGGCGCGTCGCCACCCTCGGCGACGACGGCCGCGACCGGCCGCCTGGCCTCGCCCGCTGTCTCCTGGGTGTGACGGACCACCTCGAGCGCGCGGGCGCGGTAGGCGAGGCGGCGCAGATAGCCGCGCTCCTCCAGCCCGGAGATCAGGCGGTGGATGCCGGACTTGGAGCGCAGGTTCAGCGCCGAGCGCATTTCCTCGAACGAAGGCGACACGCCATGGGCGTCGGTGAACTGCTCGATGAACTGCAGCAGCTGCCTCTGGCGTTGCGTGAGCAAGCCCGCCTCCCTTCGGCCGCGAAGCCTAACGAATAGTTTAGGTGTTCTATTTTGGTTCCGGTACGGGGTCAACCACCCTAGAGTACAAATGCGCAACTCATTACGAAACCTCCAGTCAAAGCCGGAAGGCCCCGCGGCTGCGTGACTACGCCCCGATGCATGCCGAGAGCGGCAGTATCGGCACCGGCGTGCCGCGTGCCGCCGCCGGTGCGAAGGGCCGCCTGATCAGCAAGGCGTCGGCATCGGCGAGCGTGGCGAACATCGAGCTGTCCTGCCGCCGTGCCGCCGTCACCCACTCGCCGTCGGCATCGCGATGCAATCCACCCCTCAGATAGTCCTCGCGCTGATCGTTCGGCAACAGGTCGTGAGCGCTCAGGACCTCGCGCACCGGCAGCGCCGGATCGAGGCCCAGCATGCGCTTGAGGGCACCCCTGGCGAAGACGATGGCGCAGACCGCGGCCGAGACCGGATTGCCGGGCAGGCCGACCAGCGGCACGCCGCCCAGCCTGCCGAACACCAGCGGCTTGCCGGGACGGATGGCGATCTTCCAGAAGTCGAGCTCGAGGCCGTCGCCCGCCAGCACGTCCTTGATGAGGTCGTAGTCGCCGACCGAGGCGCCGCCCGAGGTCATCAGCAGATCCAGGCCGGCGGCGGCACCCAGCGCCTCCGTCAGGGCCTCGACGCGGTCCGGCGCGATGCCGAGGTCGACGGGCTCGCCGCCCCAAGCGCGCACCATGGCGGAGAGGGCCGTCGTGTTGGAGCTGACGATGCCGCCGGCTACCGGCGTCTCGCCCGGCCAGCACAGCTCGTCGCCGGTGGCCAGGATGCCGACGCGCGGCCGCCGCCGCACCGGCAGCCAGTGGTGACCCATGGAGGCGGCGAGGCCCAGCGCCAGGGCGTCGAGGCGGCGGCCGGCAACGAGGCCGCGCCAGCCGGCGGCGAAGTCGAGGCCCCGCACGCGGATGTGCCGGCCGGCGGCCGACGGCTCCAGCGCCAGGACGATGCCCTCTGCGGTACGGGCATTCTCCTGGATCAGGATGGTGTCGGCGCCGTCGGGGACCGCACCGCCGGTGAAGATGCGCACCGTCTCGCCGCGCCCCACCGTGCCTGTCCAGGGCCGGCCCGCCGGCACCTCGCCGACCAGCCGCAGGCCGCGTGCCGGGTCCAGCGTGTCCTCGGCGTGGAGGGCGTAGCCGTCCATGGCCGAGACGGGCTGCGGCGGCTGGTCCCGCTTCGCCAGCAGATCGGCGGCCAGGATGCGGTCCTGGGCGCGATCGACACTCAGCCATTCGGCGGGAAGCGGCGAGAACGCCGCCCAGATCCGATCCTGGGCCTCGGCGACCGACAGCATGCTCAGTCTCCGGCCCGGTACTCGCCGGAACGGCCGCCGTCCTTGTGCAGCAGCCTGACGTCGGTGATCCGCATGGCGCGGTCGACGGCCTTGCACATGTCGTAGACGGTGAGCGCCGCCACCGTGACCGCGGTCAGCGCCTCCATCTCGACGCCGGTGCGGCCCGAGACCCTGCAGGTGGCCTCGATCGCCACCGCAGACCGCTCGGGCTCCGGCGACAGGCTCACCACCACCGAGCTCAGCGCCAGCGGATGACAGAGCGGGATCAGGTCGGGCGTGCGCTTGGCGCCCATGATGCCGGCGAGCTGCGCCACCGACAGCACGTCGCCCTTGGCGAAGCCGCGGTCGGCGATGCGCCGCAGCGTCTCGGCCGCCATCACCACCCGCCCGCCGGCCGTGGCGGTCCGCCCGCTGACCGGCTTGCCGCCGACATCGACCATCACGGCATTGCCGGCGGCGTCGAAATGGGTGAGGTCGGTCATGCGGCCAGCCCCAGCAGGGTGCGCGTCGCCCGCTCGACATCGGCTTGGCGCATCAGCGATTCGCCGACCAGGAAGGCGGCCGCACCGGCACGCCGCATCCGCTCGAGGTCGGCATGGCCGTGGAGGCCGCTCTCGGCCACCAGCAGACGGCCGGGCGGGACGCGCGGCGCCAGGGCCTCGGTGGTGGCGAGATCGATCGTCAGGGTCTTGAGGTTGCGGTTGTTGACGCCGATCAGGCGGCTCGGAACGGCGGAGGCACGCTCGAGCTCGGCTTCGTCATGGACCTCGACCAGCACATCCATGCCGAGCCCGTGGGCGGCGTCCGACAGCTCGCGCGCCAGCACGTCGTCGAGGCAGGCCATGATCAGCAGGATGCAGTCGGCGCCGAGGTGGCGGGCCTCGGCGACCTGGTAGGGGTCGATCATGAAGTCCTTGCGCAGGACGGGCAGCGGCACCGCCTCGCGCGCCAGGGCGATGTAGCTGTCGTGGCCCTGGAAATAGGGCTCGTCGGTTAGCACCGACAGGCAGGTGGCGCCCCCCGCCGCATAGGCCAGCGCCAGGCCGCGCGGATCGAAGTCGGCGCGGATCAGCCCCTTGCTGGGCGAGGCCTTCTTGATCTCGGCGATCAGCGCCAGGCCGCCGGCCCCGGACCTGTCGGCGAGAGCCGAGGCGAAGCCCCGCGTCGGCGGCAGCGCCGGAATCTCCGCCAGCAGCGAGGCCAGGGAGCGCCGGCTCCTGCAGGCGGCGACATGCTCGCGCTTGCGCTCGACGATGCGGGCGAGGACGTCGGCCATCAGGGGTTCGCCGAGTTGGTGATGTGGACGAGCCTCTCCAGGACGTGGCGGGCATTGCCGTTGTCGATGGCGGCGGCCGCCAGCCCGGCACCCTCGCGCAGGCTCGTGGCGCGCTCGGCCACGACCAGGGCGCCGGCGGCGCCGAGCAGGGCGGCGTCGCGCAGCGGGCTGCGCTCGCCCTGAAGCACGGCGCGGATGGCCAGGGCGTTGTCCTGCGCGTCGCCGCCGCGCAGATCGGCGAGCGTGGCGCGCGGCAGGCCGGCATCCTCGGGGTGGACCTCGAAGGTGCGGACCTTCGAGCCGTCCCATTCCGCCACCATGCTGGGGCCGGTGGTTGTGAGCTCGTCGAGCCCGTCGCCATGCACCACCCACGCCCGCTCGGCGCCGAGGCGGCCGAGCACGGCCGCCAGCGGCTCGACCCACTGGGCGGCGAACACCCCCAGGATCTGGCGCTTGACGCCGGCCGGGTTGGCCAGCGGCCCCAGCAGGTTGAAGATCGTGCGGGTGCCGAGCTCGACGCGCGGGCCCGCGACGTGCCGCATGGCGCCGTGGTGACGCGGCGCCATCATGAAGCCGACGCCGGCCTCGCGGATGGCCCGCTCGATCAGCGCCATCTCGCACTCGATGTTGACGCCGAGGGCGGCCAGGACGTCGGACGAGCCCGAGCGCGACGACAGGCTGCGGTTGCCGTGCTTGGCCACCGGCACGCCGCAGGCCGCCACCACCAGCGCCACCACGGTCGAGATGTTGTGGGTGCCCGAGGCGTCGCCGCCGGTGCCGCAGGTGTCGATGGCGCCGGGCGGCGCCTCGATCCGCACCATGCGCTCGCGCATCGCCGCCGCACCGGCGGCGATCTCCTCGACGGTCTCGCCGCGGACGCGCAGGGCCATCAGGAGGCCGGCGATCTGCGCCGGCGTGGCGTTGCCGGTCATCATCAGGTCGAAGGCGTCGTGCGCCTCGGCGTCGGTCAGCGTCGCCCCGGTCGCCACCTTGGCGATGAGCTGGCGGAAGCGCGGCAGCTCGGCCGTCATGCCGCGGCCCTGAGCCCGGTCATCGACACGAAGTTGGCGAGCAGGCGGTGGCCATGCTCGGTCTCGATGCTCTCGGGGTGGAACTGCACGCCGTGGACCGGCAGCTGGCGGTGGCGGACACCCATGATGGTGCCGTCGACGGTGCGGGCGTTGACGACGAGGGAGTCGGGCAGCGCCTCGGGCTCGGCCACCAGCGAGTGGTAGCGGGTGGCGCGGAACGGCGAGGGCAGGCCGCGGAAGACGCCGGTGCCGTCGTGCTCGATGTCGCTGAGCTTGCCGTGCATCACGGTGCGGGCGCGGCCCACCACGCCGCCGAAGACCTGCGCGATCGCCTGGTGGCCGAGGCAGACGCCCAGAACCGGGCAAATGCCGGCGGCGCGCTCGACGAGGGCCAGCGAGATGCCGGCGCGATCGGGATCGCAGGGGCCTGGCGAGACGACGATGCCGTCGGGGTGCATCGCCATCGCCTCGTCGACGGTGAGCGCGTCGTTGCGGCGCACCTCGACGGCGGAGCCCAGCTCGCCCAGGTAGTGATAGAGATTGTAGGTGAAGCTGTCGTAATTGTCGATCAACAGGAGCATGACGTCCTCTCCGGGCGGCCCGGCCCGCCGGTCTCTCCGGGCGGCCTCCGGCCCGTTGGGAGCAGCGCAGGAAACCCGTGCGCAGATGCCACGTCAAGCGCACGTCCGGCGGCCGCGGGCAACAAGACGAGGGCTTCACGCCGACGGCCGTGCTAGGCATCCTAGCCGGAAGTGCGGAACTGTCCGAGAGGTGGTGCCAGGTGGATTGGCCGGCGCGTAGGCGCAGGAGATCCAGGAGCTTTCACGGGCCGGTGCCGTCGTCCTGGCGCCGGCGGCGGTCGCGGCGATCGTCCTGGCTGCGACGGAACAGGCGCACCCTGCTCGCCGTGGCGGGTCTCGTGCTGCTGGCGGTGCTCGCGATCCGGCCGAGCTGGGAGCCGGCACCGCCGGTGCTGCGCACGCCGGCCGTGGTGGCCGAGCTGCCGCCGGCAACACGGCCGGTCGAGGCGGCGGCGCCGCCGGAATCGGCTTCCCTTGCGATGGTCGATTTCGAGCTGCCGCCGGTGGAGCCGCCGCCGCTCGCGGCCGAGCTCGCGGCTCCGCCGGCGGAGGTGCTGGCGGACGAGCTTCCGGCCGAGCTGTCGGAATTGCGCAACCGCGAGATGGGCGTGGAGACGCCGGACATCGCCGCCGACCCGGTCGCGATCGAGCCGCTGGCCGTTCCTCCCGCCGCCCCGGGCGCCCCGGTGGCCGGGCCGACGCGCGAGCGGATGCAGGCGGGACCGGCCGAGGCGACGCCGGCACCGCCGCGCCCGGCGCCCCGGCAGCAGGCCGCCGTCCCGCCGCCGCCCCTGGCTGGTGGTGCCAGGGTGGCCATCATCATCGACGATCTCGGGCCGGCGCATGCCTGGTCGGCAAGGGCGATGGCGCTGCCGGGGCCGCTCACCATGGCCTTCCTGCCCTATGCCGACGGGCTGCCCGAGATGGTCGGGGACGCGCGGCGGCGCGGACACGAGATCTTCCTGCACATGCCGATGCAGCCCCTGGGCGACGCCGATCCCGGCAGGAACGCCCTGGTGCCGGGGATGAGCGACGCCGATATCCGCCAGCGTGTCGAGTGGGCGATCGACCGGGTCGGCGAGCCGGTGGGCATGAACAACCACATGGGCAGCCGGATGACCGCCGACACCCGGGCGATGCAGGTGGTGATGGAGGTGCTGCGCGGCCGCGGGCTGATGTTCGTCGACAGCCGCACCTCGCCGCGCTCGGTGGCCGAGGGTGTCGCGGCCGAGGCCGGGCTGCCGCACACCGGCCGCGACGTCTTCCTCGATCATTTCCCGGGGACGGCCTTCGTCCACCACCAGCTCGCCGAGCTCGAGGCGCGCGCCCGCCGCACCGGCAGTGCCGTCGCCATCGGCCATCCGCTGCCGGCGACGATGGAGGTGCTGGAGGACTGGATCCCGGCCGCCAAGGCGCGCGGGCTGCGCTTCGTCAAGGTGAGCGAGCTGATCGCGGCGCGCGGTTGCGACGGCCGCTCGGGCGCCGGCAAGTGCGGCCTGCTGCATGTCGCCGGCCAGCGCCGGGCCGCCGACGGCGGCGGCTGACCGGCTCCCGGGACCGAACGATCAGCGGCGGGCGCTGGCGAAGCGGACGGCCTCCTCGGCGGCGCGGACCAGGGCACGGGCCTTGTTGGCGCTCTCCTGGTACTCGGCCTCGGGGTCGCTGTCGTAGACCACGCCGCCGCCGGCCTGGACGTACATCCGCCCGTCCTTCACCAGGGCGGTGCGGAGCGCGATACAGGTGTCCATGGTGCCGTCGCAGGCGAAGTAGCCGACCGCACCGCCATAGAAGCCGCGGCGCTCGCCCTCCAGCTCCTCGATGATCTCCATGGCGCGCACCTTGGGAGCACCGCTGACCGTGCCGGCGGGAAAGCCCGCGATCAGCGCGTCGAGCGCGTCGTGGCCGGGGGCGATGCGGCCCTCGACGTTGCTGACGATGTGCATGACGTGGCTGTAGTGCTCGATGACCATCTTCTCGGTCACCTGCACCGAGCCGATCTCGGCGACGCGGCCGACGTCGTTGCGGCCGAGGTCGAGCAGCATCAGGTGCTCGGCCAGCTCCTTGGGATCGGCCAGCAGGTCGCGGGCGAGGGCCTCGTCGGCCTCGCGGTCCTTGCCGCGCGGCCGGGTACCGGCAATCGGGCGGATGGTGACCTTGCCGTCGCGCAGCCGCACCAGGATCTCGGGGCTGGAGCCGACCAGCGCATAGCCGTCGAGGTCGAGGAAGAACAGGAAGGGCGAGGGGTTGAGGCGGCGCAGCGACCGGTAGAGCGACAAAGGCGGCAGCTCGAACGGCACCGAGAAGCGCTGCGACGGCACCACCTGGAAGATGTCGCCGGCGACGATGTAGGCTTTCGCCCGCTCGACCATCCGGTGGTACTGCTCGCGGGTGACGTTGCTCACCGGCTCGGGCGGCTGGCTGGCCGGGCGCGGCGCCAGGTGCGGGATGCCGCGGTCGAAGGCGTCGACGGCGTCGGCCAGCCGCTCGCAGGCGAGGTCGTAGGCGCGGTCGGCCGAGATGCCGGGATCCGGCCAGACCGGCGTCACGACGGTGACGCGGTCGAGCACGTTGTCGAACACCGCCATCAGCGTCGGCCGCAGGAACACCGCGTCCGGCAGGCCCAGCCGGTCCTCGTTCCGCGAGGGCAGCCGCTCCATCAGCCGGACCATGTCGTAGCCCATGTGGCCGAACAGGCCGGCGGCCATCGGCGGCAGGCCCGCCGGCAGCTCGATGCGGCTCTCGGCGATCAGCGCCCGCAGGCTGTCCATCGCCGGCAGGGCCTCGGGCTCGAAGGCATGGCGGTCGAAGCGGGCGCGGCGGTTGATCTCGGCGGCGTTGCCGCGGCAGCGCCAGACCAGGTCGGGCTTGAGGCCGATCATCGAGTAGCGGCCGCGCACGGCGCCGCCCTCGACGCTTTCCAGGAGGAAGCTGTAGGGCTGGCCCGAGGCCAGCTTCAGCATGGCCGAGACCGGCGTCTCGAGGTCGGCCAAGAGCGTCGCCGCCATCACCTGCGGCCGGCCCTCGGCATGGGCGCGGACGAAGGCGGCGCGATCGGGTTGCACGTCCAAGCTCAGCCCTCCTCGGCGCGGATCATCGAGCCGAGCAGCCCCTCGTCGACGCGGGCGGGGAAGCGCAGCCGCAGCGCCGCCTCGTACTGCTGCAGCAGGTCGCGCCGGAACTCGTTGGCCAGCATGTCGCGGCGGCTGGCGAGGTCGGCGGGCGGCTCCGGCCGCTCGACCTCGTCGACCACCAGCACGGCATGGCCGTCGACCATGCGCGCCACCTCGGCCACCGCCTTGCCGGCCTCGGTGTCGAAGATCTGCGCGACGGCGGCGGGCTCCAGCTCGGGGCCGCCCTGCTGGCGGTTGATCGGCCCTATCGGGCGGACCTCGCTGCCGGGACTGAGCGCCGCCAGCGCCTCCAGGCTCTCGCCGGCGGCGGCGCGCTCGCGCAGCTCCCTGGCGGTCGCGGCGCTGCGGTCCGAGCGCTGCCTCGCCCGCCAGGCCTCGGTCAGCCGGGCGCGGACCTCATCGACGGTGTTGGTGCGGGCGGGCTCGACCCTGTCGACATGCACGACGAAGTAGCCGCCGTCCGAGGTCTCCTCGAGGTTGGAGGTGTCGTCGGCCGGGGTCTCGAAGGCGCTGGCCAGCACCTCGGCCGGCAGCCGCTCGCCGGGCAGCGACTTGCCGTCGCGGTCGCGGCCCTGGCGGTCGATGCCCTCGACCTTACGGACGGTGGCGCCGACCTGGACCGCCGCCTCCTCGAGCGAGGCACCGCCGGCGATGGCGTCCTCCAGCTTGTTGCCGAGCTCGGGCAGCTGCTCGGCGGCGGCGTTGAGCCGGAGCTGCCGCTCGATGTCGGCGCGGGCCTGCTCGAAGGGTGTCGTGGATTCCGGCTCGATGCGCTCGAGCCGGAAGACGTGCCAGCCGAACAGGCTCTGCACCGGCGGGCTGTCCTGGCCGGGCTGCAGCGCGAAGATGGCGTCGGCCAGCTCGGGCGGCAGCTGGTCGCGCGTCATGGCCCCCAGGGCCTCGGTGGTCACACTCCTGTCGGCCATCTCGGCCGCCACCTCGGCCATCGACTTGCCGGAGGCCAGCAGCTCGGCCGCCGCCTTGGCGGTCTGCTCGTCAGGCGCCAGCAGCTGGCGGGTCTCGCGGCGCTCGGGCGTGCGGAACTCGGCGATGCGGGCGTCGTAGTCGGCGCGGACGGCCTCCTCGGAGACGGCGGCGTCCTCGGCGAACGCCCCGGGCGAGAGCAGCGCCACGGTGAAGCCGCGGAACTCCGGCGTCTGCCAGCCGGCCTTGTTCTCTTCCAGGAAGGTCGAGAGCGCCTGCTCGTCGGGATCCGGCACCTCGATGGCGGAATCCAGCACCACCAGCGCCCGGCCGCTGCGGGTCTCGTTGTCACGCAGCCAGATCTGGCGGGCCAGCGTCGCCGGCGCCACCGCCGGCTGGGTGACGGCGCGCAGCATCTCGTTGCGCACCATCTCAGCGCGGACACTCTCCAGCAGCGCGTCCTCGGAGACGCCCATCGAGCGCGCGATCAGGGCGACGCGGTCGCGGCTGAACACGCCGGCGGCGTCCTGGAAGCTCGGGTCGAGCCGGATCCGCTCGGCCAGGGTGGCGTCGGCTATGGTGACGCCGAGCTCGTGGGCGTGCGCCGCCACCAGCCTGTCGGCGATCAGGCCCTGCAGGGACTGCTGCATCAGGCCGAGCTGGATGGCCTGGCGGCGGTCGATGCCGGTGGCGCCGCGCTGCTGGAGATTGCGGTAGTTCTGCTCGAACTCGCGCCTGAGATCGGCGGTGGTGACCTCGACGCCGCCGACCTCGGCCACCGCGGTGCCGCCGAGGCCGCCGCGGAAGACGTCGCCGATGCCCCAGACGGCGAAGGCCACGACGAGCACCGCCATCAGGATACGGACTGGCCAGCCCTGCAGATGGCCGCGAATGGATTCGAGCATGAAGAAGGAACCGTCGAGGCTGCTGGAAAGCGGCCGGACAATAGGCATCGGGCCTCTGCGCGGCAATCGGCATCTGCCCGGCCGGCCACGCTTGGAAAGTCGCAATCTCGTATGCTAGGTAGCGCGCGGCTCGACGGTCGAAGGATTGAGGATGGCGCTGGCCAGGCCGGTCGTTCTCGGCAACTGGAAGATGAACGGCCTGCGCGCGGACGGCCTGGCGCTGGCAGGGGCGCTGGCCGACAAGGCGGCCAAGCTCAGCGGCACGCTCGGGGTCTTCCCGCCGGCGACGCTGCTGGCCGCCGTGGCGCGTCGCCTCGAGGGCAGCGGCATCATGGTCGGCGGCCAGGACTGCCATGAGCGGGCCGGCGGCGCCTTCACCGGCTCGGTGTCGGCGCCGATGCTGAAGGACGCCGGCGCCCAGGCGGTCATCCTCGGCCATTCCGAGCGCCGACACGGCCTGGGCGAGACGGATGCACAGGTGGCGGCCAAGGCGGCGGCAGCCCTGGAGGCAGGGCTGCGCATCGTGGTCTGCGTCGGCGAGACCGAGCAGGAGTGGCTCGACGGCAAGACGCTCGGGCGGCTGGACAGCCAGCTCCGCGGCAGCATACCGGCCGGGGTCGGCGCCGAACGGCTGGTGGTGGCCTACGAGCCGGTCTGGGCGATCGGCACCGGCCGCACGCCCGGCGTGGACGAGATCGAGGCGGTGCATCGCCACCTGCGCGACCGTCTCGCCGGCCTGGTGACGGACGGTGAGACCGTGCCGCTGCTCTACGGCGGCTCGGTCAAGCCGGGCAATGCCAGCGAGATCCTGGCGCAGCGCTCGGTCGACGGCGCGCTCGTCGGCGGCGCCAGCCTGGACGCGCGCGAATTCTGGGCGATCTACCAGGCCGGGGGCGGCGCCTGATCGCGAATCGGCGCCCGGGCGCCCATATCCTGGTTCGGACGGCGCCGGCATCGGCGATTTCTGTTGTTCAAGGTTGACGCATGACGACGGTTCTCCTGGTGATCCACCTGCTGATCGCGGTCGCCCTCGTGGGCGTGATCCTGCTGCAGAAGAGCGAGGGCGGCGCCCTCGGCATCGGTGGCGGCGGCGCCGGTGGCGGCTTCCTGACGGCGCGCGGCGGCGCCAACCTGCTGACGCGGAGCACGGCGGTGCTGGCCGCGATCTTCATCTGCACCAGCCTGATCCTGGCGATCCTGGCCAGCCGGGCGACCGGACCGTCCTCGATCCTCGATGCGCCCGTACCGGCGGCACCGGCCGAGCCGGCACCACCCGCCGTTCCCGCGGCACCCGCGCCGCCGGTCGCCAATTGACCCGCTTCGTCTTCATCACCGGCGGGGTGGTGTCGTCGCTGGGCAAGGGCCTGGCAGCGGCCGCCCTGGGCTCGCTCCTGCAGCTTCGCGGCTACCGGGTCCGGCTGCGCAAGCTCGACCCGTACCTCAACGTCGACCCCGGCACGATGTCGCCCTACCAGCACGGCGAAGTGTTCGTCACCGACGACGGTGCCGAGACCGACCTCGATCTCGGCCACTACGAGCGCTTCACCGGCGTTCCGGCCAAGGCCGCCGACAGCGTCTCGGCCGGGCGGATCTACTGGGAGGTGCTGAGCCGGGAGCGGCGCGGCGACTATCTCGGCGGCACCGTGCAGGTGATCCCGCACGTCACCAACGCCATCAAGGAGTTCATCGTCCGCGACACCGCCGATGCCGACATCGTCATCTGCGAGATCGGCGGCACGGTCGGCGACATCGAGGGCCTGCCGTTCCTCGAGGCGATCCGCCAGTTCGGCCTGGAGCGCGAGCGCGGCACGGTGGCGTTCATGCACGTCACGCTGGTGCCCTACATCGCCTCGGCGCGTGAGCTGAAGACCAAGCCGACGCAGCATTCGGTGCGCGAGCTGCGCGGCATCGGCATCCAGCCCGACATCCTGGTCTGCCGCTCCGAGCACCCGATCCCGGCCGACGCCAAGCGCAAGATCGCGCTCCAGTGCAGCGTGCGCGAGGAGGCGGTGATCGCGGCCCTCGACGCCTCCTCGATCTACGAGGTGCCGATCGCCTATCACCAGGAGGGCCTCGACCGCATGCTGCTGTCGGTGCTGGGCCTGCCCGAGGAGCCGCTTCCAGACCTCTCCACCTGGCGGCACATCGTCTCCTGCGTGCAGCGGCCCGAGGGCGAGGTGACGATCGCCATCGTCGGCAAGTACACGGGCCTGCTCGACGCCTACAAATCGCTGAACGAGGCGCTGATCCACGGCGGCATCGCCAACAATGTGCGGGTGAATCTGCGCTGGATCGACGCCGAGGAGTTCGGCCGGGCCGACACCAGCGACGTGCTGCACGGCGTCAGCGCCGTGCTGGTGCCGGGCGGCTTCGGCGAGCGCGGCACCGAGGGCAAGATCGCCGCCGTCACCTATGCGCGGACTCGGCGCCTGCCGTTCCTCGGCATCTGCTTCGGCATGCAGCTGGCCTGCATCGAAGCGGCACGGGTGCTGGCCGGAATCAATGGCGCCAGCTCCACCGAGTTCGGGCCTTGCGCCGATCCGGTCGTCGGCCTGCTGACCGAATGGGACAAGCAAGGCGCGGTCGAGCGGCGCGAGGAGGGCGGTGCGATGGGCGGCACCATGCGGCTCGGCGCCTATCCCTGCGAGGTCGAGGAAGGCAGCCTGCTGCACGGCGTCTATCGCAGCAGCGAGATCAGCGAGCGGCACCGCCACCGCTACGAGGTCAACATCAACTACAAGCCGGCGCTGGAGCGGGCGGGCCTGCGCTTCTCCGGCATGTCGCCCGACGGCCGTCTGCCCGAGATGATCGAGCTGCCGGGCCATCCGTGGTTCGTTGGTGTACAGTTCCATCCCGAGCTGAAGTCGCGACCGTTCGCGCCGCATCCACTGTTCGCGGCGTTCGTGGCGGCGGCGCTCGAGCAGGCGAGGCTCGTCTGACCATGACCACGCAACGCACCGTCGAGATCGGCAACGTCAGGGTCGCGGCCGACCGGCCGTTCGCGCTGATCGCCGGCCCCTGCGCCATCGAGAGCCGCGAGCACGCGCTGATGATGGCGGGCGAGCTGAAGGCGCTCTGCGGCGAGCTGGGCATTCCGCTGATCTACAAGAGCTCGTTCGACAAGGCGAACCGCTCCTCCGCAAAGACGGGGCGCGGGCTGGGCCTGGAACGCGGGATCGAGATCCTGGCCGAGGTCAAGCAGGCCACGGGCCTGCCGGTCCTGACCGACGTGCACGAGAGCTGGCAATGCGCGCCGGTGGCCGAGGTCGTCGACGTGCTGCAGATCCCGGCCTTTCTCTGCCGGCAGACGGATTTGCTCAGAGCGGCGGCCGAGACCGGCCGCGCCATCAACGTCAAGAAGGGCCAGTTCCTGGCCCCTTGGGACATGGTGCGGCTGGCGGCCAAGGTGGAGAGCCTCGGCTGCGAGCGGCTGCTGCTCTGCGAGCGCGGCACCTCGTTCGGCTACAACACCCTGGTCACCGACATGCGCGGCCTGCCGCAGATGGCGGCGACCGGCTGGCCGGTGATCTTCGACGCCACCCATTCGGTGCAGCAGCCGGGCGGCCTCGGCGAGAGCAGCGGCGGCGAGCGCGAGTTCGTGCCGGTGCTGGCCCGTGCGGCGATGGCGGTGGGTGTCGCCGGCGTGTTCATCGAGACCCACGACAATCCCGACAAGGCCATCAGCGACGGGCCCAACATGGTCCCTCTCGGGGCTATGCGCGGCCTGCTGCAGCAGCTACAGCGCATCGACGCCCTGGCCAAGGAAATGCCGCTGCCGAGCTTCTGACGCGGCGGCGCAAAGGAGGATCGCCCATGGACGACGCCGATATTGCCCACGTCCGCGGCCGAGAGGTCCTGGACAGCCGCGGCAATCCCACCGTCGAGGTCGACGTCCGGCTGGTGTGCGGCGCCTTCGGCCGCGCCATCGTGCCGTCGGGCGCCTCGACCGGCTCGCGCGAGGCGCTGGAGCTGCGCGACGGCGATGCCGGGCGCTATCTCGGCAAGGGCGTCACCAAGGCGGTGGAATCGGTCAACAGCGAGCTGACCGACGCCGTGCTCGGCATGCCGGCCACCGACCAGGCGGCCATCGACAAGGCGATGATCGGGCTCGACGGCACCGACAACAAGGGGCGCCTGGGTGCGAACGCCATCCTGGGGGTCAGCCTCGCCACCGCCAAGGCGGCGGCCGAGATGACCGGGCTGCCGCTCTACCGCTATCTCGGCGGCGTCTCGGCCCGCACGCTGCCGGTGCCGATGATGAACGTCATCAACGGCGGCGCCCACGCCGACAATCCGATCGACGTGCAGGAGTTCATGATCATGCCCGTGGGCGCGCCCTCCTTCTCGGAGGCGCTGCGCATGGGGGCCGAGATCTTCCACAACCTGCGCAAGGCGCTGAAGTCGGCCGGCCACAACACCAATGTCGGCGACGAGGGCGGCTTCGCGCCCGATCTGAAGAGTGCCGAGGAAGCCCTTGCTTTCCTGGAGAAAGCCGTCGCAGCCGCCGGCTACAAGATCGGCGACGAGGTGGTGTTCGCGCTGGACTGCGCCTCCAGCGAGTTCTTCAAGAACGGCAAGTACGAGATGGAAGGCGAGGGCAAGTCGCTCGATTCCGGCGGCATGGTGCGCTGGCTCGAGGGCCTCGCCGGCAAGTTCCCGATCGCGTCGATCGAGGACGGCATGGCCGAAGGCGACTGGGCGGGGTGGAAGCACCTGACCGACGTCCTGGGTGCGAAGGTCCAGCTGGTGGGCGACGACCTGTTCGTCACCAACCCGGCGATCCTGGCCGAGGGTATCGAGAAGGGCATCGCCAACGCCATCCTGATCAAGGTCAACCAGATCGGCACGCTGACCGAGACGCTGGAGGCGATGCGGATGGCGGCCGACGCCGGCTACCGCTCGATCGCCTCGCACCGCTCGGGCGAGAGCGAGGACGCCACCATCGCCGACCTCGCGGTCGCCACCGGCTGCGGCCAGATCAAGACCGGATCGCTGTCGCGCTCCGACAGGATGGCGAAATACAACCAGCTCTTGCGGATCGAGGAGGAATTGGGTGGGGCGGCGCGCTATCCTGGCCGCGCCGCCCTGGCGCGCGGCTGACGCCGCCTCGAAGGAGTCCGTCCGCCCATGAGCATCGACTGGTCGCCGATAGGCAGGTTCCTGCGCCGCAAGGGTGTCGCCATCGTGCTGGCGCTGGCGCTGGTCTATTTCGGCTATCACGGCATCCATGGCGGACGCGGCCTGCTCGCCTGGGTCGACCTCAACCGCGAGGTCGAGGCGGCCAAGCTGCAGCTGGCGGAGATGAAGGCCGAGCGGGCCGTGATCGACCGGCGGGTGAAGGGCCTGGCGAGGGACGCCATCGACCCGGATCTCCTCGAGGAGGAGCTGCGCAAGCTCGGCTATGTCGCCGACCGCGAGGTCATCGTGCTGACGCCCGAGCGCGAGGCGCCGCCCGAGCCATGAGCCTTCCGCCGGGGGCGCTTGCAGTCCCGGCGGATGTCTATATCACTGAAAAACCGTAGTAACGTCTCGGCATCGCATGACGGGGAGGAAGGGCATGGCCGCAGCCAAGCGTCCGGGCAAGAAGGCGGACGCGGCCGCCGATGGCGGTCTGCCGAGCGCCGAGGCGCTGCTCGCCTACTATCGCGAGATGCTGCTGATCCGACGCTTCGAGGAGAAGGCCGGCCAGCTCTACGGCATGGGCCTGATCGGCGGCTTCTGCCACCTCTACATCGGCCAGGAGGCCGTGGCGGTGGGCATGCAGCATGCCCTGAAGCCCGGCGATTCCGTCATCACCGGCTATCGCGACCACGGCCACATGCTGGTGACCGGCATGGATCCGCGCCGGGTCATGGCCGAGCTCACCGGGCGCATCGGCGGCTACTCCAAGGGCAAGGGCGGCTCGATGCACATGTTCGCCCGCGAGAAGGGCTTCTATGGCGGCCACGGCATCGTCGCCGGCCAGGTGCCGCTGGGCACCGGCCTCGCCTTCGCCCACAAGTACCGCGAGGACGGCGGCATCTGCATCACCTATCTCGGCGACGGCGCCGTCAACCAGGGCCAAGTCTACGAGAGCTTCAACATGGCGGCCCTGTGGCGGCTGCCGGTGCTCTACGTCATCGAGAACAACCGCTACGCCATGGGCACGTCCGAGAACCGGCATGCCGCGGTGCCCGAGCTGTGGAAGCGCGGCGAGGCCTACGGCATTCCCGGCCGCGAGGTCGACGGCATGGACGTGGTGGCCGTGCACGCCGCCGGCACCGAGATGGTCGAGAAGGTGCGGTCCGGCGCCGGCCCGATGATCCTGGAGGCCATGACCTACCGCTATCGCGGCCACTCCATGTCCGATCCGGCGAAGTACCGGAGCAAGGAGGAGGTGCAGGAGATGCGCGAGCGCCACGACCCGATCGAGGGCCTGAGGAAGGTGCTGATCGAGCGCGGTGCCGGCACCGACGACAGGTTCAAGGCCCTGGACAAGGAGATCCGCGACATCGTCAACGACGCCGCGCGCTTCGCCCAGGACAGCCCGGAGCCGGAGCCTGACGAGCTGTGGACCGACATCCTGGCCGAGGCGTGAGCGCGGGGAGAGGACGATGGCTACCGAGATTCTGATGCCCGCCCTTTCGCCGACCATGACCGAGGGCAACCTCGCCAAGTGGCTGAAGAAGGAGGGCGACCCGGTGAGGCCGGGCGACGTGATCGCCGAGATCGAGACCGACAAGGCCACCATGGAGGTCGAGGCGATCGACGAGGGCGTGCTGGGCAGGATCCTAGTGCCCGAGGGCAGCGAGGCGGTGAAGGTCAACACGCCGATCGCCATGCTGCTGGGCGAGGGCGAGGACGCCGACGCGGCGCCGGTCCCCGAGCTGAAGAAGGCCGAGCCGCCAGCGCCACAGGCGTCCGAGCCGGCCAGGCCGCAGGCGCCGGTCGCCGGGCCGGCGATCGTCGGCCGCGCCGAGGAGCCGGACGAGCCCGAGGTCCCTGAGGGCACGGAAACCGTCAAGCAGACGGTCCGCGAGGCCCTGCGCGACGCCATGGCCGAAGAGATGCGGCGCGACAGGAACGTGTTCCTGATGGGCGAGGAGGTCGCCCAGTACCAGGGTGCCTACAAGGTCAGCCAGGGCCTGCTCGAGGAGTTCGGCGACAGGCGGGTGATCGACACGCCGATCACCGAGTACGGCTTCGCCGGCATCGGCGTGGGTGCGGCGATGGCCGGCCTGCGGCCGATCGTCGAGTTCATGACCTGGAACTTCGCCATGCAGGCGATCGACCACATCATCAACTCGGCGGCCAAGACGCTCTACATGGCCGGCGGCGGCATGGGCTCGCCGATCGTGTTCCGCGGCCCCAACGGTGCCGCTGCGCGGGTGGCGGCACAGCACAGCCAGGAATACAGCACCTGGTACGGCCACTGCCCGGGGCTGAAGGTGATCGCCCCCTACTCCGCGGCCGACGCCAAGGGCCTGTTGAAGGCGGCGATCCGCGACCCGAACCCGGTGGTGTTCCTCGAGAACGAGGTGCTCTACGGCCACAGCTTCGAGGTGCCGAAGCTCGACGACCTCGTGCTGCCGATCGGCAAGGCCAGGGTGGTGCGCAAGGGTGCCCACGTCACCATCACCGCCTTCTCGCTGATGGTCGAGCGGGCGCTCAAGGCCGCGGAGACGCTGGCGGGCGAGGGCATCGAGGCCGAGGTCATCGACCTGCGCACCATCCGTCCGCTCGACACCGCCACCGTCGTCAGGTCGGTCAAGAAGACCAACCGGCTGGTGTCGGTGGAGGAGGGCTGGCCGCGCTTCGGCATGGGGGCCGAGATGGCGGCGGTGATGATGGAGGAGGCGTTCGACTGGCTGGACGCGCCGGTGGCGCGCGTCACCGGCAAGGACGTGCCGATGCCCTATGCCGCCAACCTCGAGCGCCTGGCCGTGCCGCAGGTCGACGACATCGTCGCCGCCGTCAAGAACGTGCTCTACCGGAGCTGATCGCCGATGCCGACCGAGATCCTGATGCCGGCGCTGTCGCCGACCATGACCGAGGGCAACCTCGCGAAATGGCTGAAGAAGGAGGGCGACGAGATCCGCTCCGGCGACATCATCGCCGAGATCGAGACCGACAAGGCCACCATGGAGGTCGAGGCGGTCGACGAGGGTACCTTGGGCAGGATCCTGGTGCCCGAGGGCACGGAGGCCGTGAAGGTCAACCAGCCGATCGCCCTGCTGCTGGGCGAGGGCGAGGACGCGTCCAGCCTGTCGGAGGGTGCCGAGCGGGCGCCGAAGGCGGAGGCGAAACCGGAGCCGAGCAAGCCGGCCGAGCCGCCGAAGGCCGAGAGCAAGCCGGCGGCGGCGCCCGCGCCCGGCGGCAACGGTCATGCCGAAGGCGAGCGGATCTTCGCCAGCCCGCTGGCGAAGCGGATGGCCGAGCTGGCCGGCATCGAGCTTTCGGGCATCCAGGGCTCGGGCCCGCACGGCCGGATCGTCAAGGCCGACATCGAGAAGGCCCAGCAGGGCGGCGCGCCCAAGGCCGCCGTCACCACCGGCCCGCATGCCAGGGCGCCCGAGGCGGCGCGCCCCGCCGCGGCTCCGGCACCCGCCGCGCCCGCACCGGCTGCCGCCATCGGCGCGCCGACGGCGCCGCATCGCGAGGTGGCGCTGTCGAGCATGCGCAAGGTGATCGCGCGCCGGCTCACCGAGGCCAAGCAGACGATCCCGCATTTCTACCTGTCGGTCGACGTCGAGCTGGACGCGCTGCTCAAGCTGCGGGCCGACCTCAACGGCCGCAAGGGTGCCGACTACAAGCTGTCGGTGAACGATCTCGTCATCAAGGCCGTGGCGATCGCCATTCGGCAGAAGCCGGCGGTCAACGCCTACTGGGGCGGCGACAAGGTCTACGAGTTGGAGGACATCGACGTCTCGGTCGCCGTGGCGATCGACGGCGGGCTGATCACGCCGATCGTCCGCAAGGCCGACCAGAAGGGGCTGGCCACCATCTCGTCCGAGATGAAGGACCTCGCCACCCGTGCCAAGGCCGGCAAGCTGAAGCCCGAGGAGTACCAGGGCGGCGGCTTCTCGATCTCCAACCTCGGCATGTACGGCATCAAGGAGTTCGCTGCGGTCATCAACCCGCCGCAGAGCTGCATCCTGGCCGTGGGCGCCGGCGAGAAGCGGCCGGTGGTCAAGGACAACGCGCTGGCCATCGCCACAGTGATGACGGTGACGCTGTCGATCGACCATCGCGTCGTCGACGGTGCCCTGGGTGCGGAATGGCTGCAGGCGTTCAAGGCGCTGGTAGAGGATCCGATCTCGCTGATGCTGTGAGCGCGGAGGGGTGCCGGATCGAGATCCTGCATCACCGGCCTAGGGTCGGACGCATGGCGCTCTACGACAGCATCGGTCGCAGCTACGCGGCGTTCCGGCGGCCTGATCGACGGATCGCATCCGCTATCGATGCGGCGCTCGGCGACGCCGGAAGTGTCGTGAACATCGGCGCCGGTACAGGCTCATACGAGCCGTCGAACCGCATGGTGGTCGCCGTCGAGCCGTCCGAGGTGATGATGCGGCAGCGGCCCGCGGATGCCGCGCCCTGCCTGCGGGGACGGGCGGAGGCGCTGCCTCTGGCGACGGCTTCGGTCGATGCGGCGATGGCGGTTCTCACCATCCACCACTGGACGGATCCCGAGCGCGGCCTCGGCGAGATGGCGCGGGTGGCGCGCAAGCGCGTGGTTCTGCTGACATGGGTTCCCGATGCCGAGCCGTTCTGGCTGACCGAGGATTATTTCCCGGAGATCGTGGCCCACGACCGCAAGGTCTTTCCCGGGGCCGCGGCGCTGACCGCATTGCTGGAACGTTCGATCGGGCCGGTGCGGATGACGCCGGTCGCCATCCCGCACGACTGCACCGACGGTTTCCTCTGCGCCTATTGGCGCCGGCCGGAATTCTACCTCGAAGCCGCCATACGAAGCGGCATGTCCAGCTTCGCGCGGATCGATGCCGAGCCCGGCCTGGCGAGGCTCCGCGCCGATCTTTCGAGCGGACGCTGGGCCGAGCGCAACGGTCACCTGCTCGCCCTGGAAACGCTGGATCTTGGCTACCGCATCGTTGGCTGCGAGATCGGCGGCAAGGACGGCTGATCGCATCGGCCCTTCCGGCGCGACCGCAATTCACGCCGACCCGCTGCCGCGCTCGTCCTCGGGCTCGATTCCCAGCTCGGACTCGACCCGGCGCTCGAGGGTCTCGCTCACATAAGGCTGCTGCTGTCGGGCCCGGAGCCGGCGACGGGCTTCGAGCACGAACTTGCGGTCGGCCTCGCTGAGCCCTTCCAGGGCCTCGTCGGCCTGCGACGCCCTCTTGTCGTTGTTCGGCATCTCAGCTCCTCACCTCGCGCATGCTGATGCTGACACCGGTGCTGGCTTCCATGCCGATGCCGAGGAAGTCGGCATCGCCCTCGCGATGGGCGACGCGGAACTGCGTTCCCGGGGGAAAGAGGATCTCCTCCTCGTCGTGCGGCGACAGCGCGCTGATGTCGCGGCCGGTGGTCTGGTCCGACAACAGGATGGTGAACTGGTACGATCCGTGAAACTTCTTGGATTCGCTGGCACTCGTGCTGGTGAAGGCGTGCTCGGTGATGGTGTTGCCGCGCTGCAGGTTGCGGTCCAGCTCCGCCGGCAGGTGCTTGGTGCCGCGATGGACCATGATCTTGTCGACGCCGTTGTCGTTGTACGATTCGAACCGCTGCGGATCTGGCGGCGGCAGGGCGGCGAGGCCGTCGGTGATGTGTTGGATGTAGGCCTTGCCGTAGTCGGAAAGCCCGCTGACGTCACCCTGGCTGGCACGCAGCTCGCGGTTCAGCAGGTAGCAGTCGTCGCTGTTGGTATAGCCGTAGATCGCGACCTTCTGCAGGTCGGTCAGCTGGCTCGCCTCCTGCTGACGCTCGGGCGATGCCCGCGCGATGTTCTTTTCGACCGCCTCCAGCCGGCTGAAGAACTTCTGCGCGCCCATGGTCTGGAACATCGGGTCGTTGGCTACGGCCTGATACTTCGTGCCGTAGTCGACCACGACCTGGCGCAGGTCGTCGAGATCCTTGAGCTTCAGGCCTTTCTCGGCGCTCGGCTGGAAGAACGACCGGTCCTTGTCCAGCTGCTTGAAGGCGAAGTCGCCGAAGCCGGGGCCGAAGCTCTGGTCGAGCGCCGCCTTTATCTGGGTCACGCCCTCCCGATATTTCGGGGCGCGCGAGGACAGGCTGTGCGCCTTGTCGCCATGGACATAGATCGGCGTGCCGTCCTGGGCGCCGCGCACATGTTTGTCGCCCTTGCCCACATTGGCGGTCTCGAGGCCCTGGAGCTGGGCGTCGAGGGCCTGCCACGCACCGGCACCGCCGGTCTGAACGCCACGCAATGCCATGCCAGAGCCCTCCGCTCCCGTCCGTCAGGCGCGTATGCCGCCCAACCGCAGCATCCCGTCATCGGCGGGGCGCAGCCCATCGCCGGCGCCACGCGCGATGCCGTCCCGCCAGTGCCGCGCCAGCTCGACGAAGCTGCCGATCAGGTTGCGCAGGCCGATCGAGTCGAGGTCGGCCGTGGGCGTCTCGAAGAGCTGGACCACGGACCCGTTCTCGCTCTCGAGCGCCATGCGTACGCCGCCCGTATCGGGCCAAGCGTGGTTGTAGAGGAGGAGCAACTCGTAGACTCGGTGGCGGGACGATTCCGGTGGGCGGCCGAGCTCGATCGAGAGCATCAGCCGCTCGCCGTCGGCGATGTAGTCGGCGTAGACGACGGTGGCATCATCGACCATGAGGGCCCACTCGCGGCCGCTGTCGTAGAGTGTGACCTGCTCGAGGTCGAGCAGCGGGCCGATCTCACGCATCCAAGCGTCGACGCGTTCGAGCCCTGCCATGCGATGTCCCTGCCGGTCGGGTTCGCTGGGATCCATTCGTCTGATCGTCAACCTTGCCGGACACCGTGGGAAGGGTCAATGGTGCCGGTGCCGGCCCGTCCGCGGCCCGAACCGGCATTGCCATGGCGATGGCCGCCCGCATATCTGTTGCAACGTTCTACATGCCCTGGGCCCGGAACCCCCCCTTATGCAGCTACTCAGCGTCCGCGAGGCCAACCAGAACTTCTCGAAGCTGATCAGCGACGTCGAGAAGGGCGACATCATCATCATCACCAAGCACGGCAAGCGCGTGGCCGAGCTGCGGCCGGTGATCGAGGACCGGATGCAGGATCCGGTCTGGCGCGCCAACTACGAGCGGATGGTGGAGATGCTGAACAACAAGCCCAGTACAGGAGGGCCAGTCGGCGAGATCACCGAGGAGGACAAGTATGGTGACGCGCCGCTCTGATGCTCGTCGCCTTCGATACAAACATCCTGGTATACGCGGAGTTCGAGCCTGACTACCCGAAGGGCCTGCTCTCCAACCGTCTTTTCCAGGCATTGGCGAATCGAGGTGTGTTGCCCGCACAGGTCATCGGTGAATTCCTGAATGTGGGCCGTCGGCGGTGGGGATATCGCTGGGCGGAAGCGTGGCGGCAGATCGAAGTCTACCGCGAGGTGCTCAAGACGATCCCGACCGACATGGACGTGTTGGCCAGTGCCGTGGCCTTCTCCGCCCGATATCAGCTACAGTTCTGGGATTCCGTGATCTGGCAGGCTTCCGCCAAAGGTGGCGCCTCGATTCTCCTCACCGAGGACATGCAGCACGGCTTCAGCGTCGACGGCATGCGCGCCGTCAATCCATTCATCGCACCCGATTGGGCGACGCTCGCCCGCGATCTTCAAATCAGCGGCTAGGGCCAAGGCCGCACCGACAAACGGAGGAAACTCTTGCCCCAGTCATTCGATCTCGTCGTCGTCGGCGGCGGCCCGGGCGGCTATGTCACCGCGATCCGCGCCGCCCAGCTCGGCATGAAGACCGGCCTCGTCGAGCGCGAGCATCTGGGCGGCATCTGCCTCAACTGGGGCTGCATCCCGACCAAGGCGCTCTTGCGCACCGGCGAGGTCATGGATCTGATGCGCCACGCCAAGGACTTCGGCTTGGCGGTCGACAATCCGCGCTTCGACGCGGCGGCGGTCGTCAACCGCTCGCGCGGCATCGCCGGCCAGCTCTCCAAGGGCGTGGCGCACCTGCTCAAGAAGAACAAGGTGACGGTGATCGACGGCGAGGCGCGGCTCGCCGGCAAGGGAACCTTGAAGGTCAAGCTGAAGGCCGGCGGCGAGGACGAGGTCAAGGCGCCGCACATCGTGCTGGCGACGGGTGCCCGCGCCCGGCAGCTCCCGGGCCTCGAAGCCGACGGCAAGCTGGTCTGGACCTACAAGGAGGCGATGGTCCCCGACGCCATGCCGAAATCGCTGCTGGTGGTGGGCTCAGGAGCGATCGGCATCGAGTTCGCCAGCTTCTACCGCTCGATGGGCGCCGAGGTGACGGTGGTCGAGGTGCTGCCGCGCGTGCTGCCGGTCGAGGACGAGGAGATTTCCGCCTTCGCCCACAAGGCGTTCGAGAAGCGCGGCATCAAGCTGCGCGTCGGCGCCACCGTGAAGGCGCTCGACAAGGGCAGGGACAACGTCACGGTCACGGTGGAGGCCGGCGACAAGGCCGAGAAGATCACCGTCGACCGGGTGATCATGGCCGTCGGCATCGTCGGCAATGTCGAGAACCTCGGGCTCGAGGGTACGGGCGTGAAGGTCGACCGCACCCATGTCGTGATCGACCAGTGGTGCCGGACGGGCGAGGCCGGGGTCTATGCCATCGGCGACCTCGCCGGCCCGCCCTGGCTGGCGCACAAGGCCAGTCACGAGGGCGTGCTGTGCGTCGAGAAGATCGCGGGCGTGAAGGACGTCCATCCGCTCGACGTGACCAAGATCCCCGGCTGCACCTACTGCGCGCCGCAGGTGGCGAGCGTCGGCCTCACCGAGGCCGCCGCCAAGGCCAGGGGCCACGAGGTCAAGGTCGGGAAGTTCCCGTTCATCGGCAACGGCAAGGCCATTGCGCTGGGCGAGCCCGAGGGACTGGTGAAGACGGTGTTCGACGCCAGGACCGGCGAGCTGCTGGGAGCGCACATGATCGGTGCCGAGGTCACCGAGCTGATCCAGGGCTACACCATCGCGCGGACCATGGAGGCGACCGAGGAGGACCTGATGCACACGGTCTTCCCGCATCCGACGCTCAGCGAGATGATGCACGAGGCCGTGCTCGACGCCTACAAGCGCGCGATCCATTTCTGATGGCCGGCGCCGTCCGCTGAGCGAACGGCCTGGACCGGGGCCGTGCATACCGTAGCCAACCTGCTGCTGGTCTTCGGCGGCGTGATGGCGCTGATAGCGTTCGTGCAGGCGGTGGCGGCCAGGGGGTGGCTGCCCGAGCCGACGCTGCTGGCGACGGTCGGGCTGCTGATCGGCGGCAGCTACGTGACCGTGGTCACGATGTGGCCGGAGACCACCGAGGGCCTGAGCCTGCTGGTGCGGCCGCCGCTCTCGGCCGAGGCCTATTTGTGGATCTTCCTGCCGCCCTTGCTCTACCAGGCGGCCCTGACGGTCGATGTGCGCGCCATGCTGCCGGACGTGGCGCCGATCCTGCTGCTGGCGGTGGTGGCGGTGTTCGTCGCCACCGGCCTGATCGGGACCGCGGTGTGGGGCGCCAGCGGCCGGCCGCTGGCCATCTGCCTGTTGCTCGGCGCCATGGTCGCCACCACCGATCCGTCGGCGGTGATCACGGTGTTCCGCAATGTCGGCGCTCCCGGTCGGCTGATCCGGCTGGTCGAGGGCGAGAGCCTGCTCAACGACGCCGCGGCCATCGCCATCGTCGGCGTGCTGATGGCATCGCTGGCCGGCGATCCGGCGGATGCGGGCATCGGTGCCGGCCTGCGGACGCTTGCGGTGTCGTTCGGCGGCGGCATCGCCTGCGGCTTCGTCGTCGGCCGGCTGGTGGCGGCTCTGCTGCCGCATGTCGATGCGATGCCGGTGGCCGCGGCCACGCTGACGCTCGCCGTACCCTATCCGCTCTACATCGCCGCCGATCAGATGCTGCACGCCTCGGGCGTGGTGGCGGTGGTGACCGCGGGCCTCGTGATCAGTGCCCTCGGATCCGTCAGGCTGTCGCCGCGCAACTGGAGCCATCTGCACGTCGTCTGGGAGCAGGTGGCGGTGCTGATGGGGGCCGCCGTCTTCCTGCTGGCGGCGGTGCGCGTGCCGGAGCTGCTGCAGGCGATGACCTGGCGCGAGGTCGTCTACGTGGCAGTGGCGGTGGTGGCGGCGCTCGTGGCCCGCATGGCGGTGATGTTCGGCATTCTGCCGGCACTGGCCTGGATCTGGCCCGGCCATCCGGTCGGCACGCCCTACAAGCTCGCCATCGTCTGGGGCGGGCTGCGCGGCGCCGTCACGCTGGTCCTGGCGCTGGGCATCGCCGAGAACACGGCGCTGGCGCTCGACGACCGCCGCTTCATCGCCGCCCTGGCGGCGGCATTCGTGCTGGTGAGCCTCTTCGTCAACGGTACGACGCTGGGCTGGCTGGTCCGCCGCCTCGGGCTGACGACACTGTCGCCGCAGGAGGAGGCGGTGCAGCGGCAGGCGGTGCTACTGTCGACCGCCGAGATCGACACCGCGATCGACCAGACCGCGGCGCATTTCGGCCTGCCGGCCGAGCTCGCGGCGACGGTCAAGCAGCGCTTCCGCGATGCCGTCGCCGCCGGCACCAGCGGCTTCGACCTCGAGCAGGCGCTGTCCGAGCGCGACCGGCTCTCGATCGGCCTCGTGACGCTGGCGACCCGCGAGCATGCGCTGATCCCGGAATACGGCAGCGGCGTGATCTCGGTCGGCAACCTCGATGCGATGACCCACAACACCGGGCTGATGATCGATGCGGCGCGGGACGAGGGCCGGCTGGGCTACAACCGTGCCGCCCGCGCCATCCTGCGGCCACTGCCGGGCCACCGTCTCGCCCGGCTCCTCGCCGAGAAGCTGAGGATACGCGGGCCGCTGTCGCACCATCTGGCCGACCGGTTCGAGCTGATGACCTGCCGGCGGACGGTGCTGGAGCGGCTGCGGCTCTACAACCGGCGCTCGCTGCGGCCGCTGATCGGCGAGCGGATGACGGAGGTTCTCGACGGCGTGCTGCTGGCGCGCCTGGAATCGGTCGACCGGACGCTGGCCGAGATCAGGGCCGAGCACCCGGCCTTCGCCGGGGCCCTGGCGCAGCGGCTCCTGATGCTGTTCGCGCTGCGCCGCGGCAACCGGGCGATCGACACGATGCGGGCGGAGAATGTCATCTCGGTCGAGGTCGCCGCCAGGATCGGGCGCACCTTCGACCGGATCTGGCGGGCCAACATCGGCCGTCCGAGGGTAGGGCTCGGCGCGCCGCCGGCCACCGCCGAGGTCGACAAGGCCGAATCCGGCCGGCATGTTGACGCAAAATGATGCAGATGGAGACTTCGCCGATGAGCTTCACGACGACGACACGCCGCGCCGCCTTCGCGGTGGTGCTGGGCTCGGCAGCCTTGGCCGCCGGCTGGGCGACGGCACAGGCGCCGGCCTTCTTCCGTATCGGCACCGGCGGCACGGCCGGCACCTACTATCCGATCGGCGGCCTGATCGCGAACGCCATCTCCGGCAACAACGACGGCGTGCCGGGCCTGGTCGCCACGGCGGTGGCCTCGAACGGCTCGGTCGCCAACGTCAACGCCATCCAGGGCGGATCGTCGGAATCCGGCTTCACGCAGTCGGACGTCGCCTACTGGGCCCATACCGGCACCGGCCTCTACGAGGGCAAGGGCAAGGTCGAGGATCTCCGGCTGATCGCGACGCTCTATCCCGAGACCATCCACATCGTCGCCCGCAAGGACGCCGGCATCGCGTCGGTGGCCGACCTCAAGGGCAAGCGGGTGTCGATCGACGAGCCGGGCTCGGGCACCATCGTCGATTCCCGCATCGTGCTGAAGGCGTTCGGCATCGAGGAGAAGGACATCGAGCCGGAATATCTGAAGCCGGGACCGGCCGGCGACCGGCTGCGTGACGGCGCCCTCGACGCCTACTTCTTCGTCGGCGGCTATCCGACCGGTGCCATCTCGGAGCTGGCGACCTCGGCCGGCATCAGCCTCGTGCCGATCAGCGGGCCCGAGGTCGAGAAGCTGCTGGCGGACTACAGCTTCTTCGCCAAGGACAAGGTGCCGGCCGGCACCTATGCCGGGGTGGGCGACACCGAGACCATCTCGGTGGCGGCGCAGTGGGTGACCAGCGCCAAGCAGCCCGAGGAGTTGGTCTACAACGTCACCAAGACGCTGTGGAACGACAAGACCCGGGCCCTGCTCGACGCCGGCCATGCCAAGGGCAAGATGATCACCAGGGAGAACGCGGTGACCAGCCTCGGCATACCGCTGCATCCGGGGGCGGAGCGCTTCTACAAGGAAGCGGGCCTGCTGAAGTGATCCTGCCGTCCCGGTCCGGAAGGTGTCGCTGATGGCCTCGCCCCCGCTCCGGGACGACGACGTCCATATAGCTCCCCTCGAGCTCGACGAGGCCAAGGCCCGCGAGCTCGAGGAGAAATTCGACTCCGAGATCCGCTTCCGGCCGCTGGCGCCGGCGGCCGGCTGGCTGATCGGCGGCGCGCTGATCGTGCTGTCGCTGTTCCACTACTACACGGCGGGCTTCGGCCTGCTGCAGGAGACGATGCATCGCGGCATCCATCTCTCCTTCGTGCTGTCGCTGGTCTTCCTGGTGTTTCCGTTCACACGGCGGGGCTACGACCGTCCGGCGACCGGCTCCTGGCTGATGCCGCTGGGCGTGCCGCTGCTCGACTGGCTGCTGGTGGTGGCGGCGGTCGTGGCGGTGATGCACGTGCCGCTGATCCCGCTGGACGACCTGGCCTTCAGGGTCGGCAATCCCAGCCGGACCGACGTGATCCTGGGCGGCATCCTCGTGCTGCTGCTGCTGGAAGCGACGCGCCGCTCGGTCGGCTGGCCGCTGCCGATCATCGCCGTCGTCTTCATGGTCTATGCCCTCTACGGGCCGTCGATGCCGGGCATCCTGGTCCATCCGGGTGCGACGGTCTCGCAGCTGGTCGACCACCTCTATTTGACCTCGCAGGGCATCTACGGCATCGCGCTCGGCGTGGTGGCGACCTATGTCTTCCACTTCGTGCTGTTCGGCGTCTTCGCCACCCGCATCGGCCTCGGCCAGCTGTTCCTCGACTGTGCGGCCTTCGTCGCCGGCCGCTTCGCCGGCGGGCCGGCGAAGGTGTCGATCTTCGGCTCGGCATTGTTCGGCATGATCTCGGGCTCGTCGGTCGCCAACACGGTGACCGTGGGCTCGCTGACCATCCCGGCGATGATCCGGCTGGGCTACCAGCGCCACTTCGCCGCCGCCGTCGAATCCGCCGCCTCCACCGGCGGGCAGATTACCCCTCCGATCATGGGGGCCGCGGCCTTCCTGATGATCGAGTTCCTGAACCTGCCCTACACCACGATCATCCTGGCGGCGATCGTGCCGGCCTTCATGCATTTCTTCGGCGTGCTGATGCAGGTGCATTTCGAGGCCAAGCGCAACGGCCTGCGCGGCCTGCGGCCCGACGAGATGCCGGATCTGAAGGCCGCCTTCGCCCGCGACTGGCCGACGGTGATCCCGCTGGTGGCGCTGATCGGCATCCTGATCGCCGGCTACACGCCCTATCTCGCCGCCTTCTGGGGCATCACGCTCTGCATCGCCGTGGGCCTGCTCAATCCGCGCAAGCGCATGTCGGTCGGCGAGGTGTTCGCCGGGCTGCGCGACGGTGCGAAGTACGCCCTGGCGGTGGGTGCCGCCGCCGCCACTGTCGGCATCGTCATCGGCGTGGTGACGCTGACCGGCGTCGGCTTCAAGGTCTCGTTCATCGTCACATCGGTGGCCGCGCAGATGGCGGACTGGGCCGGCGCAGTGCTGCCGGCCTTCCTCGCCGACCCCAAGGCGCTGACGCTGCTGTTCACGCTGATCATGACCGGCGTGGTCTGCATCCTGATGGGATGCGGCATCCCGACCACCGCCAACTACCTGATCATGGTGACGGTGGCCGCCCCGGCGCTGGGGCTGCTGGGCGTCGAGCCGATCGTCGCCCATTTCTTCGTATTCTATTACGGCGTGCTGGCCGACATCACGCCGCCGGTGGCGCTGGCGGCCTATGCCGCGGCCGGCATGGCCGGCGCCGACCCGTTCAAGACCGGCAACGCCGCCTTCCGCCTCGGGCTCGGCAAGGCGCTGGTGCCGTTCGTCTTCGTGTTCTCGCCGTCGCTGCTGCTGGTGGCGCAGGGCTTCAACTGGCCCGACTTCTTCCTGGCCTTCATCGGCTGCGCCGTCGGCATCACCAGCCTGGGGGCGGCGCTCTCCGGCTACATGCTGGTGACGACGAAGCCGTGGGAGCGGATCCTGCTGGTCATCGCCGCCATCCTGCTGGTGGCGCCGGAAATCTACTCGTCCCTGCTGGGGGCGGCGCTGTTGGTGCCCGTGCTGATGCGACAGCTCGCCTCGCACCGGGCGAGTCCGGTCGTGGCGTAGCGGGAGACGGGCTGCCATATGGAGCAAAGACGTCTAGTGTCCTCGCCGTTCGAACGATGAGCTGAACGATGGCCGCGATCACCGTCCTCGACCGGGTTGCCGACAACGGATCGGCGACGCGGGCGTTCACCCGCAAGCCGTCCTGGATCCGCGTCAAGGCGCCGACCTCCGAGACCTATCACGACACCCGCCGGCTGATGCGCGAGAAGTCGCTGCACACGGTCTGCGAGGAGGCGGCCTGCCCGAACATCGGCGAGTGCTGGACGCAAAAGCACGCCACGGTGATGATCCTGGGCGACACCTGCACCCGCGCCTGCGCCTTCTGCAACATCAAGACCGGCATGCCGCGCCCCGTCGACCCCGACGAGCCCGAGCACCTGGCCGAGGCGGTGGCGCAGATGGGGCTGAAGCACGTCGTGGTGACGTCGGTCGACCGCGACGACCTGCCCGACGGCGGTGCTTCGCACTTCGTGCGCTGCATCGAGCTGATGCGCCGGACGACGCCGGGCACCACCATCGAGATCCTGACCCCCGACTTCCTGCGCAAGCCGGGGGCGGTCGACGCGATCGTCGCCGCCCGGCCGGACGTCTACAACCACAACCTCGAGACCGTGCCGCGGCTCTACCGGACGGTGCGACCCGGCGCGCGGTACTTCCACTCGTTGCGCCTGCTGCAGAAGGTCAAGGAGCTGGATCCGTCGCTGTTCACCAAGTCCGGCATCATGGTCGGGCTGGGCGAGGAGAAGCGCGAGGTCCACCAGGTGATGGACGACATGCGCTCGGCCGATGTCGATTTCATCACCATCGGCCAGTACCTGCAGCCGACGCCGCGGCACCACAAGGTCGAGCGCTTCGTCGAGCCGGGGGAGTTCGACGCCTATGCCCGCATGGCGCGGGCCAAGGGCTTCCTGCAGGTGGCGTCGTCGCCGCTGACCCGGTCGTCCTACCATGCCGGCGACGACTTCGCCCGGCTGCGCGCCGCGCGGGAGGCACAGCTCGCTTCGCCCGTCGCGATCGCCTGATCCTTCATGCCGACGCACGCCGAGAAGCGGCACCTGCCGTATAGCCCCGACCAGCTCTACGACCTGGTGGCGGGGGTGGATCGCTATCCGGAGTTTCTGCCCTGGTGCAAGGCGGCACGGATCACCCGCCGCGACGGCCAAGTGTTCTTCGCCGACCTGGTCGTCGCCTTCAAGATGTTCCGCGAGCGCTTCAGCTCCAAGGTGACGCTGATGCCGAAGACCGGCGTCGACGTCGAATACATCGACGGACCGTTCCGCTACCTCAACAATCACTGGCGCTTCGAGCCGGCGCCGGACGGCCATTGCATCGTCGACTTCTATGTCGACTTCGAGTTCCGGTCGCGCATCCTGCAGAACCTGATCGGGCTGCTGTTCAACGAGGCGGTGTCCCGGATGGTCGGCGCCTTCGAGGCGCGCGCCAAGGAGCTCTACGGTCCGGGTGGAACCCTGGCCTCGACGCCGGCGCTCTCGGCGGTGCCCAAGCTCGGCAGCTGAGCCAGCGCCAGCTCCAGCCCGCGACGGACCGTCGCCAGCCGCACCTGGCACCGGTCGCCCGCGAACAGCCGGCACTCGTGCGCGGTCGGCCGGCCACGTGCCGCCACCGCCAGATGGACGAGTCCCACGGGCTTGGTCGCGGTGGCGCCGCCAGGGCCGGCGATGCCGGTGACGGCGATGGCGAGGTCGCAGCCGGAGCGGGCGAGGGCACCCTCGGCCATCTGCCGGGCGGTCTCCTCGCTCACCGCGCCCACCGCCGCCAGCGTCGCCTCGCGCACGCCCAGCATCTCGACCTTGGCGCGGTTGTCGTAGGTGACATAGCCGCGGTCGACGACGTCCGAGCTACCGGCATGCTCGGTGAGGCAGCCGGCGATCAGGCCGCCGGTGCAGGATTCGGCGGTGGCGAGGCGCAGGCGGCGATGCCGGCAGGCCGCCAGCAGCTCGGCCGAGAGGCGCAGGCAGTCCGACCAGCTCTCAGCCATCGAGCGCCACCGTGGCGGTGGCCTGGGCGGCGATGCCCTCGCCGCGGCCGGTGAAGCCCAGTCGCTCGGTGGTCGTCGCCTTGACGCTCACCCGGTCGACGGCAAGGCCGAGGATGGCGGCGATGCGGGCCCGCATCGCATCGCGGTGCGGGCCGATCTTCGGCCGCTCGCACAGGATCGTCACGTCGACATGCTCGACCGTCCCGCCGGCGCCGGCGACGAGGTCGCGGGCATGGGCGAGGAAGCGGTCGGAGGCGACACCGGCCCATTGTGGGTCGCTGGGCGGAAAATGCATGCCGATGTCGCCGGCGGCGATGCAGCCAAGCAGCGCGTCGGTCAGGGCGTGCAGCACCACATCGGCGTCGGAATGGCCGTCGAGGCCGAGCTCGTGCGGGATGTCGATGCCGCCCAGCACCAGGCGGCGGCCCGGCACGAGGCGGTGGACGTCGAAGCCGGTGGCGGTGCGCCAGCGGCGTTCGGGCGACAGGCGGCGCTTGGCCTCCTCCATGTCGTCGGGCGTGGTGATCTTCAGGTTGCGCTCCTCGCCGGCGACGGCCCGCACCGGCACGCCCATCGCCGCCACCAGGGCGGTGTCGTCGGTCATGGCCGCTCCGGCGTGCCGGCGGTGCGCCTCGAGGATCAGCTCGAAGCGGAAGCCCTGCGGGGTCTGGGCGCGGGCGAGGCCGTCGCGGGGTCGGTCGCCGGCGAGCATGTCATCCTGCACGAGCTTGAGCGAGTCGACGACCGGCAGGACCGGCAGGGCGGCATCGTGCCGGTCCAGCGCCTCCAGCACCCGGCCGATCAGCGCCGGCGAGGCGAGGGGCCGCGCCGCATCGTGGATCAACACCGCCGCCGGCGCATCCGCGGCCAGGGCCTCGAGGCCGCGCCAAGTGGATTCCTGGCGGGTCGGGCCACCGGTTACGGGCGGCGGCAGACCGAGGTCGCCGACCGCGCCGCGGTAGAGCTCGTCATGGGCCGGATCGATCACCACGCGGACCTGCCCGATGCCGGGGCGGCCCAGAAAGGCCCGTACGGCGCGGCGCAGCACCGGTGCTCCCGCGAGATCGGCATATTGCTTCGGAAGGTCGGCGCCGAACCGCTCGCCGCGGCCGGCGGCCACGATGAGGGCCGCACAGGACATGCCGGCAGGGTAGGAGGGCGGCGACGGGCTGCCAAGCAGGCGCGGCCTTGCCGAAGACCGACGGGCCCTGTATGTGTTGCCTCAATCTTAGGCAGCTCGAGCGAGCTGCTTACGAGGCAGGCAAATGTACCCGGGAGCGCTCCCTCGCATGACCTCCAGCCCGACCCGGCAACGCCTGCGGCCGACGCCGCCCGATCCCGCGGTGCTGCTGGCCAATCTGCCGAGCGCGGTGCTCACCCTCGACAGCGGCCTGCGCATCGTTTCCGCCAACCCCGCCGGCGAGCAGCTGCTGTCGACCAGCATCAACGTGCTGGAGGGGCGGCCGCTGCAGGATTTCGTGGCACCGCATGCCAAGCTGATCGACCTGATCCGGCAGGCGCAGCGGGCCGGATCGTCCATTTCCGACTATGGCGTGGAACTTGCTCTCGCCCGAGGCGAAGTGGTGAGCGTCGACTGCCACCTGACGGCATTGGTCGAGCTACCGGAGCATATTCTCGTGGTGTTGCATCCCTGCTCGGTCGCCCGGCGGCTCGATCAGCATCTGGCCAGCCGAAGCTCGTCCCGGTCGACCGCGGCCCTGGCGCGGACGCTGGCGCACGAGGTCAAGAACCCGCTGTCCGGCATTCGCGGCGCCGCCCAGCTCCTCGAGCCCTATGTCGGTGACGAGGACAAGCCGCTGGTCAAGCTGATCTGCGACGAGGCCGACCGCATCGTCCAGCTCGTCGACCGGATGGAGGAGTTCGCCGAGACCTCGACCGTCGACCGCTCGCCGGTCAACATCCACCAGGTGCTCGAGCATGTGCGGCGGATCGCCGAGGCCGGCTTCGCCCGCTCGCACACCATCGTCGAGCAGTACGACCCGTCGCTGCCGAGTGTCGACGGCGACCGGGACAAGCTGATCCAGGTGTTCCTCAACCTGATCAAGAACGCCGCCGAGGCCACGCCCGCCGAAGGCGGCCAGATCACGCTGGTCACGCATTATCAGCACGGCATCCGCATGAGCCTTTCCAACAGCCGCGAGCGGCTGGATTTGCCGATCGCCGTCGAGATCCGCGACAACGGTCCCGGCATCGACGAAGACCTGCGCGAGCACCTGTTCGAGCCGTTCGTGACCACCAAGCCCAAGGGCAGCGGGCTCGGCCTGCCGCTGGTGGCCAAGATCGTCGGCGATCACGGCGGGATCGTCTCCTACATCCACGGTGAGCCCGGCGCGGTGTTCCGCGTCCGGCTGCCGGCGGCGCGTTCGGACCGCGCGTCCGGGAGGGACCATTGATGAGCGGCGAGATGGTCCTGATCGCGGAGGACGATGCCGGCATCCGAACCGTCATCGCCCGGGCCCTGTCGCGCCAGGGCTACCGGGTGCAGGCCACCAGCGTCGCCAGCGCGCTCTGGCGCTGGATCGCCGACGGCGACGGCGACGTCGTCATCACCGATGTCGGCCTGCCGGACGAGAACAGCCTCGACCTTCTGCCGCGGATCAAGAGCTTCCGGCCGGATCTGCCGATCATCGTGATGAGCGCGCAGAACACGCTGCTGACGGCGGTCCGCGCCACCGAGCGCGGCGCCTTCGAGTACCTGCCGAAGCCCTTCGACATCGGCAATCTCGTCGCCACCGTGCAGCGCTCGCTCAGCCAGCGGCACCGCCGCGGCAGCAACGGCGACGACGAGGATCTCGGCGAGGAGCAGCTGCCGATCATCGGCCGCTCGCCGGCGATGCAGGAGATCTACCGCATCATCGCGAGGCTGACCGCCACCGACCTCACCGTGCTGATCTCCGGCGAATCCGGCACCGGCAAGGAGCTGGTCGCCAGGGCGCTGCACGATTTCGGCAAGCGGCGCAACGGCCCGTTCATCGCCGTCAACATGGCGGCGATCCCGCGCGAGCTGATCGAGAGCGAGCTGTTCGGCCACGAGAAGGGCTCGTTCACCGGTGCCGCCGGCCGCAGGGCCGGGCGCTTCGAGCAGGCCAACGGTGGCACGCTGTTCCTCGACGAGATCGGCGACATGCCGCTCGAGGCCCAGACCCGGCTGCTGCGCGTGCTGCAGCAGGGCGAGTTCGTGCCGGTAGGCGGCGTGCAGCCGATCCGCACCAATGTCCGCATCGTCGCCGCCAGCCACCGCGACCTCCGGCTGATGGTCAGCCAGGGCCTGTTCCGCGAGGACCTGTTCTACCGCATCAACGTCGTGCCGATGCGGCTGCCGGCGCTGCGCGAGCGCATCGACGACATCCCGGCCCTGGTCCACCACTTCCTCGGCAAGGCCCATGCCGAGGGCCTGCCGCTGAAGGCGATGTCGACCGAGGCCCTGGCCCGGCTCAAGGCGCACACCTGGCCGGGCAATGTCCGCGAGCTCGAGAACCTCGTGCGCCGGCTGGCCGTGCTCTACGCCGAGGACGAGATCGGCGAGGAGGTGATCGGTTCCGAGCTGAACCAGGCGCAGGCGCCGGCCGCTCCGAGCACCGACGCGCCGGCCGCCCAGGACACGCTGGCGGCGGCGGTGGAGCGGCATCTCGACCGCTATTTCCGCGCCCATGACGGCGGCCTGCCGACACCCGGGGTCTACGACCGGGTGCTGCGGGAGATCGAGCGGCCGCTGATCGCACGGGCTCTCGTGGCCACGCGCGGCAACCAGCTCAAGGCCGCCGACGTGCTGGGCCTCAACCGGAACACGCTGCGCAAGAAGATCCGCGAACTGGACATCCAGGTCGTCCGCAGCCCATGATCGGGACTGAACCCGAGCGTTCCGTCCGCTGAGGTCGATCGCTGTTGTCATCCGTGCTTCGGCCGGGCCAATCCGGCCTGTGGGAGCGGCTGCGCCGCTTCGACATCGAACGTCGCCTGGCGCTCGTCCTGACGGTGGGCGCCACCGTCTCGGGCATCGCGACCTATGTCGCGATCTCGGGCGCACCGCCGCTCGGCTCGGACGTCGGCACCGTCCTGGTCCTGCTCAACCTCGACCTGATCCTGCTGCTGCTGCTGGGCGTCATCATCGCCAGGCGGCTGGTGTCGCTCTATGCCCAGCGGCGGCAGGGCTCGGCCGGCTCGCGGCTGCATGTCCGCCTCGTGGCGCTGTTCGGCGCCGTCGCCACGGCACCCGCCATCCTGGTGGCGGTGTTCTCGGTGTTCTTCCTGAGCAACGGCCTGGAGGCCTGGTTCTCCGAGCGAATCAGGAGCTCGCTCGACAATTCGCTGGCGGTGGCCGAGGCCTATCTCGCCGAGCACAAGGAGATCATCCGCGCCGACGCCCTGGCGATGGCGGCCGACCTCGACCGCATCGGCGATCCGCTGGTGGTGATGCCGGACCAGCTCCGCCAGGTCGTGAATGCCCAGGCGGCGGTGCGCTCCCTCACCGAGGCCATCGTCTTCGACAGCGCCGGCCGGGTGCTGGCGCGCAGCGGCCTCAGCTTCACCATGGACATGCAGATCGAGCAGCTGCCGCCCAGCGCGCTCGACCAGGCCGACAGCGGCGAGGTGGTGATCTTCACCAGCGACAGCGACGACCGGGTGCGGGCGCTGGTGCGCCTCGACGGCTTCGAGGACGCCTATCTGTTCGTCGGCCGCTTCGTCGACGCCAACGTGCTGGGCTTCATGGAGCGCACCCAGCAGATCGTGAGCGAGTACAAGCAGATGGAGCGCGAGCGCTCCGGCATCCAGGTCACCTCGGCGCTGATCTTCGGCATCGTGGCCCTGCTGCTGCTGTTCGCCTCGGTATGGGTGGGCCTGACCTTCGCCAACGAGCTGGCCACACCAATCAGCCGGCTGATCGCCGCCGCCGACCGGGTGCGCAGCGGCGACCTGATGGCGCGGGTGCCCGAGGGCAGCGAGCAGGACGAGGTGGGCGTGCTGAGCCGCGCCTTCAATCGCATGACCAGCCAGCTCGCCAGCCAGCGCCACGAGCTGGTCGAGGCCAACCAGCAGCTCGACGACCGCCGCCGCTTCACCGAGGCCGTGCTGTCGGGTGTGAGCGCCGGCGTGCTCGGCCTCGATGCCGAGGGCGACATCGTGTTGCCCAACCGCTCGGCCAGCGACTTCCTCGGCGGCGGCGACGAGCTGATCGGAAGCCCGCTCGCCGCCGTCATTCCCGAGATCGCGCCGCTGCTGCAGCGCTCGGCCCTGCGGCCGGGCGAGGCCGTGGTCGACGAGGTCGGCGTGCAGCGCGGCGGTGCCCAGCGCACGCTGCTGGTCCGGGCCGCCGCCCAGCAGGACGAGGGGGTGCTGGTGGGCTATGTCGTCACCTTCGACGATGTCACCGAGCTGCTCAGCGCCCAGCGCCAGGCGGCCTGGGCCGAGGTCGCCCGCCGCATCGCCCACGAGGTCAAGAACCCGCTGACACCGATCCGGCTGTCGGCCGAGCGGCTGAACCGCAAGTACCTGCCGCAGATCGTCGAGGACCGCGAGGCCTTCTCGAACTGCACCGCCACCATCGTCCGCCAGGTCGACACCATCGGCCATCTCATCACCGAGTTCTCGGCCTTCGCCCGCATGCCGGCGGCGGTGATGCGCAAGGAATCCATGGTCGAGCTCGCCCGCCAGGCGGCGCAGCTCCAGCAGATCGCCTGGCCGGACATCACCTTCCGCCTCGACCTGCCGCCCGGCGACAAGGTGACGCTGCGCTGCGACGGCCAGAAGGTCACCCAGGTGCTGACGAACCTGCTGCAGAACGCCGTCGACGCGCTGTCGGAACGCAAAGCCGAGCCGGGGCTGCCGCCGCCCGCCATCGGCCTCGCCGTCCGACGTGCCCCGGGGGCGGTGGTGGTCGAGATCGCCGACAACGGGCCGGGCTTCGCCTCGCCGGATCGCGAGCGGCTGTTCGAGCCCTATGTCACGACTCGCAGCCGCGGTACCGGGTTGGGGCTTGCCATCGTCCGGAAGATCATGGAGGAACATGGCGGCAGGGCCGAGCTTTCCGAGAGCCCGGCCGGGGGGGCTTTGGTGCGCCTTGTCTTCCCAGAGGCCACGGAAACCGGCGCCGACAGGGCGGTGTCCAGGGGCTCGATCGGAACGGTCGTCGCCGAAGGGGCGTCGTCCAGGGTGCCTGCCAGGACCGACGTATGAGCAAGGACATCCTGATCGTTGACGATGAGGCGGCCATCCGCGAGATCGTCGGCGCCATCCTCGAGGACGAGGGTTATCGGCCGCGCAGCGCGTCGAACAGCGACGAGACGTTCCGCGAGGTGGCGCGGCGCGTCCCGGGCCTGGTGCTGCTGGACATCTGGCTCGAGGGCAGCCAGCTCGATGGCGTGCAGATCCTCGAGCGGCTGCGCAGCGAGCATCCGCTGCTGCCCGTCGTGATGTTCAGCGGCCACGGCACGATCGAGACCGCCGTCGGCGCCATCAAGAAGGGTGCCTACGACTTCATCGAGAAGCCGTTCAAGTCGGACCGGCTGCTGCTGTCGATCGCGCGCGCGCTGGAGGCCAGCCGGCTGCGGCGCGAGAACGCCGAGCTCAGGGACCGTGCCGGCGACGAGGTCGAGCTGATCGGCACCTCATCCGCCATCTCCAAGGTCCGCCAGACCATCGAGCGGGTGGCACCCACCGGCAGCCGCATCTTCATCTCCGGTCCGCCGGGCTCCGGCAAGGAGCTGGCCGCCCGCCAGATCCATGCCCACTCGCGCCGGGCGGACGGGCCGTTCGTCGTGGTCAACGCCGCGGCGCTCGGCACCGACCGGGTCGACCTCGAGCTGTTCGGCGCCGAGGCCGGCCATGGCGGCAGCGATCAGCGGCTGGTCGGCACGCTGGAGCGCGCGCATACCGGCACGCTGCTGCTCGACGAGGTGGCCGACATGCCGCTGGAGACGCAGGGCCGGATCCTGCGCCTGCTGCAGGAGCAGCGCTTCACCCGCCTCGGCGGCGACCAGCGCATCGAGGTCGACGTGCGCGTGATCGCCTCGACCAACCGCGACATCAAGGCCGAGATGTCGGCCGGCCGCTTCCGCGAGGACCTCTACTACCGGCTGAACGTCGTGCCGCTGCAGATGCCGGCCCTGGCCGAGCGCCGCACCGACATCCCGCTGCTGGTGCGGCATTTCATGCAGCGCGCCGCCCGCAGCGCCGGCCTGCCGCCGCGCGCCGTCACCGACGAGGCGATGGCGGTGCTGCAGACCGCCGAGTGGCCGGGCGACGTCCGCCAGGTGCGCAACACGGTGGAGTGGATGCTGATCATGGCGCCGGGCGAGGCCCAGGAGCCGATCGGCATCGACGGCCTGCCGCCCGACCTCACCAACAGTGCCGCCGGCACCATGGATCCGACCAGCAATGCCGAGCTGGTGTCGATGCCGTTGCGCGAGGCGCGCGAGCATTTCGAGCGCACCTACCTGCACACCCAGCTCGAGCGGTTCGGCGGCAACATCTCGCGCACCGCCAGCTTCGTCGGCATGGAGCGCTCGGCGCTGCACCGCAAGCTCAAGACGCTGGGCCTCAACAGTGACGACTAGCAGGCCGCGTTCCCGCCGGAGGGCAGGGGCCGGCCGTTGAAGGTCATCATCTGCGGCGCCGGCCAGGTCGGCCACAACATCGCCCGCTACCTGGCCACTGCCGGCAACGAGGTGACGATCATCGACCAGAGCGTCGAGCTGGCGCAGCGGCTGGGCGACAGCCTCGACATCCAGACCATCGTCGGCCACGCCTCGCTGCCGGATGTGCTGGAGCAGGCCGGTGCGGACGACGCCGACATGCTGATCGCCGTCACCTATGCCGACGAGGTCAACATGGTGGCCTGCCAGGTGGCGCACACCCTGTTCAACGTGCCGACCAAGATCGCCCGCATCCGCCAGCAGGCCTATCTGGAGGGGCGCTGGCAGGATCTGTTCGTCGGCAGCCACCTGCCGATCGACGTGGTGATCTCGCCCGAGCGCGAGGTGGCGCACGCCATCGCGCTCAGGCTCGAGGTGACGGGGGCCCTGAACGTCGTGCCGTTCGCCGACGACCGCGTCCGGCTGGTGGCCGTCAGGGCCAGCGCCGAGTGCCCGATCCTGGCGACACCGCTGCGCCAGCTCACCTACCTCTTTCCCGACCTGCACATCGTGGTGGTCGGCATCGGCCGCGGCGACCGCTTCTTCATCCCCGATGCCGACGACCAGATCCTGGCCGAGGACGAGGTGCATTTCGTCGTCGAGACCTCGCATATCGGCCGGGCCCTGCCGGCCTTCGGCCACGAGCAGGGCCGCAGCGACCGGGTGGTCATCGCCGGCGGCGGCAATATCGGCCTGTTCCTGGCGCAGGAGCTGGAGAGCCGGCACCCGCATATCGGCCTCAAGGTCATCGAGGCCGACGAACGGCGGGCGGAGCTCGTGGCCGACCGGCTGGTCCGCGGCGTGGTGCTGCGCGGCGACGCCCGCGACCGCGAGCTGCTGGAGGAGGCCAACATCCAGAGCTGCGAGGCCGTCGTCACCGTCACCAACGACGACGAGGTCAACATCATGGCGGCGTTGCTGGCCAAGCGCCTGGGCTGCGGCCGGGCGCTGGCGCTGGTCAACAACAGCACCTACAACGTCATCATGCGGTCGATCGGCATCGACGTCGCGATCAACCCGCGCGACACGACGGTGTCGAGCATCCTGCAGCATGTGCGCCGCGGCCGCATCAAGGCGGTCCACACCATCCGCGACGGCGAGGCCGAGGTGTTCGAGGCCGAGGCGCTCGAGACCTCGCCGCTGGTCGACCGGCCCCTGAAGGAGCTGCGCCCGGCAGGCGGCATGATCGTCGGTGCCGTCGTCCGCGACGGCGCCATGATCACGCCACGCCCCGAGACCGTCGTGAAGGCCCACGACCGGGTGGTGATCGTGGCCCGCAGCGACATGGTCAAGAAGGTCGAGCAGCTGTTCGCGGTCCGGCTCGACTATTTCTGAGCAGCATTCGCCGCCCCGGAGAGCAGGATTGTCGCGCATCGCCTATTGCAACGGCCGCTGGCTGCCGATCGGTGCTCCGGCCGTGCCGGTCGAGGATCGGGGCCTGCAGTTCGCCGATGCCGTCTACGAGGTCGTCAAGGCGGTCGACGGCCGGCCCTGCGACCTCGACCGGCACCTGGACCGTCTCGACCGGTCGCTGGGCCAGCTGCGTCTCGCCTGGCCGATGTCGCGTCGGGCGCTGGTGGCGGTGGTCATGGAGGGGTTGAGGCGCAGCGCCCTGCGCGACGTCGCCATCTACCTGCAGGTCGGACGTGGCGTGGCCCCGCGCTCGCACCCGTTCCCCATCGGTGCCAAGCCAGGGCTGATCGCCACCTTCCGCCGCGCGTCGTTCCCGGGCCGCCGCGAGCTGGAGCAGGGCGTGAAGGTGATCTCGCTGCCCGACGAGCGCTGGGCGCGCTGTGACATCAAGTCGGTGGGCCTGCTGCCCAACGTGCTCGCCCGCCAGCGGGCCGCCGAGGCCGGCTGCCGCGAGGCCTGGCTGGTCGGCGAGGACGGCCTCGTCACCGAGGGCGGCGGCTCGAACGCCTACATCGTCGACCGCCGGGGCCGGCTGGTGACGCGGCCGCTCGGGCCCGCCATCCTGCCGGGCGTGACGCGCTCGGTCCTGCTCGGGCTCGCCCGGCGGGACGGCATCGAGGTGGAGGAGCGCCCCTTCACCCTCGACGAGGCGATGGAGGCTCGCGAGGCGTTGCTCAGCAGCACCACCTCGCTGCTGTTGCCGGTGGTCGAGATCGACGGCCGGCCGGTCGGCAACGGCCATCCGGGCTCCGTCGGCCGCCGGTTGTTCGAGCTCTATGCCGCGCATTGCGGTCTCGCGGCGCGCTACGGCGGCTCGGCATCGCCGCCTCGCGCATGACCTGCGCGCGAAAAAACCGCCTTGCGGCCTGGCCGGGGCCGGCCTATCCGGATAGGCGGCCGGGCGCAGGGCCAGCCGGCAAGACGGCGGCCACCGTTGACCTGCGGTTGATGTGACCGACATTCGTGTGTGTGTTCGCCCGCTCGTCGCGGGATGCCAGCGTCTCGTAGAACAAAAAGGGTAGCGCAATGGCGACGGAAAAGCAGCAGAACCTTCAGGACGTCTTCCTCAACCACGTTCGCAAGAACAAGGTCCCCGTCACCATCTTCCTGATCAACGGCGTGAAGCTGCAGGGCGTGATCAGCTCGTTCGACAACTTCTGCCTGCTGTTGCGGCGGGACGGCCATGTGCAGCTGGTCTACAAGCACGCGGTGTCGACGGTGATGCCGAGTGCCGCCGTCAGGCTCTATGATCCGGGTGCTGCCGAAGAGGGCCAGCAGGCGGGGTGAGCGATACGACCGCGGGCGGGCGCGAGGGTCGCGACCGGGCCGAAGGTTCGGTGCGGGCCCTCGTGGTGCGCCCGTACGAATCCGGGGCGATCGACCAGGCGCCCCGTCTCGCCGAGGCGGTGGGCCTCGCCGAGGCGCTGGACCTGGAGGTCGTCGATTCGCTGTCGGTGGCGCTTCGCCGCGCCAGCCCGGCGACCCTGCTGGGCGACGGCAAGGTCTCCGAGATCGGGCTGCTGGTCGAGAGCAGGGCCGTCGAGCTGGTGGTGGTGGACGGTGCGCTGTCGCCGGTCCAGCAGCGCAACCTCGAGCGGCGCTGGAAGGCCAAGGTCATCGACCGGACCGGCCTGATCCTCGAGATCTTCGGCGACCGCGCCAAGACCCGCGAGGGTGTCATGCAGGTCGAGCTGGCAGCGCTGTCCTACCAGCGTTCCCGCCTCGTGCGATCCTGGACCCATCTCGAGCGCCAGCGCGGCGGCTTCGGCTTCCTCGGCGGGCCGGGCGAGAGCCAGATCGAGCTCGACCGGCGGCGGATCGGCGAGCGGATCGCGGCGCTGCGCCGCGAGTTGGAGGACGTCAAGCGCACCCGCCGCCTGCATCGCGCCGCCCGGGCGCGCGTGCCCTATCCGGTGATGGCGCTGGTCGGCTACACCAATGCCGGCAAGTCGACGCTGTTCAACCGGATCACCGGCGCCGGGGTCGTCGCCAGGGACCAGCTTTTCGCCACGCTCGATCCCACCATGCGCCTGGTCGCCCTGCCTTCCGGCCGCCGTGCGATCCTGTCCGACACCGTGGGTTTCATCTCCGACCTTCCCACCATGCTGGTGGCGGCGTTCCGCGCCACGCTCGAGGAGGTGCTGGAAGCCGATCTCGTCCTGCATGTCCGCGACATCGCCCATGCCGACAGCGAGCGCCAAGCCGGCGATGTCGCGGCGGTCCTCGCCGAGCTCGGCATCGATGCCGAGCAGCAGGAGGCGAGGGTGGTCGAGATCTGGAACAAGATCGACCTGCTGGACGGGCAGGACAGGGAGCGCATCCTGGCCACGGCGGCGCGCCGGCCGGAGGTCGTGGTGCTGTCGGCCAGGGACGGGACCGGCATCGGGGCACTGCTGGAGCTGGCCGATCGCCGGCTCTCCGCCCGCCGGACGACGGTGGAGCTGACGGTCGATCACACCGACGGCGCCCTTCGCGCCTGGCTGCACGAGCATGGCGAGGTGCTGGAGTCGCGCGCCTGCGACGAGGGAACGCGGATGACGGTGGCGCTCGACGAGACCGCCCGCTCGCAGCTCGAGCGCCGCCTCTCGCCGCCGCCGCGGTCGTGACGCCCCTCAATTCTTGATCAGGTTGTCGTAGACACTGAGCATCGCCGGGCCCGCGAGGACCACGAACAGCGTCGGCAGGATGAACACGATCATCGGAACCGTGAGCGTCGCCGGCAGCCGTGCTGCCTTCTCCTCGGCGCGCAGCATGCGCTGCTCGCGGAACTCACCGGACAGCACGCGCAGCGACTGCGACAGCGGCGTGCCGTACTTCTCGGTCTGGGTCAGCGTGTTGACCACGCCGCGCATGGCCGGGATGCCGCAGCGCCGGCCGAGATTCTGCAGCGCCTGACGACGGTCGGGCAGGAAGTTCAGCTCCACGGCGGTCAGGCCGAACTCCTCGGCGAGCTCCGGCGAGGACGGGCCGATCTCGTCGGCCACGCGGGTGAGCGCGGTGTCCAGGCTGAGGCCGGCCTCGGCGCAGATCACCAGCAGGTCGAGTCCGTCGGGCAGCGATTTCTGCATCGCCTGCTGGCGCTTCTTGGCCAGGTTGCTCAAGTAGATGTCGGGCGCGTAGAAGCCGAGCAGCACCGCCGCCAGCATCGCCGCCGGCCGCAGCGTGGCCGGCAGGTCGCCGAAGCCCAGGCCGTAGATCGCGAGAAACCCCAGGGCCGCGAACAGCAGCGGCATGACCGGCTTGCAGAAGAGATAGACAACCATGGCCTCGCGGCTGCGCTTGCCGGCCTGCACCAGCTTGTCGCGGATCTTCTCCGACTGGCTGGTCCGGGCCAGCTTCAACCGGGCCACGGCCTGCGCCATGAAGCCGGCCTGCTGGCGCTTGGCACGACTGGGAGCCGCATGCATCTGCCGCTGCAGCTCGCGCCGGCGCTGCGTCAGCGCCCGGACGCGGGCAGCGGCCGGATCGGAGGCGAGCAGCCCCATCCAGACCGCCAGCACGCTGACGAAGGCGGCGAGGCCGGCGAGCCCGACCAGCGCCGTATCCGCCGTCAGCCCGAAGGGCAGATAGGCATCGATCGTGCTCATATCTCGAACCGCACCATCTTGGCGATGACGGCCAGACCCAACGTCATGCTGGTAAGTCCTCCGGCCACCAGCAGCCATCCCCGCGGATCGGTGAACAGCTGCATGATGTAGTTCGGATTGACGAAGTATATCACCACGGTCATGATGAACGGCAACGATCCGATGATCATGGCCGATGCCCTGGCCTCCGAGGACATCGCCTTGATCTTGAGTTTCACCTGCTCGCGTCGGCGGATCATCTGGCTTAGATTCTGCAGAATTTCGGCGAGATTGCCGCCGGTCTCTTGCTGGATGGACAGGCTGATGACAAAGAACTTGAATTCCTGGATCTGCAGCTTGCGGGCGGCACTCCAGAGTGCCTCGTCCATCGTCATGCCGAGGCGGAGATTGCCGGTGACCTCGCGGAAGGTGGCGCCGACGGGCTCGGCCATCTCCTCGCCGATGGCGTTGATCGCCTCGGCCACCGGCAGGCCCGATCGCACGCCGCGGACGATCAGGTCGATGGCATCGGGCAGCAGGGCGACGAAGCGTCTGGTGCGCGAGGCGATGCGGACGTTGAGATAGAGATGCGGCAGACCGGAAGCCGCGACGATGCCGGCACAGGCCGACAGCACCACCGGCGGATGCCAGAGCCACTGGATGGCCAGGGCGACCGCGATGCCGCCCAGGATGCAATAGACGACCAGGTCGACCACGCCGATGGCGAGGCCGGCCCGCGCCAGGCGCTCGCCCAATGTATCGGCGCGCGGCATCAGCGATTGCAGCTGCCGGCTCACCGGCGTCAGCCAGCTGCGCTGCTGCTCGCGCCTGACGCTCGCCGGCGCCGCCGGTCCCGCCGGACGCAGTTCCGGCCGGCCGGTACGCCGCGTCTGCTCGATGCGCTTGCGCAGGCGCCGGCTGGTGTCGCCGGCCGGCATGAAGGCGGCGGCGAGCAGCAGGGCGGCACCCAGCACGCCCATGAAGACGAGGGCGGTCACGATGCTGACGGAGCCCATCGGCATGGTGCTCATCCCGCCATCGCCGCCATGAGCGCGCGGTCCAGCCCGAAATAGGCGGCGCGCTTGATGAAATGCGGCCGAACCGGTGCGGCCTTGAAGCTCCCCAGCAGCGAGCCGTCGCGGTTCTCGCCCTGGTATTCGTAGACGAAGAGATCCTGCATGGTGACGACGTCGCCCTCCATGCCGACGATCTCGGTGACATGGGTGATCCGCCGCATGCCGTCGCGCATGCGCGAGACCTGCAGGATCAGGTTGACGGCGCCGACGATCTGCGTCCGGATCGCCTTGGTCGGCAGGTTGGCCGCAGCCATGCCGATCATGTTCTCGAGGCGGGTGATCGCCTCGCGCGGACTGTTGGCGTGCAGCGTGCACATCGAGCCGTCGTGGCCGGTGTTCATGGCCTGCAGCATGTCCATGGCCTCCTCGCCGCGCACCTCGCCGCAGATGATCCGGTCCGGCCGCATGCGCAGCGCGTTCTTGACGAGGTTGCGCATGGTGATCTCGCCATGGCCCTCGAGATTGGCCGGACGGGTCTCCAGACGGACGACATGCGGCTGCTGCAGCTGCAGCTCGGCCGCGTCCTCGATCGTCACGACGCGCTCGCCGACGTCGATGAGCTGCGACATGGCATTCAGCATCGTGGTCTTGCCGGAGCCGGTGCCGCCGGAGATCACCACGTTCAACCGGCACGCCGCCGCGATCTTCAGCACCCGCGCCACCGCCTCGCCGATGTTGCCCTGGCGGGCCATGGTGTCGAGCGTGATGGACTTCTTGGCGAACTTGCGGATCGACACCGAGCAGCCGTCGATCGCGAGCGGTGGGGCGATGATGTTGACGCGGCTGCCGTCCTCCAGGCGGGCGTCGCAGATCGGTGTCGTCTCGTCGACCCGCCGGCCGACCTTGGTGACGATCCGCTGGGCGACGTTCATGACGTGCTGGTTGTCGCGGAAGCGCACCTCGGTCAGCTCGAGCTTGCCGCGGCGCTCGACATAGATCTGGCTCGGACCGTTCACCATGATGTCGGTGATCGATTCGTCGCGCAGCAGCGGCTCGAGCGGTCCCAGGCCCACCATGTCGTCGACGAGCGTAGCGCCCAGGCTCTCCTGCTCGCGGCTGGTCAGCGACAGCCGGTTCTCGATCACGATCTCGGCGATCAGCTCGATGATCTGCCGGTGCAGCTCGTCGCGCGGCACCTTGGCGGCGGCCGCCGCGTCGATGCGGTCGTAGAGCGCCTGCTGCACGCGGGCATGGGTCGCCTTCAGCGCCTCGGTGCGGCGGTCGCTGGCGGGCCCGCGGGGAATCGACGGCCCTGCCTGGGCCACGGCCACTGCCGGCGACGAGGCGGCCGGCACGCCGGCGGAAGGTGCCGCGGGCGAGGCATCGCCCGTAATGGTGGCGGCGAGCTCGGTCGGCCTGCGTCCGAACATCGGCCTCAGCTCCGCCGGCCGAGCCATCGGCGCCACAGGGCGGGCCTGGCCTTCTGCGGCGCACCGCAGAGCTGGTCGCCGATGGTCGCGATGGCCTTGGCGGCCGGGCTCTTCAGGGTGGCGATCGGCTGCCCGACATTGACGGCGGCGGCGACGGCCTTGCCGTCGAACGGCACCAGCACGTCGACGGCGCGGCCGATGCCCTTCTCGAACTCGGCCCGCGAGATCTCGCCCTGCCGGTGCTCGCCGACCCGGTTGGCGACGATGGTGACCTGGCAGGAGGCGTTGGAGGCCGGCATCAGCGACATGACGCGCAGCGTGTCGCGCATGCCGGCGAGCGACAGGTCGGTCACGACGATCAGGTTGGAGATCGACTGCAGGACATACTGCCAGCTCGGCGACACCGTGCGCGGCAGGTCGACCACGACGTAGTGGAAGCGGTTGCGCAGCTCCTTCAGCAGCAGGTCCACCGCCGCCGGATCCGGCATCACCGCCTCGTCGAGCGGCTCCTCGGCGCTGAGCACGAACAGCGTCTCGGACTGCTTGACCATCGCGCGCTCGAGATAGAGCCCGTCGATCCGGCTCGGGTTCTCCAGCGCCTCGCGCAGGCCCTGGCTGGGCTCCAGATCGAGCGCCAGCCCGACGCTGCCGAACTGCAGGTCGAGATCGACCACGGCGACCCGGCGACGGCGCTGGTTGGCGATGTCCCAGGCGCAGTTGGCGGCGAACATGGTGGCACCGACGCCGCCGCGGGTTCCCACCACCGCCACCAGCCGGCCGAGGCGGCTGGTCTGGCGTGGGGCGCTGGCACCTTCGGCGGCGGCCAGCAGGGAGCGCTGCAGCAGGGCCGGGGTGACCGGCTTGACCAGGTAGTCGCTGATGCCGCGGTTGATCAGGTCGCGGAACAGCCCGACATCGTTGCGGTCGCCGATCGCGATGACGGTGACGCCGGGCTCGCAGACCTCGGCGAGATCGTTGATCGCCGACAGCGGCAGCTCGATGCCCGAGATGTCGACGACGAGCAGGCGGGGCGAGCGGACCTCGCCCAGCATGTCGACCGCCTGGGCGATGCCGCCCTTGTGGAGCGAGGCCTGCGGGATCATCAGGTCGCTCAACACCTGATCGACGGTGGCGCGGGTCTCGTCGTCCTGGACGAAGGCACGGAACTGGCTGCGCTCCTCGGTCGGAGCCGCAGCGGTCTCCTTGACGACGGCGGTGCTCATGGCGATGTCAACTCGTCCTGGAGGTCCTTGACCTTGTCGGTGCGGTAGCGGACGACGGCCTCGGCCTCGCGCACCGCATCGGCCGGCCCCAGCGCCCGGCCCCGTGCGAGATCGGCGGGATCGGCCACCATGCGGGCGAGGGTGGCGAGCGTGGCGCAGCCCTGGTTGCCGAGCGGATAGTTCAGCGCCGTATCCGCCGGATCGCGCGACCAGTCGGGGCAGCCCGAGAGCACGACGGTCCAGCCGTCGACCACGACATCGACCCTGCGGTTGCCGGCGCGCGCCGCGTCGGTCTGGCCGGGCTGGGCCGGCGCCTTCTCGCCGAAGGCGGTCGTGACGATGTCGTCGCCGGCGAAGCCCCAGCCGCGGATCAGGCCGCCGACGCCGCGGGCCCGCCTGGCCGAGAGGTCGACATTGTAGGACTCGCTGGCGCGGTCGTCGGCATGGCCCGACACCCGGAAGGTCCGGCGCTGCTCGGGATCGAGGCCACCCAGGAAGGAGGCGAGCCTGCGCTTCTCCTCCGCCGAGGGCTGGTCGACGTCGGTGGCGAAGTAGACGGTGTGGGTGCGCTCGACCCGCTCGACCGCGAGCTGGCGCGGCGATTCGGGGGCGGGAAGCGGGTCGGTGGCGACGCAGGCGGCCAGCGCCAGCGGCACGGCGAGGGCGCTGAGCCGCAGGGCGGCGCGGAGCCGGAGCAAGGGCGACATCTCGGTGCCTCCGTCAGTCGATGGCGAAGCCGGCGGGGCCGACCAGGCGGGCGTCGGCGTCCAGCCGGGCGCGGCCGCCGGGCAGGCCGGCATGGACCAGCCGGCCCTGGACGATCCACTCGAAGTCGCTGGGTGCCCGGTAGCCGTCGGTCGGCAGGGCCAGGGTCGGCTCGGACACCGGCCGCACCAGATAGGGTGTGACGACGATGACCAGCTCGGATTCCTTCTGGCGGAAGTTGTTCGAGCGGAACAGCGTGCCCAGGATCGGCAGATCGCCGAGGCCGGGAAACTTCTCGATGTTGTTGCGGGTGGCGCTCGAGATCAGGCCGCCGACAGCGAAGCTCTGACCGCTGCCCAGCTCGACGGTGGTCTCGGCCCGGCGGGTGCTCAGCGCCGGGATGACGATGTTGCTGAGGCGGATGGCGCCGTTATCGCTGAGCTCACTGACCTCCGGGCGGACCTTCAGGCTGATGCGCTGGCGGCTGAGCACGGTCGGCGTGAAGGCGAGGCTGACGCCGAACTCCTTGAACTCGATCTTGATCTCGTTGTCGTCGACGCCGACCGGCACCGGGAATTCGCCGCCGGCGAGGAAGCTGGCGGTCTCGCCCGACAGCGCCGTCAGGTTGGGCTCCGCCAGCACGGTGACGAGGCCGTCGCGCTCCAGCGCGTCCATGACGCCGTCGATGCTGAGATTGCCGTTGGAATAGCCGCCGGAGGCGGCATTGGCCGGGCCGCCGGCATCGACGAAGCGCGTGGTGGTGCCGGCGAGACGGCCGGTCGTGAGCCCGAAGGCGAAGTCGCCTGGCGTCCACAGCGCGTCCAGATTGAAGCCGAACAGCTTGAAGACCTCGCGCGAGACCTCGGCGACGCGCACCCGCAGGCTCACCTGGGTGGGTGCCGCCACGGTCATGCGGTTCACGATGGTCTCGTTCTGGCCGAGGAAGCGGCCGACCGTGTCGCGGACGTCCTGAGCGGTGCGCGGATCGTCGACGCTGCCGCCCAGGATGATGCCGCCGTCGACCGAGCTGACCTCGATCGGCTGGCCGGGCGCTATGTCGTGGAGGGCGCCACGCAGGGTCGACAGGTTGTGCTCGACCACGATGTCGCGGCGCAGCAGGATCTGGTCGTTCTCGTCGACGGCGTAGAGGCTGGTGGTGCCGGCGCGGCGGCCGAGCAGGTAGATCAGCGACGGCGAGTGGACCTGGACGTCGGCGGTGTCGGGATCGGCCACGAACACCGCCGCCGCCGGCCGCTCCAGCCGGATGACCCGACCCTTGCGGACCTCGATGGCGAGCGGCCCAGAGGGCCGGACGATGCCCTGGTCGCCCGCCGCCTGGGCGCGGACGTCGCCGGGCGCCCCCAGGACGACGGCGAGGCCGATGGCGGCGGCGCCGAGGGCGCGGGCGAGGTGCCGGAGCAGCGGCATGGTCGAGGTGCCGCTCATGGCACACCCCCCTTGGACAGGTTGACGATCCTGGTCTCGCCGCCGCGGATCACCGCGAAGGTCGACACCGGCTGGTTCTCGGGCAGCAGCGAGCGGGCGACGTCGGTGTCCCAGGTGAAGCGCTGGCCGGCGGGGTCCGGCGCGTCGTCGGGCCGGGCGAGGCTGCGCAGGCTGAGCGAGAGCTTGCCGAGCTCGGTGACCAGCGCCACCTTCTCGGCACCCTCGCCGGTCACCTCGAGCGTGGTGGTGCGTGCCTTGTCGGTGGCGGCGGCCTCCTCGCCGGTCTCGTTGCGCAGCTTGCGGCCCATGGCGATGACTCGGACGTTGCTCAGCACGGTCTCGCTGACCCGGCGTGCCGCGGTCTTGGCGCCGTCCTGGCTGTCGTCGCCGCCGATGGTCTGGGTCAGGATCAGGTCCACCCGGTCGCCCGGGAAGATCAGGCCGGCATTGCTCGACGCCTCGTCGACCGGTACCGACACCGCCCGCATGCCGGGCTCCAGCACGGCGGCGAGGAAGCCGCGGTCGCCCGGCCTGACGACGCCGACGCGGGTCAGCGGCTGGCCCGCCGCCACCGGCTGGCGGACGACGGCGCCCAGCAGCTCGTCCTCGGGCGTGGCGCCCTTGACGATGTAGGACTCGGGCATCGAGACATCGGGCCATGCCTGCCAGCGCATGCCCTCGGCCTGCAGGAACTGGCCGGGCGCCAGGTCGACGGCGGCGACCAGCACGGCCTTCTGCTCGACAGGTGCCGGCTCCGAGGCGGCCTGCGCGGGCCGCTTCTGGCTCTGCACCCAGTCGTGGGCGAGGTAGGCCGTGCCGCCGGCCAGCGCCAGGGCGAGCAGGGGAAGGACGATGCGACGGGCACTCATGGGCAAGGCTCCAGTCAGCCGGCGAACAGTCGCAGCCACAGCCAGCAGCCGCCGGCGGCGATGGCGATGCCGTAGGGAAGGGTGGCCTGGTCGACGGCCGCCGAGGCGGCGCGGCGCGGCAGCAGGCTGGCGACGGCGGCCTGCACCGGCACCAGGAGCGTCCAGCCGACATGGCGATACCAGAGCAGCGCCAGGGCGAGGGCGCCGCCGGCGAGGCCGGTGACCAGGAGAAAGTGCAGGGCATGCTCGGGCCCGGCCCACAGGCCGACGGCCGCCAGCAGCTTGACGTCGCCGCCGCCCAGCCAGCCGAAGCGCCACATGGCGGTGGCGGCGGCGAAGACGGCGAGCGCGACGGCGAGCGATACGAGGAGGTGCGGCGGCACCGGAGAGAGCACCAGATGGACGGGCCACAGCGCCACGATGAGGGCGCAGACGCGGTTCTCGATCCGGCGCGAGCGGATGTCGGTCCAGGCCGCCCGCAGCAGCAAGGTTAACAGCACAAGGCCGACGAAGGCGCGGGCAAGCTCACCCGAGATCATGGTCGGCTTCTCCGCGTACGCTACGACAGGCTGTTCAGGACGGAGGGTTGCGGGCAGGTGCCCGGTTCGCCCGGCTGGCGCTGATCTCGCGCCAGCCGGGCGGGTGAGGTGAGATCAGCTCCCGCCGAGCTCGTCGGCGACGGTCGTGAACGTGCCGAGGAGGTTGGTGCCGAGGGTGGTCAGGATGCCGATGATGGCGACCGACACGAGGGCGGCGATGAGGCCGTACTCGATGGCGGTGGCACCGGCCTCGTCCTTGAGAAGCGCGCGAAGGAGGTTCATGAAGCCATCTCCTGCTGGGTGAACCCGCGATGGCTCTACTGTCGTCGAGGAAGCTTAAGGTTCGATGAAGCCCGGCACGATTTGCTCATCCACGTCGCCGCATTCGCCGGATCGCCGACATCGTGGCGTTGCGCACGGGGTCATGGTCGAAAAAATACAGTTGAATCAAAGAGATGAAGGTGATGCGCCCACCCTGTGGCGGCGAGGGCCGCATCCGCTGCCGCTCTACCTGTCGGTGGCGTCGAGGCTGCAGCGGCAGGCGGATGCGCCCTCGGATACGGTGTTCGAGGCTTTCATCGACGGCCTGAAGAGCTATTGGCGGCAGCCCGGCGGCCGGCCGGCACCGACAGGGGAGCCGGTCTGGCGGCGCGGCCCGCTGCGGCTGCTCGGCAGCGGGCCGGCCGGCGGCCCGCCGGTGCTGGTGGTGCCTTCGCTGGTCAACCGGGCCTACATCCTCGACCTGATGCCGGAACGCTCGCTGGTTGCGGCACTGGCGACCACCGGCCACCGGGTGCTGCTGGTCGACTGGGGCGAGCCGGGCGATGCCGAGCTGTCGCTCGGCATCGCCGACCATCTGGCGCGGCATCTCGAGCCGGCGCTGCGGCTGGCGGCGGGCGATGCCGGCCGGCCGCCGGTGCTGCTCGGCTACTGCATGGGCGGCCTCCTGTCGCTGGCGCTGGCGGCGCAGCGGCCACGCGAGATCGCCGGGCTCGCCCTGCTGGCGACACCCTGGGACTTCTCGTTCGCCGGCCCGGGGCAGTGCGCCCCGGCGGTGGCAGCGGCTGCGCTCGCCGACACGCTGGCGCGGTTCGGCCACGTGCCGGCCAACCTGCTCGACTGGACCTTCGCCGCACCCGATCCCGAGCAGGTGGTCGCCAAATACTCGGCCTTCGGGCGCGGCGATCCGCGAAGCCTGCGCGGCCGCATCTTCGTCGCCATCGAGGACTGGCTGGCCGACGGCGTGGCCCTGGCGGGGCCGGTGGCGCGCGAATGCCTGCACGACTGGTACATCGACAACCTCCCGGCATCGGGCGACTGGCGGGTCGACGGGCGGATCGTGCGGCCGGAGGCCCTCGACGTGCCGGCCTTCGTGGCGGTGCCGAGCCGCGACCGGATCGTGCCCGAGGCCTCGGCCCGGCCGCTGGCGCGGCTGCTGCGGCGTGCCGTCACGGTCGAGCCGGCGGCGGGGCATGTCGGCATGGTCGCCGGCGGCCGCGCGCCCGAGCTGCTGTGGCGGCCGCTGCTGGGCTGGCTCCGGCGCATTGCCGATGCGACAGAATGAGCATCTGGTAGCGCTCGAGTCGAAGCTATATGAGGCGGGACAGAACAGTCCAGGTCATCGAGGGAAGGCACCGCCCATGAGCGACGTCGTCATCGTCAGCGCCACCCGCACGCCGATCGGCACCTTCAACGGCTCGTTGAGCACGCTGTCGGCACATGCGCTGGGCAAGATTGCCATCAAGTCGGCGCTGGAGCGCGCCAAGGTCGAGCCGGGCGAGGTCTCCGAGGTCATCATGGGCCAGATCCTGTCGGCGGCCCAGGGGCAGAACCCGGCCCGCCAGGCCTCGATCGGCGCCGGCATCCCGAACGAGGTGCCGGCCTACGGCGTCAACATCCTGTGCGGCTCCGGGCTGAAGTCGGTGGCGCTCGGCTACCAGGCCATCCTCAACGGCGACAGCAGCGTCGTCGTCGCCGGCGGCCAGGAGAGCATGAGCATGGCGCCGCACGCCGCCTACCTGCGCTCGGGCGCCAAGATGGGCTCGGTCGAGTTCGTCGACACCATGCTGAAGGACGGCCTGACCGACGCCTTCCACGGCTACCACATGGGCAACACCGCCGAGAACGTCGCCCAGAAGTGGCAGATCACCCGCGAGGAGCAGGACCGCTTCGCCGTCGGCTCGCAGAACAAGGCCGAGGCCGCGATCAAGGCCGGCAGATTTAAGGACGAGATCACGGCCGTCACCATCGCCTCGCGCAAGGGCGACGTCATCGTCGACACCGACGAGTTCCCGCGCTTCGGCACCACGATGGACACCGTCGGCAAGCTGCGGCCGGCCTTCTCGAAGGACGGCACGGTGACGGCGGCCAACGCCTCGGGCATCAACGACGGTGCCGCCGCCATGGTGCTGATGTCGGCCGCCGAGGCCAAGCGCCGCGGCCTGACGCCGCTGGCGCGGATCGTGTCGTGGGCGCAGGTCGGCGTCGATCCGGCGATCATGGGCAGCGGGCCGATCCCGGCGTCGCGCAAGGCGCTGGAGAAGGCCGGCTGGAAGGCCTCCGACCTCGACCTGGTCGAGGCCAACGAGGCCTTCGCCGCCCAGGCCATCGCGGTCAACAAGGACCTCGGCTGGGATACCGACAAGGTCAACGTCAACGGCGGCGCCATAGCCCTGGGCCACCCGGTCGGCGCCTCGGGTGCGCGGGTGCTGACCACGCTGCTGCACGAGATGGGCAAGCGCGACGCCAAGAAGGGCTTGGCCACCTTGTGCATCGGCGGCGGCATGGGCATCGCCCTCTGCGTCGCGCGCGACTAGGCTTTCCCGCCGCCCGTCCCCGCCGGGGCGGGCGGCTTCGTTCGTCGAGCAAGGTCGAGAACAGTCCAGGGAGGACGAGACGATGGCGCGTGTGGCTCTGGTCACGGGCGGCAGCCGCGGCATAGGCGCTGCCATTTCGATCGCCTTGAAGGACGCCGGCTACAAGGTCGCGGCCAACTATGCCGGCAACGACGAGGCGGCCAACGCCTTCTCGGCCGAGACCGGCATCCCGACCTTCAAGTGGAGCGTCGCCGACTACGAGGCCTGCGCCGCCGGCATCAAGGCGGTCGAGGCCAAGCTCGGGCCGGTCGACATCCTGGTCAACAATGCCGGCATCACCCGCGATGCGATGTTCCACCGCATGACGGCGCAGCAGTGGAACGAGGTCATCTCGACCAACCTCACCGGCCTGTTCAACATGACGCATCCGGTGTGGGCCGGCATGCGCGAGCGCAAGTTCGGCCGGATCATCAACATCAGCTCGGTGAACGGCCAGAAGGGCCAGGCCGGTCAGGCCAACTACTCGGCCGCCAAGGCCGGCGACATCGGCTTCACCAAGGCGCTGGCGCAGGAAGGCTCGCGCGTCGGCATCACGGTCAACGCGGTCTGCCCCGGCTACATCGGCACCGAGATGGTCCGGGCGATCGACGAGAAGGTGCTGAACGAGCGCATCCTGCCGCTGATCCCGGTCGGCCGCCTGGGCGAGCCCGGCGAGATCGCCCGCTGCGTGGTATTCCTGGCCAGCGACGGCTCGGGCTTCATCACCGGCTCGACGCTGTCGGCGAACGGCGGCCAGTACATGGCGTGAGCGCGCGCCGGCCGTCGTCCCGCTGCCCGGCCGCTCAAGCGACCTGGCGGCGGGCGGCGGTCAGCTCGCGATAGGTGCGTGCCAGCAGGCGGTCGACGTCGTCGCGGTTGCGCAGCACCACGACACCGGCCAGGGTCTCGACGGCGATCCGCTGGCCCATGAACTCGATCGGCGCCCGCGACAGCGTGGCCTGGGTGCGGACCGCCATGGCGCGCGCCGCCTGCTCGCTGATGTTCTCCATCGCCACGGCGAACTGCGCCTGCCCCATATAGGCCGCCAGATCCTCAGCCCTGACCAGCCGCCGCAGCCTGCGGCCGGCCTCGGCCACCAGCAGGTTGCTCGCCGCATAACCGGAAGTCTGGTTGACGGCCGCAAGCCCGGTCAGCGAGACGGCGAGAATGGTCAGTGGCGATCCGACGGCGCGGTCGGCCAGGGCGGCCGTCACGTAGTCGCGCAGGAAGCCCTCGTTGTAGAGGCCGCTCAGGCTGTCCAGCGCCAGCGTGGTCGCTGCACCGGTGGCCGGGTTGCGCAGCCATTGCCGGACACGCTGCAGCCGCAGCCAGAAGTCGAGCCGCAGCCGGATCAGCTCGGGCATCTGCGGCAGGCTGACGACATCGTCGAAGCCGGCGCCGAGGCCGGTGGCGAACCCGGCCTCGCCGTCCACCGGCCCGCCCAGCAGCACGGTGAAGCCGCGCGCCTCGTCCTCGCGGGCGAGGTCGGCCGGGGTGAGCAGGGGTGGGGCCCCCAGTCCCGGCAAGGTGACGACGACCAGATCGAAGGCGCGCTCGTCGACCAGCCTGCGGGCGGTGCGGGCGCTGTCGGCATAGGCGACGGTGGCAGGGCCGAGGCCGTTGGCGATCCGCACCTGGTTCTCGCAGGCGGACCCGACCAGCAGCACCTGCGGCCGCTCCTCCTGACGCTCCCGCAGCAGGTCGCGGCGGCGGCTGCGGTGATGCTCGGGCGCGGCATAGCGGGCGAGCAGGGCCAGCCGGCGCGCCTGCTCGCGCTCGGCGAAGATACAGGCGGCGAGCGAGCGGATCCGCACCTCGAGCTCGACCTCGTCGAGCGGGAAGGCCAGGGCGTCGTCGCAGCCGATGGCCAACGCCTGGGAGATGGTGGAAGGGGAATCCCGGCGGCAGAGCGCTATCACCGGCACGCCGCCGGCGCGTCGGCGCGCCGCCAGCCGGCGCAGCACGCCGAGGGCCGCGTGGCTGCCGGTATCGCCGAGGTAGACGTCGATGGGCTGGGCCGCCAGCTCCTCGTCCTCGGCATGGGCGTCGAGCTGGATGCAGCTCATGCCCCAGTCGGCCAGCAGATCCCCGAGCCCGGTCAGGCTGCCCGGAAACGCCTCCACGATGCAGCAGCGAATTCCGCCACGCATGGCCCTATCTCTCGCCCGCTCGGTCCAGCCTCGTCGCGGCCGGACTGTGGCACCTCATGGTGAATTTTCCATTAATCGCAAACATCGGGGGCACAGATCAACTTCAGCGTGTGCCGTAGATACGATCGCCGGCGTCGCCCAGGCCGGGCAGGATGTAGCCATGGTCGTTCAACCCCTGGTCGACGGCGGCGGTGTAGACGGTGACGTCGGGATGGGCCTCGCCCATGCGGCGCACGCCCTCGGGTGCGGCCAGCAGGCAGGCCATCTTGATGTCGGCCACACCGTCGCGCTTGATCCGGTCGACCGCGGCCACGGCCGAGTTGGCGGTGGCCAGCATCGGGTCGACCACGATGACCGGCCGCTCGGCGATGTCGGCCGGGACCTTGTAGTAGTACTCGACCGGCCGCAGCGTCGCCGGGTCGCGGTAGAGGCCGACATGGCCGACGCGGGCGCTCGGCATCAGGTCGAGCATGCCGTCGAGCAGGCCGTTGCCGGCACGCAGGATCGAGATCAGGCAGACCTTCTTGCCGGCCAGCATCTTGACGCGCGCCGGCATCAGCGGCGTCTCGATGTCGCGCTCCTCCAGGGCGAGGTCGCGGGTGATCTCGTAGCCGATCAGCAGCGCCACCTCGCGCACCAGCCGGCGGAACTCGGCCACCGGCGTCTCCTTCATGCGCATGAGGCTGAGCTTGTGCTGGACGAGCGGGTGGTCGACGACCACGAGCTGCGGCATGGCACGCGTGCTCCGGGGCTGTTGCGGGGGCTTCGCGCCGAGGCTTAGAAGAGCATGCGCGCGAAGGCAATGTGGCGGGGCGGCATCGTGAGCGACCGCGATCTCACCGTCGGTGTCCTGGGAGGCCTGGGGCCTGAGGCCACCGTCGATTTCATGGCCAAGGTGCTGGCGGCGACCGGGGCCTCGACCGACCAGGAGCACCTGCACCTGATCGTCGACTGCAATCCCAAAGTGCCCAACCGCAACGACGCCATCGCCGGCAGGGGGCCGTCGCCCGCACCCGACCTCGTGGCGATGGCGCGGCGGCTGGAGGCGGCGGGGGTGGATTTTCTCGTCATGGCCTGCAATGCCGCCCATGCCTTCGCCGGCGACATCCGCGGCTCGGTGAGCATCCCGTTCGTCTCGATCATCGACGAGACGGTGGCGGCCCTGCAGCGCGACATGCCGGGCCTGGAGGCCGTGGCGGTGCTGGCCGCCGGCGGCTGCCGCATGGTGCGGCTCTACGAGAACGCCCTGGAGGCGCACGGCATCACGCCGATCTCGCCCGACGAGGACGAGCAGTCGGGGCTGATGCAGGCCATCTATGCCATCAAGGCCGGGCGGGCTGCATCGACGAAGGGCCAGCTCGTGGGGCTGGGCGAAACGCTGGTCCGCCGCGGTGCGCAGGCGGTGATCGCCGGCTGCACCGAGGTGCCGCTGGTGCTGGGCCAAGGCGACCTCAGCCGGCCGATGCTCGACAGCACCCAGGCGCTGGCCCACGCCACTGTCGCCTATGCCAAGCGCCAGCGACTCCTACCTTCCATCTGACACCGGAGTGCCCGATGCATCTCTCCCGCTTCCCGCGCCTGCATTTCGCCCACCTGCCGACGCCGCTCGAGCCGATGGAGCGCCTGAGCGCCCATCTCGGCGGACCGAGCTTGTGGATCAAGCGCGACGACTGCACCGGGCTCGGCACCGGCGGCAACAAGACCCGCAAGCTCGAATATCTGATGGCTGAAGCGATCGCGCAAAACGCTGACACCATTGTGACACAAGGCGCAGTGCAGACTAACCACGGCCGCCAGACCGCGGCCGCGTCGGCGAGGCTGGGGCTGCGCTGCATCATCCTGCTGGAGCACCGGGTCGAGACCAATGACGTGGATTATCTGAGCAACGGCAATGTGCTGCTGGACGAGCTGTTCGGCGCCGAGCTGCGACACTATCCCGGCGGCGACATGAACGCCGCGATGGGGCCGGTGGGCGAGGAGGTGCGGGCCGGCGGCGGCCGGCCCTACCTGATCCCGGGTGGCGGTTCGAATACCACCGGTGCCCTGGGCTATGTCGGCTGCGCCCAGGAACTGCTGTGGCAGGCGAGCGAGCGCTCCTTGCGCATCGACCATGTGGTGCATGCCACCGGCAGCGCCGGTACCCAGGCCGGCCTCGTGGTCGGGCTCGAGGCCTCCAACAGCGGCGTCCCGCTGCTGGGGATCGGGGTGCGCGCTCCCAGGGCGAAGCAGGAGGACAACGTCCACAAGCTGGCCGAGGCCACGGCCGACAGGCTGGGCGTGAAGGGTGGGATTGCGCGCGAGCGCGTCGTCGCCAACTGCGACTATGTCGGCGGCGGCTACGGCGTGCCGACCGACGGTATGATCGAGGCGGTGCGGCTGTTCGCCCGCCACGAGGGAATCCTGCTCGACCCGGTCTACAGCGGCAAGGGTGCGGCCGGCCTGATCGACCTGATCCGCAAGGGGCACTTCAGGAAAGGTGAGAATGTCGTCTTCGTGCATACCGGCGGCAGCGCCGGCCTGTTCGCCTATCGCAACAGCCTCGCCGCCGATCCGGACTGAGGCGGGCGGCGCGGCGTGACGCAGGGGCAGGTCAGCCTTCCCGAGCCGGAAGCCGGCGGCGAGCTGGGGCTGGCGGTGGCACCGCGCCGCCGTCGCCGGCGCTGGCGGCTGGCGCTGCTGCTCCTGCTCGGCCTGCTGGCGGCCGGCGGCGGCGTCGCCTGGCGCTGGCTCGGCGCCACGGCGGCACCGCCGGCCTTCGCCACCGCGACCGTGCGGGTGTCGTCGATCGAGGATTCGGTGGGAGCCCTGGGGAACATCCAGCCGCGCGACTATGTCGACGTCGGCGCCCAGGTGTCGGGCCAGCTCAAGGTGATCCACGTCAAGATCGGCGACCGGGTGAAGGCCCAGGACCTGCTCGCCGAGATCGACGCCACGGTCTACCGCGCCCGCGTCGACGCCAACCGCGCCCAGCTCGCCAACCTGCGCGCCCAGCTCGACGAGCGGCGGGCGCGGCTGGTTCTGGCGCAGCAGGTGCTGAAGCGCCAGCAGGCGCTGCGCAAGGCCAACGCCACCAGCGAGGAGGCACTCGAGCAGGCCCAGGCCGAGCTGGCGGCGGTCACGGCCCAGATCGCCGCCCTGCAGGCGCAGGTCGGCCAGACCGAGAGCGAGCTGCGCGCCAACGAGGCCAATCTCGGCTACACCCGCATCTACGCGCCGATGGCCGGTACGATCGTGTCGATCACCGCCCGGCAGGGCCAGACGCTCAACGCCAACCAGAGCGCTCCCATCATCCTGCGCATCGCCGACCTCGCGGTGATGACGGTGGAGGCCCAGGTCTCCGAGGCCGACATCGGCAAGCTCGCCATCGGTCAGGAGGTCTATTTCTCGACGCTCGGCAATCCCGACAGGCGCTACAGCGGACACCTGCAGCAAATCCTGCCGACGCCCGAGGTGGTGAACAACGTCGTGCTCTACGACGCGCTGTTCGACGTGCCCAACCCCGAGGGCACGCTGATGACGCAGATGACCGCCCAGGTGTTCTTCGTGGTGGCGCGGGCCGAGAACGTGCTGACGGTGCCGACGAGCGCGCTGCGCGCCGGCGGGCCGCGCGGCCGGTCGGAAGGTGCCTCCGTGCTCGTGGTCAGCGCGGACGGAGCGGTCGAGCGGCGGCAGGTCGAGGTCGGCGTCGCCACCCGGACCGAGGTTGAGATCCGGTCCGGCCTGCGCGAGGGCGAGACGGTGGTGACCGGGCCGGCGATGCCGGCCGGCGAGGCCCAGGGTGGCGGCGTACGGCGTTTTGCGCCGCCGCCGCGGCTGGGATGAGCATGGACAGCCGCGAAGCCCCGGCAGCGCCGCTGATCGAGCTACGCGGCATCACCCGCACCTACGAGACCGGCTCGCGGCCGGTGCGGGTGCTGCACGGCATCGACCTGACGATCCGCCGGGGAGAGTTCGTCGCCATCGTCGGCTCGTCCGGCTCGGGCAAGTCGACGCTGATGAACATCCTGGGCTGCCTCGACCGGCCGACGACCGGCAGCTACCGGTTCATGGGCCACGATCTCGCCCGGCCCGACGGCGAGGCGAGGGCGGCGCTCAGGCGGCGGGCCTTCGGCTTCGTGTTCCAGCAGTACAACCTGATCGCCACGGCGAGCGCGCTCGAGAACGTCGAGATGCCGGCGATCTATCTGGGCCTCGACGCCGAGGCGCGGCACCGGCGGGCGGGGCAGCTGCTCGCCATGCTGGGCCTCGCCGATCGTGCCGACTACCGGCCGAGCCAGCTCTCCGGCGGCCAGCAGCAGCGGGTGTCGATCGCCCGGGCCCTGATGAACGGCGGCCAGATCATCCTGGCCGACGAGCCGACCGGTGCCCTGGATTCCCGCACCGGTGCCGAGGTGATGGCGCTGCTGGCCGAGCTGAACCGGCGCGGCCACACCGTCATCGTGATCACGCACGACCGCGAGGTGGCGGCGCATGCCCGACGGGTGATCGAGCTGCGCGACGGCCTGGTGGTCGGCGACAGCGCCGCGGCCGGCGAGCGGGCGCTGACGCTGGCCGGGCCGGCCTCGCCGCCGGCCATCGCAGCGCCGCGGCTGCCGCGCGTGCTGCCGATGCTGGGCACGACGCTGTACCTGGCGCTGCGCGCGATGCGCGCGCATGTGCTCCGCACCCTGCTGACGCTGCTCGGCATCGTGGTCGGGGTGGGTGCCGTCGTGACGATGCTGGCGGTCGGCGACGGTGCGCGGCAGTCGGTGGTCGACCGCATCAGCGCCATGGGCACCAACCTGCTGGTGGTCCGGCCCGGTGCCCCTGGCCAGCGCGGGGCAGGCGGCGTCAACACCCTTGTCGAGGCCGATGCCACCGCCATCGCGACCGTGCCGGGCGTGCTGGCCGTGCTGCCGGAGTCGCAGGGCAGCACCACGCTGCGCGCCGGCGGTATCTCCTATTCGACCCAGCTGGTGGCGACGACCGCCGACCTGCCGCTGGTGCGCAGCTGGCCGGTCGCCAGCGGCGCCTTCCTGACGCTCGAGGACCAGCGGACCTACCGCGCCGTGGTGGTGCTGGGCCAGACCGTCGCCCAGCTGATGTTCCCGGACGAGCCGGATCCGGTCGGCCGGTACCTGTTGATGGGCAACGTGCCGTTCCAGGTCATCGGCGTGATGTCCCCCAAGGGGGCGACGCAGTGGGGCAGCGACCAGGACGACGTGGTGATGGTGCCGCTCTCCACCGGCACGCTGCGCCTGCTGGGCGGCCGCAACCTGCGCTCGATCACCGTGGCGGTGGAGAACGTGCGCGAGATCGATCAGGTACAGGCGCGGGTCGAGGCGCTGCTGGCCGAGCGTCACGGCACGGTCGACTTCCAGATCCGCAACATGGCCTCGATCATCGAGGCCGCCACCGAGACCCAGGACACGCTGACCATCCTCCTGGGCTCGATCGCCGCGATCTCGCTGCTGGTCGGCGGCATCGGCGTGATGAACATCATGCTGGTGAGCGTGACCGAGCGGACGCGCGAGATCGGCATCCGGCTCGCCGTCGGCGCCAGGGCGGTCGACATCCGCCGGCAGTTCCTCTCCGAGGCGACGCTGGTCTCGTCGCTGGGCGGCGTGCTGGGGGTGGCGGGCGGCCTCGCCACCGCCGGGCTGCTGGCCACCATCGGAACGCCCATCGTCGTCAATGCGGCGCCGGCCGTGCTGGCCTTCGGCTGCGCGCTCGCCACCGGGCTGGTCTTCGGCTACGCGCCGGCGCGCAAGGCATCGCAGCTCGACCCGATCGTGGCGTTGGCCTCCGAATGAGGCGGCGGCTCGGGCCGGCGCTGGCCCTGCTGCTGGTCGCCTGCAGCGCGGGCAACGGCGTCACGCAACCCGAGATCGTGGTGCCCAGCCGCTTCGCCGAGGCCGAGGCGGCACCAGGGGCCTTCCCCGACAGGGACTGGTGGCAGGGATTCGGCTCGGCCGAGCTCGACCGGCTGGTCGGGCAGGCGCTGCGCGACAATGCCGACCTGCGCGCCGCCGAGACGCGGCTGCGGCAGGCCGACGCCCAGGTGCGCATCGCCGGCGCCGCCCTGCTGCCGTCGCTCGACTTCGGCGCCGGCGCCACCCGCACGCGCACCGCCCAGGATGCCGCCGCCGGCACGCGGTTGTCCGACAGCTTCGACGTCGGCTTCAGCGCGTCCTGGGAGCTGGACATCTGGGGCGGCAACCGCGCCTTCCTGAGCGCCACCGAGGCGGCGGGCGTGGCCGTGCGCCGCGACCGCGACGCCCTGGCGCTGACCACCGCCTCGGCGGTCGCCGAGACCTATTTCGAGACCCTGTCGCTGCGCGACCGGCTGCGGCTGGCCAGGGCCAATCTCGACAATGCCCGGCGTGTGCTGCAGCTGGTCGAGGTGCGGGTATCGAACGGTGCCGCCTCGGCGCTGGACCTCGCCCAGCAGCGCACCCAGCTCGCCAGCCAGGAGGCGTCGCTGCAGTCGCTGGTCCAGCAGGAGCGGCAGACCGTCAACGCCCTGGCGCTGCTGCTGGGCCGGCCGCTCGACGGCTTCGTCGCCGAGGCGCAGACGCTCCAGACGGTGACGCCGGTGCCGGTGCTGGCCGGCATGCCGAGCGAGCTGCTGCTGCGCCGGCCCGATCTCGCCGCCGCCGAAGCCCGCCTGGAGGCGGCGGCGGCCGATGTCGAGGCGGCGCGGGCGGCACTCTATCCGTCGCTCAGCCTGACGGCGCGGGCCGGCAATGCCAGCGACCGGCTCTCCGACCTGCTGGATGGCAACGTCGTCTCGCTCAGCCTGTCGCTGCTGGCGCCGATCTTCGACGGCGGCCGGCTGCGCGGGCAGGTCGAGCTGTCGGAGGCGCAGCAGCAGGAGCTTCTCGAAGGCTATCGCGGCATCGTGCTGCAGGCCTTCGCCGATGCCGAGGACGCGCTGATCATCGTGCGCTACGCCCGCGAGCGCGAGGCGGCGCTGCAGACCGCCGCCACCGAGGCGCGGCGGGCGTTCGCGCTGGCCGAGGCGCAATATCGCGGCGGCGCCATCGACCTGCTGGCGCTGCTCGACGCCCAGCGCACCCTGTTCTCGGCCGACGACGCCCTGGCGAGCGCCCGGCGTGACCGCCTGCTCGGCCTCGTGGCGCTGTACCGGGCGCTGGGTGGGGGATGGAGCGCCGGCTAGGCGGCGCGCCGCAGCCGGCGGGCGTTGCCGGTGGCCTTGCTGTGGATCGGGGCGATGGTCGAGGCGACGGTGCGCGAGGCCGATGCCATCAGCTGCTCGGCCGCCCGCGTCGAGGCGTCGATGCTGCGGGCCGCGCAGGACTGCCAGGCCGACAGCCAGCCCTGCGGCGTGTGCGCGCCGGCGAGCGCCAGGCCGCCTTCGCCCAGGATGCGGGCCTGGGCAGCCAGCCAGCTCTGGGCCACGGCCGCGAAGCCCGGAGCCGACACGGCGAGGGCTCCCCACGACGCCATCGCCGCGGCGATCTTCTCAGTCACCATGCCGACCAGCTCGGGATCGACCAGCTTCGCCGGATTGCCCAGGCCCTCGGCGATCAGCCGGCTGCGGGCGTCGATGACCTCGCCGGAGGCCACGGCGATCTCGCCGGCGCGCACCAGCGCCTTGGTGGAGGTCCGCGCTGTGGCGAGGGCCCGATTGAAGCTCGGCGTTCTGAGGGCAGGGCCCATGTTCCGCTCCGAAATGCTGCACTGCAGTATAATTGGGGGCTGGTCTCTTTGCCGGACAACGGCCATCGATGTCGCAGGCGCCGGTCGCACATGGCCGGCGGCCCTTCGGGACGCTATCAATCCGGCGGCGTTGCCGTTCGGGCACGCCGCGCGCGGGGACGGGTCGAGGCATGCGCGTGGCGATCTTCCAGGGCCCGGCCGAGCCGGGCGACGTGGCGGGCCGGCTGGAGCTGCTGGCGGCGCGGGCCGGGCAGGCGGCGGCGCGCGGCGCCGGGCTGCTGATCTGCCCCGAAATGTATCTCACCGGCTATGCCATCGGCGCCGAGGCGGCGCGACGGCTGGCCGAGCCCGCCGACGGCCCGTCGGCGGAGGTGGCGGCGGGGATCGCCCGGGCCACCGGGGTGGCGTTGCTCTACGGCTTTCCCGAGGCAGCCCGGGGCCGCGTCTACAATGCCGCCAGCCTGCTCGACCGGAGCGGCCGGCGGCTCGTCACCTACCGCAAGTCGCATCTCTTCGGCGATCTCGACCGCGGCATGTTCTCGGCCGGTGACCAGCCGGTGCGGCCGGTGGAGCTGGACGGGCTGAAGCTCGGCATCCTCATCTGCTACGATGTCGAGTTCCCCGAGAACGTGCGCCGATGGGCGCTGGCCGGAGCCGATCTCGTGGCGGTGCCGACGGCGCTGATGCAGCCCTACGACTTCGTGGCGCAGCGGCTGGTGCCGGCCAGGGCCTATGAGAACCAGATCTTCGTGGCCTACGCCAACCGCTGCGACCGCGAGCGCGATCTCGGCTATCTGGGCCAGAGCTGCATCGTGGCGCCGGACGGCAGCGACATCGCGCGTGCCGGTCGCGGCGAGGAGCTGATCACCGGTGACATCGACCTCGCCGGCATGGCGGAATCCCGCCGGCTCAACACCTACCTCGCCGACCGCAGGCCGGAACTCTACACATCCCTGGTCGAGGGACGAGAGGAAGGCGAACCATGACCGCGAGCCATGCCCCGGCGACCTCCGAGCCGGCCGGCGCCCCGCCCGTCACCTATTTCGGACCGGACTTCCCCTTCGCCTACGACGACTGGCTGAAGCACCCGGCCGGCCTCGGCTCGGTGCCGGTCGAGCGGCACGGCACCGAGGTGGCGATCGTCGGCGCCGGTGCCGCCGGCATGACGGCGGCCTACGAGCTGATGAAGCTGGGGCTGAAGCCGGTGGTCTACGAGGCGGCGCGGATCGGCGGCCGGCTGCGCTCGCAGCCCTTCGAGGGTGCCGACGGCATCGTCGCCGAGCTGGGCGGCATGCGTTTTCCGATCTCCTCGGTGGCGTTCTACCACTATCTCGACGAGCTGGGCCTCGAGACCCTGCCGTTCCCGAACCCGCTGGAGCCCGCGACACCCAGCACGGTGATCGACCTCGAGGGCGAGACCATCTACGTCGAGACCATGGACCAGCTGCCGCGGCTGTTCCACGAGGTGGCGGCGGCATGGAAGGAGGCGCTGGAGCACGGCGCCTCGTTCACCGAGATGCAGAACGCCATCCGCGCGCGCGACGTGGCGCGGGTCAAGGCGATCTGGAACCGGCTGGTCCCGATCTGGGACGACCGCACCTTCTACGGCTTCATCGCCACCTCCGACGCCTTCGCGAGACGCTCGTTCCGGCATCTCGAGGTGTTCGGCCAGGTCGGCTTCGGCACCGGCGGCTGGGACACCGACTTCCCGAACTCGATGCTGGAGATTCTGAGGGTCGTCTTCACCAATTGCGACGAGAACCAGCGCTGGGTGAAAGGCGGCGTCGAGCAGATGCCGCGCGGCCTGTGGAAGCGGGCACCCGACAGGATCGTCCACTGGCCCAAGGGCACCACGCTGGAGAAGCTGCACGCCGGCGCCACCCGGCCGGGTGTCACCCGCGTGGCGCCCAACGGCCATGGCGGCTTCGACGTCACCGACCGCTGGGGTCACACCAAGGGCTTCGCGGCGGTGCTGTTCACCTGCCAGTCCTGGCTGCTGACCACGCACATGGAGTGCGACGAGCGGCTGTTCAGCCACAAGCTGTGGATGGCGCTCGACCGTACCCGCTACATGCAGGCCTCCAAGACCTTCGTGATGGTCGACCGGCCGTTCTGGAAGGAGCGCGACCCGGCGACCGGCCGCTACCCGCTCAGCATGACGCTGACCGACCGGATGACCCGCGGCACCTATCTGTTCGACAATGGCCCGGACCGGCCGGGCGTGATCTGCCTGAGCTACGCCTGGATGGGCGATGCCCTGAAGATGCTGCCGCTGCCGATCGACCAGCGCGTCCGCCTGAACCTCGACGCGCTGAAGAAAATCTATCCGCAGCTCGATATCGAGAAGCACATCATCGGCGATCCGATCACGGTGTCGTGGGAGTCCGACCCCAACTTCCTCGGCGCCTTCAAGGGGGCGCTGCCGGGGCACTACCGCTACAACCACCGCATGTACTGCCACTTCATGCAGGAGGGGCTGCCGCCGGAGCAGCGCGGCATCTTCCTGGCGGGCGACGACGTGGGCTGGACGCCCGGCTGGGTGGAAGGTGCCGTCACCACCGGGCTCAACGCCGTCTGGGGCATCGTCAACCATCTGGGCGGCGGCACGGCCGAGACCAATCGGGGCCCGGGAGACCGCTTCGAGGAGCTGAAGCCGGTGGCATTGCCGGACTGAGCCATGGCCGACATCGTCATCTCCGAGTTCATGGACGAGGCCGCGGTCGACGGGCTGCGCGGTGAGTTCGACGTGCTCTACGACCCTGGCCTCGTCGACCGTCCGGTCGAGCTGGTGGGCGAGCTGTTCGGCGCGCGCGGCCTGATCGTGCGCAACCGCACCCAGGTCCGCAACGAGCTGCTGGCGGCGGCACCCCGGCTGGTGGTGGTGGGCCGCCTCGGCGTCGGACTCGACAACATCGACGTCGCGGCCTGCGAGGCGCGGCGGATCGCGGTGCATCCAGCCACCGGTGCCAACGACCTGTCGGTGGCCGAGTACGTCGTCACCGCCTCGCTGATGCTGCTGCGCGGCGCCTGGCTCAGCACCGGCGACGTGCTGGCCGGGCAATGGCCGCGCGGCCGGCTGATGGGCCGCGAGCTGTCGGGCCGGCTGATGGGGCTGGTCGGCTTCGGCAGCATCGCCCGCGAGGTGGCGGCGCGGGCACGGGCGCTGGGCATGGAGGTGGTGGCGAGCGACCCCTACGTGCCGGCGGACTCGTCCGTCTGGCAGGGCGTGGCCCGGATGGATCTCGACGGATTGCTGGCCGCCGCCGACGTAGTGAGCCTGCACGTGCCGCTGGTCGACGAGACGCGCCACCTGATCTCGGCCGAGGCGGTCGCGCGGATGCGGCCCGATGCCGTGCTGATCAACGCCGCGCGTGGCGGCGTCGTCGATGAGAAGGCGCTGGCGGCGGCGCTGCGCGAGGGCCGCCTCGCCGGTGCCGCGCTCGACGTGTTCGAGACCGAGCCGCTGACCCGCGAGGCCGCCGCAGTGTTCTCGGGCGTGCCGAACCTGATCCTGACGCCGCACATCGCCGGCGTGACCCAGGAGAGCAATGTGCGCGTCTCGGAGCTGATCGCCAGGCGTGTGCGGGGGAGCCTGCTGGCCTCACCAGGCTAGCGACGGGATGATCCAGTCCGGCCGGCCGCCGTGGCTCTGCGCCAGGTGCTCGACCGCCGCGAGCTTGGCGGCGTCGCCGGCGTCGGCCGCGAATTCGGCGGCGTGGATGCCGTTGGTGACGAAGGCCGAGGCCAGCCCGGCATCGTTGGCGCCCTTGATGTCGTGCGCGATCGAATCGCCGACGCAGACGATCGCCGAGGCCTCGATCCCCGGCAGGACCGCCCGGCAGGCGCGGTAGACCGGGGCGTGCGGCTTGCCGACATAGGCCACCTCGCCGCCGGCCGCCCGGTAGCGCTCGGCCAGCGTGCCCGGCGCCAGCGCCAAGTCGGTGCCGCTGACCGCCACGAGGTCGGGATTTGTGCACAGGATCGGCAGGCCCAGCGCCAGGGCCTTGTCGAGCATCGGGAAATAGTCCCCGGCCACGACCGGCGGCGGCTCGACCCCCGACAGGTAGACGAACTCGGCGTCCTCGATGTCGTCGACCAGATCCAGGCCGACGCCCTCGGCGACCGTCCGGTCGCCGTCACGCGTCACCAGCAGGCAGCGCGTGCCGAAGCCGGTGAAGGGCGACTCGGCGCGGTCGCGAAAGCCCAGCCAGCCGGTCTCGCCCGAGGTGACGACGGCGCTGAACTGCGCCAGGTCGAAGCCGCGCTGGGCGAGCTGGCGGGCGCTGAAATCGGCGCGCCGGCCGGAATTGGACAGCAGCACGATCTTCCTGCCGGCGCGATGCAGCCGCTCCAGCGTGTCGAGCACGCCCGGATAGGGGCGGATGCCGTCATGGAGCACGCCCCACTGGTCGAGGATGAAGGCGTCGTAGCGCTCCGCAAGCGGGGCGAAGCGCTCGAGAATCTGCGGCATCGGCAAGCCATCCGGTGTCGTCGGCGCGGCCTATGTCACCGGCCGGGGCCGCAAGGTCAATGCCGGGCTTGCCGGAGGCTCGCCGATGCCGGCCTCGCCACCCGCTCTCGCCGCCTCGGCCCGGAATGTGTTAGGTCTTGGCTCCAAGACGTTGGCAGGGCAGGCCGTGGCGACCGACCTCCTCGAGATCTCTCTCGACGACAAGTATACCAAGGCGGCCGGCCGCGTGTTCGTGACCGGCATCCAGGCGCTGGTCCGTCTGCCGCTGGAACAGCGGCGCCGCGATCTCGCGGCCGGGCTGAACACCGCCGGCTACATCACCGGCTATCGCGGCTCGCCGCTGGGTGCTTACGACCAGCAGCTCAGCCGTGCCAAGGCGTTGCTGGCCGAACATCATGTGGTGCATCAGCCGGGTGTGAACGAGGATCTGGCGGCCACGGCGTGCCAGGGTACCCAGGCGGTCGGCCAGGACGGCCACGGCCGCTACGACGGCGTGTTCGCCATCTGGTATGCCAAGGGGCCGGGGGTCGACCGGTCGGGCGACGCCATCAAGCACGGCAACCTGTTCGGCTCCGCCCGCAGGGGCGGCGTGCTGCTGCTGCTGGGTGACGACCATATCTGTGAATCCAGCACGACGGCGCACCAGTCCGAATACGCCATGGTCGATGCCATGGTGCCGATCCTGAACCCGTCCGGCGTGCAGGAGATTCTCGAATACGGCCTGCATGGCATTGCCATGTCGCGCTATTCGGGCGCCTGGGTGGCGTTGAAGTGCATCCACGACACGGTCGAGAGCACGGCCTCGATCGAGGTCGATCCCGATAGCCCGCGGATCGTCGAGCCCGAGGACTTCCCGATGCCGCCGGGCGGGCTCGGCTACTACGTGCCGCCGGAGAAGCCCTGGCCGCCGCTGGCGCTGGAAGCCGAGCAGCGGGTCCATACCGTGAAGATGGAGGCGGCGCGCGCCTATGCCCGCGCCAACCGGCTCGACCGCGTGGTGCTGGGTCGCGCCGGCGCCCGCGTGATGGTGGTGACCACCGGCAAGTCCTGGATGGACGTGGCGGCGGCGCTCGACGAGCTGGGCATCGACGGGGTCCGTGCGCGCGCCCTGGACTTCGGCGTCTACAAGGTGGGCCTGGTCTTCCCGCTCGAGCCGGTGATGCTGGAGCATGCCGTCGGCGGCAGCGAGCTGGTCGTCGTCGTCGAGGAGAAGCGCGGGCTGATCGAGGGGCAGCTCAAGGAGCTGCTCTATGCCGCCGAGCGTCGGCCGCGCGTCGTCGGCAAGCAGGACGAGCACGGTGCGGTGCTGTTCCCGAGCCACGGGGCGCTCGACGCCAACATGGTGGCGCTGGCGATCGCCCGCCGCCTCGCCGAGCGCAGCGGTGACGCCGCCATGCGCACCAGTGCCGACGAGATGGAGGCGCGGCGCAAGGCAGTATCGGGCAATCCGGCAGCCCTGGTACGGTTGCCCTGGTTCTGTCCGGGCTGCCCGCACAACACCAGCACGCGCTCGCCCGAGGGCAGCCGGACGGTGGCCGGCATCGGCTGCCATTTCATGGCGACCTGGATGGGCCGCGACACGGTGGGCTTCACCCAGATGGGCGGGGAAGGAGCCTCCTGGCTCGGCGAGGCGCCGTTCACCGACACGCCGCACGTCTTCCAGAACATCGGCGACGGCACCTTCTATCATTCGGGCTCGCTGACCGTCCGCGCCGCCAAGGCGTCGGGTGCCGACATCACCTTCAAGATCCTCTACAACGACGCCGTCGCCATGACCGGCGGCCAGAAGATGGAGACCGCCAACCTCACCGTGCCGCAGGTGGCGGGGCTGCTGGCGACCGAGGGTGCGACCGAGATCGCCGTCGTCACCGACGAGCCCGGGAAATATCCGCTGTCGGCCTTTCCTTCCGGCGTGCGCGTCCACCACCGCGACGATCTCGACGGCGTGCAGCGCCACATGCGCACCGTGCCGGGTGTCAGCGCCATCATCTACGACCAGACCTGTGCCGCCGAGAAGCGCCGCCGGCGCAAGCAGGGTCGGATGGCCGACCCCGACCGGCGCGTGGTCATCAACGAGCTGGTCTGCGAGGGTTGCGGCGATTGCGGCGTGCAGTCGAACTGCGTCGCCGTCCAGCCGGTCGAGACCGAGCTCGGCCGCAAGCGCCGCATCGACCAGTCGAGCTGCAACAAGGATTTCTCCTGCCTCGAGGGCTTCTGCCCGAGCTTCGTCACGGTGCATGGCGCGAGGCTGCAACGCAGCCGGAGCACGGTCGAGGAGGCCACCCTGGGCGAGCTGCCGGCGCCGGTGCTGCCGGATCTGTCCGGTCCCTATGGCATCGTCGTCACCGGCATAGGCGGCACCGGCGTCATCACCATCGCGGCATTGCTCGGCATGGCGGCGCATCTCGAAGGCAAGGGCTTCGTCGGCCTCGACATGGTGGGGCTGGCGCAGAAGGGCGGGGCGGTGGTCTCACACCTCAAGCTGGCGCCCACACCCGAGGACATCGGCAGCCCGCGCGTCGCTGCCGGCGGTGCCTCGCTGCTGCTGGGATGCGACTTGGTGGTGGCGGCCGGCCGGACGGCGCTGCCGACGGTGCGCAGGGGCTTCACCCGCGTCGTCGCCAACACCGAGGAGGTGATGACCGGCGCCTTCACGAAGGACCCGGACCTCACCTTCCCGGCGCTGCGCCTGAGGCGCTCGCTGACCGATGCCGCCGGCGGCGAGGCCGTGACCTTCGTCGATGCCAGCCGCATCGCCACCGGGCTGCTGGGCGATGCCATCGCCACCAACCTGTTCATGGTCGGCGTCGCCTGGCAGCAGGGCCTGATCCCACTGTCGGCCGAGGCGATCGAGCGCGCCATCGAGGTCAACGGCGTGGCGGTCGAGATGAACAGGCGCGCTTTCCGCTGGGGGCGGCGCTGGGCCGCCGGTCCGGCGGCCGTGGAAGCGGCGGCGGGTGTCAAGGCGCCGCCGGCAGCCGAGACGCTGGACCAGCTCGTCGATCGCCGGGCGGCGTTCCTCGCCGACTACCAGGACGCGGCCTATGCGCAGCGCTATCGCGACGCGGTGGCGCGTGTCCGTGCCGCCGAGCGGCGGGTCGTCGCCGGCAGCGAGCGGCTGGCCGAGGCGGCCGCCCGGTCGCTGTTCAGGCTGATGGCCTACAAGGACGAGTACGAGGTGGCGCGTCTCTACACAGACGGCTCGTTCCTGAAGCAGCTCGGCAAGGAGATGGCCGGCTGGCGCAGGCTGGAAGTCCATCTGGCGCCCCCCCTGCTGGCGTCGCGCGACCCCGTCACCGGTCATCTCCGCAAGCGCCGCTTCGGTCCCTGGATCCTGCACGCCTTCCGCCTGCTGGCTCCGCTCAAGCGGCTGCGCGGCACCGCCTTCGACCCCTTCGGCTGGACGGCCGAGCGGCGGACGGAGCGCGAGCTGATCGGTCGGTTCGAAAGCCTGCTCGCCGAGATCACGGAGCGGCTGACGCCGGAGCGGCACGGGCTGGCCATCGAGCTGGCCGAGCTGCCGCAGCGGATGCGCGGCTTCGGCCACGTCAAGGCGGCGAACATCGAGAAGGCCAGGGCCAGGGAGGCGGAGCTGCTGGCGGCGTTCCGGCAGGAGCGGCCGCCCGTCAAGGCGGCGGCATAGGCCTCACTGTGAGAGGATGCTATCCTGCGGCCATGACGGCGACCGCCCTGCAGATTCCGACCAGCCTCGACGCGTTCCTCGATTGGGAGGAGCGGCAGCGCGAGCGGTACGAGCTGGTCGGGGGCGTCGTCCGGATGATGTCCGGCGGCACCGAGGATCACGACCGGCTGAGCATCAACCTCATTGCGCTCATGCGGAACGCGCTGCGCGGCAGCCCCTGCTACGTCCACGGCGCCAACCTGAAGGTCGTGAGCCGCGAGGCCGGAGCCTCCACCTATCCCGAGCTGTTCGTTCGCTGCGGCCCGCGCAGCGGCAAGCGGACGCGCATCGAGGATGCCGTCGTCGTCTTCGAGGTGCTGTCGCCGCGCACGGCCAAGGACGACCTGACGCGCAAGCGCCGCGCCTACCAGGCGATCCCGTCGATGCGGCTGATCGCCTATGTCTCCCAGGACGAGCCGCGGATCGACCTCGTCCGCCGGGAGCCCGGCGCCTCCTGGATCGACGAGGAGATCAGCGGTCTGGCCTCGACGCTGGAGATCGCGGCCCTCGGCATCAGCCTGCCGCTCAGCGAGATCTACGAGGATACCGACGTCGCCGACCGCGCGGCCTGATCAACCCAGCCTGATGCTGCCGTCCTCGGCGATCGGCCAGCCGGGGTTCCAGGCGATCTCCCAGACGTGGCCGTCGAGGTCGGCGACGTAGGCGGTGTGTCCGCCCCAGAAGGTGTCCTGCGCCGGACGGGTCACCGTGCCGCCGGCGGCGACCCAGGCCGCGACGGTCTCGGCGACCTCGGCCCTGTCGCGGACATTGTAGGCCAGCGCCGAGCCGCGGAAGCCCTGGCCGGACGGCGCCAGCCCGGCATCCTCGGCCAGTGCCGCCCAGCTCCACAGGGCGAGGATCATGCCGCCGGCCTGGAAGAAGGCGACGCCGTCGGTTGGGCCGCTCGCCCGCCAGCCCAGCGCCTCGTAGAAGGCGCGCGCACGGGCGAGGTCGGCGACGCCGAGGGTGATCAGGCTGACGCGCTGTTCCATCAGGCCCCCAGATAGCGGCGGATGCGGGCGCAGGCCTCCTGGATGGCCTCGACCGAGGCGGCATAGGAGAAGCGGATATAGCCTTCGCCGTAGATGCCGAAGCTGGTGCCGCTGATGATGGCGACACCGACCTCGTTCAGCAGCTCGTCCTGCAGCTGGCGCGACGACTTGCCCGTGCCCTCGATGTTGGGGAAGGCGTAGAAGGCGCCGCCCGGGTTGACGCATCGGAAGCCGGGAATGTCGTTCAGCTCCTTGACGATGACGTGCCGGCGCTCGTCGAAGGCGGCCACCATCCTATCGACGGAATCCTGCGGCCCGGTCAGCGCCTCGAGGCCGGCCCACTGCGTGGCGGCATTGACGCAGGAATGGGTGTTGATGGCGAGGCGCGTGGCGTGGTCGGCCAGCGATTCCGGCCACACGCCCCAGCCGAGCCGCCAGCCGGTCATGGCGTAGGTCTTGGACCAGCCGTCCAGCAGGATCAGGCGGTCCTGGATCTCGGGATAGACCGTCAGCGAGGCGTGCGGCACGCCATCGTAGCACATGCGGGCATAGATCTCGTCCGACATCACCGCCACCTGCGGATGGTCGGCGAGGCCGGCCACCAGCCGGTCCAGCTCGGCCTTGGGCACGATGCCACCCGTCGGGTTGGCGGGGCTGTTGACGATGATGAGCCGCGTGCGCGGCGTGATGCGGTCGAGCACCTCGGTGGCGGAGAAGGCGAAGCCCTTGTCCTCGTAGAGGGCGATCGGCACCGCCTCGGCGCCGGTCCACTGGATCAGCGAGCGGTAGATCGGGAAGCCGGGATCGGGATACATGATCTCGGCGCCGGGCTCGCCGAACATGGCGATGGCCATGAACATCGTGACCTTGCCGCCGGGCACCACGACAACCTGGTCCGGGTTCACCTCGACGCCGCGCCGCAGCTTCATGTCGGCCGCTACCGCCTCGCGCAGCGGCAGGATGCCGTTGGCCGGGGTGTAGCCGTGGTGGCCGTCGCGCAGCGCCTTGACCGCCGCCTCGACGATGTTGGGCGGTGTGGGGAAGTCGGGCTGGCCGATGCCGAGATTGATGATGCTGCGGCCCTGCTGCGCCATCCGGGTGGCGCGCGCCAGCACCTCGAAGGCGCTTTCGGTTCCGAGGCGCGACATGGCGGCGGCGAGCTGCATTTCCCGAAATCCTTCCCTGACCGGAGCGGCGCGGAACATGCCACTGCAACAGGCAAGGAGCAATCGATGGCGGCGGCGGGGCAGGGGCCCGGAAAAGAAAAGGACCTGTGAGCATGCTACGCATAGCCGCTCACAGGTCACCAAATGCTCAGCCCTCAGCAAGGCTCATACTCGCACCGTCAGCCCCCCGGACGCTGTGAGAATTGTCAAACCGACGCAGCATATCCCGTTGAAATACAAGAGCTTTTATCAACCTTGGATTGATCGGTGCACACGACGTGACCCGCCCTCGCCTTGCAAGCCGTGGCAGTGGCCGCTATCTCGCCCTCGATGCGGCCCCGGCAGGACCCCGGTGCGCCGCGGGGCCGGCAGGCCGGCATTCCACCGGAGAGGCATTGCACGAGCGTGGCAGCCACCCTCAAGGATAGCCTTGCGCAGGCTTTGCGAGACCGCGACACCGCCGAGCCGGCGGCTGCCAGGCCCGAGGCCACCGGCCGCCCCGCCGGCGGCGAGGCCGGGCCGACGCAGAAGGAGATCGAGAAGGGCTACGACAAGAGCCCGGCGCTGGCGCTCGAGGCCTTCGATCTGTTCGCGGCCGGCGTCGAGCCCACCGACCGGCGGCTGCACGAGCGGCTGGTGATCCGCGCCGTCGATCTGGGCTATGTCGGCTGGCCCAAGAAGATCCGCAAATACATCCAGGGCAAGCGGCTGCTCGACGTCGGCTGCGGCAACGGCATGCACGCCATCGGCTACGTCGTCTCGGGCGTCAGCCGCTATGTCGGCCTCGACCCGAGGGTGAACCTCGACGCCGACAGCGCCAAGAGCAAGACCACCAGCCGGCAGGAGCCGCTGGGCTTCACGCCGCGCGACGTGCTGGCCTGCTATCCGCACACCGCCCTGATCGAGGGCACGTTCGAGGACATCGCGCCAGACGACGTGTTCGACGTGGCGGTGCTGCACAATGTCACCGAGCACCTGCAGCATCTCGAGGAGGTGCTGGCCGGCTGCGCCAGGCGGCTGGCGCCCGACGGCCGGATGATCTTCAACCACCACAACTACTATTGCTGGAACGGCCACCACCTGCCGCCGCGCACGCTGAAGGCCATCGTGCCGGGCGATCCGGAGCAGGCGAAGTACATCGACTGGGCGCACCTGGATTTCGACCCGCCGCCCGACCACTACATCGCCACCGGCCTCAACCGCGTGCGGCTGGACGAGCTGCGCGCCATCGTCGAGCGTCACTACGACGTCAAGGAGTGGACCGAGCGCCCGGCGGACGAGAACAATGGCGGCGGCCGCCTGACGGCCGAGATCCTGGCGCGCCACCCCGAGTACAGCGAGCGCGAGCTGCGCATCCACAACGTGCTGTGCGTCGCACAGCCCAAGCGGCCGCCCAAGTCGAGCCAGCGCGACATGGCGCGCGATGCGGTGTTCATGGGCTTCTACGAGCGCTGCAAGCCGTTCACCATGACCACGATGGAGCGGCTCTACGCCGTCTACCAAGCGGTGGGCTACATCGTGCGCAACCGGATTCCGGGCGACATCGTCGAGTGTGGCGTCTGGAAGGGCGGCAGCAGCATGATGGCGGCCCTTGCCCTGGCCCATCACGGCGACGACGGCAGCCGGCGGATCTGGCTCTACGACACCTTCAGCGGCATGCCCGAGCCGGGGCCGCATGATACCAAGCTCGATGGCGGCGATGCCGCCGAGAAGTGGCGCGAGAGCCGAGCCGACGGCCACAACAGCTGGAACTACGGCCCGCTGGAGGAGGTCCGCCAGAACATGGCGGGCACCGGCTTTCCGCAGCAGCGCACCGTTCTCGTCGAGGGCAGGGTCGAGGAGACCCTGGCGGCACGACGCCCGCAGGAGATCGCCCTGCTGCGGCTCGATACCGACTTCTACGAATCCACGCGGGCCGAGCTGGACGTGCTGGCGCCGCTGGTCAGCGCCGGCGGCGCGCTGATCGTCGACGACTACGGCTCGTGGGCCGGCGCCCGCAAGGCGGTCGACGAGTGGCTGGCAGCCACCGGTCTGCCGCTGCTGCTGGCGCGCAGCGATGTCGGCGGACGGATCGCCGTGATGCCGGGACTGCCGCGACGGCAGGTGGCATGAGCCAGCGCGAGGACTGGCTGGTCGAGTGGGCGGCGCGGCCGCAGCGCTACGACCTGCTGGTCCTGCTGCCCAATCTCGGCCGTGGCGGCGCGCAGCGTGTGGCTTCCCTGCTGGTCGACGCCTGGGCCGGGCAGGGCTACCGGATCTGCGTCGCCACCTACTCCGACAAGGCCGAGGACGCCCATCGCCTGGACGAACGGGTGACGCGACTGAAGGTCCGCGAGTTCCTGCGCATCCGCACCGGCCACAAGGAAAAGAAGAAGGAGCGGGAAGAACGCCGCCCCCCGATACAGGAGGATCCCCTCGGGACCGCGACAGCACCGGTGCTGCGGCTGGAGAGCCGGGCTCGACCGGAAGCCGGGTCCCAGCCTGCCGCCGCCGAGGCTGCCCCACTCCAGGCTGATCACGAAGCCAAGGCATCGGCCGACGACGCGGTGGTCGTCGCGATCCCCACGGCGTCGGCGAAGAGGGCCGAGATCGTGCCCGCGCCGCCCGCTTCGCCGCCGACGCCGGCACCGGTCGCGGCTCCGACGGTGGAGGAGCCGCCTGCGGCTTCCGAAGCCGGTGTCGGGCTCATGGACATCCTGCGCACCGTCAAGCGCGTGGTCCGGCGCCGGCTGCGGGCGGCGCTGTTCCCGGTGCGCGAGGCCGGCCGGATGATCCGGCGCCACGCCCGCGACGCACGGCGGATGGCGCGCGAGGCCAAGCGGGTCGGCCGCGAGGCGCGACGGATGGCGCGCGAGGCACGCCGCATCGGCCGCGAGGCGCGGCGGATGGGCCGCGAGGCCCGGCGGAGCGTGCGCGCCGCCGGCCGCGACGCGCGCCGCAGCATGCTGTCGGCCGGCCGCGACCTGCGCGGCGGGCTGCGCAGCTACGGGCATGCTGCCCTGGGCCTGCTCGACTGGCTCAACCCGGCATTCGACCGGCTGCACTTCAAGGGCGCAATCCAGTGCGCCCGGGCCCTGTTCGGGGCGGCACGCAATACCGGTCGGCCGCCAAGAACCATACTGCAGTATGGCGACCTGCTGACGGACCGCGCGAAGTGCCGGCAGGTCCTGGCAACCCGCCTGCTGATGGAGCATGTCCAGGCTCCTGTGACGCTGGCGTTCCTCGGGGCGACCAACATCGTGGCGGCATTGGCGAGGCAGGGCCTGCCGACCCGGCTGGTGATCTCGGAACGCAACGATCCGGCGCGACAGGAGTTGATGCCGGTCTGGCAGGAGTTGCGTCCGCTGATGTACGGCGCCGCCGACGTGGTGACGGCCAACAGCCGCGGTGCGGTCGAGACGATGCGCGCCTGGATGCCGGCTTCCCATCTGGCGTATGTCCCCAACCCACTGCGCGTGCCGCCCGATCCCGGCACGCGCCGCTCGCGTTCGGGCCCTCGCTTCATCTCGGTCGGCCGGCTGGTGCCGCAGAAGCGCGTGGATCTCGTGATCGAGGCGTTCGCCCGGCTCGACGGGCTCGACGGCTGGACGCTCGAGGTCCTGGGCGACGGCCCCGAGCGTTCCGGCCTCGACAGCTTGGTGGCCCTGCGCGGCATCGCCGCGCGCGTGCGGTTCCACGGCCATGTCGACCCGTTTTCACACCTCTACGCCTCCGACATCTTCGTGCTCGCCTCCGATTTCGAGGGCATGCCCAACGCGCTGCTGGAGGCCATGGCCTGCGGCGTGGTGCCGATCGTCAACGACGCCACGCCCGGCCCGCTGGAGTTCGTCGAGCACGACGTCACCGGCCTGGTCGTGCCGGCGGGGGATCTCGGGGCGCTCGCCGGCGCCATGCGCGAGCTGGCGACCGACGAGCTGCGAAGAGCGCGCCTCGCCGCGGCGGCGCGCGAGCGGATGGAGGAGCTGGCGCTCGACCACGTGCTCGAGACCTGGGCCGGCGTGCTGAGGCTGCCCGAGCCGCCAGCCGTCGAGGGCGAACCTCCCAAGCTCGCCGGCATGGCGCGCTGAGCCATGGCCGCGGCAGCTCCCGTGGGCTTGGCCCGCACCGCCAGCAAGCTCGGGCGCCACGCCCGGCGCGCCCGGCGCTATGCGAGCGACATCAAGTGGCTGCTGGGCGACTTCATCCAGCGGAACTGGTGGCAGAGCGCCCGGGTCGTCATTTCCGGCATGCTGCACCTCGCCACCAAGTTCATGTCGGTGGCCCTGCTCTACGTGGTGGTGCACGCCCTGTCCGAGGGCATCCCGCGCCAGCTCTCCCACCTGCCGCTGCCGCCGCCCAACAGCGCGGCGTTCCTTTGGCTCGCCGTCTCGCTGGCTTTCGGCATCCTGGCGCTCTCGTCCTGGCTGCGCTTCGACGTGCGGAAGCGCGGCATCGTGCTCGGCCGCGAGTACGAGGAATATTCGGCGAGGCGGGTGTTCGCGCTCGCCAGCCGCATGCCCGATCCGCGCGCGCCGGTCGCCAGCCGAATCGCCGCCACCGAGCCGATGCACCTCTACATCGGCTACGCCCGGCATTGCGGCATGGCGGCGCGCCAACTCGTCCAGCTCATGCCGACGCTGGTGAGCTTCGTCGCCGGCTGCCTGGTGATGATCTGGATGGACGCGCTGACGACGGCCGGCCTCGCCCTGCTGGCATTGGTGTCGACGCTCGCCCAGTACCCGGCCAACCACCGCGCCGCCCAGGCCAGCCATGACTGGGAGCGCTCGCGCAGCGAGGCCATGCGCCGCATCGTCGAGCTGTTCATGGCCCTCAAGCGGTCGCCGACGCCGATCGAGAACAAGGGGCCTGTGCTGGATCGCCTGTTCGCCGAGGACTCGGTCCGCAACTACATCGAGGGCTTCAACGACCGCTCGATCTGCAGCGAGCAGGCGGCGCTGGTCTCGCGCATCGGCAGCCACATCGTGTTCTGCGGTGCCATCCTGCTGCTAGGCATGGACATCGTGCAGGGCGAGCGCAGCTGGGCGGCGGTCGCGGCTTATGTCGGGGTCGTGCGTTTCACGCTGGCCGATTTCGTGCAGGTCAGCACCCTGGCCAACGGCTTCACCCGCTTCCACGCCCAGTTCACCCTCTATCGCCGCTTCATCGGCGACGCCGCCCATGCCATGGACGATCCGCTGGAGACGGGTGGCGACGCCGCACCCGTGCTGCGTGTCCGCAACCTGGTCGACGGCAAGTCCAGATGGCGGCCGCGCCGGGGCAGCATCGCCGCCCTGCTCACTCCGCCGCTGCCGGTCCCCAGCATCCCGATGATGGTGTTCGACGCCGCGGACGGCGTCGAGGGGCGGCTGACGCTGGCCCGCATCGACCGTGGCCTGATCGACGACCACACGCCGCTGCGGGCGCTGCTGGGGCTGTCGGCGGATGTCGACGAGGCCGAGATCGCCAGGGCGCTCGCGGCCTTCGAGCCGGCTGACGACCGGGAGCCGGAGGCCGGCTGGCTCGACCAGGAATCGACGGCCGGCTGGCGCCAGGAGCTGACCCCCGCCCGGCTCGCCGGCCTGCAGGCGATCGCCGCGGCGCGCCGGGGAGCCACGGTGGTGGCCATGGACCTCGCCTTCTTCGATGAGCTGGGGCCGACCTGGCGGGCGGCCGCCGGCGAGGAGCTGGCGGGGGCGGTGCTGATCCTGGTCTACCAGCCGACCGACGTCGTCGGGAACCTCGACATGCACTTCATTCGCCTGGGTCGGCTCGGCGAAGCCGCCGTGCTGGTGGGCGACGGCAAGCAGCTGGTCGGCTGGGGGCCGCTCGACGGACCCGGCCGCATGCCGGCCGAGCTCGATGTCGCCTACCGCGCCATCCTGGCCGGCCCCGCCGCCGCCACCACGCCGGCGACGGTCAGCGAGGACGAGGAGGAAGCGGCGCTGGTCGAGTGACCGCCGGCGCATTGCCTCGGGCGGCATTGGGGGGCATATCGGGCGGCGAGGAACAGCCGAGACCTGCCTTGTCGATCGTCGAGCCGCACGAGCCTGCCCATCTCGCCCGCCTGAACCCGCAGCAGCGCGAGGCCGTGACGGCCCCGGATGGCCCGCTGCTGGTGCTGGCCGGCGCCGGCACCGGCAAGACGCGCGTGCTGACGGCCAGGCTGGCGCACCTGCTGGTCACCGGCCGCGCCCGGCCGGGCGAGGTGCTGGCCGTCACCTTCACCAACAAGGCGGCGCGCGAGATGGCGCACCGCGTCGAGCAGCTGATCGGCCGCGGCGTGCAGGGCATGTGGCTCGGCACCTTCCACGCCATCGGCGCCCGCATGCTGCGCCACCATGCCGAGGTGGTGGGCCTGAAGCCCAGCTTCACCATCCTCGACACCGACGACCAGCTGCGGCTGGTCAAGCAGGTGGCGGCCGCCGCCGATGTCGACGACCGGCGCTGGCCCGCCCGTGTCCTGCTGGGCATCCTGCAGCGCTGGAAGGATCGCGGCTGGCGGCCCGACCAGGTGCCGGCGAGCGAGATCGGCGACTTCGCGCTCGGCAAGTCCTGCGAGCTCTATGCCGCCTACCAGGACCGCCTGCTGACGCTGAACGCCTGCGACTTCGGCGACCTGCTGCTGCACGGCCTGGCGCTGTTCCAGAAGGCGCCGGACGTGCTGGCGCAGTACCAGCGCCGCTTCCGTGCCATCCTGGTCGACGAGTACCAGGACACCAACGTCGCCCAGTATCTCTGGCTGCGGCTGCTGGCGCAGCACCACAAGAACATTACCTGCGTCGGCGACGACGACCAGTCGATCTATTCCTGGCGGGGGGCCGAGGTCGGCAACATCCTGCGCTTCGAGGAGGACTTCCCGGGCGCGCAGGTCGTCCGGCTGGAGCGCAACTATCGCTCCAAGGGCCATATCCTGGGTGCGGCCTCGGGCCTGATCGCCCGCAACAAGGCCCGCCACGGCAAGACCTTGTGGACCGAGGACGAGTCGGGCCAGCAGGTGCGCGTCGCGGGGCTGTGGGACGAGACCGAGGAGGCGCAGTTCGTCGGCGGCGAGATCGAGGCCTGGCAGCGCAACGGCGGCAAGCTCGCCGAGACCGCCGTGCTGGTGCGCGCCGGCTTCCAGACCCGCGCCTTCGAGGAGCGATTCATCCAGATCGGGCTGCCCTACCGGGTGATCGGCGGCCTGCGCTTCTACGAGCGCGCCGAGGTGCGCGACGCCGTCGCCTACCTGCGTGTCGTCATCCAGCCCGACGACGACCTGGCGCTCGAGCGCATCATCAACCAGCCGCGCCGCGGCATCGGCGACAGCGCGCTCCGAACCTTGCGCGAGGCGGCGCGACGGCAGGAGAGCAGCCTGATGGTGGCTGCGCGCAGCCTGACCGGCACCGACGAGCTGCCGGCCCGTGCCCGCAACGCCGTTTCCCGGCTGCTCGACGATTTCGACCGCTGGCGCGCCGCCGCCGGCCAGCGCGGGCCGCGCGACCTCGCCGAGATGGTGCTGGACGAGTCCGGCTACACCGAGATGTGGAAGCAGGACCGCTCGCCGGACGCGCCCGGCCGGCTGGAGAACCTGAAGGAGCTGGTCAAGGCGCTCGAGGAGTTCGAGACCCTGACCTCGTTCCTCGACCATGTCGGGCTGGTCATGGACAATGCCAGCGATCCCTCGGGCGACATGACCAACGTCATGACCCTGCATGGTGCGAAGGGCCTGGAGTTCGACTGCGTGTTCCTCGCCGGCTGGGAGGAAGGGGTGTTCCCGAGCCAGCGCTCGATCGACGAGGGCGGCGTCAAGGCGCTGGAGGAGGAGCGACGGCTGGCCTATGTCGGCATCACCCGCGCGCGGCGCCAATGCACCATCAGCTTCGCCGCCAACCGCCGGGTCTACGGCCAGTGGGCGTCGAGCATCCCGTCGCGCTTCGTCGACGAGCTACCCGAGGGGCACATCGAGCACCTGTTCCGCAATCCGACGACCCGCCCCGATTTCGAGCCGATGTTCGACGCCGCCCCCTTCGCCCGCGGCAGCCGGCTGCCCGGCAAGGGCAAGCTCATCGAAGGCAAGGCCGAGATCCTGACCACCCGGCCGCCGCCGGGCAGCCGCAAGTTCACGGTCGGCCAGCGCATCTTCCACGACAAGTTCGGCTACGGCGCCATCCAGGTGGTCGACGGCGACCGGCTCGAGATCGCCTTCGAGAAGGCCGGCACCAAGAAGGTGGTGGACAGCTTCGTCCAGCCGGTCTGAGCGGTGCCGCGGCCTTGCAACCCCGGCTAGCAGCGCCGATAACGCCGTCAATCCTGCGGAACGCTCGTCCTTGACCCTGCTCTATCTCACCCATCCGGTCGCCGCCGCGCACGATCCGGGGCCTGGTCACCCCGAGGCGCCGGTCCGCATGCGCGCCATCGAGGCCGCCGTCGCCGCTGCCGGCATAGCCGGGCTGGTCAGGCGGGAGGCGCTGCCGGCCGAGCCGGACCAGATTCGCCGGGCCCATCCGGGGAGCTATGTCGAGGACATCCTGGCGGCGGTGCCGGCAAGCGGCTATCGGCGCCTCGATGCCGACACCGCGATGTCGCCGGCCTCGGGCGAGGCGGCGTTGCGAGCGGCCGGAGCTGCCTGCGCGGCCGTCGATGCGGTGGTGGCGGGCGAGGCGAGGGCGGCCTTCTGCGCCATGCGTCCGCCCGGACACCATGCCGAGTCCGACACCGCCATGGGCTTCTGCCTGTTCAACAACATCGCCGTGGGTGCCTTGCAGGCGCGGCATGTCCACGGGCTGCGCAAGATCGCGATCTTCGATTTCGACGTGCACCACGGCAACGGCACGCAGGAGATCTTCTGGAGCGACCCGGACACGCTCTACGTCTCGACCCACCAGTCGCCGCTCTATCCGGGCACCGGCCACACCGGCGAGACCGGGGCGCATCGCAACGTCCTGAACCGGCCGCAGCCGCCCGGGACCGGCTCGGCGGCGTGGCGGCAGGATGTCGAGCGCCACGTGCTGCCGGCGATCGACGCCTGGAAACCCGAGCTGGTGATGATCTCGGCCGGCTTCGATGCCCACGAGGCCGACCCGCTGGCGCAGATGCGGCTGGTCGAGGCCGATTTCGCCTGGGCGACGGGCGAGCTGCGCCGCCTCGCCGACCGGCACGCGCAGGGACGCGTCGTCTCGGTGCTGGAGGGCGGCTACGATCCGCCGGCGCTGGGCCGCAGCGTCGTCGCCCATCTCAACGCTCTCGGAGGCTGAGCCATGGCCGAGCCGTTCGTCGGCAAGGAGGATACCGCCGGGAAAGCCATCTCGGCGATGAGCTTCGAGGAGGCGCTGGCCGAGCTCGAAGGCATCGTGCAGGGCCTGGAGCGCGGCCAGCTCGACCTCGAGAGCTCGATCGGCGCCTACGAGCGCGGCACGTTGCTGCGCCAGCACTGTGCCGAGAAGCTGCGCCAGGCGCAGATGCGCGTCGACAAGCTGACCTTCGATTCCGACGGCAAGGCCAGGCTGACGCCGCTCGATCCGGTCTCGTGACCATGCTCGCCGAGCGCATGGCGGCGGTCGCCGTCGCCACCGAGCAGGAATTGGACCGGCTGCTGCCGGTCGGGGACGGGCCGCTGGGACGGCTCGGCCAGGCGATGCGCTATGCGACGCTGGGTGGCGGCAAGCGCTTCCGGCCACTGCTGGTGGCGGCGACGGCGGATCTCGGCCGCGCCGAGCCGGCGGCGGTGACACGCATCGGTGCCGCGATCGAGCTGGTGCATGCCTACTCGCTGATCCACGACGACCTGCCGGCCATGGACGACGCGACGCTGCGCCGCGGCAAGCCCGCCTGCCACAAGGCGTTCGGCGAGGCCGAGGCCATCCTGGCAGGCGACGCGCTGCTGACGCTGGCCTTCGAGGTGCTGGCGCGCGACGACTGGCCGGCCGGGACGGCGATGCGCTGCGAGATGGCGCTGGGCCTGGCACGCGCCGCCGGTGCCGCCGGCATGTGCGGCGGCCAGCTGCTCGATCTCGAGGGCGAGGGTGCCGAGGCCGATGCCGATCGCATCGCCTTTGTCGAGGGGCTGAAGACCGGGGCGATCATCGCCTTCGCCTGCGATGCCGGGGCTCGGCTGGGCGGGCTGGACGAGGCCGGCCGGAAGGCGGTCGCGGCCTATGCCGCCGATCTCGGCCTCGCCTACCAGATTTCCGACGACCTGCTCGACGTCGAGGGCGATGCCTCGATCACCGGCAAGGACAGCCGGCTGGACGTCGCCGCCGACAAGGCCACCTTCGTGCGCGCGTTCGGCATCGCGGGTGCCAAGCGCAAGCTCGCCGAGCTGGAGACGCACGGCTCGGCGCAGCTTGACATTTGGGGGCGGAAGAGCACGCTGTTACGCGAGCTGTTTACCTTTGTCATCAACCGTCGCGTTTGACGGACTGCGGTTTGGACAGTTTCACGACATGAGCGAGACGCCGCTTCTCGACCTGGTGCGCGAGCCGGACGACCTGCGCCGACTCGACAGGAGCCAGCTCCGGCAGCTCGCCGACGAGCTGCGGCACGAGACCATCGACGCGGTGTCGGTGACCGGCGGTCATCTCGGCGCCGGGCTCGGCGTGGTCGAGCTGTCGGTGGCGCTCCACTATGTCTTCCGCACCCCCGAGGACCGGCTGATCTGGGACGTCGGCCACCAGGCCTATCCCCACAAGATCCTCACCGGCCGCCGCGACCGCATCCGCACGCTGCGCCAGCCGGGCGGTCTTTCCGGCTTCACCCGGCGCAGCGAGAGCCGCTACGACCCGTTCGGCGCCGCCCACAGCTCGACCTCGATCTCGGCCGGCCTCGGCATGGCGGTGGCGGCCAGGCTCGACGAGGTCGAGCGCAATGTCGTCTGCGTCATCGGCGACGGGGCGATGAGCGCCGGCATGGCCTACGAGGCCATGAACAACGCCGGGACGATGAAGGCCCGTCTCGTCGTGGTGCTGAACGACAACGACATGTCGATCGCCCGGCCGGTCGGGGCGATGAGCAACTACCTGTCGCGGGTGATCGCCTCGCAGCAGTACCGCAGCTTCCGCCACGTCGCCAAGCAGCTGGCCAGCAGCTTCCCCAAGCCGCTGCAGAAGGCCGCCCAGCGCGCCGAGGAATATGCCCGCGGCATGGCGGCCGGCGGCACGCTGTTCGAGGAGCTGGGCTTCTACTACATCGGCCCGCTCGACGGCCACAATCTCGACCACCTGCTGCCGGTGCTGGAGAACGTCCGCGACGATGCCGAGCGCGGGCCGGTGCTGATCCACGTCGTGACGCAGAAGGGCAAGGGCTACCCGCCGGCCGAGGCCGCCGAGGACAAGTATCACGGCGTCAACAAGTTCAACGTCGCCACCGGCGCCCAGCACGCCGGCAAGAGCAACGCGCCGTCCTATACCTCGGTGTTCGCCAGGGCGCTGACGAAGGAGGCCGAGGTCGACGACCGCATCGTCGCGATCAATGCCGCCATGCCCTCGGGCACCGGCCTCAACCTGTTCGGCAAGGCATTTCCCGAGCGCTGCTTCGACGTCGGCATCGCCGAGCAGCACGCCGTGACCTTCGCCGCCGGCCTCGCCACCGAGGGCTTCCGGCCGTTCTGCGCCATCTACTCGACCTTCCTGCAGCGGGCCTACGACCAGGTCGTGCACGACGTGGCGATCCAGGCTCTCCCTGTGCGCTTCGCCATCGACCGCGCCGGCCTCGTCGGCGCCGACGGCGCCACCCATGCCGGCAGCTTCGACATCGCCTATCTCGGATGCCTGCCGGGATTCGTGCTGATGGCGGCGGCCGACGAGGTCGAGCTGGTCCACATGGTGGCGACCGCCGCCCGCCACGATGCCGGCCCCATCGCCTTCCGCTATCCGCGCGGCGAGGGCTGGGGGCTCGAGCTGCCCGACAGCGGCGTGCCGCTGGAGATCGGCAAGGGCCGCGTGCTGCGCGAGGGCTCGCGGGTGGCGCTCCTGTCCTATGGCGGCAGGCTGGCCGAGTGCCTGAGGGCCGCCGACGAGTTGACCGCGCGCGGCCTGTCGACGACGGTGGCGGATGCCCGCTTCGCCAAGCCGCTGGACGAGGCCCTGATCCGCCTGCTGGCGCGCGAGCACCAGCTGGTGCTGACCGTCGAGGAGGGCTCGGTCGGCGGCTTCGGCAGCTTCGTGCAGCAGCACATGCTGGACGCCGGCCTGCTCGACAGCGGCCGGCCGCGGCTGCGCAGCCTCACCCTGCCGGACCGCTTCATCGACCACGGCACGCCGGCGGGGCAGTATGCCGAGGCCGGCCTCAACGCCGACGGGATCGTGGCGGCGGCGCTGCGGGCGGTGGGCGAGGCGAGGGTGGGCGGCCGGTCGGCGGCAGTCTGATCGGCGCCGTGGCGCGGCGCCCTGGTGCCTAGCCGCTGCGGGGCAGCGAGCGCTCGACCAGCCTCACCCAGTAGCTGGCACCGATCGGCAGCGCCTCGTCGTTGAAGTCGTAGATCGGGGTGTGGACGAACTTGCCCTCGTCGGCACCGCCGATGCCCATGAGCACATAGGCGCCGGGCTTGCGCTCCAGCATGAAGGCGAAGTCCTCGGCCGCCATCAGCGGCGGCGTCGCCGGATCGACATTGCCGTCGCCCACGATCTCGGCCGCCACCGCCGCCACCTTCGAAGCCTCGGCGGCATGGTTGTGGAGAGGCGGATAGCCGCGCCGGTAGTCCACCTCGACCGTCACGCCCGTCGCCGCCTCGATGCCGGAGGCGATCTCGCGCAGACGGCGCTCGAGGGTGGCACGGGTTTCGGGGCGCAAGGTGCGGATCGTGCCGGCGATCTCGGCGCTGCCGGCGATGACGTTGAGCGCCTCGCCACCGCAGTGGAAGCGGGTCACCGAGACCACTGCGCTGTCGAGCGGGTCGAGCTCGCGCGCCACGAGGTTCTGCAGGGCCGCCACGAGCTGGCATCCGGCCGCCAGGGGGTCGCGGCCGAGATGCGGCCGCGCGGCATGGCCGCCTTTGCCGCGTAGCGTGAGGACGAAATCGTCGTTCGACGCCAGCGCGGGCCCGGGACGGACGCCGAAGCTGCCGACCGGCGTCGGATGGTTGTGCAGGCCGTAGACCGCCTCGGACGGGAAGCGCTCGAACAGGCCCTCCGCGAGCATGCGGGCACCGCCGCTGTCGCAGCCTCCCACCTCCTCGGCGGGTTGGAACACCAGATGCACCGTGCCGTCGAAATTGCGGGTCTCGGCGAGGTAGCGCGCTGCGCCCAGCAGCATGGCGGTGTGACCGTCATGGCCGCAGGCATGCATCCGGCCGGGGTGGGTCGAGGCCCAGGCCAGCCCGGTATGCTCGTGGATCGGCAGGGCGTCGATGTCGGCGCGCAGGGCTATCGAGCGCCGGCCAGAGCCGGCGCGCAGCACGCCGACGACGCCGGTGCCGGCCATGCCGGTGTGGACCTCGTCGACGCCGAAGCCGCGCAGCTTGTCGGCGACGAAGGCCGAGGTGCCATGCTCCTCGAAGCCCAGCTCGGGATGGGCATGCAGGTGCCGCCGCCACGCCGTCATCTCCGCCTGCAACCCGGCGACCCGGTTCACGATCGGCACCATCAGGCTCCTTCGCTGCTTGCTTCCGTGCCGGGCGGCGGCCCCAGCCATTCCGGCCACGCGGGCCTCAGCCGGCTGTCGCCGGCCTGCAGCACCGGCATGCCGCCGGCCAGCGCCTCCAGCCTCACCAGCGCCATGCCGCGCTGGCCGAGGCCCGAGCGCATCTCGCCCGCCTCCCGGCCGGCCAGCATCAGTGGCGTGCCGGGCTCTGGAAGGGGGCCTTCGACCACCACCGGCAGCAGCCGCTTGCGCACCAGCGCACGGTACTTCGTCCGCGCGGTCAGCTCCTGGCCGACATAGCAGCCCTTGTCGAAGGACACGCCGGCCAGCTCGACGAAGTTGCTCTCCAGCAGCAGGGATTTCTGTACGACGAGATCCGTCGAGGATTCCGGCACGCCGAGCGACAGGCGCAGCTCGTCGTAGACGCGCCGGGGCATGGGCTCGAGCGGCAGCCCCGCCAAGCGCGAGAGCGGGACGATGGCGCGGCCTCCCAGCTCCGCCACGCGAGGATCGACGGCGACAACGCCGCCTTCCCAAGAGCTTGCGCGCCCCCGCTCCGCTTCCTCCTGCATACCGACGACCACCAGGACGCGCAGGTCCGCCGAACGGTCCTCGATCGTGACCTTGGCCCTGAGGCGGTACATCACCAGCCGGCGCAGAAGCTCCTGGCAGCGTGCCGCCTCGACATCGAGCAGGATCGCATCGCCCTGCTCGAAGGCGATGAAATCGAACAGATATTTGCCCTGCGGCGTGAGCAGGGCCGCGTAGACCGCCCGTTCGGGCGACAGGAGCCGCAGATCGTTGGAGACGAGCCCCTGCAGGAAGTCGCGCGCGTCGGCCCCGCCCAGCGCCAGCACGCCGCGGTCGTCCAGGAGCACATAGCCGGTCGCCTTCATCGACCTCCCCGTGCTAGGTCGCGGCCTGGAAGTTCGGTCGGGAGACGTCGCTGCACAAGGGGCGTTCGCATGCAGCAACCGGATTCGCTCGATCGGATCCTCGATTTGGTGGCCGGAGGCACTCGCCCGGCATTGTTCCTCGATTTCGACGGCACGCTCGTCGAGCTGGCGCCGGAGCCGGACGCGGTACGGCCGGCGCCCGGCCTCGTGCCGCTGCTGGCCTCGCTGTCGCAGCTCCTGGGCGGCCGACTCGCCATCGTGACGGGCCGGCGCGTGGCGGTGATCGATCACTACCTGGCGCCGTTGCGGCTGTCGGTGGCGGGGCTGCACGGCTTCGAGATGCGTCTCGACGGCGAGATGGCGCCGTCGCTGGCCTGCGCTGCCGAGCTGGCGGAGGCGCGGCCGCGACTGGCGGCCTTCGAGCGGTCGTGGCCGGGCCTGCGGCTGGAGGACAAGGGCCTGACCCTGGCGCTGCACTACCGCGAGGCGCCGGAGGCGGAGCCCGCGGTGAAGGCGTTGACCGGGGCGATCCGTGACGCCAGTGCCGGCGGCCTGAAGCTCATCCACGGCAAGATGGTGGATGAGCTGCTGCCGGTCGGGCGCGACAAGGGCCGGGCCATCGCCGACCTGATGGCCCGGTCGCCCTTCACCGGCGCGCTGCCGGTGTTCTTCGGCGACGACGTCACCGACGAGGCCGGATTCCGTGTCGTCAACGCCGCCGGCGGCGCCACGGCCAGGGTGGGAGCGCCGCGCCCCACCGCGGCGAGGCTGGCCTTTGCCGGCGTCGCGGCGGTGCTGGACTGGCTCGAGAGGCTGCACGAGGTTCTCTCGGGCGCAACCACGGAGAGAGGCGGGCTATGAACAGCCTCGAGTTGGGGCTCATCGGCAACTGCGCCATCAACGCGCTGGTCGATCGCGACGGCACCATCGTCTGGAGCTGCTTTCCGCGCTTCGACGGCGATCCGGTGTTCTCGCGGCTGCTCGACGAGGACGGCGAGCGCGGCTTCTTCGCCATCGAGGTCGAGGGTGCCGTCCGCCGCGAGCAGGCCTACGTCGACAATACCGCCGTGCTGGTCACACGGCTGTGGGACGAGCGGGGCAGGGGCGTCGAGATCACCGACCTGGCGCCGCGGTTCGAAACGATGGGCCGGATGTTCCGCCCGGCCCAGCTCGTGCGCACCATCCGGCCGCTCGGCGAGGCGCCGCGCGTCACCATCCGCATGCGGCCGCATTTCGACTATGGCGCCGAGCCGCCGACGATCTCCCGCGGCAGCCACCATGTCCGCTACAGCGGCGGCGGCCAGACGCTGCGGCTCAGCACCGACGCGCCGATCATCTACATGCTGGAGGAGACACCGTTCCATCTCGACCGGGTGCTGTCGTTCTTCTTCGGCCCCGACGAGCGCATGGCGACGCCGATCGCCGAGACCGCACGCGACTTCACCGAGAAGACCGCGGTCTACTGGCAGCAGCTTTCCGGCCGGCTGCATGTGCCGTTCGAATGGCAGGATGCCGTCATCCGCTCGGCGATCACGCTGAAGCTGTGCAGCTTCGAGGAGAGTGGGGCCATCATCGCCTCGCCCACGACCTCCCTGCCGGAAGCCGACGGCGAGGGCCGCAACTGGGACTACCGCTTCAACTGGGTGCGGGATTCCTACTTCGTGGTCCGGGCGCTGAACCGGCTCGGCTACATCGAGACCATGACCGACTACCTGGTCTATCTCGACAACCTCGTCGCCAAGAGCCCCGACGGCTGGCTGCAGCCGGTGTTCGGCATCGCCACCGAGACCCGGCTGGTCGAGCGCGAGGCCGAGAGCCTGCGCGGCTATCGCGGCAACAAGCCGATCCGAGTCGGCAACCAGGCCTACGAGCACCACCAGCACGACGGCTATGGCTCGGTGATCCTGGCCGCCACCCAGGCTTTCTTCGACCGCCGCCTGCGGGCGCCGGCCGGACCCTCGGCCTTCCACCGCCTGGAGCGGCTGGGCGAGAAGGCCTGGGAGCTGCACGACGTGCCGGACGCGGGCCTGTGGGAGCTGCGCGGCCGGGCGCATGTGCATACCCACTCCTCGTTCATGTGCTGGGCGGCCTGCGACCGGCTGGCGCGCATCGGCGGCCATCTCGGCATCGGCGACCGCGCCGGCCTGTGGCGCGACCGCGCCGACCGGATCAAGGCCAAGATACTGGACCGGGCCTGGAGCCCGTCGCGAGGGTGCTTCGTCGCCACCTTCGACGGCGACGAGCTGGACGCGGCCCTGCTGCTGATGCACGAGGTCGGCTTCCTGGCCGCCGACGATCCGCGCTTCGTCGCCACCGTCGATGCGATCGAGCGGGAACTCGCCGACGGCCCATACGTCTATCGTTACAAGGTCGCCGACGATTTCGGCGCGCCGGCGCATGCTTTCCTGGTCTGCTCGTTCTGGCTGATCGATGCCCTGATCGCCATCGGCCGAAAGGAGAGGGCCCGCGAGCTGTTCGAGAAGATCCTGGCCTGCCGCAACCATCTCGGCCTGCTGTCCGAGCATGTCGATCGCGGCACGCTCGAGCTGTGGGGCAATTTCCCGCAGACCTACTCGCATGTCGGGCTCATCAACGGCGCCATGCGCCTGAGCCGAGCCTGGGAGGAGGTCGTCTGAAGAAGCAGCAAGGAGAAGGAATGCCCGGTCGGCTGGTCGTCGTCTCGAATCGCGTGGCTCCCGTCAGCGGCAAGCAGGCCGCCAGCGCCGGCGGACTGGCCGTCGGGGTGCACGCTGCACTCGCCAAGCGCGGTGGCCTGTGGTTCGGCTGGAGCGGCGCCATCACCGCCGAGCCCGATCCGGCGCCGCGGCTGCAGAGATCGGGCAACATCACCTATGCGCTGGTCGACCTCTCCGAGGCGGAGCACGACGGCTACTACCTGGGCTTCGCCAACCGCACGCTCTGGCCGGCCTTCCACTACCGCATCGACCTCGCCAATTTCGACCGCGGCGCCCAGGACACCTGGCGGCAGGTCAACCGCCGATTCGCCGCCCAGCTGGCACCGTTGCTGCGGCCGGGCGACCGGATCTGGATCCACGACTACCACCTGTTTCCGCTCGGCCGCGAGCTGCGCCGGCTCGGCGTCGACTCGCGGATGGGCTTCTTCCTGCACATCCCGTTCCCGGCACCGGAGCTGTTCACCGCCCTGCCGTTCCACGGCAGCCTCGCCGACGACCTGCTGGCCTACGACGTCGTGGGCTTCCAGACCCGGCGCGACGCCCGCCAGTTCGTCGACTACCTGGTCGAGGACCGCGCCGCCACGGTGGGCGAGGGCGGCCTCGTCCGGGTCGACGACCACAGCCTGACCGTCGGGGCGTACCCGATCGGCATCGATGTCGACGACGTGGCGCGGATGGCGGGCTCGCCCGAGGGCCTGCGTCATTTCCACAGCCTGGAGGCGACGCTGCATGGCCGCAAGCTGGTCATCGGCGTCGACCGGCTCGACTACAGCAAGGGCATCCCGGAGCGCCTGCGGGCCTTCGAGCAGCTTCTGCGTGAGCACGGCGACTGGCGGGGTGCCGTCACCTTCATCCAGATCTCCGCGCCCAGCCGCGAGGACGTGCCCGAGTACCAGAACCTCCGGCGGTCGGTCGAGCGCCTGGCGGGGCACATCAACGGCCGGCTGGGCGATGCCGACTGGACGCCGGTGCGCTACGTCAACCGCAGCCACAACCGCAAGACCCTGGCCGGCTTCTACCGGCTGGCCCGCGTCGGGCTGGTGACGCCGCTGCGCGACGGCATGAACCTCGTGGCCGCCGAGTACGTCGCGGCGCAGGATCCCGAGGATCCCGGCGTGCTGATGCTGTCGCGCTTCGCCGGTGCCGCCGAGGCGCTGCACGGTGCCGTCATCGTCAATCCGTACGACGTCGACAACACCGCGGCGGCGCTGAACCAGGCGCTGTCGATGGACATTGCCGAGCGGCGCGAACGGCACCAGCGGCTGATGGCCAGCGTGCGTGCCCACGACATCCACCATTGGCGCGACGGCTTCCTGGCGGCCCTCGACGGCGAGCAGCCGGCGAGGGCGGTGGCGTGAGCCCGGAGCCGGTGCGGTCCGATGCCCGCGCCCGGCGCGGGGGCCTCATGGCAGGGAGCGCATCATCATCAGCCCCGCCAACAGGGCGCCGATCGAAGCGACGACCGAGGCCAGCACGTAGAGGGCGCTGAGGCCGACAGCACCGCGCTCGTAGAGCACGACGGCGTCGAGCGAGAATGCCGAGAAGGTGGTGTAGCCGCCCAGAATCCCCGTCGTGACGAAGAACCGCCAAGTCTGGCCCGGATCGCCCTTGGCGACGAACAGCCCGATCACCAGTCCCATCGCCAGCGAGCCCGTGATGTTGATCGCCAGTGTCCCGTAGGGAAAGTTGGGACCGAGCAGACGGAGGGACAGCAGGTTGATGCCGTGGCGCAGCACCCCGCCGATGCCGGCTCCGACAAAGACGACGGCAAAACCAGAGAGGCTATCCATTGACCGGTTCCTTTCGCCTTCCGTATCGGGCGGGCCGGAACCGGATCGCTCCTACCCGCGCCGGAATCGACGCTCGGGTAGGAGTCATCAGCCTTGCGGCGGTTATCGAGGGACTCCATCCTCATCGGATGCCGCCAATCTAGCACGCTGCCGTTGCGTGCGCTAACCGGCAGAGGGTCGGCCTCGGTAGCCGGCACAGATCGAGACAAAAAACGCATAATCGCCATTATGACAAATAACGCATCCCATGCGCGCGCCGGCAATCGGCGCCGAGCGGGTCAGCTCGACCCGCGGCGGTAGGCCCACCACAGCCGCAGCGGCATCAGCGGCGAATGTCCGAGCGTGGCGGCCGCCGCCGGATCGTAATCGACGGCGGCGATGCGGCGCGCATAGTCGCGCGCCAGCACCCCCGGCAGCATTGCCGCCGTCGCCGGCCGGGCCGAGCTCGGCCTGGGCCGGTCGAGCAACGCCAGCGCGCGCTCGGTGATGTGTCGGGTGATCGACCGGACCGCCTCGGTGGCCTCCGTGCCCAGCAGGTCCGCCGGCTCGATGCCGATCTCCGTCGTCAGGCTCGCCGGCAGCAGCGTACGTCCTTGCCGTGCCATGCTGGCGGTGGCGCGAACGATGCCGATCAGTCCATAGGCCGTCCCGACGTCGCGGGCGGCGGCGACGGCGGCATCGTCGACACCGAGCAGAGCGGCGGTGCAGGCCTGGATCCCGCCGGCCGTGGCCGCCGCATAGGCCTCGAGCGCAGCGGGATCCTCGGGCGCCAGGTTCTCGAGGTCGCGTTCGCGGACATCGATCATCTCCAGCAGCGCGTGCCGGCTCAGCCGGCCGGTGCGCAGCGGCCGGCTCAGGCCTTCGACCACCGGGTGCGCCCTCGGCCGGCCCTCGGCGGCTCCCTCGACGGATTCGCGCCACCATTGATAGCGGATCATGCCGGCCACCGGCTGCGACACCAGCTCGGGGATGCGCGCCAGCTCGCGATTGAGCAGGATCAGCGCCATCGCGGCGTCGCGCGCCTCGGGCGGCACGAACAGCGCACAGAGCCAGCGGTCACGGTCGACGTCGCGGGCCTGGGCCGAAAGATCGCTCGATGGGACGTTGGCGGACATTCGCCCGCAGGATGATGGCCCCGCAGGCATTCGTGAAGAGCGGGCCGCGCTTCCCTTGCCGGAGTGAAGCGCCTATCTAGCCCTTGGAAACGCAATCCGCACCGGTAATGAACGACAGGCGAGGAGAACCATGGCTTTCACCCTCCCCGAGCTGCCCTATGCGCAGGACGCGCTGGCGCCCTACATGGGCCCTGAGACGCTGCAGCTGCACCACGGCAAGCATCACCAGACCTACGTCACCAACCTCAACAACCTGATCGAAGGCACGGACCTCGCCAACAAGTCGCTCGAAGAGATCGTCGTCGCCGCGCACAAGGATCCGGCCAAGGCCGGCATCTTCAACAACGCCGGCCAGCACTGGAACCACAACCTGTTCTGGCGGATCATGAAGAAGAACGGCGGCGGCAATCCGGGCGGCGAGCTGGCCAAGCGGATCGACGCCTCGTTCGGCTCCTACGACGCCTTCAAGGAGCAGTTCAAGACCGCGGCGGTGACACAGTTCGGCTCCGGCTGGGCCTGGCTGTCGCTGGACGGCGACACGCTGAAGGTCACCAAGACCCCGAACGGCTCGAACCCGCTGGTCGACGGCGCGCGGCCGATCCTGGGCATCGACGTCTGGGAGCACGCCTACTATCTCGACTACCGCAACCGCCGCCCGGACTATGTCGCGGCCTTCCTCAACAACCTCGTCAACTGGGAAGAGGTCGAGGCCGAGCTGCACAAGGCGCTGGGCTGACCCTCTCCGGCCGATGCTTCGAAGGAGCCGGCGGGCGCCCGCCGGCTCCTTCCCGACCCTGCCCTACAGCGGCAACAGCAGCGGCACCAGGATCACGCTGACGGCCATGACGACCAGCGTGAACGGCACGCCGATGCGGACGAAATCGCCGAACGCATAGTTGCCGGGCCCCACCACCAGCGTGTTCACCGGTGACGAAACCGGCGTCATGAAGGCGGCCGACGCCGCCAGCGCCACGATCATCGCGAACGGATAGGGCGAAGCCCCCAGCTCCTTGGCGATCGCCAGCGCCACCGGCGCCATCAGCACCGCTGTCGCGGTGTTCGAGATGAACAGGCCGAGCACGGCCGTGATGGCGAACAGGCTCGCCAGCACGACATGCGGGCTGGCATCGCCGACGAGCGAGACCAGGGCGTTGGCGGCGAGATCGACGCCGCCGGTGCGCTGGAGTGCCACCGAGAACGGCAGCATGCCGACGATCAGGACGAGGCTCGACCAGTGGATCGAGCGGTAGGCGCTGGCGAGGTCGACGCAGCGCAGCGCGCCCATCAGCAGGCAGCCGATCAGGGCCGCCTGGACGTTGGGGACGATGCCGCTGACCATGAGGCCGATCACCAGTGCGAGGCAGGCCAGCGCCTGCGGCGCGAACCGGCCCGCCGGCAGCACGTCGTCGAGCTCGGCCGGGAAATCCAGCACCAGCAGGTCCGCCCGCATCATCGGCAGCTTCTGCAGCTCCTTCCAGAATCCGACGAGCAGCAGGGTGTCGCCGACCTTCAGCTCCTCCTCCTTGAAGGCCGGGCCGAAGGCCGTCCGGCCCCGCCGCAGGCCCACGGCGTTCAGGCCGTAGCGGGTGCGGAACTCGGCGCCGATCAGGGTCTTGCCGATCAGGGCCGAGCCGTAGGGAAGCATGACCTCGACCATGCCGAGCTGCTGGGCGCGGTCGATGAAGTAGCCGCCCGAGGAAGGCAGGGCCTCGAGCGCCAGCTCGTCGCGCAGGCCCGCGATGTCGGCATCCGGCGCGAACAGGTCGATCAGCAGCGTGTCCCCTGCCCTGACCACCGTCTTGCCGAGCGGCCGGATGACATCGACCGAGAACCGCGCCGGACGCTCGATCGCCAGCAGGTTGGCGCCGGAGGTGTCGCGCAGGCGCAGCTCCTCGAGCATGCGGCCGACGAGCGGCGAGCGGGCGGTGACGCGCACGCGGTGCTCGCGGCCGGCGAGGCCATAAACCTCGACCCATTCGCGCAGCCGAGGCCGGCCGCCCGGGCCGCGGGCACCCTCGCTGGCGGCGGCGAGCCAGCGGCGGGCGAACAGCATGTAGCCGATGCCGAGGACCAGGATCGGCAGGCCGAACGGTGTGAAGCTGAAGAAGCCGAACCCCGAAGCGCCGCTCCGCACCAGCTCGGCGTTGACGACGAGGTTGGGTGCCGTCGCCACCAGGGTCATCATGCCGCTGATCAACGCCGCCATGCTGAGCGGCATCATCAGCCGGCCGGGCGACGAGCCGGTGCCCTGGGCGATCCGCAGCACGATCGGAATGAAGATCGCGACCACGCCGGTCGAGCTCATCACCGAGCCGAGGGCCGCCACCACCGCCATCAGCAGGACCAGCAGCCTCGTCTCGTCGCTGCCGGCCCTGGCCACCAGCCAGTCGCCCAGCCGCTGCGCCACGCCGGTGCGGACCAGCCCCTCGCCGATGACGAATAGCGCCGCGATCAGGATGATGTTGGGATCGCTGAAGCCGGCGAGCGCCTCGCCCATCGTGATCACGCCGGTGAGCGGCAGGACCGTCAGCATGATCAGTGCCACCGCGTCCATGCGCGGCCTGTTGATGGCGAACATGACGACGGCAGCCGCCAGCAGCGCCAGGACGATGGCGAGATCGGTGGTCATGGCCGTTCCCTTCCGGGTGCCCGTCCGCCGCCGTCCTACACCGCGATGAGGGCGGCGGCCACCCGCCGGCCTTCGGTCGCCAGGAGGTTGTAGGTGCGACAGGCCGCAGGTGTCGCCATGCCCTCGGCGGCGATCCCCCAGCCCTTCAGCTCGACGCGCAGCTGCGACGGCACCGGCACGAAGGCCGGCCCCATCCCCAGGATCAGCAGCTCGACGGCCGGCTCGGCGGTGCGGAGGGCAACCAGGCTCTCGGGCCCGAGCAGTGCTGCGCTGCCGACAGGCCACGGCACCGTCCGGTCCGGCAGGATCAGGATCGAGCCCCGCAACGCCACGCCGGAGACCGTGAAGCCGCCTTCGCCGTAGCTCTGGATGATCTGCCGGCCTTCCGGCGGGGCCCGCGTGGCGTCGATCATCGGGCGCGCCCGCGCCGCCGTCAGGTGGCGGGCTTGGCCGCCGGCTTCTTGTCCTTTTCCTTGTCGGTCCGCTCGGCCGTGCTGCGCAGGTTCAGATAATACAGCACCGGGACCGCGATATAGAAGGTCGAGTAGGTGCCGACGACCACGCCGGCGATCATCACGATGGTGAAGCCGCGGATGACCTCGCCGCCGAACAGCCAGAGCGCGATCAGGGCCAGCAGGGTGGTGAGCGAGGTCGCCAGCGTGCGGGCGAGGGTCTCGTTGACGCTGCGGTCGAGCAGCTCGTCGATCGGCATGGCCTTGTAGCGCCGCAGGTTCTCGCGGATCCGGTCGTAGATCACCACCGTGTCGTTGAGCGAGTAGCCGACGATCGTCAGCACGGCCGCCACGCTGGTCAGGTTGAACTCGATGCCGAACAGGGCATACATGCCCATGGCGCCCGAGACGTCGTGGATGAGGGCGGCGATGGCGCCGATGCCGTACTGCCACTCGAAGCGGAACCACAGATAGATCAGCACGCCGGCCATCGAGATCAGCACCGCCCAGATGCCGTTGGTCAGAAGCTCGGCGCTGACCCTGGGGCCCACGAACTCGGTGCGCCTCCAGGACAGGTCCTGCATCTTCTCGTCGAGCGACCGCTTCACCAGCTCGACCGCCGCCCGCTGCGCCGCCTCGTCGCCCTCCTGCAGCTCGACGCGGATCATCACGTCGTGGTCGCTGCCGGCGTTCTGCAGCGACACCTCGCCGAGCCCGAGCTCGTTCAGCGTCGAGCGCATCTGCGCCAGATCCGCGACCTCGGGCGTGCGCAGCTCGATCAGCGTGCCACCGCGGAAGTCGATGCCGAAATTGAGGCCCTTGGTCGCGATCAGCACGACGGTCGCCACCAGCACGATGGCGGACCAGGCGAAGGCGATGTTGCGATAGCGGAAGAAGGGGATCCGCGTACCGTCCGGAACGAGCCTCAAGCGACGCATGGCAACCTCGAACGCCCGCTCAGAGCGGAATGACGGCCGGGCGAGTGCGGATATACCAGTAGGCAACCAGCACGCGCGTGAAGGTCACGGCCGTGAACATGGTGGTGACGATGCCGATGCCCAGGGTCACGGCGAAGCCCTTGACCGGGCCGGAGCCGAACTCGAACAGGGCGATGGCGGCGATCAGCGAGGTCAGGTTGGCGTCGACGATGGTGCGTATCGCCTCGTCGAAGCCGGTGTCGAGCGCCGCCAGTGGCGTCCTGCCGGCGCGCGCCTCCTCGCGGATGCGCTCGTAGATCAGCACGTTGGAATCGACCGCCTGGCCGATGGTGAGCACGATGCCGGCGATGCCCGGTAGCGTCAGCGTGGCGCCCAGCAGCGACATCACGCCCAGCACCAGCGCCAGGTTCACGACCAGCGCGATGTTCGCGATCATGCCGAAGGTGCCGTAGTACAGCAGCATGAAGGCCATCACGAGCACGGCCGAGATGATGCTGGCGACCGTGCCGGCGCGGATGGAATCGGCGCCGAGGTCGGGGCCGACCGATCGTTCCTCGACCACGGCCATCGGCGCCGGCAGGGCGCCCGCCCGCAGCAGCACGGCCAGCTCGTTGGCCGATTCGACGGTGAAATTGCCCGAGATCACACCCGAGCCCTGGGTGATCGGCTCGCGGATGCGCGGCGCCGAGATCACCTTGCCGTCGAGGATGATGGCGAACAGGCGGTTGACGTTGTCGGTCGTCACCTTGGCGAACTTGCGCGCCCCGGTGGTGTCGAAGCGGAAGCTGACGACCGGCATGCCTTCCTGGAAGGAGGGCTGGGAATCGACGAGATCCTCACCGCTGATGTCGATCTTGCGCTTGACGACGAACTCCGCCGGGCCGTCCGGATCGTCGGAGGGCACCACGACCGAGCCCGGCGACCTGCCCTGGCGCACATCCTCGGGCGTGGCTTCCATGTCGACCATCTGGAAGGTCAGCCGGGCGGTGCGTCCGAGCAGCCGTTTGATGTTCTCCGGGTTCCGCTCGCCCGGCACCTGGACGAGGATCCGGTCGGCACCCTGGCGCTGGACGCTGGCCTCGCGGGTGCCCAGCTCGTCGATACGCCGGCGCACCACCTCGAGCGACTGGGCGAGTGCCGCGCTGCGCCGCATCTCGACCGCCTGCGCGGTGAGCTGCAGGGTGACGCGGCCATTGTCGCCGGCGCCGATGTCCAGCTCGTTGCCGCCGCCGATGCCCATGGACGACATCGGCAGCTGGGTGTTCAGCGCCTTGAGCGCGTCCAGCGCCTTGGGCGCCTGGGCCGGGTCGGTGAGCGTGAAGGACACGGCCTCGCCGCGGGCACCCAGCTCGCGATAGCCGATGTCGGCATTGCGCAGGGCCGCCCTGGTCTCGTTGACCAGCGTCTCCAGCCGCTCGCGGAACAGCGAGTCGACGTCGACCTCGAGCAGCAGCTGGGCGCCGCCCTGCAGATCGAGCCCCAGCACGATCTGCCGCTGCGGCAGCCAGCCGGGCAGGCCGTTGAGCGTGTCCCTCGAGATGAAGTTGGGAATGAGGGCCAGGAATCCCGCGATGCAGACGCCGAGAACCAGCCAGACCTTCCAGCGGGGCTGCCTGAGCATGGGCGGATCGGCTTACTTCTTGAACAGCTTCGACAGCATGCCGCCGGAAGCCGGCGCCGCCGTTGCGGGCTTGTTGTCGTTGCCGGTGGCGGGCTTGTTGACGATGTCCGAGATGGTCTGGCGGGCGACCTTGACCTGGACGTTGGGGGCGATCTCGACCATCACGGTGCTCTCGCCGGCCTCGACCTTGGCGACGCGGCCGATGATGCCGCCGGCGGTCACGACCTGGTCGCCCTTCTTGATCGCGTCGATCATCGAGCGGTGGTCGCGCATCTTCTTCTGCTGCGGACGGATCAGCAGGAAATAGAAGACGACGAAGATCATCACCAATGGCAGCAGCGATATGAAATCGAACGCGCCAGACGGGCCTGCCGCCTGGGCGTAGGCTGGAGAGATGAGCATCCTGTCCTCGAAGGGTTCGGGCGTCGGATCGGCGGCGGACTATAGCGGCGGGCCTGCCGATTGCAAACCGAGCGCTGGCGCCGGCTCTGCCAGCGATCCGGGCATACCGGCCGGCTTTGCCGGCGGGGCGGCGGCTGCTAAGCGGTGCCGCGCCTCCCCTTCCCCACCCGGGCCCGCTCGATGACGCTTCCCGCCGATCCCGCCACGCTGCAACGCATCGCCGAGGCCCTCGAGCGCATGGCGCCGCCCCCGCCCGCCCCGGTCGACCTCGCATCGGCCGATGCCTTCGTCTGGGAAGCCGCCGGTGGCGGCCGGCTGCGGCCGGTGCCGCGCGTCGCCCGCGTCGAGCTGGCCCTGTTGCGCGGCATCGAGCGCGCCGCCGACACGCTGCTCGACAACACCCGCCGCTTCGCCCAGGGCCTGCCCGCCAACAACGCCCTGCTGTGGGGTGCCCGCGGCATGGGCAAGAGCTCGCTGGTCAAGGCGGTGCATGCCGAGCTGAACCGCGACGAGCCGGGCTCGCTCGTGCTGATCGAGCTGCATCGCGAGGACATCGAGAGCCTGCCGCGGCTGCTGCAGCTGCTCGCACCCTGCGGCCGACGCTGCCTGATCTTCTGCGACGACCTCAGCTTCGATGCCGGCGAGAGCAGCTACAAGTCGCTGAAGGCGGTGCTGGAGGGCGGCATCGAGGGCCGGCCCGACAACGTGCTGTTCTACGCCACCTCCAACCGGCGGCACCTGATGCCGCGCCAGATGATCGAGAACGAGCGCGGCACCGCCATCCACCCCGGCGAGGCGGTGGAGGAGAAGGTGTCGCTGTCCGACCGCTTCGGGCTCTGGCTGGGCTTCCACCCCTGCAGCCAGGACGTCTATCTCGCCATGATCGACGGCTACGTGCGCCGCTACGGCCTCGACCTGCCGGCGGCTGAGCTGCGCGCCGAGGCGCTCGAATGGGCGACGACGCGCGGCGCGCGCTCGGGCCGGGTGGCATGGCAGTTCATCAACGATCTGGCCGGCCGGCTGGGCGTAACCCTGCGGGACTGAGCCGGCGGCCGGCCGCCTACTGCGTGCTGGCGACCAGCTGCGTGTCGCGCGTCAGGTAGCGGGCGGGGTCGACCGGCTTGGGGCCGAGCCGCATCTCGAAATGCAACTGTGGCCCGGCGACGGCGCCGCTGGTGCCGACATGCGCGATCACCTGGCCGCGCTCGACCTCGGTGCCGACCTTGGCGAACAGCGCCGAGTTGTGGGCATAGGCGGTGGTGAACCCGCCGGCGTGGCGGATCAGCAGCATCCTGCCGAAGCCGGGGATGGTGTCGCCGGCATAGACGACGATGCCGTTCTCCGCCGCTACCACCGGCGAGCCGATCTCGGCGCGGATGTTGATGCCGTCGTTGCGGGCACCGTTGGGCTTGGCGCCGAAGCCGTCGATGACGCTGCCGCGCGTCGGCCACAGGAAGCCGTCGCCGCTCAGCGCCGGCGGCTTGCGCGTCGCCGCGATGCGGGTGGCCTCGCGCGTCGCCTCGTCCTGCGCCGGTGCCGCATCGGGCTCGGGGGCGGCGAACCGCTCGGGCGTCAGCTCCGCCAGCTGCACCGGCGGCTGGTCCGGCCGCGGCCTCGGCATCGGCACGGCGGCCACGCGCTGCGCCGGCTCGGTGGCTCCCCGGTCGGCAGCCACCGCGACCCCGGCCGGCGGCGCCGATCCGCCCGGGATCGTCAGCACCTGGCCGACATAGATGTGGTACGGCTTCCTGACCCGGTTGACCTGGATCAGCCGCGACAGCGGGACCTCGTACTGCTCGGCCAGCTCCGACAGCGTCTCGCCCGGCAGGACGAGGTGACGGCCCGGTGCCGCCGTCGTCGTGCCGGCGCCCGCCGACGCCGGCTCCCCGGCGGGCCAGGTCCCGGTATCGTCCAGCCGCAGCGACCTGTAGTCCGTGCAGCCCACCAGCAACGACAGGCACAGCCCCGCCAACGGGAGCCGCGCACGCGCGCTCATGGATACCGACCGGACGTTCATGCGTCCGACGGTATGCGATGGCAGCGACACAGATCAAGCCGCCACGGCCGGTGCGTGGCAAGTCTCGCGGAGCAAGAGGCCGCTGGACTACTGGAGGATGGCAGCCGGACAGCGGCAGCGCCACTTGCCGCCAAGCTCTCGCGTCACCTCAACGGCGGCCGAGCCGCCGCTTTATTTCAAGGCGTTGGCGAGCTGGGCGAAGCTCGGGCGATGGGTCATGTCCATGTGGATCGGCGTCACCGAGACGTAGCGGTCGTGGACCGCCGCGAGGTCGGTGCCCTCGCCGCGTTGCGAATCCTCGCGCAGCGCCCCGATCCAGATATAGGGCTCGCCGCGCGGGTCGAGCCGCTCCACGAGATCGTCGCCGAGCTTGCGCTTGCCTTGCGCGGTGACGCGGAATCCCTGCACCTCGTCGGGGTCGCAATCCGGGAAATTGACGTTGATCAGCGTGTCCTGCGACCAGGCCATCTTGTGCAGGCGCTGGACGAGATCCGGCCCGTAGGTCTCCGCTGTCGCCCACCTGATCGGCTCGCCATGCTTGAACACCTGGCTCATCGCGATGGCGCGGACCTTGAACAGCGTCGCCTCCATGGCGGCGGCGATGGTGCCCGAATAGGTGAAGTCCTCGGCCATGTTGCCGCCGTGGTTCACGCCCGACAGCACGAGGTCGACGGGCTGGTCGGCGATGATGTGCTGCAGCGCCAGCAGCACGCAGTCGGTGGGCGTGCCGTCGACCGCGTAGCGCCGCTCGGCGGCGCGGCGGATGCGCAGGGGCCGGCGCAGCGTCAGCGAGTGCCCGGCACCGCTGTTGTTGTGCTCCGGCGCCACCACCCAGACGTCGTCGCTGATGTAGCCGGCGATCTTCTCGAGCGAGCGCAGTCCCGGCGCGTTGATGCCGTCGTCGTTGGTGACGAGGATGCGCGGCTGGCGGGCGTCAGCCATTCACCGGCTCCAGCAGCTCGAGCCCGCCCATCCATGGCCTGAGGGCCTCGGGAATCCGCACGCTTCCGTCCACTTCCTGATAGTTTTCCAGCACCGCCACCAGCGTCCGCCCCACCGCCAGGCCGGAGCCGTTGAGGGTGTGGATGAAGCGCGTGCCCTTGCCTTCCGCCGGCCGGTAGCGGGTGTTCATCCGCCGCGCCTGGAAGTCGCCGCAGTTGGAGCAGGACGAGATCTCGCGATAGGCACCCTGCCCCGGCAGCCAGACTTCCAAGTCGAAGGTCTTGGTGGCGCCGAAGCCGAGATCGCCGGCGCACAGCGTGATCACCCGGTAGGGCAGGTCGAGGCGCTGCAGCACGGCCTCGGCGCAGGCGGTCATCCGCTCGTGCTCGGCCGCCGACTGCTCGGGCGTGGTCAGGCTCACCAGCTCGACCTTGGTGAACTGGTGGTTGCGGATCATGCCGCGGGTGTCCCTGCCCGCCGCCCCTGCCTCCGACCGGAAGCAGGGCGAGTAGGCGGTGAGCCGCAGCGGCAGCCGCTGCTCCTCGACGATCTCGCCGGCCAGCAGGTTGGTCAGCGGCACCTCGGCTGTGGGGATCAGCCAGTGGCCGCTGGTGGTCTGGAACAGATCCTCGGCGAACTTGGGCAGCTGGCCGGTGCCGTACACCGTCTCGGAGCGCACGAGATAGGGAACGGCCACCTCGGTGTAGCCGTGCTCGCGCGTCTGGATGTCGAGCATGAGCTGGGCCAGCGCCCGCTCGAGCCTGGCCATCTTGTCCCACAGCGCCACGAAGCGGGCGCCCGACAGCTTGGCGGCGCGGACGAAGTCCATGCCGAGCGACACGCCCAGCTCGTCGTGCGGCTTGGGCGAGAAGTTGAATTGGCGCGGGCTGCTCCAGCGCCGCAGCTCGATATTGGCGGTCTCGTCGCGGCCGTCCGGCACGTCCGCCGCCACGATGTTGGGATAGGAGGCCAGCGCCGCATCGAGTGCCGCCTGGGCCTCGCGCAAGGCATCCTCGCCGGCCTTGAGGCCGTCCTTCAGCGCCGCCACGCGCCGCATCGGCTCGCTGGCGTCCTCGCGCCTGGCCTTCAGCTCGCCGATGCGGCGCGAAAGGGCGTTGCGCTCGGCCTGCTCCTCCTGCAGCCGCGTCTCGATCTCGCGGCGCCTGGCATCGAGCGCCAGGATCGATTCCGCAGCCGGCGGCTGGCCGCGACGGGCCAGCGAGGCGTCGAAAGCCGACGGATTGTCACGCAGCCATCTGAGGTCGAACACCGGGTTCCGCCGCCAGGGGGGTTGAAGTGGGCTCTAGGGCTCGAGATCGCGGGAGGCCTCGGCCTCCTCCTCGGCCTCGCGCGCCGCCCGCCGCTTCTCGTTCAGGCGGACGAGAAACACCGAGATCTCATAGAGAAGCATGATCGGGATCGCCAGACCGATCTGGCTGATCACGTCGGGCGGGGTCAGCACCGCCGCCACGATGAAGGCGATGACGATGGCGTAGCGGCGGTTGCGCGCAAAGCCGGCCCCCGCGGAGAGGC
>DAOLFG010000061.1:0-33655 GCA_035326425.1 Geminicoccus sp. | reverse complement strand
CGCTGCAGGCGCCGTTCACCGGCGGCGAGGACGGCATCCAGGCGGTGCCGCGCGGCCACCTTTTCGGGCTGATCGACCTCGCGCCCGACCGCACGCTCTACTGGCTGGTGGCGGCGATCTTCTTCCTCGGCGTGCTCGCCATCTACCGCATCATCCACTCGCCGTTCGGCCAGGTGCTGAAGGCGATCCGCGAGCACGAGCCGCGCTCGATCTCGCTCGGCTACAACGCCAGCCACTACAAGCTGCTGGTCTTCGTCCTGTCGGCGGGCCTCGCCGGCCTCGCCGGGGCGACCAAGGCCATCGTCTTCCAGCTGGCCTCGCTGACCGACGTCTATTGGGGCATGTCGGGCGAGGTGGTGCTGATGACGCTGCTGGGCGGCATGGGCACGGTGTTCGGCCCCATGGTGGGTGCCGCGGTCGTGGTGACGATGCAGAACTACCTGGCCCCCTTCGGCGCCTGGGTGACGGTGATCCAGGGCGCCATCTTCGTCGTCTGTGTGATGCTGTTCCGCGCCGGCATCGTCGGCGTGCTCGGCCAGTGGCTGAAAAGGCCTCTCTGAGGCCGGGCTCAGCTCCGCAGCGCCGCCGCCGCCGAGCCGCGGAAGGCCAGCAACGCCGGCACCGCCGCCAGCAGCAGCCCGATGACGGCGATGGCCGCCACCAGCAGCAGCTCCTGGCCGGTGATCGCCGCCGGCAGGGCGATGCCGGTGCGCTGCTCGAAGGCCTTCGACAGCACGACGGCACCGAGCCAGCCGATGGCGAGCCCCAGCAGGGCACCGGCGGTCAGCACGAGCGCCACGCCGGTCCAGACGCAGGCGAAGATGTAGCCGCGGGATGCGCCGAGCGCCCGCAGCACGCCCAGCAGCCGCCGCCGCTGGGCGAGGCTGGCCAGCACGGCCAGCAGCACCGCGCCGATGACGAGGACCTGTGTCAGCAGCGAGATGCTGGCGACCACGTCGCGCACGTCGCCCAGCAGCGCATAGAGCTGCACCAGCACCTCCGCCGGGAACACCGCCATGGTGTCGGGCAGGTTGCGATAGCGCTGGCGGACGTCGTAGGCGGCGGCGAACGACACCGGCTTGACGACGATGGCGGGCGTGCCCGGCAGCTCGGCGGCGTCCCAGGGCGGCCCGATCGGGATGGCGCCGAGGTCGGGCTCGCCATGCGGCCCGGCCGGCCAGACCCTGGCGTCATCGAGACGATGTCCGACCGGCAGCGCGTGGATCCACCACACCGCCTCGATCGGGGCCACGATGGCGCGGTCCCACGGATTGCCCTGGCGCGGCAGCCGGCCGACGACGCGGTATTGCAGCTCGTCGTGATGCTCGGCCTCGTCGGTCTCGACATGGCCATGCGTCGCCGTGACGGTCTGGCCCAGCGTCAGAGGCACGTCGGCACCCACCACCACCTCGTCGATCCGCACGAAGACCCGGCCCTCCGCCGGAAGCATCTGGCCGCCGTGGGTGACAAAGTCGGTGGTGCTGCCGACCACGGGATGGCCGCGCCAGCTGTCGCCGAAGCCGAGGGGTGCAGCGAAACGCACCGCCGGGTCGGCCGCGAGGTCGCCGAGGTGGCGGCCGTCGATCAGGTTGATCGCTGCCGGCTGCAGATAGACCGTGCTGAGGACGAGCTGCGTCTCGCTGCCGGGCGCGCCGATCAGGATGTCGAAGGCGTCGGCCGCATTGGCGCTGCCCTGGCGCAATGCCCGCTCCTGCGCCGACACCGCCACGCCCAGCGCCACCGCCAGGGCGACGAGCAGCACGATCGCCGCCGAACCCAGCCGGTTGCGCCGGAGATCGGCCCAGGCCAGTGGCCAGGGGTTGGGCAAGGCCCGCTAGCTCAGCTCGTAGGCGGCGTCGACCAGGCGGACGCGGCTGACGAAGCCCGTCCCCTCGTCGACGACGGTGCCGAGCTCGAGCCGGCCGGTGACCAGGATCGGGGTGTTGAAGTCGACCCAGTCCTGCGCCTTGCGCAACCGCACCACCACGATGTCGGCCGGCCAGTCCATCTCGCTGTCGCAGAACGGACAGACAGCCATCGGCAGCTTGGTGAGCACGAAGAAGTCGATGTCCGGCTTGAGCGGCGGCGCCATGAAGCCCTGCATGACGACCGGCTTGCCGTCGAGCGACCTGGCCTCGGGCGAGAACTCGGCGCCGGCGACGTAGAGGTCGCGAATCCGCAGCCGCGGCGCCGCCATCGCCCGGCCCGGCACGGCCGCGAGCGCGGTCAGCAACAGCAGGTGGCGGCGGAGCATGGGCTTTCCCTCCACGATGGGATCCCCGGGACGTCGGTGCGGCCCGGGGATCGGACGGCCTACCGGGCGGCGCGCTGGCCGGCCCGCTCGCTGATCTTCGAGGCGAAGTCGATCACGTGATAGATATAGTTCTGCTCCACGGTCCCTTGGAACAGGTGCGCCCAGGGGCCGCCGGCGTAGATGCCGAGATCCTCGCCGGTATGGGTCTCGCTGGCCATCGGCACCAGGGCCTGCTGGACGAAATCCATGTCGGTGGTGTCGACCGAGCCGAGATCCGCCCGCTCGCCCGACCTCGCGCCCGGCCCGTTGGCGTAGGACAAGGTGGTGTAGGGCTTCTTGTCGTCCGCCAGCACCGGCTCGCCGTCCCAGCGCGAGATGCCGAGGATCGGATTGCCGCGCTGCGGATAGCCGTTGATCGTCAGGCTGTGGCTGTGATCGGCGGTGACGACGATCAGGGTCTCGTCGAGGTCGACCTTGCTCATCGCCGCCTCGATGGCCTCGTCGAAGGCGATGCCGTCGGTCAGCGCCCGATAGGCGTTGCCGGCATGGTGCGCGTGGTCGATGCGCCCGCCCTCGACCATCAGCACGAAGCCTTGCGGGTTCTTCTTCAGGATGTCGATGGCCTTGACCGTCATCTCCGCCAGCGAAGGCTCGCCGCCCTTGTCCTTGGCACGATCGGCCTCGTACTCCATGTGCGACGTCTCGAACAGGCCCAGCAGGTGATCGACGTCGGCCGGATCGATCGCGTCGAGCTGCCGGGCGTTCCAGACATAGGCGCCGTTGTTGCCGTAGCGCTGCGTCCAGGCCCGGGTCAGATCCCTGCCGTCCTTGCGCCGACCCATCTTGCCCTCGTCCTCCGGGTCGGCTGCTTCGGCCGGCAGGAAGTAGGCGCGGCCGCCGCCGAGCGCCACCTCCATGCCGTCGCCGTACTTCATCTCGACCAGCTGCCGGGCGATGTCGACGCAGCCGTCGGCCGCTGCCTCGGCCGGCATCTCGGCGTCCGATTCCCAGTCTCGCATCGGCGTGTGGGCGAAGGTCGCGGCCGGCGTGGCATGGGTGATCCGGGCGGTGCTGATGGCACCGGTGGACATGCCGGCGGTCTCGGCCATCTCGAAGATCGTCGTCACCGAGCCCGCCAGCGCGGCCTTGCAATCGCCGACCGCAACGTCGTGGCTCACGCCGATGACGTCGTTGCGGGTCTTCACGCCCGTCGTCATCGCCGTCGCGGTCGGTGCCGAATCCGAGACCTGGCCGTCGGAGGAATAGGTCTTGGATGCGGCCAGATAGGGCAGCGACTCGAAGGTCAGCACGTTCGACTCGCCATCCACGCCGCGCCGCTGACCGGCCAGGATGCGGGTGGCGGTGACGGTCGAGAAGCCCATCCCGTCGCCGACGAACAGGATGACGTTCCTGGCGCGGCCGATGTTCTTCTGCTGCGTCATCACTCGCTGCAGCGTGGCCTCAGCTTGCTTGAAGTAGGGATCGTCGGCCTGGGTCAGGTGGGCGCTCTCGGCCGTGGCCAGTGACGGCAGGAGGCCGATGGCTGCTGCCGTGGCGAGGATCGCCGACGCCCTGGTGATGCGGATCTGCATGGGTGCCTCGTTGGGTGGCGCGGGCCGCGCCCGCCTTCCTCGGGCATTGTGGGAGGCTTCCAAGGCATGTGAGTGACAGCCCGGCCGTTGCCTATCGACCGGCTGTCATCTCGCGGCGATAAGACGGGTCGTGCCGTCAGCCCCGACAGAGGATGGCCGTTGACCAGCACCCGTGGCCTGGCGCTCGAGGCCAGCAACCTGCGCCTCGACTATCCGGGCCTCTCGGCGCCGGTGGTCGACATCTCCTCGCTGTCGATCGCCGCCGGCGAGAGGCTGGCGATCACCGGTCCCTCGGGCTCGGGCAAGACCTCGCTCGCCTATGTGCTGGCCGGCATCGAGCGTGCCGGTCAAGGCACCATCCGCTGGGACGGCGTCGATATCGCCACATTGCCGGAGACCGGGCGGGATCGCTGGCGCCGCCGCCATGTCGGCTTCGTGTTCCAGGACTTCCATCTGGTGCCGGGCCTCGATCCGCTCTCGAACGTGCTGGTCGCCTGCTGGTTCGAGCGGCTGCGGGCACCGGCCGAGCTGGTGGCGCGCGCGGCCTCGCTGCTGGAGCGGTTCGGCGTGCCCGCCGGACGGCGCGACGTCTCGACCCTGTCGCGCGGCGAGCAGCAGCGCGTCGCCATCGCCCGGGCCCTGCTGCATCGCCCGGCACTGCTCGTGGCCGACGAGCCGACGGCCAGCCTCGACGCCGAGAACGGCGCGCAGGTCGCCGACCTACTGCTGGAGGCCGCGGCCGACCAGGGCAGCACGCTGCTTGCGGTGACACACGATCCCGCCCTGATGGCCCGCCTGCCGCGGCTGCTGAAGCTGGTGCGCGGCAGGCTCGCCGAGCCTGCCGGCGGACCTCGCGGGCCGCGCCTTGCGGCGGCCGGCGGCGGAGGCTAGCCTTCCGTGCGCCTTCATGCCGCCGGGCTGTCGGCGCGGCAAGACGATCGGGGAGAACGGCAATGAAACGTCTCGTGGCCGGGCTGCTGGGGGCGGCCGCTCTGCTCGCCGTGTCGGCGGCATCGCCGGCTTCGGCCTGCACCATCGCCCTGATCCCGGGCCTCACCACCGACGCCTTCTACATCACCATGCGCAAGGGTGCCGAGATGGCGGCCAAGGCGGTGGGCTGCGAGCTGGTCTTCCAGGGGGCGCCGGACTTCAACCCGGTGACCCAGGTGCCGGTGCTGCAGGCGGTGATCGCCAGGAAGCCGGACGCCATCCTGATCGCACCCACCGACAAGCAGCAGCTCATCGCGCCGATGCAGCAGGCGTACGACGCCGGCATCCCGGTGATCTCGGTCGACACCTTCATCGACGACGGCAAGTACCAGGACGGCGACGGCGCCGGCGACTTCCCGCTGAGCTACATCGCCACCGACAACATCCTGGGCGGCTTCCTCGGCGGCACCGCTCTCGCCAGGGCCATCGGCGAGCGCGGCAAGGTCTTCGTCTCCAACGTCAAGCCCGGCATCAGCACCACCGACCAGCGCGAGGAGGGCTTCAAGCTCGCCATGCGCGCCTTCCCCAACATCACCGTGCTCGACACCGAGTTCAACGACGACGACGCCAACAAGGCGGCGGCCCAGGTGCAGGCGGTGTTCGCCCGCAACCCCGACCTCGCCGGGGTGTTCGGCGCCAACCTGTTCTCGGCCATCGGCAGCGCCGACGGCGTCAAGGCGCTGGGCAAGTCCGGCACGATCAAGGTCGTGGCCTTCGACACGCCCACCCGCATCGTCGACGACCTGAAGTCGGGCCTCGTCGACCTCGCCATCGCCCAGCACCCGGCCGAGATCGGCTACTATGGTGTGATGACCGCCTATGCGGTGATCAACGACGCCTCGGTGCCGCCGCACATCGGCACCGGCATCACGGTGATGGACAAGACCAACATCGACGATCCCGAGATCCACAAGTTCGTCTATTCCGACTGATCACGATCGGGCGGGCTCCGGCCCGCCCGGCCCTTCGTCCTCAGCACCGAGGCCTTTCCCCATGATCGCGCACGCCCCCGAGGCCGAGCGCCATCCGGCGCTGTCCTTCCTGGCGGCGGCATGGTCCTGGCTGTTCCTGCTGATCCTGCTGGCCTTCTTCGAGACCTGGGCGCGCATCGCCTACGGCATCTCGTTCCTGTTCAACCCCTTCAACCTGCAGAGCATCGCGCTGTTCGCCGCCATGCCGCTGCTGCTGGGGCTGGGCCAGACCTTCGTCATCATCGCCGGCGGCATCGACCTGTCGGTCGGCTTCGTCATGGGGCTGGCCGCCGTCATCATGGCGCGGGTCATGCAGGTCCTGACGCCGGTCGATCCGGCGCTGGCGCTGGTCGTGGGCCTGCTCTGCGCCCTCGTGATCGCGGTGATCCCGGGCCTGATCAACGGTACCTTGATCTCGCGCCTGCGCGTGCCGGCCTTCATCGGCACGCTCGGCATGTATGGCGTGGCGCGCGGCGTCGGCTTCCTGTCGGCCAACGGCACCACCGTGCCGGTCAACAATCCCTGGCTGTTCGCCATGGGCAACGGCAAATGGCTGGGGGTGCCGATCCCGATCTGGATCACCGTGGCGCTGGTGCTGGCCATGCACTGGCTGCTGTCGCAGACCCGCTTCGGCCAGTACACCTACGCCATCGGCGGCAACCGCATGGCGGCGGTGCGCTCGGGCATCAATGTCCGCCGCCACACGCTCTGGCTCTATACGATCAGCGCCGTCTGCGCCGGCGTCGCCGGCATGATCTACACCGCCCGCTTCTCGGCCGGTGCTGCCCAGGCCGGCGAGCCGCTGCTGCTCGACAGCATCGCTGCCGTGGTCATCGGCGGCGCCTCGCTGTTCGGCGGCTCGGGCACCGTGATCGGCACCGTCATCGGTGCGCTCATCATCGCCGTGATCCAGTACGGCCTCGTCTTCATCAACGTCGAGCCGTTCTGGCAGTTCGTCGCCGTCGGCGTCGTCATCATCGTCTCGGTGCTGATCGACCAGTCGCGGACCCGGCTCACCGGGGAGGTCAAGGATGGCGACTGAGGCGATCCTCTCGGCCCGCAACCTGACCAAGCGGTTCGGCGGCGTCACGGCGCTGAGCGATGTCAGCTTCGAGCTGCATCGCGGCGAGGTGCTGGCTCTGGCCGGCGACAACGGTGCGGGCAAGTCGACGCTGATCAAGGCGATCTCGGGCGTGCATCGCGCCGACGAGGGCGAGATCGTCTACAAGGGCGAGCGCATCGAGCTGTCCAACCCGCGCCACGCCCGCGAGGTCGGCATCGAGACGATCTACCAGGACCTGGCGCTCGCCGACAATCTCGACGTCGGCGCCAACGTCTTCCTCGGCCGCGAGCCGATCGTGAAGGCGATGGGCTTCCTGCCGCGCCTCGACCGCAGGCGGATGCGCGCCGCCGCCGCCGAGGTGCTGGAGACGCTCGAGATCGACATAGCACCCGCCAAGCTGGGCCTGCCGGTGCGCTCGCTCTCCGGCGGCCAGCGCCAGGCGGTAGCGATCGGCCGGGCGATCTACTGGAAAGCCGAGCTGCTGATCATGGACGAGCCGACGGCCGCGCTGGGCGTGCCCGAGCAGCGCAAGGTGGTCGAGCTGATCCACCGGCTGAAGCGCCAGGGCGTGTCGATCATCTTCATCAGCCACAACCTGATCGACATCTTCGCCGTCGCCGACCGGATCATGGTGTTGCGCCGCGGCCAGAAGGCCGGCGAGCGCCGACCGGCCGAGACCAGCCACGACGAGGTGGTGAAGCTGATGGTGGGCGGATGAGGCGCAAGCCCCATCCTGCCCCGGACCTCCTGCCCGATTCCCTAGAAGAGCTGTCCCCGCACTGCCCCCGCCGGGAAGGCTGCCGTATGCACGTTCACATAGAAGCTGGAAGGAGAGTTGCGGATGCGTTGAACCAGCGCCGGATCGATCCCCGAGATGCAGCGCGACGAGGCGCCAGGGTTGCCCGAGCCGGGTGGAATCAGATTGACCACGATCGGGCCGTTCTGGCCGGCGACGTTCTCGTGGATATGCGCGACGACGGGCGTGTCGATGTCGTCGACCAGTATCGAGAAGCAGATCCGGCCGCTGTCGATAAAGATGACCGAGGCGCTGCCGTGGCCATTGGGATCTCCGACCGCCGCCTGGCCGGCATTGCTCACCTCGTTGCCGCCGTTGAGCACGGCCGAGTGCTGTATTCCCTGCGACCTCGCCGTCGAGGTGCCCAGCATCGCCAAGCCAGCGACCGCCGTGACCAGCACGACCTGCCCTATGCCCATGATCTTGCCCTCCCTGCCGGCACTGCTCGCTCCACCTTGGTCGGCGCCGTTGGGCAAGCTCGAGGCTGCCCCGCATCAATTCAGCGTCAACTCACATTGGTGAACACGGAAGCGAGGCGGCTATTCCGGGCTGAAATGCAATGTTCGTGTCCGCCCGCTTCCTGTGGGGATGGCATCCCCCGTCAGCCCTTCACACCGCCCACGGTCAAGCCCTCGACCAGGAAACGCTGCGCGAAGATGTAGAGGATGGCCACCGGAATGGCGGTGAGCAGGGACGCCGCCATCAGCTGGCCCCAGGGCAGGATGTCGCCCACCACCATCGACTGCAGCCCGATCGGCAGGGTGCGCAGTGATTCGCTGGTGATGAACACGAAGGCGAACAGGAACTCGTTCCAGGCGTTGGTGAAGGCGAACAGCGTCACCGACAGCACCGCCGGCGCGGCCAGCGGCAGGGTGATGCGCCAGAAGGCGTAGAGACGGCTGGCGCCGTCGATCATGGCGGCCTCCTCCAGCTCGACCGGGATCGAGCGGAAATAGCCCATCAGCACCCAGGTCGCGAACGGCAGCAGGAAGGTCGGATAGGTCGCGATCATGGCGCCGTAGGTGTTCACCAGCCCGAGATTGGTCAGGATCTGGTAGAGCGGGATGAAGATCAGCGTGCCCGGCAGCAGGTAGGTGATCAGCAGCGCGCTGGTCAGCAGGCCGGCCCCGATGAATTTGAGCCGCGACAGCGCGTAGGCCGCGAGTGCCGCGAACGCCACCGAGATCAGGGTGCTGGCGGCGGCCACCAGCACCGAGTTGCCGAACCAGATCAGGAACGGCGTGTTCTGGATCAGCGAGGTGAACTGCTCGGTGGTGGCCGGCTCCGGCCAGAAGATCGACCGACGCTCGCTGATCTGGGGCGTGGTCTTGAACGAGGTGACGATCACCCAATAGAACGGGAACACCACGAAGATCATGATCGGCAGCAGCACCAGCAGCCGCACCGCCGTGTTCTTGTGCCGGCGGGCGCGCGCGGTGAGGAACTGCCGGTCGGCCGACCGCGCGACCAGGCCGCGCAGGGCGGCGGACAGGTTCTCGAACAGCCTGAAGACCAGCTCGGCGGGCAGGAAGACCAGATCCAGCAGCCGGTTCATGGCGGTCGCGGCGAGCTTCAGGACGCGGTCGCCGATGGCGGGCTTCCGCTCGGCGGCGGATCGGCCGTCGTCCGGCCGCATGAACTTGGCGAGCAGCCAGATCAGCAGCGCCATCAGCGGCGCCACGCTCAGCGCGATCGCGGCACCGGGACCGTACTGCAGCGAGCCGATGGCCTTCTCGTAGGCCAGGATCGAATAGAGCCGGGTGGCGCCGCCCGGGCCGCCGCCGGTCATCAGGAAGATCAGGCCGAACTGGTTGAAGGTCGAGATGAAGGACAGCAGCAGCACGACGATGACGACGTAGCGCAGGCCGGGCAGGGTGACGTGCCGGAAGCGCTGCACGGCGTTGGCGCCGTCGATCTCGGCCGCCTCCAGCTGCTCGTTGTCGATGGCCTTGAGGCCGGCCAGCAGCAGCAGGGTGTAGAATGGGATGCCCTTCCAGACGTTGACCGCGATGACGCTGGGCATCGCCAGGTGCGGATCGGACAGCCAGCCTTGCGGCTCGCCGATCAGGCCCATGTTGAGCAGGATGGGGTTGAGACCGCCGAAGATCGGATCGTAGATGCTCTTCCAGGCCAGTGCGGTGACGATCTCCGGCACGATCCAGGGAAGCAGCATGATGCCGGTCAGCAGGCTGCGGAAGGGCACCCGGCTGTGCAGGATCAGCGCGATCGTCATGCCGGTGACGAACTTGATGGCCAGCGACCAGAACGTGAAGACGATCGTGTTCTGCATCGACAGCAGGTAGTCGCTGCTGGTCAGCAGCCTCTGATAGTTGCGCAGGCCGACGTTCACCGTCTGGCCGGTCAGGAAGTTCAGCGAGGTCGTGCTGAGCATGATGGCCTTGATGAACGGCCACATGATCAGCCCGGCCATGATCAGCACCATGGGCAGGACGAAGAAGATCGCGATCTTCCAGTCGCGCCCCAGCAGAGCCTGCAGGCGGCGGGCGCGCGCGTACGGATCGGACGCGATGGTCGCTACGCCGAGCTCGATCCGACTGCCCATGGGATGGTCTCGCCCAGTTCGAGGATGACGGGCCGGCCGCCCCGGGATGGCCATTCCCGGGACGGCCGGCCTGCTCTCGGATCCGGCCCCGGCCTAGGGCTGGGCGATGCCGCCTTCCTCGAAGATGTTGACGATCTTGCCGTGAGCGTCCTTGACGGCGTCGGCGGCGCTCATGCGGCCCGAGGTGACGTTGGCGACCATCTGCTCGACGACGCCCTGGGCGCGGATGGCGTCGATGGCGGCGTTGGGCTTGGCCGGCCAGGACGGGCCGATGAACGGATTCTCGACGCTGACCTGCTCCTTGATGACCGCGAAATTCGGGTCGATGGCCAGCAGCTCGGGCGTCCACAGGTTCTCGTAGGCCGGATTGAACAGGCCGCCGGCCACCTTCGACATCTGGCCGAAATTGGCCGGATCGAGCAGCTCGAGCGCCAGCTTCTTGGCGAGGGCGGCGTTGGGGGCGCCCTTGAAGACGGTGAGCCAGCCGGTGGTGCTGCCGCCGTCCCGCCTGTCGCCATTGTTGGCCATCGGCGCCGGCAGCAGCACGATGTTGGGGAAGACCGGGTTGTTGTCGCGCTTGGCCTGGGCATAGACGCTGAAGGCGTTGTGGGTGTAGCCGACATTGCCGGCCAGGAACGCCTCGTTGTTGCTGATGTCGCCCCAGCTCTCGACGCCCGGCGGCAGCATGGCGGCGAACTTGCCGTTGCGGTCGTAGGTCTCGGCCAGCCATTCGACGGCCGCCAGGGTCTCCGGCGAGTCGAACTGCACGATCATGCCGGTCTCGTCGGTGTAGTGTCCGCCGAAGGCCTGGATGACGCTGATCACGAAGCCGTAGCCGTCGCCGCTCTGGTTGGGGGTGAGGCCCCAGCCCCAGAACTTGTTGCCCGGATCGGACATCGCCAGGGCGGCGGCGCGGCGTTGCTCGTAGGTCTTCAGGCCGGCCGGATCGATGCCCTTCTCCTTCAGCTTGTCGCCGCGCATGAAATAGCCGGTGGCGCTGGCCAGGAACGGCACGGCCTTCCAGGCGCCGTCGAAGCGGCCGTTCGGGGCGGCGTTGATGCCGGGCATGATGTTGCCGTAGCGCTTGACCGCCTCGTCGACGACGTCGGTGACGTCCTCGAGCAGGCCCAGCAGGTTCATCTGGGCGATGCTGACATTGCTGGTGTAGGCGATGTCGGGCGGGTTGCCGGCGGTGACGGCGGCGGTCATCTTGCCCAGGAAGTCGCCGAAGGATTCCGGATTGGTGGTGGAGATGTCGAGCTGCGCGCCGTTGGCCTGGGCGAAGCGGCCGACGATGTCGCGAAAGAGGGTCTGCGCCTGCTCGAAATACTCGGTGCGGTGGATGACGGTGAGCTTGCCGGCGGCGCCTTGCGGCAGCGGCTTGTCCTGGCCGAGGGCCGGGACACTGCCGCCCGCCGCGAACAGGCCGGCACCTGTCGCGGCGGTGGCCCGCAGGATGTCGCGGCGGGTCAACTCCTTGGTATTCATCGCTTTTTCTCCCTGATCCTGTCGTCGTGTCGCCACGTCGATCGGAGGACATGACGTCCTCCCGAGGGAGCCTAACGCAAATCCGGCATAATCACGAGCGCTGGAGGACGGCGGTGCTGCTTTCAGGCGGGCGTCATCCGCAAGGTGACGTCGCCGCGCTCGTCCGCCACCTGCCGCAGCGTGGCCGCGATCGTCGCCATGTCGGCGCCCAGCGCCACCTGGGCCGCCGCCGTCGGCCGCCAGACGATCTCGATCGGCCCGGGGATCTCGCGCCGCAGCACGTCGTACAGCGCGTCGAGATTGGTCAGCGGCCGGTCCCAGCCGAGGTCGCGGGCGAGCTTGGCCAGGATGGCGCGCTTGCTGCGCTGGCGGCCGTCGAGGATGCAGCGCCTCATGGTCACGGCGGCACCTTGCTGAAGCTGTCGTAGTGGTCGACCGTGACGTAGATCAGGCCGTCGTTCGACCAGACCAGCCGCCTGGCGCCGCGCCGGCCACAGTCGAAATCGAGGTCGGCCTCGCGCCAGCGCCGGCCCTGCCGCTCCGGCAGCCGGCGCTCGCGATTGCCGAAGCGGTCGCCGCCGATGCTGCCGTCGGGGGCGACGTCGCAGAGATCCGAGCCCGGCCGCCAGCCGAGATCCTCGGCCTCGTCCTTGGTCAGGTAGCGATCGGGAAGGCGCCCGGAGCGGCGCAGCTCGGTCACCGTCTCGACGAAGCCCGCGACGTCGCGCAGGCCGATGCCGCGCGCGAAGCTCTCCAGCGCCGCGTCGCTCGCGAGAGCGGGCAGCGCCAGCAGGAGGGCGAGGAGCGCCAGCCGGGCCAGGCGGTACATGGGCCGAGCCTAGCCCGCCGCTGCCGGTCCACCAAGCCGGAGCGTCAGGCCTTGGCCTGGGCGTGGGCCTCGACGAACCAGAGATCCTTGTCGATCACCCGCGAGATGGCGGTGAACAGGTCGGCCGTGCCGGCGTCGCCCAGCTCCTCGGCCTCGTCGATGGCCTTGCGGCAGCCCTTGCCGAAGCTGGCGAGCGCCGTGCTCAGCGCGTCGACATGGTCCATGCCGTCGGTGATGTCGGTGGGGTAGGGCGGCAGCGAGGTCTGCCTGGCGACGTTCTGCACCGTGCCGTCCGGCACGCCGCCCAGCGCCGTGATCCGCTCGGCGATCTCGTCGACATGGTCGAGCACGCGCGTCCCGATGGCGTCGAACAGCTCGTGCAGGCCGATGAAGCGCGGCCCGCGCACCGCCCAGTGCGCCTGCTTGACCTGGGTGCGCAGGTCGATGGCGTCGACCAGCCGGGCGCTCAGCAGGTCGATGACCTTCTTGCGGACGTTCTGGGAAAGGTCGTTCTTGGTCTGAAGCATGGGCGTCTCCATGGCTTGGTTGCCGATCAAGATACGGTGACGGCGGCGCTGTACAATGCCCGCCGCGCGACGAGGTTGCGGCGGCGTTGTCGCGGAATCAGGGAAGGCCGAAATACACGACGTCAAGACCGAGCTGGGCGGCCGCTGCCTGCATTACCCGGTCGCCAGTGGCCAGTCTGGAGCAGCCGATCGAACGCGCGGCCGCCAGATGAATGGCGTCGAGTGTGCGGAGAGGCGCCTCCACCGAAACGATGAGCGACGTGGCTTCGACCAGATGCTCATCGAGCAGCGCAAAGAGTGTGAGATAGCCGCTGGTGAGCTGTTGCAGAAATCGATGGTAGGCCCGACTCTCGTAGCCCTCATCTATGAGGCCGCTGCGCCGGCGCCGGGCCAGGAGGCATCTCAACTCCACGACGCACAGGCGACTGATCCGGAGTTCCGGTTCTCCATCGACGAAGGCGGCGAACTCGTGCGAGCCGTGCTCGAGAACATACCATTTCGCCAGAGCGCTGGTGTCGACATAGCAACTCACCGGGCGTCGCGATCTTCTCGAATGAGAGCTTCGCTCGGTATCTCCTGATACGGACAGGTCGCCAGCAAATCGGCATTCGACGGTCTGCGCATACGCGGGGCCACCGGCAGCAGGCGGGCGATGGGCTTGCCGCGTCGCTCGATCACGAGTTCGCCCTCGTCGGCGAGCGTCGCGTCGAGGTGCGGCAGCAGCTCGCGAATCTCTCGGATGCTGACCCGGCGCATGGCGAAGTGCCCTCTTGTGACACCAATACGAAATCGTGCCACAAGGTAGTCGCGCGCACTCGGTTCTGCAACCATCGTCCGGTCAACCGCCCGACAGGCTCAGCTCCAGCCTGAAGGTCCGCGACGCCCACGGGCCCAGCTCGCAGCTCGGGTCGGGGACGCTCTGGCCGTCCGGGCCGCGCTCGCTGTTGCCGGGCTCGATGCCCAGGACGTGCATGCCGGGCTGCGGCTGCAGCCAGGTCTGGATCCAGGGCAGGGTGTCGGTGGCGAAGGCCATGCGCAGGGTCACAGGGGGACCGGCCGGACCCTCGGGGCTGCGCAGCTCGGCCACCGACCACGCCGCACCGCCGGCGCGATGGCAGCGCACGCTCGGGACCGCCTGCGGGTCGACGCCGGTGAAGGGCTCGCGGATCGGCCGGCCGTCGAGCAGCACCTCGCTGCCCTGGCGCAGCAGCGGGAAGCCGAAGTTGAAATGGTAGAGGATGTGCTGCGGCCGCGCCTTGGCGGTGCGGTTGTCGACGGTGTCGGTCAGCCGGATGGTGGTCCCGCCGACCGGCGCCTCGATGCGCCGGCGCAGCCGCCAGGACTCGCCGCTGGATTCCGCCTGGACGACCTCGCCCTCGCAGAACAGGACCGGCTCGCCACGCTCGAAATCCTCGCCCCAGGCGGTGAGGCGGGCCGGGGTGTAGGGCAGCCGGCCGTGCAGCGGGCCGCCCGGCACCGGCTGGCGCGTGCGCTCGAGGCCGCAGGTGACGAGCAGGCCGTTGAAGCTGCGGTGGAAGCCGGTGCCGCCCTCGCCCTCGGTGTCGTGCAGGCCGGGATGCCGGAAGCCCATCGCCCCCTGCCAGGCGCAGGGCATGCCGCGCCAGGACAGCGTGCCGAGGTCGAGGCAGCGGCCGTCCATGACCCAGAAGGCGAGGCCGCCGCCGGTGTCGAAGGCGAGGCCGCGCACCCCGTCCTCGGGCCCCTCGCGCAGCTCGAAGCGGCGGACGCTGGCGAGCTGGCGCAGGTCGCCGACTAGCGGCGGCAGGTCGGCGATGCGCTGGCCGAACAGCCGAGCGTCAGCGGCCATCGAGGCCGATGCGCGCCAGGGCCTCGGGCGGGCAGTCGTTGGCCAGCATCAGCTCGCGCATCAGCGCCATCATCGCCTTCTCGGCCGCGGCGTCCGACGACGGACGCTGCTGCCCGGGATCGGTGGCGAGGTCGTAGAGCCGGGTGTCGTTCTCGATCATCACGCCGGGCCCGTAGGACGAGTTCATCGGCGAGCGCTCGATCACCGGCACCTTCAGCAGCGGCACGTTCTTCGTGAAGCTGAACGGCGAGGCCATCGACGCGCCGACCAGCTCCTCGACCGAGAACAGGCTGTGGATGTGGGTCGGCATCAGCGTGTACTGGTAGATCTCCTGCGTCCTCAGGTCCGGCGGGTAGCGGTGGTAGGTCCAGCGACCGTCGGTGACGTTCACCGCCCCGCCGAAATAGCCGAAGATCGCACCCTTGCGCTGCTCGGCGTCGGCGGCGAGCAGCGGCACCAGCGACTTGCCCTGCATCTCGGCCGGACCCTCGGCGCCGAACAGCTCGTAGAAGGTGGCCGGCAGGTCGATGGTCTGGGTCAGCGCCCGCCGCCGGCTGCCGCCAGGTTGTGCCGGGTGGTGGAAGAACAGCGGGATGTGCACGATCTCTTCGTACATGTTCATCCGGTTCTTGGCCCAGAAATCGTGCTCGCCGAGCAGGAAGCCGTGGTCGGTCGTCACGATCAGCGCGGTGTCCTTCCACAGGTCGTGCTCGTCGAAATAGTCGAGCAGCTGGCCCAGCAGGAAGTCGCACAACGACAGCACGGCGTAGTAGTTGGCGCGCAGCTCCTCGCATTCCTCGGGCAGCTCGTCGACCCGGCCATAGCGCGGCCAGTCGCGGATCGGCCCGGTCCAGCCGGTCTTGAACTTCTCCTTGAAGCGGGCAGGGGCCGTGAACGGCTCGTGCGGATCGAAGGTCTCGAGGTGCAGGATCCAGTTGTCGGCGTCGCGGTTGCGGTCGAGAAACTCCATAGCCGCCGCGAAGCACTTCACGGACGGGAAGTCCTGCTCGTCGCGGATGAACTCGCGATTGATGACGTTGTTGGCGAAATAGGTGCGGCGTTTGTCGCTGAACTGCCGCTCGTGGTACATCTCGCGCAGCCGGTCCCAGTGCGGCTGCACCATCGCCTTCCAGCGGTCGCCCTCCTGGCCGCGGATGAAGTCGTAGGAGTCGTAGCGGTTGTGGTAGGTGAAGCCGCCGTCCTCGAAGTAGTGGAAGTGGTCGGTCACCAGGTGACTGTAGACGCCGCTGCCGGCCAGGATCTCGGCGAAGCTGTTGTCGTAGGGCTCGATCGGCCCCCAGCTGCGATGCAGGAAGCTCAGCCGGCCGGTGTGCATGTCGCGGCGCGCCGGCATGCACGGCAGGCTGCCGACATAGTGGCGGTCGAAGGTGGTCGAGCGGGCGGCCAGCCGCTTGAAGTTGGGCGTCTCGATGCGTGTGCCGCCATAGGGCTCGAGCGCCAGGCGGTTGAGCGAATCGAACAGCGCGAACACGACCTTCATGACGAGCCTTCTCCCTATTTCACGGCGCCCGCGGTCAGGCCCTTGACGATGTAGCGTTGGCCGATCAGCAGGAGGATCAGCGCCGGGATGATCGACAGGGCCGCCGAGGCCGCCATCTCGGTGTATTTGATCTCGAAGTCCTGGGCGAACTTGGCGATCGCCACCGGCACCGTCGCGGTCTGCTTGAGCGTCAGGTTCAGGGCCACCGCGAACTCGTTCCAGGAAAAGATGAAGACCAGGATCGCCGTGGCGACCAGGCCCGGGGCGACGACCGGGACGACGACGCGCAGCAGCAGCTGCGGCGTCGAGGCACCGTCGATGCGCGCCGCCTCTTCCAGCTCGCGCGGCACATCCGCCAGGAACACGCCCATGAGCCAGAGTGCGATCGGCAGGTTGAGCGTGGTGTGGGCGAGGACAACGGCGCTGAAGGTGTTGTCGAGGCCGATGCTACGGAACATGGCGAACCAGGCGCCGGCGAGTGCTATCGGCGGGATCATGTGGAAGATCAGCGCCCAGCCGAGGAACAGGTGCGGCACCCAGCGCGGCCAGCGCATCCGGTGCAGCGACCAAGCGGCGAGCGTGCCGATCAGCAGGCACAAGACCGTGCTGGCGAGACCGACGATCAGCGAGTTGCGGTAGTTGAGCAGGAACTCGGAGGTCTTGGAGAACAGGACCTCGCGGAAGTTGTCGAGATTCGGCGTGAACCACAGCTCGCCGATGAGCAGCGAGATCTGGGTGCGGAAGCCGGCGGCGATCACCCACAGGAACGGCACCACCGTCAGCACCGCCACCAGCACCAGCACGAGATGCAGTCCGGCATCGCGCTGGCCCACCGCACGGCTCGGGCTCATGTCGCCGCCTCCGGCGCCCTGCCGCGGCGGCTCGACAGTGCCACCACCATGACCAGGGCCACGCCGAACATCACGGCGATCGACAGCGCCGAGCCGTAGCCGACGCGATCCTCGGTGAAGAAGCGCTGGTAGATCGTGAAGCTCAGCACCTCGGTCGCCGTGCCGGGGCCGCCGCCGGTGAGGAGGTAGACCTCGTCGAACACCTTGAAGGCGGTGAGCGCCCTGAAGCCCAGGGTCACCAGGATCGCCGGCCACAGCATCGGCAGCGTCACGTGCACCAGCTCCTGCCAGCCGGTGGCGCCATCGATCTTGGCGGCTTCGGCCACGTCCTGCGGCAGCGATTCGATCGCCGCCAGCAGCAGCAGGAAGCAGAACGGCGTCCAGTGCCAGATGTCGACCACGATCACCGAGAGCAGGGCCGTCCCGTAGGAGCCGAGCCAGTCGTAGGGGCCGAGGCCGATCAGCCCGATTGCCTGGTTGATGATGCCGAAATCGTAGTTGTACATCAGCTTCCACATCGCGCCGACGACGATGCCGGGGACCAGGATCGGCAGCAGGAACAGCGTGCGATAGACGATGCGGCCGCGGCCGATCCGGCTGCAGAACAGAGCCAGGAAGAACCCCAGCACCATCTCCAGCCCGACGGCGGCGACGACGAACAGCAGCGTGTTCAGCACGCCGGCCCGGACCAGGTTGTCCGCGGGTATGGCGCGATAGTTGGCCAGCCCCGCCGGGGTCCAGACGGCCGTGGCCTCGATCCACTGGATGCTGAAGAAGCTCATCGCCAGCATGTTGAGGATCGGGAACGCCGCCAGCAGCAGCATGACCGCGAGCGCCGGCGCCAGGGTGAGCCGGCGCCACAGCGGATCGTCGCCGATCCGGCCCTGGCCCACAGCACCGGGAAGCGAGGTCGCCGGTCGGCTCAAAGCGGCGGCAGCTTGCCGGTCTTGTAGCCGTACTTGCTCATCACCGCGTGGATCTGGTCGGCCATGCTGTTGAGGGCATCGGTGGAGCTGATCTCGCCGGCGATGGCCCGGTTCAGCTCGACCTCCAGCACCGGAATGACCTCGTTGGCCTCGGGGAAGTTGTAGATGTTGACCGCGTGCGGCAGCGACTCCTTCATCGCCTCCATCCAGCTGAAGCGCGGCTCCTTGCTGATCGGCGCCTCGTAGGCCGCGGCGCTGACCGGCACCATCCCGAGCTCGGCCGAGGCGATCTGCGACTCCGGCTTCTGGAACCAGCGGAAGAACTCGACCGCCGCCTTCTGCCGCTCGACCGGCACGTTGTGCGAGATGCCGCCCAGCCAGTGGCCGAGGCCGGGCGCCGTATTCAGGCCCGGCGCGTGCGGCGGCGGCGCCAGGGCGACCTTGCCGACGACGATCGACTTCGTGGGATCGTCCATCTGCGACCAGGCGGCGATGACCATCATCACATGCGCGGCCTTGCCGGTGACCATGTTCTGGATGACCTCGGCCTGGTCCAGGGCGGCGGTCTTGGGGTGGCCGGCCTCGCGTGCGAGCTGCAGGTAGTAGTCGAGGGCCGCCTTGCCCTCGGCGTTGTTCAGCGTGACCGTATAGTCGCCCTTGTTCTGGTCCTTGAAGATGCTGCCGCCGTGGCCGTAGAGGTAGGGATAGAAGTCGTAGGCCACGGTATGCGGGCCGCGGGCGCCGCGCTGCACCATGCCATACATCCGCGGCGGATCGTGGAACAGCTTGGCATTGGCCAGCAGCTCGTCCCAGGTCTCCGGCGCCTTCAGCCCCTTCTCCTCGTAGAGATCGCGCCTGTAGTAGAGCAGTGGGATCAATGGTGCTATCGACATCGACATCAGCTTGCCGGTCTCGGGATCCGAGGTCTTGGTCTTCGCATCCCAATACATCGTGTTGTCGACCGGATAGACCTGTGGATCGAGCTCGAAGCCGGGGTCTATGTCAGTGATCGGCGTGACGAACCCACCGGCATACATCTCGGCGTACCAGCCCGAGTTCATGATCAGGATGTCGTAGAGGCCCTCGCTGGCGCGAACGGAGTTGCGCTGCTTCTCGAGGCTGCCGGCGAACGGGTTGACGTCGAGGTTGACCGTGTTGCCGGTCTGCTGCTCGTAGAGCTCGACCGTCTTGCGGAAGCCCTCGAACCAGGGCGACTGGTTGATGACGATGGTGATCGGCGCCACGTCGGCGGCCCATGCGGCAACGGGGCCCCACGCCGCGCAGAGCGCCACGACGGCGGCGCCGGCGAGCTTGATCCTGTTCATCAGATGCCTCCCAGTCAGCCGGTCAGCCTCGGCTCGTAGGCGGACGTTAGGACCGCTCGGCCCATGCTGACCAATCAATTCGAGGGCGGCTGCCATAGCCGGCAGGCATGGCTCGATCATCGTGCAGGAATTGGTGGCCCGATGAGGGGGGTGCGCAGCGGCCCGGCGACACCGAGGAAAGCCACGATCGCCTCGCCGGCAGGATTGTTCTGCTGGGCGTCGAACTTCCAGTTGTCGACCGCCCAGACGTTGCCGGTGGGATCGATCGCCAGGCCGGTGACCCTGTCGAGCGCGTCGCTTGTGAACCCGGTGTCGGGCGAGATGGGGTCGCCGACCCGATGGCCCGGCGGGCAGTTCCTCGGGGTGGTGCCGCACAGCAGCGACAGGCGTGACAGGAGGCTGCCGCCCTCGTCGTCGCCGCCGCCGAAATTGGCGACCCAGACATTGTCGTTGCCGTCGATCGCGACACCCCAAGGCACGGCCAGGCCGCCGCCCGTGAACGGCGAGCGGAAGGCGACGCGGCCGCCGGAGTAGATCAGCGTCATCGACCCGCCGATCTCGCCCGGCGGAAAGGCGCTGCCGTCGCCGGGGCAGGGGACATGCACGATCCCCGAGTTGGCGATCCACATGTTGCCCTTGCTGTCGCTGGCGATGCCCATCGGCTGGCGGAAGCGCGCCTTGGCGATGTCGCCGGCATGCTGGTTGGGGATCACCCGGCTGGTCAGGCGGCCGTCCTCGAAGGTGACGATGGCGACGGCGTTACCCTCGTTGAACGTCACCCAGCCGCGGCCGCGGTGGTCGATGGCGATGTCGAAGGGCTCCTTCAACCCGGCCTTGGTGAAGTCGATGTTCCGGGCGCGACGGGGATCGCCATCGGGGTAGACCGTGACACTGTCGTTGCCGCAGTTGGCGATCCAGATGTTGCCTTTCCTGTCCGAGACGGTGCCCTGCGGCCAGGAGATCCTGCCGGCAGTGTAGCCGGTCTCGTCGGGCGAGACCGGCGTGCCGTCCGGCAGGAACTCCGAGACGCTGTCATGGCTCGCCCGCTCGGGCGTGCCGGTGCATTCCGGCGCCTCGAAGCCGAAATTGCCGACCCATACGTGGCCGTCGGGGGCGAGCGTGATGCCGAAGCCGGCGCCGTCGAGCCCGCCGCCGGGATAGGGCGAGCCGGGGAAGAACTGGCCGGTCGGCGTGAACTTCAATAGCAACTGCCCGGCGCAGGCCACGCCGTCGCGCGGCGCCCATTGATAGTTGTCGGTGACCCAGAGATTGCCCCCGGCGTCGATGGCGAAGTTGCCGGGGCCGTTCATCACCATCGGCTCGCCGCGGAACCGGATCGGCAGGACCCATGTGTCCGGCGCCCGTGCCAGCGCCGGCCGGTACGGGCTCGGGCCGTTGCGCGAGGCCGCGAACAGACCGGCGACGCCGTGCCAGGGATTGCGGGCGATGTTGACCACGGCCTGGAACGTCTGCCGGGGCGTCCCGTTGCGGGGCGAGCGCGCCGCGTCGAGGAACGCGCCGCATTTCGTGCTGTCGCGTACACAGCCGAGCACCATGTTCGCGACGGCATTGAAGGTCGGCAGCGCCGAGGTGTCGGGTCCGTTCGGGGACTGGCCCAGCACGGGCGCGAGCTCGCCGGTCCCGGGATCGACGAGGTTGCGGAACATCGCCGCACCGTTGGCGATCCCGACGCGGTTGCCGGTGATCTGCCGGCCATCGATGAACTGGGCCAGCGTGTAGCCTGCGGCCACGGTCGTGCGCTCGTTGACGACGACGCGGTCGATATCGAGGGGAACCCTCCCCAGGATGGTGGCCAGCGCAGCGCGGCCACGCTGCGCCACCAGGTACAGGACCGCATCGCGGTCGGTGGGGGGCGAGAAATGGATCTCGAACGCCCCGTCCGGTTTGCTCGAATCCTGGCCGAGAAGGCGTGCCGGACGGTCGCTTCCCGAGCGGTACAGCTTCACCGAATAGGATTCCAGGGGCAGACCATCGCTCTCGACGGTTCCGCGCAGCGTGGCGGCCGCGGCGATGTCCGGTACGGTCAGCGACAGGAGCGCCGCGACCAGGAGGCGTGCCACCGACGACCCCGCCGTGCTGTTGACGCTGTCCCCGAGCATCGTGTCCTCCCGGCATTTTCTTTCATCGCTACGGCCGGATATCGTCGAAGGCCAATCACATTCCGACCGAACGGCGACGGGCTCGATCAGTTGTGGTCGTCCAGCCTGCAGATCGCCGCCAGCTCGTCGACGATGGCCTGGGCCGCGGGGGACAGGCGCGCCTGGCGGCGAGAGATGACGCCGGCGGTGCGCCGGCCGCTCAGGCCTTCCACGTCGAGCATGACGAGGCCCGAGCCTTCCTCCAGGGTCAGCAGCCGCGACGTGGCGTAGCCGATGCCGTCCGACAGCCGGATCGCCGCCAGCATGAAGGCCATGGAATCGGTCTCGATCGATGCCGCCGGCGCTTCCAGGCCGCGGCCGATGAACAGGGCATCGAGCCGCCGCCGCGCCCGGCTGTTGCCGGCCGGCAGGATCCAGGGACAGCCGACGAGGTCGGTCGGAACCAGGCCCGGGCACCCGGCCAGCGGATGACCCGAGCGGCAGACGATGCCCAGATCGTCCGAGGCCAGCTCCAGCAGCGCCAGGTCGGGTGCCGTGTCGGGCTCCGGCAGCTCGGCCACCACGAGATCGAGCTCGCCCTGCCGCAGCAGCCGCAGCAGGCCGTCGTCGAATCCGCCCGTGAGGTAGACCGCGAGGCCCGGGCTCGCCGCCTGGGCCCGGGTGACGGCGAGCGGCAGCAGCCGCCGCAGCCAGGCCGGGCCGGCGCCGATGGCGACGTGACCCACCCGGCCGCTGCGCAACGCCTCGATCTCGGCCACCGCGTCCTTGAGCTGCACGCCGACGAGGCCGGCATGCCGCGCCAGCACCGCGCCGAACTCGGTCGGAACGACACCGCGCGGCAGCCGCTCGAGCAGCCTCACGCCCAGGCTCTCCTCGAGCTGCCGGATGCTCTTGGTCAGCGTCGGCTGCGTCACCCGCAGCTCGGCCGCGGCGGCGGTCAGGCTGCGCCGCTCGACGATCTCGAGGAAATAGTCGAGCTGGCGCAGGTCCACCTTCATGCCTCGCGCCGGCCCTCGAGCCAGGCCTTGACGAGGATGGTGGCGAGCGCGATCAGCGTCAGGATGGCGGCCGCGCCGAAGGCGCCCGTGGCGTTGTAGTCGTTGTACAGCAGCTCGATCTGCAGCGGCAGGGTGTTGGTCTGGCCGCGGATGTTGCCCGAGACCACCGAGACCGCGCCGAACTCGCCGACGGCGCGGGCACCGCACAGCACGGCGCCGTAGAGCAGCGCCCATTTGATGTTGGGCAGCGTCACCATCGTGAACATTCGCCAGGCCGAGGCGCCGAGCGACAATGCCGCCTCCTCCTCCTCCGGCCCCTGGTCGCGCATGAAGGTGATCAGCTCGCGCGCCACGAACGGGCTGGTGACGAAGATCGTGACCAGGAAGATCGCCGGGATCGTGAACATGATCTGGATGTCGCGCTCGGCCAGCCAAGGCCCGAACAGGCCCTGGGCGCCGTAGAGGAAGAGGTAGACCACGCCGGCGACGATCGGCGAGATCGAGAACGGCAGCTCCAGGATCGTCACCAGCAGCTTCTTGCCGTGGAAGCGGAAGCGGGTGATCGCCCAGGCGGCGGCGAGCGAAGCATATCGATCCCCTGGACGCCCGAGCAGCGGGGGCTGCAATCTATCCGCCCGGCCCTGCCCGTCAACAAAATACGGTAGGGATGTGTTTGATCTTATGTTTATCGATAATAAATTGTACAAAATGGCGAGGGCACGAGACCTACGGCGCGGAAGGCGCGTTCGGGACGTCGATGACCACAGAAGCGGAGGAGGCTCCCATGGCAGGCAGGTCGAACTTCACCGACGAGGAATGGTCGCGGGTGCTGCAGAGCGTGACGCTGGCCGGGATCGCGATCACCGCCGCCTCGCCGAGCGGGCTCTGGGGTCTGATCAAGGAGAGCTTCGCCGCCGGCAGCGTGCTGGCGCACGCCAGGACCGACGCCGGCACCTGCGCCCTCGCCAAGGCGGTGATCGACGATCTCCAGACCTCGGAGGGACGGGCCAGGGCGCGGCAGGGCATCGAGGTGCGGGCCGGGGACGAGGCCGAGACCATCCAGGCGCGGGCGGTGGCGGCACTGGGCGAGGTGGGGGCCCTGGTCGACGCCAGGGCCGCCGCCGACGCCCCTGCCTTCAAGGCCTGGCTGCGCGGCATCAGCCAGCGCGTCGCCGAGGCCGCCAAGGAAGGCGGCTTCCTCGGCTTCGGCGGTGTGCAGGTGGACGAGGCCGAGCAGAAGGCGCTGGCCGACATCTCGGCGGCGCTGAAGCTGGCCTGAGCGGCCCGGAGGTGTCGCGGCGCCCATCGCGGCACTTCCCGACCTTCAATTCAGACTATAGAAATTCCAATCATTACCCTGAACAACGAAATAATCGTCGCCATGTTACTCGAAGTCGTTGCGTTGACAAGCCTGGTTGCCGGGCCTAACCCGCCGAGTCGGAAAGTGCGGGACAAGCATCATGGCGCGGCGCCATTCGACTCCGTCGGCCCGGCTCGGTTGGGCACTGCTTTCGGCAACGGCGCTCGCCGGCGTGGCCGAGGCGCAGGACCTCCAGGCCTCGGGCGCCCTGGTACTGGAGCCGGTGACCGTCACCGCCACCACCAACCCGATGGAGAGCTTCGAGTATCCGGGCCAGGTCTCGGTGATGCCGCGCGAGCAGATCGAGCTCTTGAACCCCTCCTCGGTCGACGACGTGCTGCGCTTCATCCCCGGCGTCGAATCGGTCGGCGGGCCGCGCCGCACCGGCGAGGTGCCGAGCATCCGCGGCTTCGACGGGCCGGACGTGACGGTGCTGTTCGACGGCGTGCGCCAGAACTTCAATTCCGGCCATGACGGCCGGCTGTTCATCGACCCGGCGCTGCTCGGCACGGTCGAGGTCGTCAAGGGACCGACCTCGGCGCTCTACGGCTCGGGCGGCCTCGGCGGCACCATCGAGTTCCGCACCCTCGACGCCGCCGACTTCCTCGAGCCCGGCGAGAGCATGGGGGCCCGGGTGCGGACCGGCTACGCCAGCGTCAACGGCGAGAACCAATACGGCGCCACCGCCTTCGGCCAGTCGCAGGGCTTCGACCTGCTGGGCAGCTTCAGCTACCGCGACGCCGGCGACATCGACCTCGGCGACGGCACCACGCTGCAGAACAACGAGCGGCTGAAGTCCGGCCTGCTCAAGGGCAGCTACAGCGGCATCGACGGCCACCGCTTCGACCTGTCCTATCTCGGCTACCGCGGTGACGTCACCGAGCCCGCCAACCCGCAGGGCCTGGGCAGTGGCGGCCTGTCCGACAAGAACATCGACAACGACACATTCCGCGCCGGCTGGCGCTGGACCAGCGACGAGCACCGCTGGATCGACCTCGGCGTGCTCGGCTACTACGTGCGCAACTCGGTCGACGAGACCTCGCTCCAGGACACGGCCGAGAACCCGGCCGGCACCAGGCTCGACCGCCAGGTCGACACCGCCGGCATCAGGATCGACAATCGCACGCCCTTCGCGATCACCGACAGCATCACCAATCTCGTCACCTACGGCTTCGAGAGCTTCCACGACGACCAGGACGGCAGCAGCACCGCCACCGCCGACGGCAACCGGCTGGGCGTGCCCGATGCCGAGGCCGAGACCGTCGCCGGCTTCATCCAGAACGAGATCACCTTCGAGCGGCTGTTCGGCACGCCGGGCTCCTGGCTGCTGGTGCCGGGCCTGCGCTACGATCATTTCAAGAACGACGCCGATTCCTCGCCCAGCACCAGCGACGGCAAGTTCTCGCCCAAGGTCGGCCTGAGCTACCTGCCGACCGACTGGCTGATGCTGTTCGGCAACTACGCCCACGCCTTCAGGGCACCCACCTTCGACGAGCTCTACGCCGACGGCCTGCACTTCTCGATCCCGGGCTTCGGCGACAATTTCTTCATCGCCAATCCCGACCTGAAGCCGCAGGAGACCACCAACTACGAGATCGGCTCGGGCCTGCGCTTCCGCGACGTGCTGGAGCAGGGTGACCGCGCCAGCGTCAAGGGCTCCTACTTCTGGATCGACGGCAAGGACTTCATCGACCTCGAGGTCGACCAGCCGGTGCCGCCTTCCTGCTTCCCGCCGTTCTGCAACGGCACCACCCGGGCGGTGAACGTCCACGACGCCTCGCTCAACGGCGCCGAGGTCGAGGCCAGCTACGACAGCTCGCGGCTGTTCGTGGCGCTGGGCTACTCGCAGCTCGACGGCGAGGACGACGACACCGGCCGGCCGCTCGGCGTGCTCCAGCCCAACAAGTGGACGGCGCGCGTCGGCCTCAAGATCCACGAGATCGACAGCATCGTCGGCTGGCGCGGCATCTTCGCCAACCGCCTCGACCGCGCCGATCCGGGCGAGGAGCAGGACGCCTACCAGACCCACGACATCTTCGCGAGCTGGCAGCCGCAGCAGGGCTTCCTGCGCGGCTTCCGCCTCGATGCCGGCATCGACAACATGTTCGACCGCACCTACACCCGGGTCTACACCGACGCCGCCGAGCCCGGCCGCGACTACAAGATCGCCATCGGCTACGGCATCAACTGGTGAGGGCGGGATGCTGGCCACGCCCGCCCGCCACGACCCCGAGGCCATCCGCAGCGCCGCCGCGGCTCTGGCGCAGAGCGAGCGGCTCTACCCGCGCGACATCGCCGCGCGGCTGAAGATCAGCGAGGCCGAGCTGATCGGCAGCGCCGTCGGCGATCCGGCGGGTCCGCGCACCGTGCGCCTCGTCGACGACCTGGCCACGGTGCTGCGCAAGGTGCCGCGCCTCGGCAGCGTCATGGCGCTCACCCGCAACGAGGCCGCCGTCCACGAGAAGCACGGGCCCTATCGCGACGTGAAGCTGTTCGACGGCATGGGCGGCGTGTTCGAGCGCTCGATCGACCTGCGCCTGTTCATGGCGCACTGGCAGCTCGGCTTCGCCGTCGACGATCGCCGCGACGGCAGGCCCAGGCGCAGCCTGCAGTTCTTCGACGCCGACGGCAGCGCCGTCCACAAGATCCACCTCCTGGAGCACAGCGACCATTCGGCCTTCGAGCGGCTGGTCGAGGACGGCGCCCACCACGACCAGTCGCCGGCGATCCGCGTCGCGATGCCGGCCTCGCCACCCGCCGACCGCCCCGACGCCGAGATCGACCGCCATGCCCTGCGCGAGCGCTGGCTGTCGCTCGCCGACGTCCACCAGTTCCACGGCCTGCTCAAGGATCTGGGCGTCGGCCGCCAGCAGGCCTTCCGGCTGATCGGCGGCGAGCTCGCCCGGGCCGTGCAGCCGCAGGCGATGCAGAAGGCCGGCGAGGCCGCCGTCGAGCGCGGCCTGTCGGTGATGATCTTCGTGCCCAATCCCGGCTGCATCCAGATCCACACCGGGCCCATCCGCACGCTCGGGACGATGGGAGCGTGGTGGAACATCCTCGACCCCGGCTTCAACCTGCACCTGCGCCAGGATCTCGTCGCCAGCGCCTGGGTGGTGCGCAAGCCGACGCGCTTCGGTATCGTCACCAGCTTGGAGCTGTTCGATGCCCAGCAACGCCTGATCGCCATGATGTTCGGCGAGCGGGCGCCCGAAGCCGAGGAGACCGCGGGATGGCGCGAGATCGCAGCCGGGCTCGGAGCGTCGGCGTGAGGTGGCTGCTGGCCGGCCTGCTGCTGCTGGGCGGGGCGGGATCGACCCATGCCGCCGAGCGCATCGTCAGCATCGGCGGTGCCGTCACCGAGATCGTCTACGCCCTGGGGGCCGCCGACCGGCTGGTGGCCGTCGACAGCACCAGCACCTGGCCGCCCGAGGCCGACCGGCTGCCGGATATCGGCTACATGCGCCGGCTGTCGGCCGAGCCGATCGTCGCCATGCGGCCCGATCTCGTCATCGCCGTCGAGGGCAGCGGCCCGGACAGCGCCATCGAGCAGCTGCGCGGCGCCGGCGTCGGCGTCGAGATGGTGCCCGAGGGCTACAGCGCCGAGGCCATCGCCGCCAAGATCGAGCGTGTGGCGGCGCTCCTGGGCCGCGAGGAGCAGGGCGCCGCCCTGGCCGGCCGGGTGCGTGCCGCCCTGGCCGGCGTCGAGCGAAAGGTGGCCGCCACCGGCGAGCGGCCGCGCGTGCTGTTCCTGATAAGCGCCGGCCGGGGTGCCCCGATGGCGGCCGGCCTGCACACCGCCGCCGACGCGGTGATCCGCCTGGCCGGCGGCCAGAACGTCGTGCAGGGCTATGCCGGCTACAAGGCGCTGTCGCCCGAGGCCACGGTGGCCGCGGCACCCGACTATGTGCTGGCGATGCGCGACACGGTCGAGGCGATGGGCGGACCTGAACGGCTGCTGGCCCTGCCGGAGCTCAGCGTCAGGCCCGACACCAGGGTCGTCGCCATGGACGGCCAGCTGCTGCTCGGCTTCGGCCCGCGCACGCCGGAGGCGGTGCGCGACCTGGCGGCGACGCTTCATCCCGACATGCCCAGGGGCGACTGACCCGGACATGGCGGCGGCCGGCATGACGACGACCGTGCATCGCCGCGGCCGTGGCGCGCTGCCGCTGCTCGCCGCCGGCACGCTGGCCTGCGTGCTGCTCGGCCTCGCCATCGGCGCCGTCTCGATCCCGCCCCTGGAGGTGCTAGCCATCCTGGGCCGCCGGCTCGGCCTGCTGCCGCCGCTCGAGAGCTTCGACCAGGACGGCACGGTGCTGGTCGCCATCCGCCTGCCGCGCGTCGTGCTGGGCGTGCTGGCCGGCGCCATCCTGGCCGTCGCCGGTGCCGCCATCCAGGGTCTGTTCCGCAACCCCCTGGCCGATCCGGGCCTGGTCGGCGTGGCGCCGGGTGCCGCCTTCGCCGCCGTCGCCGCCATCGTCTTCGGCAGCCGCCTGGGCATCGGTCCCACCGGCCTGCTCGGCCCCTGGCTGCTGCCCTTGGCCGCCTTCGTCGGCGCGCTGGTCGCCACCTGGATCGTCGGCGGCATCGCCACCCGCGACGGCAGCACCGACGTCACCACCATGCTGCTGGCCGGCATCGCCGTGAACGCCGTGGCGATGGCCGGCGTCGGCGCCTGCCTGTTCATGAGCGACGACCGCCAGCTGCGCGAGGCGACCTTCTGGATGATGGGCAGCCTCGCCGGCGTTTCGTGGCACACGCTGGCCCCGGCGATGCTGTTCATGGCGCTGCCGCTGGTGCTGCTGCCGTTCCGCGCCCGGGCGCTCAACGCCCTGCTGCTGGGCGAGGCCGACGCCTTCCACTCGGGCTTCGACGTCGAGCGCACCAAGCGCGCCATCGTGATCCTGGTGGCGCTGGGCACCGGTGCCGCGGTGGCGCTGTCGGGCGTCATCGGCTTCGTCGGCCTCATCGCCCCGCACGTCGCCCGCTCTCTGGTCGGGCCGGACCACCGCCGCCTGCTGCCCGCCGCCGCCTGCGCCGGCGCCTGCCTGATGCTGCTGGCCGACCTCGCGGCCCGGACCGTGGTGGTGCCGGCCGAGCTGCCGATCGGCGTGCTGACCTCGGGCCTGGGCGGGCCGTTCTTCATCTGGCTGCTGGCGCGCCGCCGCATCGGCTGGGGCGGATGAGCGGCCTCGAGGCCCGCGGCCTCGTCCTGCGGCGCGGCCGGAACACCCTGGTCGACGGCGTCGACCTCGCTCTGCCGCAGGGTCGGCTGCTGGTGGTGGTCGGTCCCAACGGTGCCGGCAAGTCGAGCCTCGTCGGCCTCCTGAGCGGTGCCGTGACGCCCACGGCCGGCGAGGTCCGCCTCGATGGCCGGCCGCTGGCGCAGTGGCCGCCGGCCGAGCTGGCGCGCCGCCGGGCGGTGATGCGCCAGCAGGCCGAGCTGGCCTTCAACTTCACCGTCCGCGAGGTCGCCGAGCTCGGCCGCAGCCCGCACCGCGGCTTGGCCTCGGCCGCCGAGGACGCCGCCGCCGTCAGGTGGGCGATGCAGGCGGCCCAGATCGCCGCCTTCGCCGACCGGCTCTATCCGACCCTGTCGGGCGGCGAGCGGCAGCGGGCGCAGCTCGCCCGCGTGCTGGCCCAGCTGCGCGGCCGCGACGACGGCCTCGCCGGCCGCTGCCTGCTGCTCGACGAGCCGACCGCCAGCCTGGATCTCCGCCACCAGTTCGAGGTGCTGGAGGTCGCCCGCGCCCTGGCGGCGCAGGGCTGTGCGGTGCTGGCCGTGCTGCACGACCTGGCGATGGCCGCCCGCTATGCCGACGAGGTGCTGGTGATGCAGCGGGGCAGGGTGGTCGCCACCGGCCGTCCCGACCGGGTGCTGGCCGACCCCGCCGTCGAGGCGGTGTTCGAGATCCGCCTGGAGTGGCTGCGGGGCGTGCCGGTGGCGGCGCTGCCGGCTAGGGCTGGGACTCGGCCTGGGTCAGCGGCCGGATGAACTCCTCGAAGTCGCTGGCGTCGGCGAAGTCGCGATAGACGCTGGCGAAGCGCACATAGGCCACCTGGTCGAGCTGGGCCAGGCTCTCCATCGTCAGCTCGCCGATGCGCGTGGAGGGCACCTCGGTCTCGCCCGAGGTCTCGATGCGCCGCACGATGCCATTGACGATGCGCTCGATCTGGTCGTCGGTGACGCCGCGCTTGCGGGTGGCGATGCGGATCGAGCGCGCCAGCTTCTCGCGGTCGAACGGCACCTTGCGGCCGTCCTTCTTGGTGACGACCAGCTCGCGCAGCTGCACGCGCTCGGCGGTGGTGAAGCGCGCGCCGCACACGCCGCACTGCCGCCGCCGCCGGATCACCGCCGCGTCCTCGACGGGTCGCGAATCCTTGACCTGCGTATCCTCGGCCCCACAGAACGGGCAGCGCATCGGCTCACCTTCGCCCGGTATATCGCGAACTTAGCAGACCTCGGCCGCCGCGGCGACTGCCGGCGTCAGGCCAGCCCCCGCGCGGCGAGGTGGAGCCCGAGCACGAGCAGGCCGAGGAAGAAGCAGCGCCGGAAGGTCTCGGGCGACACGGTGCGGCGCAGCCATTGCCCCGCCGCCATCCCCGCCAGCGCCAGCAGCGAGCCCGCGGCCGTCCGGCCGTCGAGCACGCCGATGCCGAGCAGCGATGCCGACAGGGCCAGCGTCGACACCGTGAACGACAGGCCCAGCGCCTGGATCAGCTCGTCCCGATCGAGCCTCAGCGCCTGCAGGTAGGGTACGGCCGGGATGACGAACACGCCGGTGACACTGGTGATCAGCCCGGTGACGGCGCCCGCCACCGGACCGAGCCATGCCTCGGTGCCGGCCGATATCACCGGCAGGCGGAAGGGCGAGAGCCCGATCGCCGCATAGGCGGCGAGCGCCAGCCCGAGGGCCGCCGTCGCCAGGTCGGCATCGCCGGCGGCGAGCAGACCGCCGCCGGCGAGCATTCCGATGCACACGCCCGCCTGCATCGGCCACAGCCGCCGCAGCAGCGGCACGAGCGACGGCCCGCCGGCCATCTGCCAGACATTCGTCACCAGCGAAGGTACGGCGATCAGCGCCGCCGCCTGGGCGGGTGGCATGGTCAGGCCGAGCAAGCCCATGGCGACGGTCGGCAGGCCGAGGCCAGTGACCCCCTTGACCGTGCCGGCCAGCACGAAGATCGCCGCGATCAGGGGGAGGTCGGACCAGGACATGCCCGAGCCATGCCGCCGGGCGAGCCTTGCGCACAATGCGGCTTTGGCCGAGCCTGCCTCTGTCCCTGGCATAGGCAGCCGGCATGTTTCACCTCGACCTCACCGACCTGCGCCTGTTCGCCGCCATCGTCGATGCCGGCAGCATCACCGGCGGTGCCGCCCAGGCGGGCCTGGCGCTGCCTTCGGCCAGCGCACGGGTGCGGGACATGGAGAAATCCCTCGGCACGGCCCTGCTGGAGCGCGGCCGCCGCGGCGTCCGTCCCACGCCGGCGGGGCAGGCGCTCGCCCACCATGCGCGCCTGGTCCTGGCGCAGATGGAGCATCTGCGCGGCGAGATGGGCCAGCATGCGCAGGGCGGGCTGCGCGGCCATGTCCGCCTGCTGTCCAACACCGCCGCCATCGAGGAGCACCTGCCGGCGGCGCTCGGCCCCTGGCTCGCCGCCCATCCGGGTGTCGACGTCGAGCTCGAGGAGCGGCCGAGCCACGAGGTGGCGGTCGCCGTGGCCGGGTCGCAGGCCGAGATCGGCGTGCTCTCCGATCTCGTCGGCGTCGAGGGACTGGAGAGCTGGCCGTTCCTGGTCGACAGGCTGGTGCTGGCCATGCCGCGCCGGCATCGGCTGGCGGCACGGCGCAGCATGCTCTTCGCCGACGTCCTGGGAGAGGACTTCATCGGCCTGCCTCGCGGCACGGCGCTCGACGCGCACCTCGCCTGGCACGCCGCCAGGCTCGGCCGCACGCCGAACGTCCGCGTCAGGCTCACCGGCTTCGATGCGATCTGCGGCATGGTCGGCCAGGGCGCCGGCATCGCCGTCGTTCCGGAGACCGCGGCCAGGCGCTGGCGCCGCCGGACCGTCGCCATCGTCGGCCTGCGCGACGCCTGGGCGGTACGGCGGCTGGTGGTCTGTGTCCGCCGCCTGGAGGCACTGCCGATCCACGCCCGCCGCCTCGTCGATCACCTGACGAGGCACGACGCGGCGGCCGGAGGTCAGGCGCTGAGCCGCTCCCGCAGCCCCGCCAGCAGCTCGAACGAGCGCAGCCGCGCGGCGTGGTCGTAGATGTGGCAGGTCACCATCAGCTCGTCGGCGCCGGTGTGCGCGATGAAGCCGCGCAGCCCCTGCTCGACCGTCTCGGGCGAGCCCACGAAGGCGCAGGCCAGCGACTGGCGGACCATCGCCTTCTCGTAGGGCGCCCAGAATGCCTCGATGTCGTCGATCGGCGGCGGCACCTGGCCCGGCATGCCGCGGCGCAGGTTGACGAAGCTCTGCTGCACCGAGGTGAAATGGTAGCGCGCCTCGGCATCCGTGTCGGCCACCAGCACGTTCAGCCCCAGCATGTCGTGGGGCCGCTCGAGCTGGGCCGAGGGCTCGAAGCGGGAGCGGTAGATCGCCAGCGCCTCCATCATGTCGCCGGGCGCGAAATGCGAGGCGAAGGCGAAGGGCAGGCCCAGCATCGCCGCCAGCCGGGCGCTGAACAGGCTGGAGCCCAGCAGCCAGATCGGCACCTGCGAGCCGGCGCCCGGAATGGCGCGCAGCCGCTGGCCCGGCTGGACCGGCCCCAGCAGGGCCTGCAGCTCCTGGACGTCCTGCGGGAACTGGTCGGCGCTGGTCATGCCATCGCGGCGCAGCGCCCTCGCCGTCGCCATGTCGGTGCCCGGCGCCCGGCCGAGGCCGAGGTCGATGCGGCCGGGATAGAGCGCGGCCAGCGTGCCGAACTGCTCGGCCACCACCAGCGGCGAATGGTTGGGCAGCATGACGCCGCCCGAGCCGACGCGGATGGTGCGGGTGCCGCCGGCGATGTAGCCGATCACCACCGCCGTGGCGGCGCTGGCGATGCCCGGCATGTTGTGGTGCTCGGCCAGCCAGTAGCGGGTGTAGCCGAGCCGCTCGGCGGCCTGCGCCAGCTCCAGCGAATGATGCAGCGCATCCGCGGCCGTCGAGCCCTCGGGGATCGGCGACAGGTCGAGGACGGAGAGCGGGATCATCGCCTATCCGAGCTTGCCGACCCGGCGGGCGTGCCGGCCGCCGGCGAAGGTGGTGTCGAGGAAGGCGGCGAGGCAGTCGCGCGCCGTCTCGATGCCGATGGTGCGGGCACCCAGCACCAGCACGTTGGCATCGTTGTGCTGCCTCGCCAGCCTGGCGGTGGTGATGTCGTGGCACAGCGCCGCGCGCAGGTGGCGGTGGCGGTTGGCGGCGATCGAGATGCCGATGCCGGTGCCGCAGACCAGCACGCCGCACGCCGCCCTGCCTTCGGCCACCGCCGCCGCCAGCGCGTCCGCCATGTCGGGATAGTCGACCGAGGCCGCGTCATGGGCGCCGAGATCGAGCGCCTCGAGGCCGCGCTCGGCCAGCACGGCCTTCAACGCCGCCTTCAGCTCGACGCCGGCATGGTCGCTGGCCAGGACGATGGTCTCGGACATGGGCGTCTCTCCATTGCGAGGAGGCTAGCAGCGTCCGGCCC
>DAOLFG010000135.1:0-6499 GCA_035326425.1 Geminicoccus sp. | reverse complement strand
GAGGTGATCGTGATGCCGCGCTCCTGCTCCTGCTCCATCCAGTCCATCGTCGCGGTGCCCTCGTGCACCTCGCCGAGCTTGTAGGACTTGCCGGTGTAGTAGAGGACGCGCTCGGTCGTGGTGGTCTTGCCGGCATCGATGTGGGCCATGATGCCGATGTTGCGATAGCGCTCGATGGGAATGTCGCGGGCCATGGCGGGTACTCAGCTCACCAGCGGTAATGGGAGAAGGCGCGATTGGCCTCCGCCATGCGCGTGGTGTCCTCCCGCTTCTTGACGGCGGCACCGCGGCCGTTCGAGGCGTCGAGCAGCTCGGCGGCGAGCCGCTCCATCATGGTCTTCTCCGACCGCGCCTGGGCGGCGCCGATGAGCCAGCGGGTCGCCAGCGCCTGGCGCCGCTCCGGACGGACCTCGACCGGCACCTGGTAGGTGGCGCCGCCGACGCGGCGCGAGCGTACCTCGAGGGTCGGCTTCACATAGTCGAGGGCGGTGCGGAACAGCTCGATCGGATCCTTGCCGGTGCGGTTCTGCATCCGGTCGAAGGCGTCATAGACGATCTGCTCGGCGACGGACTTCTTGCCCTGACGCATCAGGCAGTTGATGAACTTGGCGAGGACGGGATCGCCGAACTTGGGATCCGGCAGAACCTCGCGATGCTCGGCGGCGCGGCGACGGGCCATGGCTCAGTCTCTCTCCAGCCTCACTTCGGGCGCTTGACGCCGTACTTGGAACGGCTCTGCTTGCGGTCCTTGACACCCTGGGTGTCGAGCGTGCCGCGGATGATATGGTAGCGCACGCCGGGCAGGTCCTTGACGCGGCCGCCGCGGATCAGGACCACCGAGTGCTCCTGAAGGTTGTGGCCTTCGCCAGGGATATAGCTCGTCACCTCGAAGCCGTTGGTCAGCCGGATGCGCGCCACCTTGCGAAGCGCCGAGTTCGGCTTCTTCGGCGTGGTGGTGTAGACCCGGGTGCAGACGCCGCGCTTCTGCGGGCATTCCTGCATCGCCGGAACCTTGTTGCGCGCCTCCTTCGGCGTGCGGCCCTTGGCCACGAGCTGATTGATCGTCGGCATCCGCTACTCTTCCCAACAGGCCCTGTATCGCGTCCAGGCTCTCGAAAACGCCGTCGCGAAAAGGAGGCCCTCGGCCGAAACCCCGGGCCGGGCCACCTCGTCACATCCGGTCTTCATCCGCCTTGAACGTGGTGCTGCGTCTGATCCGCCAGGGACACCGCCAGCGCCGGAGACGTAAAGGCCCGGCGCTTCTAGTCAAAGGCCGAAAGGCCGTCAACCCCCTCCCCGGCAAAGCGAGGGGCCGGTCCCTCGCGGGACCGGCCCCTCGCCGGACGACCGATGCGGCGAACCGTCACTCCGCCGGCGGCAGCATCCGCTCGAGCTCGAGCGCCAGATCGTCCGAGCTGTCCTCGCGGCCGGTGCCGAGCTTCGGGTCGACGCCGCGCAGCTTCTTCATGCGCGGCAGCACCCCGCCGGTGCCGGCCGGGATCAGCCGGCCGACGATGACGTTCTCCTTGAGCCCCTGCAGCTCGTCGACCTTGCCGGCGAAGGCGGCGTCGGTGAGCACGCGGGTCGTCTCCTGGAACGACGCCGCCGAGACGAAGGAGTGCGTCTGCAGGCTGGCCTTGGTGATGCCCTGCAGCACCGGGTGGCAGGTCGCGGGCCTGCGGTCCTCGGCGATCACCCGCTCGTTGACCCGGTCGAACTCCACCCGGTCGACCTGCTCGCCGACCAGGAAGGTGGTGTCGCCCGGATCGACGATCTCGATCTTCTGCAGCATCTGGCGGACGATCACCTCGATGTGCTTGTCGTTGATCTTCACGCCCTGCAGCCGGTAGACGTCCTGGATCTCCTCGACCAGGAAGGTCGCGAGATCCTCCACGCCCAGCACCCGCAGGATGTCGTGCGGCACCGGGTTGCCGTCGACGATCGGATCACCGGGCTTCACGAGATCGGCCTCGACCACCACGACGTGACGGCCCTTCGGGATGAGGTACTCGACCGGGTCGAGATCCTCGTTGGCCGGGACGATCTTCAGGCGGCGCTTGTTCTTGTAGTCCTTGCCGAACTCGATGCGGCCCTCGATGTCGGCGATGATCGCCGGATCCTTCGGCCGGCGCGCCTCGAACAGCTCCGCCACCCGCGGCAGGCCGCCGGTGATGTCGCGGGTCTTCGACGCCTCCTTCGGCAGGCGGGCGATGATGTCGCCCGCCTCGACGCTGCCGCCCGACTCGACGTTGAGGATCGCCCCCACCGACAGGTAGTAGCGGGCCTCGGCTCCCGAAGGCAGCACGATCGGGTTGCCGGCCTTGTCCTGCAGCAGCATCGACGGCCGCAGATTGGCCGTGCGGGCGCTCTGCCGCCAGTCGATGACCTCCTTGGACGCCTTGCCGGTGGCCTCGTCGACCACCTCGCGGAACGAGATGCCCTCCACCATGTCCTTGAAGACGATGGTGCCCGAGACCTCGGTCACCACCGGCACGGTGTGGGGATCCCACTCGGCCACCACCTGACCCTTCTCGACCCGGCTGTCCGGCTCGACCAGCAGACGCGTGCCGTTCGGCAGCTTGTGGCGGGCGCGCTCGCGGCCGACCTCGTCGTAGACCACGAGCTCGGAGCTGCGGCCCAGCACCACCTGCCGGCCCTGGCTGTCGCGGACCAGGCGCTGGTTGATGATGCGCAGCTGGCCGTCGACCGGCACCTCGATCTGCGACTGCTCGGCCTGACCCTGCGCCGCACCGCCGATGTGGAAGGTGCGCATGGTCAGCTGGGTGCCGGGCTCGCCGATCGACTGGGCGGCGATGACGCCCACGGCCTCGCCGAGGTTGACGGCGGTGCCGCGCGCCAGGTCGCGGCCGTAGCACAGCGAGCAGACGCCGCCCGAGCTCTCGCAGGTCAGCACCGAGCGCACGCGCACCTGGTCGACGCCGGCGGCGTCGATGCGACGTACGTGATCCTCGTCCAGCGTGGTGTTGCGCGGGACGATCAGCTCGCCGGTCTTGGGATGCTCGACGTCGTCGGCCACCGTCCGGCCCAGGATGCGCTCGGACAGGTCCTCCTTGACCTCGCCGCCGCTGACCGTCGCCTTGATGGTGATGGCGCGGCTGGTGCCGCAATCCTCCTCGGCGATGATGCAGTCCTGCGCCACGTCGACCAGACGCCGCGTCAGGTAGCCCGAGTTGGCGGTCTTGAGCGCGGTGTCGGCCAGGCCCTTGCGGGCGCCGTGCGTCGAGTTGAAGTATTCGAGGACCGACAGCCCTTCCTTGAAGTTGGAGATGATCGGCGTCTCGATGATCTCGCCCGAGGGCTTGGCCATCAGGCCGCGCATGCCGGCGAGCTGCTTGATCTGCGCCGCCGAGCCGCGGGCGCCCGAATGCGCCATCATGAAGATGGAGTTGGGCTGGCGGAACCGGCCCTCCTTGCTCGGGGTCTGATGCACCGCCTGGATCGAGGCCATCATCTCCTCGGCGACGCGGTCCGAGCAGCTCTGCCAGGCGTCGACGACCTTGTTGTACTTCTCGCCCTTGGTGATCAGGCCGTCGGCATACTGCTGCTCGTACTGCTTGACGAGATCCTGGGTCTGCCGGACCCAGCGGTCCTTGCCGCCGGGGATGATCATGTCGTCCTTGCCGAACGAGATGCCGGCGCGGCAGGCGAAGGAGAAGCCCAGATTCATCATCCGGTCGGCGAAGATCACCGTCTCCTTCTGACCGCAGTGGCGGTAGACCTCGTCGATGACCTGGCTGATCTCCTTCTTGGTCAGCACGCGGTTGATCAGCCGCTCGAAGCTGATGTTCCGGTGCTGCGGCAGGATCTCGTAGAGCATCATGCGGCCGGGCGTGGTGTCGAGCACCTTGCTCCGCACCTCGCCGTCGGCGTCCATGATCTCGACCCGGCCCTTGATCTTGGCGTGCAGGGTGACGACGCCCGCCGCCAGCGCGTGCTGCAGCTCGGCCACCGTGCCGAACAGCGAGCCCTGGCCGGGCTCGTTCTCGATCATCAGGCTGAGATAATAGAGGCCCAGCACGATGTCCTGGGTCGGCACGATGATCGGCTTGCCGTTGGCCGGGCTCAGGATGTTGTTGGTCGACATCATCAGCACGCGCGCCTCGAGCTGGGCTTCCAGCGACAGCGGCACGTGCACCGCCATCTGGTCGCCGTCGAAGTCGGCGTTGAAGGCGGTGCAGACCAGCGGATGCAGCTGGATCGCCTTGCCCTCGATCAGGATCGGCTCGAACGCCTGGATGCCCAGCCGGTGCAGCGTCGGCGCCCGGTTGAGCAGCACCGGATGCTCGCGGATCACCTGCTCCAGGATGTCCCAGACCTCGGGCCGCTCCTTCTCGACCATCCGCTTGGCGGCCTTGATGGTCTGCGCCTTGCCGTAGAGCTCGAGCTTGGCATAGACGAACGGCTTGAACAGCTCGAGCGCCATCTTCTTGGGCAGGCCGCACTGGTGCAGCTTGAGCTCCGGGCCGACGACGATCACCGAGCGGCCGGAATAGTCGACGCGCTTGCCCAGCAGGTTCTGCCGGAAGCGGCCCTGCTTGCCCTTGAGCATGTCGGACAGCGACTTCAGCGGCCGCTTGTTGGCGCCGGTGATGACGCGGCCGCGGCGGCCGTTGTCGAACAGCGCGTCGACGGCCTCCTGCAGCATGCGCTTCTCGTTGCGCACGATGATGTCGGGCGCCCTGAGCTCGATCAGCCGCTTCAGGCGGTTGTTGCGGTTGATGACACGGCGGTAGAGGTCGTTGAGGTCCGAGGTGGCGAACCGGCCGCCGTCGAGCGGCACCAGCGGCCGCAGCTCCGGCGGGATGACCGGCACCACCTCGAGCACCATCCACTCGGGCCGGTTGCCCGACTCGAGGAACACCTCGACCAGCTTCAGGCGCTTGACCAGCTTCTTGCGCTTGGCCTCGGAGTTGGTCTCGAGCAGCTCGGCGCGCATGCGGTCGCGCTCTTCCGGCAGGTCGAGGCGCTTGAGCATGTCGCGCACGGCCTCGGCGCCGATGCCGACGCTGAACGAATCCTCGCCGAAATCGTCCTTGTAGCGATTGACCTGGTCCTCGGTGAGCAGCTCGTGCTGCTTCAGCGAGGTCAGGCCGGGCTCGACGACAACGAACTGCTCGAAATAGAGGATGCGCTCGAGGTCACGCAGCGTCATGTCGAGCAGGATGCCGATGCGCGACGGCACCGACTTCAGGAACCAGATGTGCGCCACCGGCGCGGCCAGCTCGATATGGCCCATGCGCTCGCGCCGGACCTTCGACTGGATGACCTCGACGCCGCACTTCTCGCAGACGATGCCCTTGTACTTCATGCGCTTGTACTTGCCGCACAAGCACTCGTAATCCTTGATGGGCCCGAAGATCTTGGCGCAGAACAGGCCGTCCCGCTCCGGCTTGAACGTGCGGTAGTTGATGGTCTCCGGCTTCCTGACCTCGCCGTAGGACCATTCGCGGATCTGGTCGGGGCTGGCGATCGAGATCTGGATCTGATCGAACTTCGGCGCCCCACTGGCCTGCCCGAAGAGGGACATCAAGTCTTGCATGAGAATCCTGCTCTCTCTGGCTGCCACATCGAACAAGCGCTCCCGGAGGGCGGAAGGATCCGCCCTCCGGGCTCAACGGCTCACTCGCCGGCGACTTCCTGCTGCAGCTCGACGTTGAGGCCGAGCGCCTGCAGTTCCTTGACCAGCACGTTGAAGCTCTCGGGGATGCCGGCCTCGAACGTATCCTCGCCCCGTACGATCGCCTCGTAGATCTTGGTCCGGCCGGACACGTCGTCCGACTTCACCGTCAGCATCTCCTGCAGCGAGTAGGCGGCGCCGTAGGCCTGCAGCGCCCAGCATTCCATCTCGCCGAAACGCTGGCCGCCGAACTGGGCCTTGCCGCCCAGCGGCTGCTGGGTGACGAGGCTGTACGGGCCCACCGAGCGGGCGTGGATCTTGTCGTCCACCAGATGCCCGAGCTTGAGCATGTAGATGTAGCCGACCGTCACCTTGCGGTCGAACGCCTCGCCCGTGCGGCCGTCGATCAGCGTCACCTGCCCCGAGCTGGAGCAGCCGGCCTCCTCGAGCAGCCGGACGATGTCGTCCTCGCGCGCGCCGTCGAACACCGGCGTGGCGATCGGCACGCCCGAGCGCAGGTTCTCACCCAGCTCGCGCAGCTCGCCGTCGGTGTAGTGTCCGACCTCCTTGCCGACGCCGTCGCCGAAGATGCCGCCCAGCCGCCGCTCCAGCGCCTTGCGGCCCTGCTCGCTCTGCCAGCGGTCGACCAGCTCGCCGATCTGCCGGCCGAGATTGGCACAGGCCCAGCCCAGATGGGTCTCCAGGATCTGGCCGACGTTCATCCGCGAAGGCACGCCCAGCGGGTTGAGCACGAGGTCGACATGGGTGCCGTCCTCGAGGTGCGGCATGTCCTCGATGGGTGCTATCTTGGAGATGACGCCCTTGTTGCCGTGGCGGCCGGCCATCTTGTCGCCGGGCTGC
>DAOLFG010000134.1:0-6541 GCA_035326425.1 Geminicoccus sp. | reverse complement strand
GCGGCGATGCCGCCGGCGACACGCTGTCCGGCATCGAGAACGTCATCGGCGGCGATGGCAACGACACCCTGACCGGCTCGGCCGGCGCCAACCGGCTGGACGGCGGCGGCGGCGGCGACACCATCAACGGCGGCAACGGCGTCGATCTCCTCGACGGCGGCACGGGTGCCGATTCCATCCTCGGTGGCAATGGCGACGACACGCTCTGGGGCGGCCAGGGCGCCGACACCATCGTCGGCGACACCGGCAACGCCCCCGCCTCCGGCGACGACATCATCTATGGCGGCGACGACGACGACACGCTGTACGGTGCCCAGGGTCGTGACACGGTCTATGGCGGCAATGGCAACGATCAGATCGACGATCTCGACGGCCAGACCAGCGACGACCTGCTCTACGGCGACGACGGGAACGACGGCATCGTTGCCGGCAACGGCAACGACACGGTCTACGGCGGCGAGGGAAACGACCGTCTGGACGACGGCTTCAACCAGTCCGGCAACGACAGCGTCTACGGCGGCAACGGCAGCGACACGCTGTTCGGCTCCCTCGGCGACGATCTGCTGGACGGCGGCAACGGCGTCGACACCCTCTACGGCGGCGATGGCAACGACGTCCTGGTCGGCGATGTCACCGACGCGGCGCTCGACGGCGGCAACGGCAGCGACACGCTCACCTTCGCCACGGCAGTCGCGGCCGTGACCTTCACCATGGGCGTCACAACCTCCAGCATCGAGCGCTTGGTCGGCTCGGACTTCGGCGACACGCTGACCGGCTCAGGCAACGCCGAGCGGATCGACGGTAACAACGGCGACGACAGCCTGAACGGTGCCGGCGGCGCCGACAGCCTGTTCGGCGGCAATGGCAACGACACGTTCAGGGGCGACATCGCCGACGCCACCATCGATGGCGGCAACGGCCTCGACACGCTCGACTTCTCGTGGATGCCGCCGAACCCGACGTCGCCCTTCACCGGCATCGACTATACCTTGGGTGCCACCACCAGCGGGGTCGAGAGACTCGTCGGCACGGTCAACGGGGACTTGCTGACCGGATCCGCCGCCGAGGATACGATCGAGTCCGGCGCCGGGTTCGACACCGTCTGGGGCGGCAATGGAGCCGACCTTCTCAACGGCGGCGGCGGCAACGACACCCTCTACGGCGGCGACGGCAACGACACGCTCTATGGCGAGACTGGCGGCAACTCGCTCCTGGGCGAAGCCGGCAACGATACGCTCTACGGGGGAGAGTCCGACGACATGTTTGGAGGTGCTGGCCGAGATATCCTCTACGGCGGCTTCCGGTCCGGCTACCTCTATGGCGGCGACGACGCCGACACGCTCAGTGGCAGCGGGGACCATGACTATCTGTGGGGAGGCGACGGCGCCGACACGCTCTATGGCGGCGCCGGCAACGACCGGCTCAACGGCGACGAGGGCAACGACAGCCTGTATGGCGGGGCCGGCGCCGATACGCTCTATGGCGACGAAGGCAACGACTGGTTCTACGTCGGCCAGGACGCGGGCGGAACCTTCACCCTCGAGGGCAACATGATCACCGCGGCCAGCGGCTACGATAAGCTCTACGCCGGCGGCGGCAGCGACACGGTTGTTCTCCTGGCGGCCGCTCCTGGCCAGCCGAACTTCTCCGTCATGTACGGCGGTGTCGAGAACCTCGACGGCGGCGGCATTACCGCCACTATCAGCATCGCCGGAGGGGTGCTGGGAAGCGGTGTGCTCTACTACACTGGCTCGGACCCCTCCACTGGCACGGCGCTGTTCTTCACGGGCGTCGTTTGAGGGGCACACCTGATCGGCGCGGGCAAAGGCCCGCCCGGCAGGCGGGCGGGCCGATGGCTCATGATCGCTGCTCGCCGGTCATGCTCTGCAGGGCCAGGCCGCCGCCGGCCTTGCCGAAGGTGAACATGCGGGTATTGAACCCGCTGCAGGCCGCTTGGTCGCGCGCATTGCCGGCCGTCGTCGAGCTGAACTCGTAGCTGACCGCCAGCACCAGTGTGTCGGCGGTGTCCTGCGTCGGAGCCGCGCGGGTGATCGCGTTCATCTGCGGCTCGGGGCAGAACCAGTCGCGCTCGACCGCCCGGCTGTCGTAGAGGTTGCGGATCTGCGCCTCCGCACCCGGGAAGGCGGCGAGCTGGGCCGCATCCGGGCCGCCACCCCCTCCGGCGCAGCCCGCCAGCGCCAGCAGCGCCGAGGTCGACAGCAACGTCAGGATCTTGCGCAACGCATGTCCTCCCGGAATCGCCGCCCGGCGGGGCCACGATCTCCGCCGGGCGCCGCCAGCCTAGCCATCGGCTGCCGGCCGGCTATCGGATTCCTGCACGGGCGGATTCCTGCATGGGCCGCCGCTCCCCGCCGCCCTCGACCGCGCCCGCCCGGCGCGCTAGAGGTGCGGCGATTTCGGGGAGCCTGATGAGCAACGTCGAGACCGTCCTGCAGACCATCGCGGACGAGAATGTCCGCAGCGTCGACTTCCGCTTCACCGACCTGTCCGGTCGCTGGCGGCACCGCGCCGTCGAGGCCCGCGACGTCGACGCGGCGCTGCTCAAGGAGGGGCTGATGATCGACGGCTCGGCGGTGCCGGGCTGGCGTGACATCACCGAATCCGACCTGCTGCTCAAGCCCGATCTTTCCAGCGCCTTCCTCGACCCCTTCGCCGCCCAGCCGACGCTGGCCATCGTCTGCGACGGTGCCGAGCCCGGCTCGGGGATAGGCTACGAGCGCGATCCGCGCTCGGCCGCCGTCCGTGCCGAGGCCTGGCTGGCGCGTACGCGCCTGGCCGACCGGGCGCTGGTCGGCGTCGACCTCGGCTTCCACCTGTTCGACGGCCTGCGCGCCGAGGTGGGACCGCGCGGCGGCTCCTATCTCGTCCAGGGCGGCGAGATCGAGGAGAGCTATCTCGCCCTGCCGCCGGGCGATCCGACGGCCGACATCCGCGCCGAGATGGCCACCGTATTGAAGGGCCTGGGCCTCGCCCAGCTCCGCCACGGCCACGGCGCCGGCTTCGGCCACAACGAGCTGGGCTTCGCCGCCGGCGGCCTGGTCGAGACCGCCGACCGCCTGCAGCTGGTGCGCTACGTCGCATCGCAGGTGGGGGCGTCCTACGGCAAGACCGTCACCTGGCTGCCCAAGCCTCTGGCCGACCAGCCGGGTGCCGCCCTGCGCATCCACCTCTCCTTGTGGCAGGGCGACCGCGCCGTGTTCGCCGGCACCGGCTATGCCGACCTCAGCCAGGCCTGCCTGCACTTCATCGCCGGCGTGATGACCCATGCCAAAGCGCTGAACGCCTTCACCAATCCCACCACCAACAGCTATCGCCGCCTGCGCCCCGGCCAGGACGAGCCGGCGCTGCTGGCCTATGCCGCCCACAACCGCTCGGCCGCCATCCGCATCCCCTACGCGGCCCGCGCCAACGGCAAGCGCATCGAGATCCGCTTCCCCGACCCGTGCGCCAACCCCTATCTCGCCTTCACCGCCCTGCTGATGGCCGGACTCGACGGCATCGAGCGCAAGCTCGAGCCCGGCGACGCCATGGACCGCAACCTCTACGACCTGCCGCACGACTTGACGGACGAGCTCGGCCGCGTCGCCGGCTCGCTGAGCGAGGCGCTCGAGGCGCTCGAGGCCGACCACGAGTTCCTCACCCGCGGCGAGGTGCTGCCGCAGGATCTCATCGATTCCTATGTCCGGGTGAAGCGCGCCGAGGCCGAGCGCGTCGCCCGCATGCCGCACCCGATGGAGGTCCGGCTGTGGGGGCTGGGCTGACGCGGCTCAGCCGGCCGGCACATCGCGCGGCATCCGGTCGTCGCCGATCGCGACGCAGGTGAACCGCCCCTCCGTCACCTTCACCGCCTCGCCCGTCCGCCCGCGCTGCGCCCAGGCCTCGACCTGCATGGTGATCGAGGTCCGGCCGACCCGCACCACCTCGGCGTAGCAGCTGAGCACGTCGCCGACGAACACCGGCTTGTGGAAGGTCATGGCGTCCACTGCCACCGTCGCCACCCGGCCCCTGGCGCGCTGGTAGGCCACGGTGCCGGCGGCGATGTCCATCTGCGCCAGCAGCCAGCCGCCGAAGATGTCGCCCGCCGGGTTGGTGTCGGCCGGCATGGCGAGGCTGCGCACCGCCAGCTCGCCCACAGGCCCCGCTTTCTCGCCCTGACCCATCGCCGGAACCCCGCCTCGCCACCCCGCGTTGCCCGTCCCCCGCGTTGCCCGCCCATAGAGCCCCGCGGAGGGCATCATGCAAGAGGATGCCGATCGCGGCGTGCCGGCCGGCATCGTGCTGCTCGCCATCCTCGTCACACTGCTGGCTCGAGCTCTCCACGATCCCGGCGCCGATCTTGACGGCGGCGACGGCCGGAGGGCACATGCTGGGCCCACGAGACGCCCGGTCGTTCCGCTCACCCCGTCGAGACCGGAGAACATGGCCGACCTGTTCGATTCCCCGGCCGGGGCCAGCCCCGGCTCCGACTACAGCGCGCACGACATCGAGGTGCTGGAGGGCCTGGAGCCGGTGCGCCGGCGGCCGGGCATGTATATCGGCGGCACCGACGAGCGCGCCCTGCACCATCTGGTCGCCGAGCTGCTCGACAACGCCATGGACGAGGCCGTCGCCGGCCATGCCGACCGCATCGAGATCGAGCTGTCGGCCGCCGACCGCATCACGGTCCGCGACAACGGCCGCGGCATCCCGGTCGACCCGCACCCGAAATTCCCCGGCAAGAGTGCGCTCGAGGTCATCCTCACCACCCTGCACTCCGGCGGCAAGTTCTCCTCCAAGGCCTACAAGACCTCGGGCGGCCTGCACGGCGTCGGCCTATCGGTGGTCAACGCCCTCGCCGCCGATCTCAGCGTCGAGGTGGCGCGCAACCGCCAGCTCTACCGCCAGGACTACCACCAGGGCGCGCCGCTCGGACCGGTAACCGAGGCCGGTGCCGTCCAGAACCGCCGCGGCACCAGCATCGGCTTCACGCCCGACCCCACGATCTTCGGCGCCGACGCCCGCTTCCGCCCCGCCGCCTTGTGGAAGATGGCGCGCAGCAAGGCCTACCTTTTCCGCGGCGTCGAGATCCGCTGGTCGTGCGACGAGGCCCTGGTCGACGGCAAGGACGGCGTGCCCGCGCGGCAGAGCTTCCACTTCCCGGCCGGCCTCGCCGACTTCCTCGAGGCCCTGCTCGAAGGCCGCGAGCGCGTGCTCGACGAGCCCTTCGCCGGCGAGGCCGATCTCGGCGACGGCCAGGGCCGCGTCGAGTTCGCCGTCGCCTGGCCGCTCGACGAGGAAGGCTACGAGGGCTTCTACTGCAACACCATCCCGACCCCGCTCGGCGGCAGCCACGAGGCCGGCCTGCGCGGCGCCCTGATGAAGGGGCTGAAGGCCCATGCCGAGCGCGTCGCCTTCAAGAAGGCGGCCCTGCTCACGCCCGAGGACGTCCAGGGCGGCGCCTGCCTGCTGCTGTCGGTGTTCATCCCCGACCCGCAGTTCCAGGGCCAGACCAAGGAGCGGCTGGTGACACCCGCCGTCACCCGCCTGGTCGAGGCCGCGGTCAAGGACCGCTTCGAGCTGTGGCTGGCCGGCCACCCGGCCGCCGCCGCCCAGCTGCTCGCCCATGTCGCGAGCCGCGCCGACGAGCGCCTGGCGCGCAAGGCCAGGAAGGAGGTCGAGCGCAAGTCGGCCACCCGCCGCCTGCGCCTGCCCGGCAAGCTCGCCGACTGCTCGCGCGACGGCCGCGACGGCACCGAGATCTTCCTGGTCGAGGGCGATTCCGCCGGCGGCTCGGCCAAGCAGGCCCGCGACCGCGAGACCCAGGCCATCCTCCCCCTGCGCGGGAAAATCCTCAACGTCGCCAGCGCTGCCGCCGACAAGCTCACCGGCAACAAGGAGCTGCAGGATCTCGTGACGGCGCTGGGCTGCGGCGCCGGCAAGCAGTTCCGCGGCGACGACCTGCGCTACGACAAGGTCGTCATCATGACCGACGCCGACGTCGACGGCGCCCACATCGCCGCACTCCTGATGACCTTCTTCTTCCGCGAGATGCCGAAGCTGATCGAGCGCGGCCACCTCTACCTCGCCCAGCCGCCGCTCTACCGCCTCTCCGCCGGCGGCACCGTCGCCTACGCCCAGAGCGACGCCGACCGTGTGCGCATCCTGTCGACCGTCTTCAAGAACAGGAAAAACGTCGAGATCGGCCGCTTCAAGGGCCTGGGCGAGATGAACCCCCCGCAGCTGCGCGAGACCACCATGGACCCGAAGCGCCGCCAGCTCCTGCAGGTCCGCCTCGACATGTGCGAGGACAAGCCCACTGCCGAGCTGGTCGAGGAGCTGATGGGCCGCCGCCCCGAGCTGCGGCTGGCCTTCATCCAGAAGAACGCGACGTCGGTGGCGGAGCTGGATGTGTAGGTCGGCCGCCCTTCTCTGCCCCCGCCAGGTCATCGCGCCAACACCTTCACGCCGACGCTCGATCCCTACTCCTGTCATGGCCGGGCCCGACCCGGCCATCAACGGCTGCCCGCGAGCACGGATGGAT
>DAOLFG010000060.1:0-35291 GCA_035326425.1 Geminicoccus sp. | reverse complement strand
CCCCGCCGCAGCCGGCACCGGAGCCGCTGAGCGCGCCGGAGCCGGAGCCCGAGCCGGCGCCGAAGCCGCAGGCCAAGGTCGAGCCGCCGAAGCCGGAACCGCCCAAGCCCGAACCGCCCAAGGTCGAGCCGCCGAAACCGGAGCCGCCCAAGGTGGTGCCGCGCGTCGAGCGTCGGCCCGAGCCGCCCAAGGAGCCCGAGCCGGCCAAGGAGGCGGAGAAGAAGCCCGAGCCTCCCAAGCCCGATCCGCCGAAGCCAGCCGAGCCCGTGAAGAAGGCCGAGCCGGCCAGGAAGCCGGAGCCGGCGCCCGAGCCCAAGGAGGACAGCTTCGCGGCCCTGCTGCGCAGCGTCGAGAAGATGGACAAGCGGGTCCAGGCACCCGAGCCCCGCCAGGGCAAGGGCACGGCCGAGACGCCCGGCACCGTGGGTGCGAAGGCCAATGGCCCGCAGACGCCGCAGATCAGCGCCTCGCAGCTCGCCGGCATGATCAGCCGCCAGGTGACGCCGTGCTGGCGCATCCCGATCGGCGCCCAGGCCGGCGAGCGGATGCGGGCCGAGCTCAACATCGTCATCGGGCCGGACGGCAATGTCCGCTCGGTGACGCCGCTCGACGAGGCCCGCATCGCCGCCGATCCCGTGTTCAGGGCGTTCGCCGAGAGTGCCGTGCGGGCGGTGCGATCCTGCTCGCCCCTCCAGCTGCCACCGGAGTCCTACCAGCAATGGCGCAACGTGATCTTCAACTTCGACCCGTCGATGCTGACGGGATGATCGGGAGCTGGAGTCGCAGGCGCGCGCTGCTGGCCGGCGGCGCCTTCGCGGCGGCGGGCCTCGCGGCGCGCGGTGCCACGGCACAGCTGCGCGTCGACATCACCCAGGGCAATGTCGACCCGATCCCGATCGCCGTCAGCCCGTTCGCCGGCGACGGCCCGCGCGGTACGGAGCTCGGCCAGGCGGTGGCCGAGGTGGTGGCGGCCGACCTCGACGGCTCGGGGCTGTTCCGCACCCTCGACCGGCGCGCCTACATCCAGTCGCCCGACGAGCTGCGCAACGTGCCGCGCTTCGCCGACTGGCGGCAGATCAACGCCCAGGCGCTGGTGACGGGGGTGGTGGGGCCGGGCCCACAGGGCATCGGCATCGAGTTCCGCCTGTGGGACGTGTTCGGCGGCTCGCAGCTGCGCGGCCTGCGCTTCGACACCGCCGAGAGCCAGTGGCGCCGCATCGCCCACAAGATCGCCGACGTGATCTACGAGCGCATGACCGGCGAGAAGGGCTATTTCGACACCCGCATCGCCTACGTCGCGGAATCCGGTCCGGCGCAGCGCCGCATCAAGCGCATCGCCATCATGGACCAGGACGGTGCCAACCACCGCTTCCTGACCGACGGCAGCACGCTGGTGCTGACCCCGCGCTTCTCGCCCGACGGTGCTCGCGTCGCCTATCTCGAGTTCCGCGGCATCCGGCCCAGGGTCTACATCCGCGACGTCGACGGCAGCCGGGTGGTGCCGGTCGCCACCGACCTCGAGGGCATGACCTTCAGCCCGCGCTTCTCGCCCGACGGCGGCAGCATGCTGCTGACGGTGGCCTCGGGCGGCAACTCCGACATCTACTCGGTGGGCCTCGCCGGCGGCGGCGCCAGGCGCCTCACCAACAGCCCGGCCATCGACACCTCGCCGACCTACTCGCCGGACGGCGCGCGGATCTGCTTCAACTCCGACAGGGGCGGCACGCCGCAGCTCTACCTGATGGACCGCAACGGCGGCGGCGTGCAGCGCGTCTCCTATGGCGACGGCCGCTACGGCAGCCCGGCCTGGTCGCCGCGCGGCGACTTCATCGCCTTCACCAGCATCAAGAGGGGCGCCTTCCACATCGGCGTGATGCGCCCGGACGGCCGCGACGAGCGGCTGATCACCCGCAGCTTCCTCGACCAGGGGCCGTCCTGGGCGCCCAACGGCCGCCTGCTGCTGTTCGCCCGCAAGGAGCGCGGCTCGGCCTCGCGCCTCGTGACCATCGATGTCACCGGCTACAACGAGCGGCGGCTGCAGACACCGCTCGATGCTTCCGATCCCGATTGGTCTCCCTTGATTCCGTGAGCGGCGCTCCTGTATTGACCAATCGGCGAATGTCGCCCCAGTTGTACTTGCCCCGTCCCAGAACAACATTTCGAGCGAGGGCCGCGATCCGGCCGCTCGCGAGGACCCTGCCCATGCGCAAGATCGCCGTACTGGCCGCAAGCTTGCTGGCACTGGCTGCCTGCAGCTCGAACGACGAGACACTGTCCGGCACCACCGGAGCCGGGACCGGGACCGCCACCGATACGGCGTCGGGCACCGCCGGGATGGGCACGGGAGTCTCCAGCAGCGAACTCGGCGGCGCGCCCGAGCCGGGCTCGGCGCGCGACTTCGAGGTCAATGTCGGCGACCGGATCTTCTTCGCCTACGACAGCTCGGTGGTCGACGATGCCGGCCGCGAGACGCTGCAGCGCCAGGCCACCTGGCTGCAGCAGTTCCCCGACGTGCCGGTCTACATCGAGGGCCACACCGACGCCACCGGCACGCGCGAGTACAACCTGGCGCTGGGCGAGCGGCGCGCCAACGCCGCCAAGAACTATCTCGAGGCGCTGGGCGTGCCGGCGCACCGGCTCACCGCCGTCTCGTATGGCGAGGAGCGCCCGGCCGATCCCGGCGAGAGCGCCGACGCCGCCGCCCTGAACCGCCGCGCCGTGACGGTCGTCCACGTCACCAACTGAGGCACCTCCGATGCTGCGCACGGCCCTGCCGACGCTGCTGGCGCTCGGCTTCCTTTCCGTTCCGGCGGGAGCCGACACGCCCGCGGCGCTGCGGGCCGGTGTCGATGCCCTGGCGGCCGAGACGGCCCAGCTCCGCGGCGTCCAGCTGGCACAGGCGGATGCGGGTCAGCTCGCCAACATCACCGTCCGGCTCAGCCGGATGGAGGAGGAGCTGCGCCGGCTGACCGGCCGCCTCGAGCAGCTGGAATACGGCCGCGACCAGGCCCAGGACCGGCTGGACAAGCTGGTCGCCGACATGGATCTGCGCCTCGGCCGCATCGAGGCCGGCGGCACGGCCGGCCAGCGCACCGAGCCGCCCGTCGTCCAGGGTGCCGCCGAGCCGGAGCCCGAGCAGCTGAGCGCACCCGAGCCGCGGGCGGCGGTGGTGGCGCCGGCACCGGCACCCGCGCCGGCGTCCACCCCTCGCGCCGCCACGCGCGCGGCACCGTCGCCGCAGGACGACACGGCGGCACGCCGGGGCTACGTGCTGGGCACGCTGCCGCGCGATGCCATCATGGGCGACGGCACGGCGGCGGCCGGCACCGCCGCGGGTGCCGGGACGGCGCCGCGCGCCGTGACGGCCGAGCCGCAGCGCCAGGCCGCGCTCACCCGCCCCGACACGCCCAAGGGCCGCTACGACGCCGCGCTCGCCCTGCTGCAGTCCGGCGACTTCGGCTCGGCGCAGGACGAGTTCGCCGACTTCCTGTCGGACTATCCGAAGGATCCGCTGGCCCCGAGCGCCGCCTACTGGCTGGCCGAGACCCACTACGTGCAGCGCGACTTCGCCGGTGCGGCGTCGCAGTTCGCCAAGAACTTCCAGACCTATGGCGATTCCGCGACCAAGGCGCCGGACAACCTGCTGAAGATGGCCATGTCGCTGAGCCAGCTCGGCCAGAAGACCGAGGCCTGCCGGGTGTTCGACGAGCTGACCAGCCGCTTCCCCAACGCCGCCCCTCCGATCAAGCAGGCGGCGGCGCGCGGGCGCGCCGGTGCCGGCTGCGGCTGAGGCCGCCCTCGAAGGCCAGGAATTCGCGGCCCTCCTCGACGCGCTGGGCCCGTTCGAGCGCCGGCCGGAGATCGCGGCCGCCGTCTCGGGCGGCCCGGACAGCATGGCGCTGGCGCTGCTGGCCCGGCAGTGGGCCGAGGATCGCCGGGGCCGCCTGACCGCCCTGATCGTCGACCACGGCCTGCGCGCCGAATCGGCAGCGGAAGCGGCGCTCACCGCCGACCGTCTCGCCGGCTCGGGCATCGCCTCGCGCATCCTGCGCTGGGAAGGCCCGAAGCCGGGCTCCGGCATCCAGGCCGCCGCCCGCGAGGCACGCTACCGGCTTCTGGGCGATGCCTGCCGGGCCGCCGGCATCCTGCACCTGCTGCTCGGCCACCATGCCGACGACCAGGCCGAGACCGTCGCGCTCCGCGCGGCGCGCGGCAGCGGCCGGCGCGGGCTCGCCGGCATGCCGGCCATCCGCGAGGTTCCGGGCCTGCGCCTGCTCCGCCCGCTGCTGGGCATCCCGAAGTCCCGGCTGCTGGCCACGCTCCGCCGGCGCGGCGTCGGCTGGGTCGAGGATCCTTCCAACCGCGATCCGCACTTCGCCCGCGCCCGCCTGCGAGCGGCCCCGCCGGCCCCGCCGGCCGCCGATCTCGGCCCGGCCCGTGCCGAGGAGGACCGGGCACTCGCCGCGCTGATGGCGGAGCGGGCGCGGCCGCACCCCCTGGGCTTCGTGCGCTTCGACCTCGCCGGCCTCGACCGGCTGCCGGCGCCGGTGGTCGAGCGATTGATCCTGACGGTCTCGGGCAGGACCGTGCCGCCGCGCGGCGAGCGGCTGGCCCGCCTGCTCGACCGGCTCGCCGCCGGCGACACCACTGCCACGCTGGGGGGCTGCGTGCTGCGCCGGCGCGGCGGCGAGCTGCTGGTCGTGCGTGAGCCGCGCGCCGCCGCCGAGGTCGTCGATCTCCTGCCCGGCCGGACATGCCGCTGGGACGGCAGGTTCGAGATCCGCCTCGCGGCCGGTGCCGCGCCCGCGACGCTGCGCCGTCTCGGCGTCGACGGCCACGCCGCGCTGGACGAGGCGTCGCGGCTCGCGGCGCGGGCGATTCCGGCGCCGGCCCGGCTGGCGCTGCCGTCGCTGTGGCGCCGCAACCAGTTGGCCTGGCAGCCGTTTCTGATCGGCCCTCCGGGTATGTCGGAGGTGTCGCGGTGCGGCTTCGTGCCGCCGATGGGGCTTGCGGAAGCACCCTTCGTGCCGGCGAATGTTGTTTCAAACGGAGACCCGCTTATCTATCGTCAGGGGTGAGGGGCGGCACGGCGCCGCCGGCCCATCCGGCGGGTTAGGGGACGAGGCCCACGCGGTGAACAATTTCAGCAAGAATCTGGCGCTGTGGGTCATCATCGGCCTGCTCCTGATCGCCTTGTTCAACCTGTTCCAGAGCCCGACCTCGCGGGGTCCGCAGACCAGCCTCGCCTTCTCCGACTTCCTGTCCGAGGTGCAGGGCGGCCGCGTCAGCGACGTGGTCATCCAGGGCGAGCAGATCACCGGCCGGTTCTCGGACGGCCGCTCGTTCGGCACCTACGCCCCCAACGATCCCGACCTCGTCTCGCGCCTGACCACCGCCGGCGTGCGCATCACCGCCCAGCCGATCGACGACAGCATGCCCTCGCTGCTCGGCGTGCTGGTCTCCTGGTTCCCGATGCTGCTGCTGATCGGCGTCTGGATCTTCTTCATGCGCCAGATGCAGTCCGGCGGCGGCAAGGCCATGGGCTTCGGCAAGTCGCGCGCCCGGCTGCTGACCGAGAAGCACGGCCGCGTCACCTTCCAGGACGTCGCCGGCATCGACGAGGCCAAGGAGGAGCTCCAGGAGATCGTGGAGTTCCTGAAGAACCCGCAGAAGTTCCAGCAGGTCGGCGGCCGCATCCCCAAGGGCTGCCTGCTGGTCGGCCCGCCCGGCACCGGCAAGACCCTGCTCGCCCGCGCCATCGCCGGCGAGGCCAACGTGCCGTTCTTCACCATCTCCGGCTCCGACTTCGTCGAGATGTTCGTGGGCGTCGGCGCCAGCCGTGTCCGCGACATGTTCGAGCAGGCCAAGAAGCACGCGCCCTGCATCGTGTTCATCGACGAGATCGACGCCGTCGGCCGCCATCGCGGCGCCGGTCTCGGCGGCGGCAACGACGAGCGCGAGCAGACCCTCAACCAGCTGCTGGTCGAGATGGACGGCTTCGAGGCCAACGAGGGCGTCATCCTGATCGCCGCCACCAACCGGCCGGACGTGCTGGACCCGGCGCTGCTGCGCCCCGGCCGCTTCGACCGCCAGGTGGTGGTGCCCAACCCGGACGTGCTGGGCCGCGAGAAGATCCTCAACGTCCACACCAAGAAGGTGCGCTGCGGCCCGGACATCGACACCAAGGTGATCGCCCGCGGCACGCCCGGCTTCTCGGGTGCCGATCTCGCCAACATCGTCAACGAGGCGGCATTGCTGGCGGCGCGCCAGGGCAAGCGCCTCGTCACCATGGTCGACTTCGAGGCCGCCAAGGACAAGGTGATGATGGGCGCCGAGCGGCGCTCGATGGTGATGACCGAGGACGAGAAGCGGCTGACCGCCTACCACGAGGCCGGCCACGCCATCGTCGGCCATTTCCTGCCCGCCTCCGACCGCATCCACAAGGCCACGATCATCCCGCGCGGCCGGGCACTCGGCATGGTGATGCGCCTGCCCGAGGGCGACCGCATCTCGGTCAGCCGCGAGAAGCTCGAGGCCGACATCGCCGTCGCCATGGGCGGCCGCGTCGCCGAGGAGTTGATCTTCGGCCGCGACAAGGTGACGGCCGGTGCCGCCTCGGACATCGAGCAGGCCACCAAGATCGCCCGCCACATGGTCACCCACTGGGGCATGAGCGACGAGCTGGGTCCGGTCGGCTATGGCCAGAACGAGCAGGAGGTCTTCCTCGGTCACTCGGTGACGCAGAGCAAGAACGTCTCCGAGGCCACGGCGCAGAAGATCGACCAGGAGATCCGCCGCATCGTCGACGCCGGCTACCGGCTGGCCCAGCGCATGCTCAACGAGAAGCTGGAGGCGCTGCACGCGCTGGCTCGCGCCCTCCTTGAGCACGAGACGCTGAACGGCGAGGAGATCGCCGCCATCCTGCGTGGCGATCCGATGCCGATCACCCGCAAGCACGACGACACCACGACCACCCCGGGCGCCGGCAAGCGCAGCTCGGTGCCGACGACCTCGCGGCCGCCCGCCGACGAGCCGGGCGGCGGCATCGAGCCGAGTCCGCAGCCGGGCGTCTGACCGGACCTCACGAAGGAAGCCCCGCCATCGCGCGGGGCTTCTTCTTTCTCGACCGTGTGGCTTCGACGAACTGGACGGGCTCTACCGCTGCCTGTCGGCGTGTCGGGCCTGCGACATGAGCCGGCTCACAACGGTGTCCGGAATCGCGTCCGCAGCATAGGTGAAGGTGCCGTATGCCTTCACTTCCTCCGCTGCACGTAGCAGGGCGCCGAGAGCGGCCCGGGCAAAGGAGCCGCCAACGCTGATGCGCCGCACGCCCGCATCCGAAAGCTCGGCAACCGAGTAGCTTCTTCCGGCGAGCCCCATGACCACGTTCACCGGCTTGTCGACCGCGCGGCAAACGGTTCTGATTGCCTCGATGTCGGGAAGCCCCGGTGCATAGAGCACATCGGCTCCCGCTTCGGCAAACGCCTGGAGACGTTTGATCGTATCGCCCAGGTCGGGCCGTCCCCAAAGATAGTTCTCGGCCCTGGCCGTCAACAGGAAGGGGAGACCCCGTGCGGCTTCTGCCGCGGCCCGAATTCGTTCGACCGATTGGGAAATATCATAGATCGGGGCATCGGGATTGCCGGTCGCGTCTTCGATGGATCCTCCGACGAGTCCCGTCGTGCAGGCCATGCGAATGGTCTCGGCACAGGTCTCGGGCGCCACACCGAAGCCATCCTCGAGATCGGCGGACACGGGCAGAGTCGTCGCGCCGACGATCTCGGCGGCATTCTCGAGTATCTCGCTACGGCCGAGCCCTGCGAAGGAATCTCGTTTGCCCTTCGAGAACGCATATCCCGCACTCGTCGTCGCGAGTGCCTCGAAGCCCAGACTGGCCAGGAGACGTGCCGAGCCAGCGTCCCAGGGGTTGGGGATCACGAATGCGTTTCCCCTGGAATGGAGAGTCTTCAGACGCTCGAACTTTTCACGTTGATCCGACATGGCTCCCTCGACTCTCATCGGAGCCGCAGCATGCCGGCTCGAGAACAAAATAGAAACAAATTCTGCGCGGCGATGGCTATGGAGCTGGCCGCTGGCCTATCCAACCGAGCTTTCTTCTTTCAGCTCCAGCGCCGCCAGATCCTGAACACCACCGGCGCCACCAGCACGACGACGCCCAGCCGGACGACATGGTGGGTGGCGACGAACAGCGGGTCGCTGCCCATCGCCAGCGCCACGAGGCCCATCTCGGCGATGCCGCCCGGCGCCAGCGCCAGCACCAGTGCGATGTAGGGCAGGCCGGTGGCGAGGTGGATCACCTCGGCGAAGACGAGCGTGCAGACCAGCAGCACGGCGGTGACGCCGCCGCCCAGCAGCATGGTCTGCGCCACCACCCAGGGTTGGAGGCCGGCGAAGCGGCAGCCGAGGCCGGTGCCGATGATCAGCTGCGCCAGCACCACCAGGATCTGCGGCGGCGCGCTGTGGACCAGGCCGGTCGAATGCGCGATGGCACTGACCAGCAGCGGCCCCAGCATGAAGGAGGCCGGCAGCCGCAGCCGTGGCCCGGCCCACAGGCCGATGACGAGGCAGCCGGCGAGCAGCAGCAGCTCCCAGGCCGTCGGCAGCGCCGTCGACGGCCGCGGTGCCGCCACGCCCACGTCCTCGATCAGCCGGACGACGAACGGCACGGTGAAGACGACGCAGAAGATGCGCGTCGCGTGGATCAGCGAGATGGTGCGGGCGTCGCCGCCCTTGGCCTCGCCCATGAACACCATCTCGGACAGGCCGCCGGGTGCAGCCGAGAAGAACGCCGTCACCGGCTCGAGCTTGACGAAGCGGCGCAGGAACAGCAGGCCGGCCAGCAGCGCCACGACGATGTAGACCGGCAGGATGGCGATGCTGCCCAGCCAGCGCAGCATGCCGGCCGCCACCTCGGCGGTGAAGCTGCTGCCGATCAGCACGCCCAGGATGCCGAGCATAGGCCAGCGCCACGAGGCCGGGATGTCGACCTTGGCGCCGCCGAGGCTGGCCGCCATGTTGGCGGTCATCGCCCCCAGCATCCAGGGCAGCGGCAGCCTCAGCCAGGCGAAGATCGCACCGCCCACGACACCCAGCGCCAGGGCGATGGACACGGAACGGATGGCGGCCCAGTCCGGTCTCGGCAGGCGAGGCATCTAGGGCTCGACGCCGCCCATCTCGCAGAGCAGCTTCCAGTGCGCGTCGGTGACCGGCCCCACCGACAGCCGCGACTGGCGCAGCAGCGCCATCTCGGTGAAGCGTCCGTCGGCCTTGATGGCGGCGAGGCCGACCTCCCTGGCCAGCGGCTTCACCGGCTTCACCATCAGCCGCACGAACTTGCCCTTGGGATCGTCGGGCGCGGGATAGGCCTCCGTCGCGATCGCCATGATGCCGACGATCGCCGGATCGACCATCGAGCGGTAGAAGAACGCCCGCTCGCCGACCTTCATCGCCCGCATGTTGAGGGCGGCGGCGTAGTTGCGCACGCCACTCCACTCGGTCTCGCCATCGGCGACGAGCCGGTCCCAGCTGTAGTCGTCGGGCTCGGTCTTCATCAGCCAGTGGGCCATGGCGAGGCTCCTGCGTGCGTGGACGGCGGCGCGCCGCGACGATAAGGAAAACGCCGCTTCCGGCAAGGAACAGCATGGATCCCAGCGACCCCGCCGTCTCGCGCCGCAGCGCCACCCTGGTCGGGCTCGGCGCCATCGGCCTGTGGGCGCTGCTGGCACCCTTGGGCGTGCTGACCGGCGAGGTGCCGCCCTTCCTCTTGACCGGCATCGCCTTCGCCATCGGCGGCACGCTCGGCCTCGTCGTGCAGGTGGCGCGCGGCCGGCCGATCGCCGCCGCCCTGCGCGTGCCGGCGGCGGCCTGGGCGCTCGGGCTGGGGGCGTTCTTCGGCTATCACGCGCTCTATTTCGCGACGCTGCGCCTGCTGCCGCCGGTCGATGCCCTGCTCATCATCAATCTCTGGCCGCTGCTGATCGTGCTGTTCTCGGCCCTGCTGCCGGGCGAGCGGTTGCGGCCGCGGCATGTGCTGGGGGCGTTGGCGGGGCTGGCCGGCACCGGGCTCATCGTCCTGGCGCGCGGCGGATCCTCGGAAACGACCGCCAATCCGCTGGGCTATCTCAGCGCGCTCGCCTGCGCCCTGATCTGGTCCGGCTATTCGGTCGCCAACCGGCGGGTGGCGGGGGAAGTCTCGACCGAGGCCGTCACCGGCTTCTGCCTCGGCACGGCTGTCCTGGCGCTGCTGGCCTCGGCACTGGTCGAGACGGCAGCCTGGCCCAGCGGTGCCGGCTGGGCCGCCCTGCTCGCCATGGGGCTGGGGCCGGTCGGGGCCGCCTTCTTCTTCTGGGACCATGGCACCAAGCGGGGCGACCTGCGGGTGCTCGGCTCCTCGGCCTATGCGGCACCGCTGATCGGCGCCCTGCTGCTGGTGCTGCTGGGCTTCGGCGAGCCGAGCCTGCGGCTGCTGCTGGCGGCCCTGCTGATCATCGGCGGTGCCGCCCTGGCTTCGGGTGATCTCTGGCGCCGGCCGGTGGCCGTGGCCTGACTGGGGGAAACGACATGCCGCTGCACTTCGAGCCCGCCGAGTTCGCCGACCGCGTGGCGCGGGCCTGCGCCGCCATGGCCGACGCCGGCCTCGACGCCCTGCTCTGCTTCAAGCAGGAGACGATGTACTGGCTCACCGGCTACGACACCTTCGGCTACTGCTTCTTCCAGTGCCTGGTGCTGCGCGCCGATGGCGACATGGCCCTGCTCACCCGCTCGGCCGACCTGCGCCAGGCCCGGCTGACATCGACCCTTTCGGACATCCGCATCTGGGTCGACCGCGACGGCGCCAATCCGGCCGAGCAACTGCGTGACCTCCTCGACGCCAAGGGCCTGCGCGGCAAGCGCCTCGGCGTCGAATACGAGACCCACGGCCTGACCGCCGCCAACGGCAGGCGGCTGGACGCGGCCCTCGAAGGCTTCGCTTCCGCCTGCGACGCCTCGCTGCTGGTGTCGCGGCTGCGGCTGGTCAAGTCGCTGGCCGAGCTGGTGCACATCCGTCGCGCCGCCGGGCTCGCCGATGCCGCCCTCGATGCCGCCATCGCCCACACCGGGCCGGGAGCCGACGAGGGCGTGATCCTCGCCCGCATGCACGACGCCGTCTTCGAGGGCGGCGGCGACTATCCCGGCAACCCGTTCATCATCGGCAGCGGCCCGCAGGCGCTGCTCTGCCGCTTCTACGCCGGCAGGCGGCGGCTCGATCCGGTGGACCAGCTCACCCTCGAGTTCGCCGGCGTCTACCGGCAGTACCATGCCTGCCTGATGCGCACCCTGCTGGTCGGCGAGGCCAGCGACCAGCACCGGCGGATGCATGCCGCCTGCGTCGAGGCGCTGCACGCCGCCGAGGCGGCGCTGAGGCCCGGTACCGTCATGGGCGAGGTGTTCGACGCCCAGGCCGCCGTGCTCGACCGCCACGGCATGAAGGCGCACCGGCTCAACGCCACCGGCTACAGCCTGGGTGCCGTCTACGCACCCTCCTGGATGGACTGGCCGATGTTCTATGCCGGCAACCCGGTGGAGATGCGGGAAGGCATGGTGTTCTTCCTGCACATGATCCTGATGGACAGCGAGTCCGGCAACGCCATGACGCTGGGGCGCACCTCGCTGGTCACGGCCGCGGGTGCCGAGCCGCTGTCGCGCGCACCGCTCGACCTGGTCCTGCGTGACTGAGCCGCTGCGCGGCCTGCCGCCGATCATCGGTGCCGGCGCCCGCGTCCTGATCCTGGGATCCTTTCCGGGCGAGGAATCGCTGCGCCGCGGCGAATACTACGCCCATCCGCGCAACCAGTTCTGGCCGATCATGGGTGCCCTGGTCGGCGCCGGACCGGAGCTCGACTACGCGGATCGGCTGGAGCGGCTGAAGGAGGCCGGCATCGCCTTGTGGGACGTGCTCGGTGCCTGCCGCCGCCAGGGCAGTCTCGACCAGCGCATCGACCGCGACGCCCGCGAGCCGAACCCGCTCCGGGCCTTGCGCGACCGGCACCCCGGGCTGCAGCACTGCCTGCTCAACGGCTCGACCGCCGGATCGATCTTCGCCCGCCTGCCCGCCGTGGCGAGCCCGGGGCTGCCGCACACCGTGCTGCCGTCGACCAGCCCGGCCCACGCGAGGCTGCGCCCAGCGGAGAAGCTCGACCGCTGGCGGGCGGCGCTGATGCCGTTGCTGCAGGCCTGAACGGCCATCGTCCGGACATGGACGCCGTGCTATCCTCTGCCGATGCGCAATGCGTCTCCGAAGCTCATGACGTTGGCCGAGTTTCTCGAATGGGAACGTCGGCAGCCGACCCGCCACGAGTTCATCGACGGCGAGATCGTCGCGATGACCGGCGCGCGGGTCGTCCATGTGCGCATGGTGCGGCGCCTCATGCATCGGCTCGTCGATCACCTGCGCAGCTCGCCCTGTGAGGCTTTCTCCAACGACCTCCGTATCGTCGTGCCGCTCGGTGACAGCTACTATCCCGACATTCTCGTCATCTGCGGTGACGCGAGGCCGCGCGATGAGGACGACCAGGTCGAGCTGGCGACCATCGCCATCGAGGTCAGCTCTCCCTCCACCTGGCGCTACGACGCCCAGCGCAAGCGCTGGGGGTATCTGTCGGTACCGACGATGGAGCACTACCTGCTGATCGATCCGGCCGAGATCGGCGCCGAAATCGTCTCGCGCGACGAGGCCCGCGCCTATCGCGGCACACTCCTGCTCGAGCAGGACGACATCCTGGAGCTGCCCGCGATCGGCTTTTCGGTGCGGCTGGGCGATCTCTACGCGGGCTGACGCTGCCACGCCGCCTGGGCGGCCCGGGCCACGGCTTCCGGCAGGTCGAGTCCGTGCGTCTCGCGCAGATGGGTCAGGAAGTCGTAGATCGTCACCGCCGGGCAGACCTCCAGCTCGAGGAACCAGGGCGTGCCGTCGTCTGCCAGGCGGAAGTCCATCGACCAGCAGTCCCGCAGCCCGGCCACCCGTGCCAAATGCCGCGCCGCCGCCTCGATCCGTGCGCCCGCCGGCGTGCCGACGAGGTTGTCGAGCCGCAGCGACTCTCCGTCCGCCTCGCGCATCGCCGTGATCCGGCGGGAATCGGCGAGCGTCGGAAAGCCTCTGCCGGCGACACGGACCGCCTGGATGCCGAGCGGTGCGGCCTCGTCGCCGCCCACGTCCATGAAGCTGACGCGCACGTCGCGGCCCGGCAGATAGGGCTGGATCAGCGCCCGGTCGCGGTAGCGCCGCCAGATCCTGCGGCTCGCCGCCAGCGCCGCGGCGAGATCGCCGGCGCGGGCATCGGCGTCGATCCCCAGCTTGGCTCCCAGCGTGTTCGGCTTCACGAACAGATCGCCCGGAGGCAGCGCCTCGACGGGCGACAGCGCCTCGCCATTCTCGGCCAGCACCGTCGGCGGCGTCGCGAGGCCGATGGCCGCTGCCAGCGCCAGGCAGCGCAGCTTGTCCTGGCACATGTGCCGGGCGGCGGGCGTGCTGCCGAGCAGCGGCAGGCCGAGCAGGGTGGCCGTGCTGGCGGCGAGGCTGCCGCGATACCAGGCGAAGCCGTCGGTGAGGCACCAGACCAGCGTGCCGTCCCGGTCGGCACCGGTCATCGCGGCGAGCCATCGGTCGCCATCGTCGATCGCGGTGACGACGAGCTCGACGCCGTCGGCGGCGAGCCTTCGGGCCAGCGGCTCGACGACGGCGGTGAAATCGCTGGCCTGGGCGAGGTAGAAGGCGATCTCGTCCGCCACCTCGGCCGGATAGCCGCGTGCCAGCATACGCTGGCGGCAGGCGGCCTCGGGCTCGAGGACGACGAGCAGGCGGCGCAGCTCGCCGCTCATCGGCGGCAGGTCATCGGCGAAAGCCGCTCGTGCCGGAGCGGCGACGGCCGTGCGGCAGCTGTCGCGTTGAAACCCGCGGCCGGCCCTGATACAAGCCCGGCCGTCGTTCATCCTGCGATCGCGCCCGGACTGCCATCACATGAAGCTGCTTGCCGGCAACAGCAACCGGCCGCTGGCGGAAGCCATTGCCGCATCGCTGCGCGTCGAGCTGACCAAGGCCGCCGTGCACCGCTTCGCGGACATGGAGGTCTTCGTCGAGATCCACGAGAACGTCCGCGGCGAGGACGTCTTCATCATCCAGTCGACCTCCTATCCGGCCAACGACAACCTGATGGAGCTGCTGGTCATCATCGACGCCCTGCGTCGGGCCAGTGCTCGGCGGATCACCGCCGTCATCCCCTATTTCGGCTATGCCCGCCAGGACCGGAAGCCCGGGCCGCGCACGCCGATCTCGGCCAAGCTCGTCGCCAACCTGATCACCGAGGCCGGCGCCAGCCGCGTGTTGACGATGGAGCTGCACGCCGGCCAGATCCAGGGCTTCTTCGACATCCCGGTCGACAACCTGTTCAGCACGCCGCTGATGAACCCCGACATCATCGAGTCGCTGGGCACCGACAACCTCACCATCGTCTCGCCCGACGTCGGCGGCGTCACCCGGGCGCGCGGCTTCGCCAAGCGGTTGAACGTCGGGCTCGCCATCATCGACAAGCGCCGCGAGCGCGCCGGCGTCTCCGAGGTGATGCACGTCATCGGCGACGTCGCCGGCAAGCGCTGCGTGCTGGTCGACGACATCGTCGACAGCGGCGGCACGCTGGTGAATGCCGCCGATGCGCTGCTGCAGGCCGGTGCGGTGTCGGTGCAGGCCTATGTGACGCACGGCGTGCTGTCGGCCGGCGCCGTGGCGCGGATCGCCGCCAGCCGCCTCGAGCGGCTGGTCATCACCGACAGCATCCGGCCGACCGAGGCCGTGCGCGTCACCGAGAAGATCCGCGTGCTTTCGGTCGCCAAGCTGATGGGCGAGGCGATCAGCCGGATCAGCAGCGAGAGCTCGGTGTCGAGCCTGTTCGACTGAGCACGACCATTCGTTGGGAAATGCCTGTCCGGGGCGTGGCATGGGGCCGCGTGCCGGAGGGGCGAGAGGAGAGAGCGATGAGCGAGACCATGGTGTTCGCGGCCGAGAAGCGGGCCAAGGGCGGGCGCGGGCCGGCCCGGGCGCTGCGCCGCGAGGGCAAGATCCCGGCGATCGTCTACGGCGGCAAGGAAGAGCCCCTGATGCTCGCCGTCGCCGCCAAGGAGATCAAGCGCCAGCTCAGCACCAACCCCCGATTCTTCAGCTCGCTGTTCGAGCTGGATCTCGGCGGCGAGACCATCCGTGTGCTGCCGCGCGAGGCGCAGCTGCACCCGGTCAGCGACGATCCGCTGCATCTCGACTTCATCCGTGCCGCCGCCGGTGCGCGCGTCACCGTCGAGGTGCCGGTGGTGTTCCGCAACGAGGCGGCCTCGCCCGGCCTGAAGCGCGGCGGCGTGCTCAACATCGTGCGCCGCGAGATCGAGCTGTCCTGCCCGGTCGAGAGCATCCCGGCCCAGCTGGTCGTCGACCTCACCGGCCTCGAGATCAACGCCAGCGTCCACATCAGCCACATCCGGCTGCCCGAGGGCGTGCGGCCGACCATCACCGACCGCGACTTCACCGTCTGCGGCATCACGCCGCCGACCAAGGGCGAGGCCGAGGCGGCGGCCGCCGCTGCCGGCGAGGCCGAGAAGAAGTAGCCGGCACCGCCTTTCCGGGAAACGCGGATGAAGCTGATCGTCGGCCTCGGCAACCCCGGGGCCGACCACGGCCGCAACCGGCACAATGTCGGCTTCGTGGCGGCCGACGCCATCGCGGCGCGGCAGCGGCTCGGTCCCTGGCGGCGCAAGTTCCGTGGCGAGGTCGCCGAGGGCGACATCGCCGGCGAGAAGGTCGTGCTGCTGAAGCCGCTGACCTTCATGAACGAGTCCGGCCGTGCCGTCGCCGAGGCCGTCCGCTTCTACAAGCTGCCGCTGGCCGACGTCATCGTGCTGCACGACGAGCTCGACCTCGCACCCGCCAAGGTGCGGGTGAAGCTGGGCGGCGGGGTCGCCGGCCACAACGGCCTGCGCAGCCTCGATGCCTGCCTGGGCGGCCGCGACTTCTGGCGCGTGCGCATCGGCATCGGCCATCCGGGCGACAAGGAGCGGGTGCTGGGCCATGTGCTGGGCGACTTCCACAAGGCCGAGCAGCCCTGGGTCGAGGAGCTGACCACGGCCATCGCCGATGCCATCGGGCTGCTGGTGGCGGGCGACGATGGCCGGTTCATGAACAAGGTGGCGCTGGTGGCGGCCCCGAAGCCCCGCAAGGGCGAGGCTGCCGCCTGAGGGGCCGTTCCAGAGGATCACCATGGGCTTCAATTGCGGCATCGTCGGGCTGCCGAACGTCGGCAAGTCGACCCTGTTCAACGCGCTGACGAAGACCGCGGCGGCGGCCGCGGCCAACTATCCCTTCTGCACCATCGAGCCCAATGTCGGCCGGCTGCCGGTCCCCGATCCGCGCCTCGACGTGCTGGCCGGGATCGCGGGCTCGAAGGCGATCCTGCCGACCCAGCTCGAGATCAAGGACATCGCCGGTCTCGTGAAGGGTGCGAGCAAGGGCGAGGGCCTGGGCAACAAGTTCCTGGGCGCCATCCGCGAGGTCGACGCCATCCTGCACGTGCTGCGCTGCTTCGAGGACGCCGATGTCGTGCATGTCGAGGGCGGCATCGACCCGCTGCGCGACGCCGAGCTGATCGAGACCGAGCTGCTGCTGGCCGACCTCGACAGCCTGGAGCGCCAGAAGGACGGCCTCGTCAAGCGAGCCCGCGGCCAGGACAAGGAGGCCAGGGCCAGGCTGGATCTCCTCGCCCGCCTGCTGCCGCCGATGGAGCAGGGCACCTCGGTCCGGCAGATCGAGCTGTCCGACGCCGATCGCGAGCTGCTGCGCGGCTTCAACCTGCTGACCGCCAAGCCGCTGCTGTTCGTCTGCAACGTCGACGAGGCCTCGGCCGCCACCGGCAACGCGCTGTCGCGGCGGGTCGAGGCCATGGCCTCGGGCCTGGGGGCGCGGACCGTGACGGTGGCCGCCGGCATCGAGGCCGAGCTCGCCGGCCTCGACGACGCCGAGCGTGCCGAGTACCTGCAGAGCCTGGGCCTCGCCGAGCCCGGCCTCAACCGGGTGATCGCCGAGGGCTATGCGCTCCTGGGCCTGCTGACCTATTTCACGGTCGGCCCGAAGGAGGCCCGCGCCTGGACGGTGCGCAGGGGGTCGACGGCACCGGAAGCCGCCGGCGTCATCCACACCGACTTCCAGAAGGGCTTCATCTGCGCCGAGACCATCGCCTACGACGACTATGTCGCCTGCAACGGCGAGGTCGGTGCCAAGGAGGCCGGCAAGATGCGCCTCGAGGGCCGCGACTACGTCGTCCGCGAGGGCGACGTGATGCATTTCCGCTTCAACGTCTGAGCCAGCGGTAGAGCACGTCCGGCTCGCGCTCCTCGTTGCCGCTGCCGTCGGTCTCGCGGACGGCGACGAAGCCATTGACCTCGTAGAAGCGGCGGGCGGCGGCATTGCGCTGGAAGGTCCAGAGCTGCAGCACGGGCCAGGCGGCCTTGGCCGGCCGCAGCAGGCTGCCGCCGACTCCCTGGCCCTGCCGATGGGGCAGCACGTAGAGCTGGTCGATCCAGCCCTCGCGGAAGGCGACGAAGCCGATCAGCGCTCCGCCTTCGCGCACGCCCCGGACCTCACAGTCCGCGAACACCCGGTCGCGGAAGAAGGCCTCGTCCTCCTCGGGCGTATGCAGCCCCGCCAGCCAAGGCAGCCGATCGTCGAACGAGGCGCGATGGACGCGCGCGACCTCGCCCGCATCGGCCGCTACCAGGCGGTCGATGCGGAACGACACGGGCGGCGGCCCCGCGATCGGCTCAGGCCAGCCGCTCCATCGGCCGCGGCGGGTCGCCGGCGCCCTGGACCGACTGGTCGAAATCGACCAGGGCACCCGACATCATGCCGCTCTCGTCCGAGGCCAGGAAGGCGATGGCCCTGGCGACCTCGGCGGGCTTGAGCAGCCGGCCGGTCGGCATGCCGGCCTCGGCCTTGACGAGCCAGTCCGGCGGCGCGTCGTGCGCCCGCTTCTGGATGCCGTGCTCGCCCGGCGTGTCCATCCAGCCGATGTTGAGGCCGTTGATGCGGATGCGGTCGCGCATCAGAGCGTAGGCCGCGTTGCGGGTCAGGATGCCGAGCGCCCCCTTGGAGGCCGAATAGGGGGCGAGGAAGGGCTGGCCGCCATAGCCGCTGGTCGACAGGATGTTGACCATGGTGCCGCCCTTGCCCTCGCGGCGCATGATCCTGGCCGCATCCTGCATCAGGAAGAACGGTGCCCGGACATTGACCGCGAACATCCGGTCGAACAGCTCCGGGCTGCTGTCGAGGATGCTGCCGCGATCGGTGAGTGCGGCGGCGTTGACCAGCACGTCGACGCGGCCGAAGCGGCGGTCGGCCTCGCCGACGATCCCGCCCACCGCCGTCATGTCGCCGAGGTCGGCGGCGATCGCATGCGCCTTGGCTCCCAGCTGCTCCAGCGCCGCCGTCACCTTGCGCCCGCGCTCGATGTTGCGGCCGACCACCACCACGGCCTCGGCACCGCGTTCGGCCAGCAGGCGGGCCGTCGCCTCGCCCAGACCCTGCGTGCCGCCGGTGACGATGCAGACCCTGCCGGCGAACTGCTGTTGCATCCGACTGCCTCCCCCTGGCGTTGCGGCAGGGTGGTAGCGCAGTTCGCCAGCGTCCGCGAGCGTTCAGCAATCGGCCTTGCCGCAGCAGGCCAGCTCGCCCCGCACGCAGGGACAGTCGTCCTTGGCGGTGGCCAGCACCGTCTGCAGGGCGTCGCGCACCAGATCCTGCGGCCGCACGCCCTTGCGGGCCGCCATGATCCGCAGCCGGGCATGGCTGTCGGGGTCCAGCCGCAGGCCGAGCCGGACCGGCGCGTTGCGCCGCAGCGGCATCGGCTCGATCGTCGCGTGCGACGTCTGCATCGGGGCGCGGGCGGGTGCCGGCATCGGCCGCTGCGCGGCCGGCACGGGCGGCCGCGCCGGCTCGGCCGTCCCGGCCCATGCCGGCGTCGGCCTGGTCGCGCCGCGGCCGAACAGGCCGATCAGCGGCTCCAGGTTGGTGCCGCCATAGGCACCGGCGAGCGGGGTGGCCCCGCCCTTGCGGGCGAGCAGGCCGCTGGTCAGGCGGGCCGGCTTCATGCCAGCTCCATCAGCTCGGAGGTCGAGGCGTCGCCGACCAGCGGAATGCCGCGCCGGCCGAAGCCGCGCGGCTCCGGCCGCAGGAACACCCGCCTGCGGCCGTTGCGCTCGATCTGGTCGGCGAGATAGGCCCACAAGGCCTCGATCTCCTCGGCGGCCTTGCTGCCGGCATGGACCTCCATCACCGTCCGTCCGTCGATCATCGAGGTGGCGAAGGCGGTGCGATGATGCACGAAGCTCGGCGCCACCGTGCCGTGCTGCGACAGCGCCACCGCCGCGTCGGCGGTGATCCGCGCCTTGGCGGCGGCGCCGTTGAGCACGAACACCACCGGCTTGCGCGCCCGCTCGGCGAGGTCGAGCGTCGCCGCCACGGCGCGCAGGTCGTGCGGGCTCGGCCGGGTGGGGATGACGACGAGGTCGCTGAGCTCGATCACCGACAGGATCGCCCGGCTCACCGCCGGCGGGGTGTCGATGACGACATGCTTGAAGCCGCGCTCGCGCAGCCGGTCGAGGTCGCGGCCGAGCGTCGCCAGCGTCGTGCTGACGAAGGCCGGCTCCTCGCGTTCCCTGGCGTTCCACCAGGCCGCCAGCGAGCCCTGCGGGTCGCAGTCCAGCATGGCGACCGGGCCGGCGCCGGCGAGCTGGGCCTGCACCCCGACATGGCCCGTCAGCGTCGTCTTGCCGGAACCGCCCTTCTGCGAGCAGAACGCCGTAACATGCATCGGCCTGGCACTCCTGCGCACCGCTGTCGCGTGCGGCTGGAGGCCACCCTAGCCCCTGGCGCATAACGCGCCGTTAACGGGCGTGCCTAACGCCCGGTCAACCCTCCAGGCGCTTGCGGTAGTGGAACTCGTAGGAGTTGCTGGCGTCGTCGAGGGCGCGGCGGCCGGGCAGGCGGCTGAAGCCCTGCCGCTCGTAGAAGCGGTGGGCGTCGAGGAAGCGCGTGTCGCTCCACAGCTCCATGAACGGCGCGCCGGCCTCGCGCGCGAACGCCTCCGCCACCCCGTAGAGCGCCGCCGCCAGCCCGCGGCCACGCGCCGGCCGGGCGACATAGAGCTTGTGCAGCTCCATGCCGTCGGTGAGCGGTGCCGGGTCGATGCCGATGCAGCCGATGATGCCGGCCTCGGCCTCGGCCACCCACAGGCGGCCGCCACGATCGGCGAAATGGCTGGCCAGGGCCGCCAGCTCGGGAAACTCCTCCAGCAGGAACAGGCAGCCCGGATATTCGGCGAACACCTCGGCGATCAGCCGGCCGCAGGCGGCACCGTCGGCATCGCTGCCCGGCCGGATGCGGAGCGATGCCACGCCGCTCACTCGGCCGCCTGCGGCACGGCGCCGTCCGCCGAGGCACCCCGCCGGTGCCCGCGCCTCGCCACCCGCCAGTCGTGCGCCCGGGCGTGCAGCATCAGCAGGCAGGGCGTCAGGATCAGCGTGATCAGGGTGGCGAAGGTCAGGCCGCCCGAGATCACGACGGACAGCTGCACCCACCAGTCGGTGGACGGCCCGCCATGGGTCACCTCGCGCGAGATGAAGTCGATGTTGAGCCGGCTCACCATCGGGATCAGGCCCAGCACCGTGGTGATGGCGGTGAGGAACACCGGCCGCAGCCGCTGGGCGCCGGTGCGCAGCACGGCCTCGCGCGCCGACATGCCGAGCGCGCGCAGCTCGTTGTAGGTGTCGATCAGCACGATGTTGTTGTTCACGATCGTGCCGGCGAGCGCGATCACGCCGATGCCGCTCATCACGATGCCGAAGGGCTGGCCGGCCAGCAGCAGGCTCAACAGGGCGCCCACGGTCGAGAACACCACCGCCGTCAGGATCAGGAAGGTCTGGTAGAAGCTGTCGAACTGCAGCACCAGTACGATGGCGATCAGCATCAGCGCCACGCCGAAAGCCTGGCCGAGGAAGGCCTGGCTCTCGCGCTGCTCCTCGTCCTCGCCCTTGAAGGCGAAGGAGATGGCGGGGTCGGCCGGGCGCTGCGCCAGCCAGGCGCGGATCTCGCGCACCTTGTCGTCGGGCAGCACGCCCTCGTCGACCTCGGCCGCCACCGTCACCACCCGCCGGCCATCGACGCGGTTGATGTCGCCGACGCGCGGTGCGGCCATCAGCTCGACGAAGTTGCTGACCGGCACCGAGCCGGCCCCGGTGTTGACGCGCAGGCGGCGGAACTGCTCGATGCTGCGGTCGGGCAGGCCGTAGCGGGCGCGGATGTCGATCTCGTCGTCGCTGTCGTCGGGCCGGTAGTCGCCGACCATCACGCCGTTGGTGACCAGCTGGACATGGGTGCCGACCGTGGCGATGTCGGCGGCGAAGCGGCCGGCCTGGTCGCGGTCGACGAGGAAGCGCCACTCGATGCCGGGTGCGGGCCGGCTGTCGGTGACGTCGCGCAGGCCGGCCAGGCCCTCGAAGAAGCCGCGCACCTCGTCGGCCACCGCCTCCAGGCGCCCGGGCTCGGTCGAGCCGATCTGCAGCTGCACCGGCTTGCCGACCGGCGGGCCGGCCTCGGCCTTGCGGACCTCGATATGGACCCCGGCGATGTCGGCGGTGAGCCTCCGGATCTCAGCCAGGATCCGCGAGGCCGGCATGCGGGTGCGCCAGTCGGTGAACTCGATCAGCACGAGGCCCACGACGTCCTCGTCGACGTTCTGGCCGCGGAACCGGATGCCGCTGCGGGCATAGACGGTGTCGATGCCGGCGAGGCCCAGGATGCGCTGCTCGACCTCGCGCACCAGCGCGTCGCGCTCGACCGCCGACAGGTCGCCGCGGGCATGGATCTGCACCTGGGCGACGTCGGGCTCGACGTCGGGGAAGAACTCGACACCCTTGCCGAAGGTGGCATAGGCCCACCAGCTCGCCACCAGCAGCGCCACGCTCAGCGCCGTCACCGTGCCGGCCCAACGGGTGCAGAGCCGCAGCAGCCGGACGTAGAGGCCGGTGAAGCCGGTGAGCTGGCGCAGGTCGCCGCGCTCGGCGATGGCGAGCTGGCGCGCCACGCCGGCGTCGCTCTCGCCGACCTTGCCGACGAACGAGCCGATCACCGGCACGAACACCAGCGCGAAGGCGATCGAGGCCAGCAGCGTCGCCAGCACGGTGATCGGCAGGTACTTCATGAACTCGCCGACCACGCCCGGCCAGAACAGCAGCGGCATGAAGGCGGCGAGCGTGGTGCAGGTGCCGGCGATCACCGGCGTCGCCATGCGCTGGGCCGCCAGCCTGTAGGCCTCGCGCCGCGGCATGCCCTCGGCCATCTTCCGGTCGGCGTACTCGACCACGATGATCGCGCCGTCGATGACGATGCCGGAGGTCAGGATCAGCGAGAACAGCACGATGATGTTGATGGTCAGCCCCATCAGGCCCAGCACCAGGATGCCGGCGAGGAACGAGCCCGGCACGGCGATGCCGACCAGCAGCGACGGCCGCAGCCCCATCGTCGCCACCATCAGCACCATCACCAGGATCACCGCCGAGACGACGTTGTTCTCGAGATCCTGCAGCATCATCCGGATGTCGTCGGACTTGTCCTGGGTGTAGGCGACCTCGACGCCGGCGGGCCAGGCGGCGCGCTCGGCCTCGACCAGCCCGCGCACCTGCTCGATGGTCTCGATGATGTTGGTGCCGATGCGCTTCTTGACCTCGAGCGCCAGGGTCGGCCGGCCGTCGACGCGGGCGAAGCCCTCGGCGTCCTTGAAGGTGCGGCGCACCAGGGCGACGTCGCGCAGCCGCACGACGCGGTCGCCCTCGGCCTTGAGCGGCAGGTTGAGCAGGTCGTCGGCGGTCTCGAACACGCCGGGCACCTTGACGGCGAAGCGGCCCTGGCCGGTGTCGAGCGCACCCGCCGCCACCAGCCGGTTGTTGCGGTCGATCGCCGCCAGCAGCTGCTCGGCGCGCAGCGCGAAGCTCTCGAGCCGCAGGGGGTCGATGACGACTTCCAGCAACTCCTCGCGCTCGCCAGCGATCTCGACGTCGAGCACGTTGGGCAGGCCCTCGATGCGGTCCTCGAGCTGCCGCGCCAGCGCCAGCAGCGTGCGCTCGGGCAGGTCGCCCGACAGCGTCACCACCAGCACAGGGAACAGGGCGAGGTTGATCTCCTGGACGCGCGGCTCCTCGGTGTCGGCCGGCAGCTCGGCCTTGGCGATGTCGACCTTCTCGCGCACATCGGCCACGGCCTGGTCGATGTCGATGCCGGCGTCGAACTCCAGCGTCACCGAGGCGTGGCCCTCGCTCGCCAGCGCCCGCATCTCCTTGATGCCCTCGATCGGCCTGAGCTCGGTCTCCATCGGCCGGACCAGCAGCCGCTCGGCGTCCTCGGGCGAGATGCCCTCGTGGGTCATCGAGACGTAGACGATCGGGATCGGAACGTCGGGATCGGCCTCCTTGGGGATGGTGCGGTAGACCACGATGCCGGCCACCAGCACGAGCACGAGGCTCAGCATCACCGCCCGCGAGCTGGCGAAGCAGGCGCCGATGAACGCCCTCACGACGGCGCCGCCCGGCCGTCGGCCACCGGCACCACCTTCTGGCCGGCCCGGACGAAGCCCTGGCCGACGGTGATCAGCCGCAGCCGCGCCGGCAGGCCGGTCAGCCATACCGAATCCGGACCGGCACGGGCTATGCTGGCGGCATGGAAGCGGACGACATCGCCGTCGTCGACGGTCTGCACGCCGAGCGCGCCGCTGTCGTCGAGCACGAGCGCCGCCGAGGAGACCTCGTGCGCCGGCACCGGCTCCTGCGGCAGCCGCACCAGGGCGCTGGTGCCGGCAGGAATCCGGCTGCCGGCATTGGGCACCTCGAGCTCGACGCGGAAGGTCCGGGTCGTCGCCTCGGCCTCGTGGGCGACGAAGCGCACCCGGCCGGCCACCCGCTCGCCCGTCACCAGCTCGGCCGTGCCGGCCATGCCGATCCGCAGGTCGCGCGCCTCGATCTCGGCGACGTCGCCGATCACCACCAGCGGGTCGAGCTCGAGCAGGGTCGCCACGGCATCGCCGGTCTCGACCAGGTGGCCGACCTCGACCGGCCGGCGGTCGAGCACGCCGGCGAAGGGAGCGGCGATCTCGGTATGGGCGAGGTCGAGCGTCACCCGCTCGACGGTGGCCCTGGCCTGCTCGAGCGCCGCCGCCTTGGCGACCAGCTCGGTCTCGGCGAAGAAGTCCTTCTGCCTGAGCTTGCGGCCGGCCTCGTACTCGGCCTCGGCCTGGGCGAGGGCCGCCCGGGCCTGCCTGAGCCAGGCCTCGCGGTCGCGGCGATCGAGCATCGCCACCACTCGGCCGGCCGATACCGCGGCACCGCGCTCGGCCGGCAACTCGACGACCCGGCCGGTCACCTCGGCGCGCAGCTCGACCTTGCGGGCGGGCGCGGTCCGGCCGTTCAGCACGATCTCGCGCTCGACCGGCGCCGCCACCGTCTCGCGCACCCGGACCTGCATGGGCGGCGGTCCGGCCGGCGGCGCGGCGGCGGCCGGCAGCGGGCTCTCGGCCGCCGGCGCCTTCAGCCGGTCGATCTGGCCCGAGCCGATCCAGGCCAGCAGCGCCACCACGATGGCGACGGCGGTCAGGTGCGAGCGGCGCAGCCTCATTCGGCGGCCCTCGGCAGCGAGGCAGCCGGCTCGGCCTCCAGCTCGCGCAGCAGCGTTCCCTTGTGGCGGCGCAGATAGGAGGTGGCGGCCGTGACCATCATCCGGCCGTAGCCCAGCGTGAAGCGCTGGCCCGGCGTCAGCGGCGCGGCGTCGGGCGTGCCGGCACCGCCGTCGCAGGCATCGAGGTCGCGGGAGAGTCCGTGCTCCAGCTCCGAGATGCGCCGGTCGATCAGCCGGCCGACATGCTCGGGCGGCAGCAGGTGCGAGAAGTACATCAGCACCAGGAACTCGGACCGCAGCCGGTGGACCGGATCGGCCAGCATCAGCTCCTGCTGGAGCTGGCCGCGGCCGGCGGGCGTGATGCGGTAGACCTTCTTGTCGGGCCGGTTGACCTGCTCGACGTTCTCGACCGTCACGAGCCCCTCGCGGGCCAGCTCGGCCAGCGCCGGGTAGATCGAGCCGAAGCCGGCGGCGAAGAAATGCCGGAAGGCCTCCTCGAAATGCTTCTTGATCTCGTAGCCGCTCATGGCGCGCTCGGTGAGCACGCCCAGGCAGAGGGTGCGCGTGTCCATGCGTAGGCCCGTACGTCCGACTCGGGGCTGTCCCGGCAGACGTATATCGACCCGATATGTATCGTCAAGATATGGCGGGCATCAGCCCGCCGGCCGCCGGCCCCGTCGCGCCGCCTCCGAGGTCTCGATCGCGTGCAGCGTCCGCGCCGTCCAGCCGACGATCTGCTTCAGCACGGTGCCCAGCGCCTCGTCGAACGCCATCACGACGGCGTCGATCGAGCCTGACTGGGCGGGGATGTCGGCCTCGGCACCGGCGGCGTCGACGGATTCCCGCCGCGGCAGCGTCACCAGCCGCGCCTGCAGCCGCACCCGCACGCTGGGCACTGCCGAGCCCTGGGCATACTCGGCCTGGAACTCGCGGACATGCGCCAGCATGGCGAAGGTCGCCGGCACGCCGGCGGCGGCCGGGCCCAGCGCGTCGACCCGGCCGCTGTTCTCCAGCGATTCGACGAGCAGGTTCTGCACCATCACCGGCACGACATCGATCCACAGCGCGCCGGCATAGTAGTCGAGCTCGGTCGGGCTCGGCCGCAGGGCGATGCGGGTGGAGTTGAGCCCGGCCGTCGCCGTCACCGATTCCACCCTGACGGTCGAGCGCGACTGCGGCAGGTCGGGCGGGAAGGTGCTCTTGGGCGACAGCTCGAACAGCTTGGGCGCCGGCCGGTTGGCGATCAGGTCGGCGGCGGTGCAGGAGGCCACTCCGACGAGCGGCGGCAGGGCGGCGAGCAGACGCCGCCGGGCGAGCGTGCGCGCGAAACCAGTCATGGCGGCTGGAACCCTCTCTGCTGGCCGCCCAGGAGATAGCCTGCCGGGTCGCGCTCCAGCTCCTTGCCGATCCGCGAATAGGCCGCCGCCAGCTGGCGCAGCTCGGCCACCAGCTGGCGGAACTCGTAGAGCGTGCTCTGCGAGAAGTCCGTCACCGGCTCCTCGGTCTGGCGCACCAGTGAATCGAGCCGGGTGGCGAGGCCGCGGAAGCTGCGGGCGGTGGTCGACAGCTCGCCCAGCGCGGCACTGCCGCGATCGGACAGCTCGGCCAGCCGGCCCTCGACGCCGCTCACCGTGCCGCGCAGGTTGTCGCTGAGGCCGCCGACCTTGTCGGCCGCCAGCCGCATCTGCCGGCTGGCCTCGCCCGCCTCTCCGAGGAAGGTCGAGAGCAGCGGCGCCGCGTCGGCCAGCCGGTCGGCCAGCACCTCGACGTCGTCGATGATGCCGTTGATGTTGTCGAGATTCTCGTCGCTCAGCAGGCTGTCCATCCGCTCGAGCACGGTGGCGATGCGGGCCAGCACCATCGGCGTGGAATCGAACACCTGCTCCAGTGCCGACCGGCCGGCGCGCAGCCGCGGCGGGCGGCCGGAATCGTCCGGCACCAGCGGCGGCAGGGCCTGGGTGCCGCCGCTGAGCTGGATGGCGGCGATGCCGGTGATGCCCTGGGCCTCCACTGTGGCCACCGTGTCCGGCCGCACCGGCGTGTCGGGCCGCAGCTCGAGGCCGACCAGAATCTGCGTCAGATCCGCGGGATCGATGCGGATGGTCGCCACGCGGCCCACCGGCACACCGCGAAAGCGCACGACGCTGCCCTCCTGCAGCCCGTTGACCGAGCCGGTGAAGGCCACCTCGTATTCCGCGAAGCTGCGGTCGACGTCGAGCTTGGCCAGCCACACCGCGAAGCCGGCGAGGCCCGCCAGCAGCAGCAGGACGAAGCCGCCGACCAGGGCGTAGCTGGCGCGCGTTTCCATGCCTCAGCTCCCCACGCCGGCCGGGGCCGGGTCCGCGGCTCTCGGTCCGTTGCCGGCGGCGCTCGCGACCGCCGCCCGGCCGCGCGGCCCGCCGAAATACTGCCGCAGCCAGGGATGCGGGTCGTGCCGCAGCTCCTCGAACGTGCCCACCACCGCCCGGCGGTCGACCAGAGCGGCGATCCGGTCGGTGACGCGGATCAGCGAATCCAGGTCGTGGGTGATGATCAGCACGGTGAGGCCGAGGCTGGCCTGCAGCGAGCGGATCAGCTCGTCGAACTCGGCGGCACCGATCGGATCGAGCCCGGCCGTCGGCTCGTCGAGGAACAGCAGCTCCGGATCGAGTGCGATGGCGCGGGCGAGGCCGGCGCGCTTGCGCATGCCGCCCGACAGCTCGGAGGGGAACTTGCAGCCGGCGGCCGGCGGCAGGCCCACCAGCGACAGCTTGAGGCGCGCCAGCTCGTCCAGCAGCCGCTGCGGCAGGCGATGGCGCTCGCGCAACGGCACCTGGATGTTCTCGGCCACGGTCAGCGAGCTGAACAGGGCACCGTCCTGGAACAGCACGCCGCAGCGCTCGCGCAGGGTCGTGCGCGCCGCGTCGTCCAGCACCGAGATGTCGCTGCCCAATAGCTCGATCCGGCCGGCGCTCGGCCGGTGCAGGCCGATGATGCTGCGCAGCAGCACCGACTTGCCCGAGCCCGAGCCGCCGATCAGGCCCATGACCTCGCCGCGCCGCACCTCGAGCGCGAGGCCGTCATGCACCAGCTGCTGGCCGAAGCGGTTGACGATGCCCGTCATCACGATGGCCGGCGGCGGCGCCATCGGCTCAGATCCCCAGCTGCGAGAACAGGACGGAGAACAGCGCGTCGACCAGGATGACCAGGAAGATCGACACCACCACCGCCTTGGTGGTCGAGCGGCCGATGCCGGCGGCGTTGCGCTCGACGCGCATGCCCTCGTAGCAGCCGACCATCGCGATCAGGAAGGCGAACACCGGCGCCTTGGCGAGGCCGGCCCAGAACGTGCCGGGATGGACGGCACCCGAGAGCTGGCGCAGGAACTGTGCCGCCGGGATGTCGAGCGTGGTCACCACCATGAGCGCGCCGCCGGCGAGCGCCATGATGTCGGCGAGGAAGACCAGCAGCGGCAGGGTGATCGCCAGCGCCAGCACGCGCGGCAGCACCAGCACCTCGACCGGGTCGAGGCCGATGGTGCGCAGGGCGTCGACCTCCTGGTTGACCTGCATGGCACCGATCTGGGCGGTGAAGGAGCTGCCCGAGCGGCCGGCGACGATGATCGCGGTCAGCAGCACGCCGAGCTCGCGCAGCACCGACACGCCCAGCAGGTTGACGGTGAAGATCTCGGCCCCGAAGCGGCGCAGCTGGTCGGCGCCCTGGAAGGCCAGCACGATGCCGATGAGGAACGACAGGAGGGCCACGATCGGGACGGCGTCGAGGCCGGTCAGCTCCATCTGGCGCACGAGCGAGGTGAGCCTCAGGCGCCAGGGCTGAGCCAGCGTGCGTGCCAGCGCCCCCAGGGTCTCGCCGAAGAACGACAGCAGCGCCAGCGCCTCGCGGCCGACATCGACCGTCCGGCGCCCGACCTTGTCCAGGAATCCCAGCAGCCCGCGCGCCCGGGGCGAGGGCGGCATCGGCTCGTCCGGCACCTCGCGTGCCAGCCGCAGCAGCTCCTGCCAGGCGGGCGTGAGACCTTCGATGGTCAGAGCCGTGCCGCGGCTCTCCAGCCCGTGGCCGATGCGCGCCAGCAGCCAGGCGCCGCTGGTGTCCATGCGCAGCACGTCGCCGAGCAGCACGCGCGCCCGCGCCGGCGCCGGGCCGTCGGCCTGCGCGCGCGCCGGCTCGTCGAGATGCGCCAGGGACGACAGCGTCCAGTCACCGCCTGCCGACAGGACGCGCGTGTCGCCCTGATGGGCGCTCTTCAGCCAGCCTTGGGGCATGGCCACGAGTCTACAGATGCATGAACAACAACCGCAAGCCGGGGCAAAGGCTCGGGCAGTCAATCGCCGGGAGTGTGGCCGATCGCCTTTGCGTGATGCGGCGCTACTTCTTCTTCGCCCGCTCGATCGCCGCCATGATCAGCTCCTGCGCCTTCTCCGGGCCGTCCCAGCCCAGGATCTTCACCCATTTGTTGGGCTCGAGATCCTTGTAGTGCTCGAAGAAGTGCGCGATCCGGGCCAGGTCGATCTCGGGCAGGTCCTTGTAGCTGCGGACGTTCCTGTTGATCTGGGTGATCTTGTCGATCGGCACCGCCAGGATTTTCTCGTCGCCGCCGGCCTCGTCCTCCATCAGCAGAACGCCGATCGGCCGGGCGCGCAGGATGGCACCCGGGATCACCGGCATGCGGCCGACGACCATGACGTCGATCGGGTCGCCGTCGTCCGCCAAGGTCTGCGGCACGAAGCCGTAATTGCAGGGATAGAACATCGTCGTGTAGAGATAGCGGTCGACGAAGATGCAGCCGGTATCCTTGTCGAACTCGTACTTGATCGGATCGGACCGCAGCGGCACCTCGATCAGCACGTTGATCTCGTGCGGCGGGTTCTTGCCGGGCGGCAGCTTCGAATAGTCCATCACGACGATCCTCTCCGGGGCAGCCGGGTGAAGCTCACGGCCAAGCTACGACCGGCGGCAGCGACATCAGGATCGCTTCCGGATTGCCACCGGTCATCAGGCCGAATTTCGTTCCTCGGTCATAAAGAAGATTGAATTCCACATAGCGGCCGCGGCGAAACAGCTGGTGGGCGCGTTCCGCCTCGCTCCAGGGCCGGTCCATGTGCCGCTCGGCGATCCGCGGATAGGCGTCGAGGAAGGCTTCGCCGACCCGCCTCGTGAAGGCGAAGGCGGCCTCGTGGTCGCCCTCGACATAGTCGTAGAAGATGCCGCCGACCCCGCGCGGCTCGCCGCGGTGCGGGATGTGGAAATACTCGTCGGCCCAGCGGCTGAACCGTCCGTAGGCATCGGCGGCGAAGCCGTCGCAGGCACGGCGCAGGGCAGCGTGGAAGCTCGCCGTGTCGGCCTCGTCGGGCACGATCGGGTTGAGGTCGGCACCGCCGCCGAACCAGGATCTCGTCGTGCGGATGTGGCGGGTGTTCATGTGCACCGGCGGCACGTGCGGCGAGCGCGGGTGCGCCACGAGCGAGATGCCGCTGGCCCAGAAGCGCGGATCGTCGGCGGCACCGGGGACCTGGCCGCGGAACTCGGGCGAAAGCTCGCCCCACACCGTCGAGACGTTGACGCCCACCTTCTCGAACACCCGGCCGCGCATCACCGCCATGATGCCGCCACCGCCGCCGGGCCGGTCCCAGGCGGTGCGCACGAAGCGGCCCGGAGCCGGCGCCGCCGTGTCCGGCGGCCGGCATGCATCCTCGAGCTCCTCGAAGCGGGTGCAGATGCGGTCGCGCAGGCCCTCGAACCAGGCGCGGGCCGCGGCACCCTCGGCCGTGGTCGGGTCGCTCACGCGCCACCGGCCAGACGGTCGAGCACGCCGGACTGCCGCAGCAGCTCGCCGAGCGCCAGCGTGGCGGCGTTGACGACGTTCAGCGACCGCCGTCCCGCCGCCATGGGGATGCGCAGGCGCAGATCGGCCAGCTCGTGCACCTCGTCGGGGACCCCCCTGCTCTCGTTGCCCAGGAGCAACACGTCGTCGGCCCTGAACGCCGCACGATGGTACGGAGCCTCGGCGCGCGTGCTCAACAGGACCAAACGCCGCCCCTGGCGGCGGCGCAGCGCCAGGAAGGAATCCGGATCGGCGTGGCGCCGCCAGCGCGCCAGCGGCCCGTAGTCGAGCGCCGCCTCGCGGATGCGGCGGGGATCGAGCGGGAAGCCCGCCGGCTCGATCACGTCGAGCTCGACGTCGAGGCAGGCGCACAGGCGCAGCGCCGAGCCCAGGTTGTGCGCCCGGTCGGGCTGCCACAGCGCCAGCACCGGGCCGTGGCCCGGCCCGGTGGCTGCCGAAGCCTCATTGCGACCAAAGGTCGCTTGTCGCATTTTGAACGGGTCCATAGATTGCCGCCCCGCGTGGAAACGCCACGCAAATCCAAGGGTTATCGCATGGTTGATCAGGCGGTCCACGGCACCGGGGAGACTCGCCGCGACTTCCTTGAGCTGGTGGCGTGGTCGGCGGTCGCCGTCGGTGGCGCCTCGCTCGTCTGGCCGCTGATCGACCAGATGAATCCGTCGGCCGACGTGCTGGCGCTGTCGTCGACCGAGGTCGACATCAGCCAGGTGCCGGAGGGCTCGGCGATCACGGTGAAGTGGCGCGGCAAGCCGGTGTTCGTGCGCCACCGCACGGCGGCCGAGATCTCCGAGGCCGAGGCCGTGCCGCTGGACGATCTGCGCGATCCGCAGGCCGACGACGCGCGCGCCGAGAAGCCGGCCTGGCTCATCGTCGTGGGGGTGTGCACCCACCTGGGATGCGTGCCGCTCGGCAACAAGCCGACCGAGCCGCGCGGCAACTATGGCGGCTGGTTCTGCCCCTGCCACGGCTCGCACTACGACACCTCCGGCCGCATCAGGCTCGGCCCCGCGCCGTTGAACCTGACGGTGCCGCTATACCAGTACGTCTCCGACACCGTCGTGCGCATCGGCTGATGCGGTCGGGCGGCATGACGGTTCTCTCACCCGGACGACATCCATGAGCTCAGCCAGCGAACGCCCGGTCTTCAAGAACGGCCTGATCCGCTGGGTCGACGACCGGCTGCCGGTGGTCGGCTTCGCCTACGACCACCTGGTGGCCTATCCGGCCCCGCGCAACCTGAACTACTGGTGGAACTTCGGCTCGCTGGCCGGCATCATGCTGCTCCTGCAGATCCTCACCGGCATCGTGCTGGTGATGCACTACACGCCGCACACCTCGATGGCGTTCGACAGCGTCGAGCACATCATGCGCGACGTGAACTACGGCTGGCTGCTCCGCTACGCCCACGCCAACGGCGCCTCGATGTTCTTCATCGTGGTCTACATCCACATCTTCCGCGGGATGTACTACGGCTCCTACAAGGCGCCGCGCGAGCTGCTGTGGATGCTGGGCGTGGTCATCCTGCTGCTGATGATGGCCACCGCCTTCATGGGCTACGTGCTGCCCTGGGGCCAGATGAGCTTCTGGGGCGCCACCGTCATCACCAACCTGTTCTCGGCCTTCCCGGTGGTGGGCGAGTCCATCGTCACCTGGCTGTGGGGCGGCTTCTCGGTCGACAACCCGACGCTCAACCGCTTCTTCTCGCTGCACTACCTCCTGCCGTTCGTGATCGTCGGCGTCGTGCTGCTGCACCTGGTGGCGCTGCACACCTTCGGCTCGAACAACCCGGTCGGCATCGACCTGACCAAGAAGGACAAGATCCCCTTCCACCCCTACTACACGGTGAAGGATCTGTTCGGCCTGTCGGTGTTCCTGCTGTTCTTCGCCATCATCCTGTTCTGGGCGCCCAACTCGCTGGGTCATCCGGACAACTACATCCCGGCCAATCCCCTGAGCACGCCGGCGCACATCGTGCCCGAATGGTACTTCCTGCCGTTCTACGCCATCCTGCGCGCCATCCCCGACAAGCTGATGGGTGTGCTGGCGATGTTCGGCGCCATCGCGGTGCTGTTCGTCCTGCCCTGGCTCGACACCTCGCGCGTCCGCAGCGCCCGGTTCCGGCCGATCTACAAGTGGCTGTTCTGGGTGCTGGTGATCGACTGCGTGGTGCTGACCTGGGTCGGCGGCAACCCGCCCGAGGGCATGTTCATCACGCTGGGTCGGGTGGCCACCATCTACTACTTCCTGCACTTCCTCGTGATCCTGCCGCTGCTCGGCAAGCTGGAGCGGCCGCTGCCGCTGCCGGAGAGCATCGGCAAGCCCGTGCTCGGCAAGGGTGCCGGCATGCACGCCCAGCCCGCGGAGTGACGGCGATGCGGCATCTCCTCGTCGCCGGTGCCGTGGCGCTCGGCCTGCTCGCCCCAGTGGCGGCCGTCCGGGCCGCCGAGGGCACGGCACCGCCCGAGCAGCACTGGTCGTTCAATGGCGCCTTCGGCACCTTCGACCGCGCCGCGCTGCAGCGCGGCTTCCAGGTCTACCAGGGCGTCTGCCAAGCCTGCCACAGCGCCCACTACCTCTCCTTCCGCAACCTCCAGGACATCGGGTTCAACGAGGAGGAGGTGAAGGCGATCGCCGCCCAGTACACGGTGATCGACGGGCCCAACGACCAGGGCGAGATGTTCGAGCGGCCTGGCCGGCCGTCCGACCGCAAGCCCGGGCCGTTCGCCAACGAGCAGGCGGCGCGGGCCGCCAACGGCGGCGCCTTCCCGCCCGACCTGTCGCTGATCGCCAAGGCGCGCGAGCACGGGCCGGACTATCTCTACGCCCTGCTCACCGGCTACCACGAGGCGCCGGCCGACCTGACCGTGCCGGACGGCATGAACTACAACGCCTTCTTTCCCGGCCACCTGATCGCCATGCCGGCGCCGCTGGCGGACGACATCGTCGAGTACACCGACGGCACCAGCGCCACGCTCAGCCAGACCGCCTCGGACGTCACCCAGTTCCTGATGTGGGTGGCCGAGCCCAAGCTCGAGGAGCGCAAGCAGACCGGCATCAAGGTGGTGCTGTTCCTGGTGATCCTGAGCTGCATCCTCTACGCCTACAAGCGCCGGGTCTGGTCCGACCAGCACTGAGCCGGCGCCGGCCGGACCGCCGCCGCACCGACAGGCGAGGGCGTCCCCGCGAGGGGGCGCCCTCAGACGTTCAGGAGCAGGTGCTCGCGCTCCCACGAGCTGATGACGTTCTGGTAGGCCTCGTGCTCGGCCTGCTTCACCGCCAGCATCACCTCGACGAAATCCTCGCCCAGGCAGTCGCGCAGGGCGGCCGAGGCGGTGAGCTTCTTCAGCGCGTCGGGCATCTGCTGCGGCAGGGTCTGCGCCAGCCGGTAGGCCGAGCCCTTGATCGGGTCGGTGGGCTCGAGCTCCTGGGTCACGCCGAGATAGCCGCAGGCCAGCGTGGCGGCGATGGCGAGGTAGGGGTTGGCGTCCGCCCCGGCGACGCGGTTCTCGATCCGCCGGGCGTCGGGCCCGGATTCCGGCACCCGCAGGCCGACGGTGCGGTTCTCGACCGCCCAGTGGGTGTTGATGGGGGCGGTGGAGTAGCGGCGGAGCCGGCGGAACGAGTTGACGTTGGGCGCCAGCAGCGGCATCGCCGCCGGCAGGTATTTCTGCAGCCCGGCGATGAAGCTGAGGAAGAACGGCGAGAACGGCTCGCCCTCGCCGGCGAACAGGTTGCGGCCGCTGGAGTCGTAGACGCTCTGGTGGATGTGCATCGAGCTGCCGGGCTCGCCCTCCATGGGCTTGGCCATGAAGGTGGCGTAGATGCCGTGCTTCAGCGCCGCCTGCCGCAGGGTGCGCTTGAACAGGAAGGCCTGGTCGGCCAGCGCCAGCGGCTCGCCATGGTTGAAGTTGATCTCCATCTGGCCGGCGCCGGCCTCGTGGGTCAGGGTGTCGACGTCGATCTCCTGGGCCTCGCACCAGTCGTAGACGTCCTCGAACACCGGGTCGAACTCGTTGGCGGCCTCGATGCCGTAGGACGACCGGCCGGTCTCGGCCCGCCGCGAGCGGCCGATCGGCGGCTGCAGCGGGTAGTCCGGATCCTCGTTGATCTTGGTGAGGTAGAACTCCAGCTCCGGGCTCACCACCGGCTTCCAGCCCTTCGCGGCATAGAGCCCGAGCACGCGCCGCAGCACGTGGCGCGACGAGATCTCGACTGGCGAGCCGTTGTGGTGGAAGCAGTCGGCGATGACCTGGGCGGTCGCCTCCTCGTACCAGGGCACCAGGCGGATGGTGTCGGGATCGGGCTGCAGGCGGATGTCGCGATCGACCGGGTCGATCACGTCCTCCTCCGGATAGTCGCCGGTCACGGTCTGGATGAAGATGCTCTCCGGCAGCCTGAGGCCGTCCGACAGGGTGCGCAGGAACTTGTAGCCCGGCAGGATCTTGCCGCGGGCGATGCCGTTGATGTCGGCGACGACGCACTCGACCTCGGTGATGCCGCGTTCCTTCAGCCAGGGTTCGAGCTCGGCCATGACATCCTTCGCCGCCGTCATGGCGGCGAGAGTACAGGTCCCCCCTCTCCCCGGGCAAGGCGGCGACGCCCAGGCCGGGCGGCCGCAGGCTTCGTCGGGCGTCGTCGTCCGGTGCTCACGGGCTTCGAGCCCGCTGCGCTCCGGGCGCCTTGCCCTCCTCGCCTGCG
>DAOLFG010000059.1:0-35638 GCA_035326425.1 Geminicoccus sp. | reverse complement strand
TGCCGATGTAGATCCACGAGCCGGCGGTCATCTGGCCGTACATCATCAGGCCGGCGCGATCGAGCTCGTGGAAATGCTCCCAGGTCGCCCAGTGCGCCACGAGGTTGGAGTTGGCGATCAGCACGCGCGGAGCGTCGGGATGGGTGCGGAACACGCCCACGGGCTTGCCGGACTGCACCAGCAGGGTCTCGTCGTCGCCCAGGCGCCGCAGGGTGGCGACGATGGTGTCGTAGCACTTCCAGTCGCGCGCCGCCCGGCCGATGCCGCCATAGACCACGAGCTCCTCGGGCGCCTCGGCGACCTCGGGATCGAGATTGTTCATCAGCATGCGCAGCGCCGCCTCGGTCTGCCAGCTTCCGGCGGTGCGCTCCGCACCGCGGGCGGCGCGGATGACGCGGCTGTTGTCGTGGCGGTCCAGGGTCATGGCGTCGTCTCCCGGCTGCGTCGGCGCAGGCTATCGGCGATCGCTGCCGCCGGCCAGCGGGCTTGACCAACGGCTGCCGCCGGCACTCCCTGGCGGCGATTCGAGGAGGTCGAGCATGACAGAACACGACAGGAACGCCATTGCCGAGCTGCTGGCCCTCTGGCGCGAGGCCGGCGCCGATCGCTGGTTCGCCAAGGACGACGCCTTCGACCGCCGTTTCCGCGAGCGATTCCTGGCCCGGCACGAGGCGGCGGCGCGGCGCGAGCTCGACGGCTGGGCCGAGACGGCGGAGGGCGCCCTCGCCCTCGTGCTGCTGCTCGACCAGCTGCCGCGCAACGCCTTCCGCGGCACGCCGCGGATGTATGCCACCGACCCGCTGGCGCGCGAGATCGCCGGTCGGGCGCTGGCCGAGGGACACGACCGCTCGGTCGATCCCGACCTGCGGCTCTTTCTCTACCTGCCGTTCAGCCACTCGGAGGACCTGTCCGACCAGCGCCGTGCCGTCGAGCTGTTCGGTCTGCTGGATGCGGAGAACGAGGCGCATGCCCGCGGCCATCACGACATCGTCGCCCGCTTCGGCCGCTTCCCGCACCGCAACAGAATCCTCGGCCGCGAGACCACGCCCGAGGAGCAGCGATTCCTCGACGACGGCGGCTTTGCCGGTTGACGGCCGATCTATTCTTGCCGGGACTTGCACGGAAGCGACAGCGGGCGGCCGATCGCCGGCGGCGGCGCCGAGCTGCCGTTGCGCACCAGGGCTTTCTCCGGTACGCTCGATTCCATGTGGCAAGCTGTAATGGCGTAGCCTTCCTGTGATATGGATATGTTCGGGACTGCTTCGAGGAGCCCTTCGGTTTGGACGTTCATCCACAGAGCAATTTGGCATGGGGTAACGGTCTGGCCGAGCAGAAGATCGAGCTGCGCGAGATCCTGCTGAAGCTGTGGCGTGGACGTCGCCCGATATTCTTCACGATCCTGGTCGGCAGTCTCATCGGTTACCTGGCTATCCGGGCACTTCCGACGATCTACAAGGCTTCCAGCACGGTCATGCTGGACTCGCGCCACATGAAGGTCGTCCAGTCCGACGAAATACTTGCCAACCTCACCACCGAGCCGGAGGCGATCGAGGGCGAGATCGAGCGCCTGCGGTCGCGCGAGCTGGCCGGCGAGGTGGTCCGGCGACTGAAGCTCGACAATGATCCCGAATTCAACCCACAGCTTTCAAATAATGATGATGGATTCAACTGGAATGCGCTGATCCGCTATTTGCCGGCCGATTTCGCCGCCCATGCCCACGAGCTGCTGCATCGCAGCGACGACGGTGCCGCGGCGATGACCGACGAGGGTGCCGCGACGCGGGTGCAAAAGGACATCGTCGACGCCTATCTCTCCGGGCTCGACGTCCGCCAGGTCGGCAAGTCGCCGGCGATCGAGATCCGCTTCAGCTCGAGCGACCCGGTGACCGCCGCCGCCGTCGCCAACGCGGTCGCCGAGACCTATATCGGCTCGCTCCTGGGAACCAAGAGCGACGCCACGAGGCGCGCCGGCGAATGGCTGGGCGACCGCATCGCGCAGCTCCGCGCCGAGGTCGAGCAGAAGGAGCGCGCGGTCGAGGAGTTCCGGGCGCGCAACGGCCTGATCGCCGGCCGGGACCTGCCGTTGCAGACCCAGGAGATGGCGGAGCTGGCCACCCAGCTCGTGGCCGCCCGGGTCGAGCGCCAGTCGGCGGAATCCAGGCTGCAGCAAGCCCGGCGGACCAACGGCAGCTCGGTCGGCTTCGGCGGGCTGGAATCCGAGGTCGTCAAGAGCCTGCGGGTACAGGAGGCCGAGCTCAGCCGGGAGGTCGTCGAGCTGAGCTCCGAGCTGGGGCCGATGCATCCGAGGCTGGTCAACGCCCGGGCCAAGCTCCAGGACGTGCGTGCGAGCATCGCCGGCGAGACGCGCAACATCACCGCCGGCATGCGCAACGAGGCCGAGGCCGCCCGCCAGCGCGAGGCCTCGATCCAGGCCTCGGTCGACCAGCTCACGGGCCGGGTGGCCCAGAACAACGCCAAGGCTGTCGAGCTGCGGACGATGGAGCGCGAGGTCGAGGCCAGCCGCGTCCTGCTGGAGAGCCTGCTGGCCCGCCAGCAGGAGACCGCCCAGCAGGAAGGCATCCAGCAGGCCGACGCCAAGATCCTGTCGCGCGCCGCCGTGCCGGACTCGCCGTCCTTTCCCAACAAGAAGCTGTTCATGGCCCTGGCGCTGCTGGCCTCGGCCTTCGGCGGCGTCTCGCTCGCCTATGTGCTGCAGGCGCTCGACGAGACCTTCCAGACGGCCGACCAGGTCTCCAGGGACCTCGACATGCCGGTGCTCGAGGTGGTGCCGCTGGTCAAGGGACTGCGGCGGCAGCATTCGCCCGCCGACTGGATCGTCATGGGGCCGAACTCCAGCTTCGCCGAGGCGATCCGGCAGCTGCACGTCTCGCTGATGGCGCACCGGTCCGTGCTGTTCACCTCCACCCTGCCCGACGAGGGCAAGACCTCGCTGGCCTGCGCCTTCGGCCGCTTCCTCGCCGGCGCCGGCCGCTCGGTCGTGCTGATCGACTGCGACCTGCGCCGCTCCTCGGTCCACCAGGTGCTGCGCGGCCGCGAGGGACCGGGCCTGGTCGATCACCTGACCGGCGGAGCCGAGCTCGACCGGATCATCCAGCGCGACGAGCAGTCCAGGCTGCACTTCATCGCCGCCGGCTCGATGGCCGACCACCCGCCGGACCTGTTCCTGTCGCGGCAGATGCGGACGATGGTCTCGGTGCTCACCAGGGTCTACGATACCGTGCTGATCGATTCCGCGCCGGTCCTGGCGGTGGCGGACACGCGCTGCCTGCAACCGCTGGTCGAGCAGACGGTGTTCGTCGTCCGGTGGCGCTCGACCCAGCGCGCCAAGGCGCGCGAGGCGGTGCGCCGGCTCAACCTCGACGGCGCCTCGCCGGCCGGAGCCGTGCTCAACATGATCGACCCCTCGGCCTATGGCGAGTACGACGCCGGCTACGGCTACCAGGCGGTCAAGCGGTACTATGGTGAGTAAGGTCGTCGGCGCCCCACGGCCCGGCGGCTCGCCGATGGCAACGGCCCATCCGGCCGATTCCGAGGGCTATGTCCCGGCTGCGGGCACCTCGGCCAGGCTGCGCGAGCTGCTGGCCTTCCTGCGGCTCGGCCAGCTGCCGCGCTATGCGAGGCGCCTGCTCGGCCTGCGGGTGTCGCGACCCGAGGACTTCCTGGTGCCGCTGACGCCCCGGCAGGCGGCGAGGCTGGCCGAGATCGCCGAGGTGGTGCGCGGCGCGGCGCGCCGGCCGGCGATCTTCATCCACGGCGTGCTGCCGCGCTCCGGCACCAACTTCCTTGCCGACGCCCTGGCGCTGCACCCCGACGTCCACCTCAATCCGGGGCATCTCTGGGAATTCCCGCTGCTCTACGTGACGCCGGGAGCCAGCGCACTCGAGAACGAGCTGGTCTCGATGTTCCGCCTCAATCGCGAGGTGATCGAACGCTACGAGCCGCTGGGCTACCTGGCCTCCGCCTGGATGGCGGACCTGCAGCGCCGCTCGGGCGAGCGCCGGATGGTGCTGAAGAGCCCGCACGTGCAGGCGATCAACCTGTTCCGGCATGTCTTTCCCGACGACGTCCTGCTGCTCTGCCTGCGCGATGGCCGCGATGTCATCCAGTCCAGCCTGAGGACCTTCGGCACCGGGCGCCTGCGGAGCAAGAGCTTCGGCCAGCTCGCCTGGGAATGGCGTCACGGTACCGAGGCGATCCTGACCTTCGAGGCCGGCGGCCCGCACGCCCATCCCAGGACCGGCATCGTCCGCTACGAGCGGCTGGTCGAGCATCCCGAGGAGACGATGCGCGTCGTGCTGCTCCATGCCGGGCTCGATCCCGCGCGCTACGACTTCGCCGCGCTGGCCCGGCTGCCGGTGCGCGGATCGTCGGAGATGGCCGACGACGAAGGCCGACACTGGCTGCGGCCCCAGGACAGGCCCGCCACGTTCCGGCCGGTGGGCCGCTGGCAGGGCGACTGGTCGGCCGGCCGGCGACGGCGGTTCAAGGCGATCGCCGGCGAGGCGCTCGTCCGCGCCGGCTACGCCACGGACCTGGACTGGTGACAGCGGGATCGCAGGCACGATGACGAGCGGCGATCTGCGCAGGCGAGCGACGCCGCGGCCCGGAGCCGTCGACCCCGGAGCCGTCGACCGATGACGGCCGCCGTGTCGGTGGTGACGCCGGTCCGAAACATGGTGCGCTATATCGGCGGCACCGTCGCCAGCGTGCTCGGGCAGTCGCTCGGCGACCTCGAGATGATCGTGGTCGACGACGGCTCGAGCGACGGCACCGCCGCGATCGTGGAGGCTGTCGACGACCGCCGCCTGCGCCTGATCACGACGCCGGGCATCGGCGTCAGCGCGGCCCGCAACCTCGGCCTGGCGACCTGCAGCGCGCCCTGCATCGTCTTCCTCGATGCCGACGACCTGCTGATGCCCGACACGCTGGAACGGATGGTGGCGGCGCTGGCGGCCGCTCCTGCCAGCGTCGCCTGCTTCGGCCATCATATCAAGATCGGCGAGAACGACGAGCTGCTCTCGAAGGTGGCGCCGGCCTCGATCAAGGTGCTGCCGGCCGCCGACACGCTGCGGCACCTGCTGCGGCGCAATTTCATCGTCAATGGCGGAGCGATCTGCGTCCGCACCGAAGCCGCCCGCCGCATCGGCGGCTACGACCCGGCGCTCGCCTTCGCCGAGGACTGGGAGTTCTGGTGCCGGCTGGCGGCGCTCGGCGACTTCCTGGCCATGCCGGATCTCGTCGCCATGAAATACCGGATGCGCGCCTGCGGCGCCAACAACTCGCTGTCGGGCTCGCCGCTGCGGCCGAACCTCGCCGCCGTCGAGGCGATCTTCGGGGCGCCGACGCTCCGCCAGCGCTTCGGCGAGCGGGAGCTGAGGCGCCTGCGCCGCAACGCCGAGAGCCACCTGCACTGGGCGGCGGCCAGGAGCGAGCTCGGACTGGGGCAGTTCATGCGCTTCCTGGGCTACGTCGCCGTCGGCGCGTGGCGCTATCCCGACAGCATTCTCCAGTGGCGGCTGGCCTACGCCTTCTTCCGCGGCCTGCCGCTGGCCCCGCAGCGCGGCTGACACCGCAGGCCGGCCGCGATCCCATGCTGAAACACGGCTTCATCTACTTCGTCGGCCGATTCGGGGCGTCCGCCATCGCGCTGCTGTCGGTGGCGATCTACACCCGGCTGCTGTCGCCCGACGCATACGGCGTCTACGCGCTGGTGCTGTCGGCGGCGCTGACCGCCTATGCGATCCTGGCACAGTGGCTGGTGTTCGCGCAGTCGCGGTTCCTGCCGGCCTATCAGGGGCGCGAGCCGGTCGTCATCACCCACATCGCCGTCGCCTATGGCGCGATGGCGGCGATCGTGCTGGCCGGTGCCGCAGCCGCACTTCCCTGGCTCGCCCCCGGCGAGACCCGGCTCGTGCTGGTGATGGGGGTGGTGATCTTCCTGGCGATGAGCCCGGCCGAGCTGGTGCTGGCATCGCTGCAGATGCAGAGCCTCGCCATGCGCTACGTCCAGCTGGCGCTGCTGCGGGCGATCGCGACCACGCTGATCGGCCTGGCGCTGGTGTTCGCCGGCTGGGGCGCGACCGGGCTGCTGGTCGGCGTGGTGGCCGGCCATCTCGGCATCCTGGCGATCTGCGCGCGCGGCATCCGGCAGTCGCTGCGCCGCGCCGAGCTCCGGCGATCGATTATGCGCGAGCTCGCCGTCTACGGGCTGCCGGCAGCGCTCACCAGCGGCCTGGGCGCCGTCATCCATGCCTCCGACCGCTACATCATCGGCCTGCTGCTCGGTGTCGAGGCGGCAGGCCTCTACGCCGCGCCCTACGACCTGACGATGCGCAGCCTGTACGTGCTGATGACCGTGGTGGCGATGGCCGGCAACCCGATCGTCATGCGGACCTTCGAGGCGCGCGGCCCGGCCGAGGCGAGACCCCTGATGCTGCGGCAGGCCGAGCTCATGCTGGGCGTGGCGATGCCGGCCACCGTCGGTTGCATCCTGCTGGCGCCGGCGATCGCGGCGGTGCTCTTGGGCGAGGCGTTCCGCGCCAGCGCCGCCGAGCTGATGCCGTGGATCGCGGTCGGCACGCTGCTCGCCGGCTATCAGACGCTCTATCTCGCCTTCTCCTTCTCGCTGCCGAAGAAGCCGCTGCGGGAGACCTGGATCGTGGGCCTCGGGGCGCTGCTGAACGTCGTGCTGACCCTGGCGCTCGTTCCGCGGATGGGCCTCGTGGGTGCGGCCATGGCCACCGTCGTGGCCTACGCCTTCATCCTGGTGGCCAGCCTGCATGTCGGCCGCCGGCTGCTGCCGATGCCGACGCCTCTGGCCGGAATGGCGAAGATCGCGCTCGGCTGCGCCGTCCTGGCCGCCTTCCTCTGGCCGGTGCGCCACATCACCGCCCCACTGCCGGTCCTGCTGCACGCCGCCGCTGGCGGTCTCGCCTATCTGCTGATCATCGCCTCGCTCGATGTCGCCGGCCTGCGCGCTGTCCTCGCCCGCGGCGCCCGCCTGGCCTCGGGCGTGATCCGCCCCCTCCGCCCCGGCGTCGGGCCCTGATGGCCCGCTCGGCAGCCTCGCCCGATCCGTCATCGCCGCGTCGCCGCGGCTCGAGTTCCATGGAGCCGTCGAGAATGGATGCCATCGAGACTGACGTCGACCCGATGCGCACGGCGAGCCGCATCCTCCTGGTCTCGCAGCGAAGACTTCGCGACGACGTCGCCAATGCCTGCCTCTATCAGCTCGAGGACCTGCTCTGCTCGATCGACGGCGTCGACATCCTGGCTCCCGATCGTCCGGTCATCATGCCGGGCCGGCTCTACAAGGCGGCACGCCGGGGCGGCGTGCCGGCGGGGCTGGCGCGGCGGATCCTGCGCCCGCGCATCCCGGAGCCCGCGCACGACTACGAGCTGATGATCGCCGTCCTCGACAGCTACCGCCAGGTGGCGACGGTCCACCAGATCCGCGAATGGCGCCGGCGCTGCGGCAAGGCGATCTGCTTTCTCGCCGAGATCTGGCCCAAGGATCTCGTCGAGAGCAACAAGCTGCTCGAGCTCTATGGCATCTTCGACCATGTCTTCATCGGCGTCGACCACGGCGCCGAGCGGATGGCCGAGCTCGCCGGCGCACCCTGCAGCCACCTCCATCCGGCCGTCGATGCCATCGAGGCCTGCACGCCGATCGGACGGCCACGCGGCATCGACGTCTGCTACATCGGGCGCCGCTCGCCGGTGACGCACGAGGCGCTGACGGACCTCGCGCGCGCAGAGGGGCTGTTCTACTACCACGACACGCTGCTTCCGCCGCTCAGGGTCGGCGACCACGCCGGCCACCGCCTACTCCTGGCGAACATCATCAGGAGCAGCCGCTATTTCATCGCCAACCATGCCAAGATCGACCGGCCGGACCTGACCTCGGGCCAGCAGGAGGTCGGCTATCGCTTCTTCGAGGGCGTGGCCGGCGGTGCCGTCCTGCTCGGCCAGCCGCCGAGGACGCCGGCGTTCGAGCGGATGCTGCCCTGGCCCGACGCGGTCATCGAGGTGCCCTTCCACGCCCCCGACATCGCCGAGACCATCCGTCTCCTGGACGCCGATCCCGAGCGCACGCAACGCATCCGGTCGAGGAACATGGCCAATGCCCTGCGCATGCACGACTGGGTCTATCGCTACGAGGAGATGCTGGCGGCGGTCGGCGTGAAGGGCACGCCCGAGATGGCACGCCGCCGCGCGCGCCTGGCGGCCCTCGCCGACAGGATCGAGCGCCAGCCGGCCGAGGCGGCGGCGAACCGCCTCGCGGCCCTTCCCGCCTAGGCTCCCCTGTCGCCGACAGCCAGCCCCCTGACGATCCGCCACGCCAGCGCCGGATCGCGGCGCAGCAGGCCGACGATGTTGGGCATGAACCCCTTGCCGAAGGGGATGTAGATGCGGACGGCGACCGCGTTCGCCCGGGCCCAGCGGAGCACCGGCGCCATGGGGACGGCGTGGATCAGCTCGATCTCGCAGGACGTGCCGGCGGCGCGCAGGCGCCCGACCGCCGCGGCCACGACCTCGAGGTCGTGGCTCGCCACGGCCACGTGACGGGCCCGTCCGGCCAACCTGTCGACGACGTCGAGAAAGCCGGCCGCCGGATCGCGCCGCGGGTCGGTCGGATCGGGCCACTGCCCCTTGACGACCCGAACCGCCAGGCCCCGGCCGATCGCCCGGTCGCCATCGGCGAGGCTCCGCGACCAGCGGCCCGGCAGGGTCGTGCCGAGCGACAGGCCCCGATGCCGGCCGGCCATGGCCTCGATCATCGCGCACGCCGGCTCGGCTGTCTCGGGCCCGTGCGAGTCGGCATGCAGCCGGACGCCGTTCCGGGCAGCGGCCTGCGCCAGCGCATCGGCGAGGCCGGCATCGAAGCCCAGCGCCGGCGGCTTGATCGAGACATAGCCTTCGGGCCGCAGGGCCGCCAGGCGCTCGACCGCTTCGAGATGGATGTCGGCCACCTGGCGATGGGTGCAGTCGGGCGTGTCCCAGAAGCCCAGCGTACAGGCCATGCCCTCGTCCGCCAGCCGGCGGGCCACGAGCAGGGCGTCGTCCACGGTCTGGCCGCCGATGCGATCGCGCGCGACGCGCTGCGCCAGCGGCAGCAGCAGCGTCGACGCCGATCGCGCCATCGTCGCCCTCAGCCTGCGCCAGCCGGTCGTCCCGGCATCCGGCGGCGCCGTGCCGGCGGCATGCCCGGGGACGCTCATCGCAGCTTCCTCTTCAACGCCACCGCCATCGACAGCAGCCGCGGCCAGCGCTGCAACGCGCGCCTGGCGTCGTGCCTGGCGCGGGCCATGAGCCGCTGGCGCAGCGGCGGCGTCCCGATCGGTCCGAGGATCCGCGCATGCGTGGCATAGAACCACTTGTAGTCCTCGTTGCCGATCGAGAAGTCGAACTCGCGGTGGCCGAGGCGGAAGCCCTGCTCCAGCATCGAGCGCAGCAGCTGGTGCCCGAGCGAGAACTTGCGCAGCGCCGGGTCGTGGTCGTAGGCGAACACCCAGCCGGACCAGACGCCACGGTAGACGAAGCCCATCCAGACCGACAGCAGCCGGTCGCCGGCGCGCAGGGTCGAGGCGGTCAGGAGGCCCTTGCGGCGCAGCCGCTCGAAATATTCGCTGTTTCTCGGGTCGCGGAAGTAGTTCCTGGCGCCGGTATCGAGGAGCTGCCTGGTCTTCCACCGCCTCGCCAGCTCGAGCACGTCGGGGCGGTCGTCGTCCATCCGGAAGTCGACCGCACCCAGCGTCTCGGTCAATCGCCGGCGACGACGCTCGTATTCCTTGTACAGGCCCTTGCTTCGCGCCTTCAGGAAATCGCAATAGCCCTCGAAGCTGGCGAACCGCGACCAGTCGACGAAGGGGGCCGGCTCGAAGCCGGCGAACCGCCCGGCGTCCCATTCGGCGGCCTCGATGGTCCGGCGGGCGACCGAAGGAGCGTAGCCGGAGCGTCGGGCGGTGCCACGCTGCTGGGTGCCCGGCAGCGGCGCATGATAGTCGAGGAAGTCCACGGCGGTGACGACGCGCCGGCCGTCGACCACCAGGAGCCTCAGGACATCGTCGCCGATCCGGACATCCTCGACGTCGGCGCGGCGTCCACGGAAATAGGTCTCCGCGACCACCTCGAGATATTCGGAGGAAGCGTAGAAGTTCACCATCTGCCGGTCCGGCCGCGATCCCTTCTCAACGCGACAGGACATAGCGCGCCGAAGGTTTAGGAACCGTTCCGGCAAAGGCCGACACCAGGCGGCGGCCGACGCCGTCGAGCACGGCCGAGCGCACGGGCTTGGCGAACAGGTGGAGGTCGAGCCCGGCCTCGGCATCGATGCGCTCCAGCGCCATCGGGCTGGTGCGAGGCCGGCTCAGGCCATCGACACCCAGCATGCAGCTGAGGCCGGCCCGCATCGCGATCGCGCTCGCTGTCCCGGGCGATGCGATCCGGTCACCGAACGGATAGGCGAACGGCAGCGTCGGCAACGACAGGCGGCGGCGCAGCTGCCACGCCGGCACCACGACCTCTTCCTCGAGCTCGGTCCGCCCGAGCATGGAGCAGAAGGGATGCGTGGCGGTATGCAGCCCGACCGCGTGGCCGCGATCGCGCCACGCCTGCAGCTGCTCCCATGTGACGTAGGGCCGATACCGGTCGAGATAGTCGCCGACCGGCGGCATGTCGCAGCCGTCGTAGATCGCCTGGGCGAGCTCGTCCTTCAGGCGCATCGGCCAGGCCTTGGCCGCGCACGGCAGCTGTCCGGCCGAACCGATCGGGCCGAGCCCGACCTTGCCGGCGACGCGGTTGTAGGCGGCGACGAACCGCTCGGCGCCGCGTTCCTCGAGGATCGCGAAGAACTTGTGCATCCACATCAGATGCCGGTTGCCGACGCAGCACGGCATCACGAACAGGGTCGCCGGGATACGGAACTCGTCCAGGAGGTCGACGGCGCCGCTGCGGGCCATGTCGTGGCCGTCGTCGAACGTCACCGCCATCACCGGGTCGCCGGGCATGGTGCCGCTGTTGTTCAGTCGCAGCACCTCGTCGAGGGGAACGAAGCGGAAATACCTAGCGAGCAGCCGCAGGTCCCGGGCCAGGGCATCGATCTCCAGGCCGCCGAAGCGGGCCGTCTGCCCTGCCCCGCTGGTCCAGACGCCATGATAGAAGACGACGGCCGTGCGCCGACGGTAGAGCGCCCGCATCGCCCGGCGCAACGGCGGCAGCCTCGCGGCCTTCGCCAGGACACGGACCGCAACGGATTTGAGGCGCATGGCGCGGCCGCGCCCGCTACCGGATGTCGATGTCGAAGACGGGCCCCGCCATGACCCGGCCCAATCGGACAGGCATCGCCATCCCTCCGCGCTTCGTCATTCCCGTCCGCCGCGGCCGTGCACCCCTCTCGCGAAAGGCGACCAGGATCACCAGCGCGACACTATATTAGCGCATCGAGGTTGCGCCTGTCTTAACTCGCCGTCTAGCGCACGAAAGCCACACTCCGATATGCGCTGGGCTTTCTCTAATATTCCCGGTAGCGCAGCCCGAGCAGGCCGACCAGCGCCCCGGTTCCCCAGGCCATGTTGCACAGGCCCGTCGCCAGGCCGGCGAGCCCGCGCGGGGCCAGCAGCACGCACTGGCCGATCCCGACGGCGATCCTGCCGCAGCCTTTCAGCGCCCGCGCGGCAAGGGCACTCCGCCCGCCGTCGATGCGCTCGATCATCGCCAGGGTGTTGCCCATCCGGAAGCGGCGGCGCAGCAGGTATCGGAGGGTCGCCCGTCCCGGGGGCACGGTCTCGTCGACGATGGCGCCCGCCGCCGTGACGATCGGCAGCCCGGCCTTCAGGGCCGTGCCGAAGAAGTGCTGGTCCTCGCCGCCCGTGCGGTTGAACCGCTCGTCGAACCGCAGGCCGAGGCGGCGCACGACCGCCGCCTCGATCAGGCAGTTGCCGGCATAGCCGAAATGCAGCGCACGGCCGTCCTCGTAAGGCCCGAGCTCGAGGAAGCGGCCGCGCTCCACCCAGCCGGGCGGGCTCGCGACGAAGGCCGGACGAACGGGGCCCTGGACGATCGGCGCGCCATGCTCGCGGGCGACGGCCAGCAGCTCGTCGAGCCAGCCCGGCACCGGAACCTCGTCGTCGTCGATGCTGGCGATGTAGTCGGCATCGGCGGGCACGAGGTCGAGGCAGCGGTTGCGGGCGCTGGCCACTCCCTGCACCGCCTCGCTGGCGTAGACGAGCCCCCATGGAAAGCCGCCACGGACGTTCTCGACCACCTCGCGCATCGGCTCCGCGGCGTCGTTGTCGACGACGATGACGGTGATCCTGGGGGCCGGGACCCGCGCGAAGCCGAGGCGCGCCAAGCCTTCGAGCAGGCTGCGCAGGCCATCGGGACGGCGGAAGGTGATGCAGCAGACGGCGACGTGCATGCTTCAGGGAGCCCTGGCCTTGGCCCATTTGGCGGTGAAGGTGGTGACGGCCACCATCAGCGCCCAGGTGAGGCTGTTGCGCGACAGGATCGAGGACTCGGCGAAGTTCATCGTCGCGAAGTAGAGGCAATAGGCCAGCGGGAACGCCGCGACCGGAAGATCGCGCCAGCGGAAGGCCAGCCGCGCCGCCCGCAGGATCGTGGCGGCGAGCATGGCGGCCACGGCCGCCACCAGGACGATGCCGCCGTTGAGCCAGGTCTCCAGCAGGCCGTTGTGCGAGTAGAACGGCAGGAAATAGAGCTCGCGCTCGATCTGTCCCGTGGCCGGGTTTCCGGGCGTCCAGAACGCCTCGAAGCCGTAGCCCAGCCAGTAGCGCTGCTGGATGTGGGTCCAGACGATCTCCCAGATCGGCACGCGGCTCGACAGATCCGAGCGCTTGCCGAGCGTATTCAGCGTTGCCTCGACGAAACCCATGCCGACGAAGCCCACGACCGCTGTCACGAGGCCGAAGCCGATCAGCAGGCTGAGGACCGGGCCCTCCCTCGGCAGCCGCTGCGCCATCCGGGTCCAGCCGGTCAGCAGGCCGGCCGATGCCGCGCCGATCAACGCCGTGGTCGAGGATGAGCCGATCAGCAGCACCGCCGCGAGCATGAAGGCCGCCACGAGCAACAGCCGCGTCTTCCCGCGACTGTCGGTGATGGCGTAGCCGATCAGGATACAACCCAACGCCGCAGCCGCACCCAGTCCGTTCTTGTGGAAGTTGAAGCCGATCCACGTTCCCGCCCAGGGTCCGTCCTGAGCGATGCCGATGGACGGCACGGCGAAGATGACGGCGATGCCGAGGACCGCGGCGATCGCGAGGCCCACCGCCAGAAGAAAGACCATGCGCCCCAAGGTGAAGCGCAGGCCCAGATAGATGCCGAACAGCGAGGTGCCGACCATGGCGACCACCCGCTCGATGCTCTCGCCGCGGTCGATCGACCATGCGATCGAAGCCGCCGGCATGGCCAGCACCGCCAGCAGCAGCGGCGCGCTGGTCAGCAGGGTCGGCAGCGTCGACCGCCAACGCAGCAGCAGCACGCCGGCGACCAGGTAGATCAGCATGAACGACGCACGGACCTGTACCGCATAGCTGCCGGCGGCGGGGCCACGCGAAAGCAGGATCTCGGCGATGTTGGTCGCCAGCATGACGGTGGCGATGACCACGAACGCCGATTCCCAGCGCGCGGCCCGCAGCCGGGGCAGAGCCGGCGACCCCGGCCAGGAGACAGCCTGCTGCGTCGGTGTCTCTATCGCGGTGCGCAAGTGACTCCTCGGCCTGTAACTATCTCAGGTAGTATAGCCCGTGACGGGCGCCGCAGATCAACGATCTTCCGGCGCTCCCCGTCCTTTCAGGGACGCTTCGCATCATGGGCCAGGAAGGCCTCGACAATGGCGTCGCGCGCCGGCTTGGGCTGCATGCAGGCATCGAAGGGAAGCCCGCGCACCGCCCAGCCATCGGGCCTCGGCCAGCGGTCGAGGCCGCCATAGCGATCGGTGAGGCCCCAGACGAGCACGCCCTTGACCGCCGGAAAGGACAGGGCGACGTCGAGGAAGCGGCGGTAGGTGGCGGCGACGCGCCTGTCGCGCAGCTCGAAATCGGCGGCCACGCCCTTGTCGGTGACGTCGAGCTCGGTGACCATCGCCTCGAGTCCGAGGTCGGTCACGCGCTGGAAGAACCAGGCCAGGGTCTTCTCGTCGAAATCGTCGTCGAGCGCCGCCGACAGGTGGCTCTGCAGCCCTGCCCCCTGCACCGGCACGTCGCGGCTCTTCAGGCCCTCCAGCAGTGCCACCACGCCCTCGAAATGCGCACGGTCGTTGCGCCGGCCGTAGGGTGCCGGGTTGCAGTTGTAGTAGAGCAGCGCCTTCGGATCGGCCTCGCGCGCCGCCAGGAAGGCCGCGTCGATGTAGGACGGACCGATCGCCTCGAGCAGGGGCGTGACCTTCAGCCGGTCGGCGCGGCCATCGGCGGGCCACACCGCCTCGTTGACCACGTCCCACGAATGTATCCGGCCCGCATAGTGGGCGGCGACGCCGCGCACATGCCGTTCCAGGGTCGCGAGACCGTCCTGCCGGATCGCCTCGCCCAGCCAGCCGGGCACCGCGTGGTCCCAGACCAGGGTATGACCGCGAATCGGCATGCCGTGCCTCTCGGCGAAGTCGACATAACGGTCGGCCAGCCGGAAATCGAACCTGCCGGGCTGCGGCTGGAGGAACTCCCACTTCATCGAATAGGTGCAGACCAGCATGTTGCACTGCTCGAGCACCAGCTGCTGGAACGGCATGTCGGTGAACAGCGGATCCTTGACGGCGGTGCCGAACCAGCGCCCCTGCCGGCTCGCCACCGCCGCGATCGGCGGCTGATCCGCCAGCCCCTCCGCCCCGGCGCCACATTCGGCGTCGCGCAGCTTCTGGCCGAATCCCTCGCCCGGCACGCACGAGGCCCCGAACGTCGCCGCCATGGCGACAGACCCGCGCAAGGCCGCCCGCCGCGACCAACCCGTCATGCGATCGTCTCCGCGATCCCGGCCGGGCGGGACCGCCCGCCAGGCATCAGGAGGCCCGCGTCGCCTGCTCGCCCGGCAGGGCCGACGGCCGCACGGCGCGCGCGGGACTGCGATGTTTGTACATCAAATAGATCGCGTGACAATTCGTGTACGCGTAGCGCGTGAACAGGCGCCCGGGCTCGCGCGCCAGGCGGAACAGCCATTCGAGGCCCAGCCCCTGCATCCAGCGCGGCGCACGCGGATCACGGCCGGACAGGAACTTGAACAGGCCGCCGCAGGTCTTGATCCACGTGACGCCGGTCAGCCGCCGGCGATTGCGCACGATGAAATCGTGCTCCAGTGGAACCCCCAGGCCGACCCAGAGCACATCCGTGCCGGCGGCGACGATCTCGTCGGTGATCGCCGCCTCCTCGCCGCGGGCGAAATAGCCGTTCCGCCGCCCGGCGATGCGCAGCCCCGGATAGGCGGCGCGGACGCGCTCGACCGCCGTCCGGTTGTCCTCCTCGCTACCGCCGAGAAGGTAGAACGACATGCCGGCCTCGGCCGCACGACCGGCCGCGACGTGGAAGAAGTCGGTGGTCGCCACCCGTCCGGGCAACGACTCGCCGCTCAACCAGCGCGAGGCCAGCACCAGCGGCATCCCGTCGGCGTCGATGCCGTCGGCATGGTCGAGCAGCCGCCGGAACGCCGGGCTCCTGGCCTGCAGGGAAAGAACGAACCCGTTGGCCGAGGTCATGAATTTCGGCAGCTGCGACCGGCCCGGGTTGGCTTTGTAGTTTTCAACCAATAGTTCTGCCCACGCCTCCTGCGACAGGGCGTCGATTTTCAACCCGCCAATGTAAATCGCCTTCGCGGCGATTGTTGCCACGATGCGTTTCCTCTATTGGTAGTATTCTCCGGCATCATGCCAGTACCACACTCGATGTTCTCGCTACTTACGAACCGCGAGTCAACGCTTGCCCGACACTCGGCTGCAGTACTGTTGCCACGGGGCCGCTGCGCTACGCGCGGCCATTCCCTCGGGCAAGCGGGCACGCCCCTCCCGGCTGCCCGGCGGTGCCTCCGGGCGGCATGACAGAGTGATCCGGCGGGCCGCTGGCCTCGCGGTGTTGCGGGTGGGCCTCGACGGCGTGCCGGTCGGGGCCGGGCTCAGCAGCGCTGGAGCAGAACCGCCGCTCCGGCCGCGCCGGCGATCTCCGCCACGCGCTCGGCCAACGGGTCGGGGATCGGGATGCCCCTGGCCCCGCGCTCCGTCCGCTCGGCCCATTCGGGGTCGCCCGGGATGCGCACCGGCTGCGCCGGATCGGCCGGCGGCGTGGCGCGCAGCGTCTCGACGACGACATCGAGGTCCGCCTCGAACGCGTCGACCGGCCGGAACGCCGCCGGGTTCAGCGCCATGAAGAAGTGGCCGATATTGTCGGGATCCGAGGGCTGCTGCGTGCGGTTGCGGACCGGCGAGAACGAGCCACCGCCGAGCGTGCCCGAGAGGATCTGGGCGAAGATGGCGAGGCCGTAACCCTTGTGCCCGCCGAGATCCATGCCGGTGCCGCCGATGGCGGTGAGCCCGCCCTCCCGAGTCTCGAACAGCTGGCGATAGGCCGTGGGCGAATCGGTCACGGGATCACCCGCGGCGTCGATCACCCAGCCCGCCGGGATGTCCCTGCCCTTGAAGGCATAGGCCTTGACCTTGTTGGCGGCGGTGATGCTGGTCGACATGTCCAGCGTCACGGTCGGCTGGCTGGCCGGCCGTGCCGAGAAGGCGAAGGGATTGGTGCCCAGGACGCGATCGGCGCCGAAGGTCGGCACCACCGTGACCACCCGGCTGGTGGTCGAGACGATGCCGATGAGGCCACGCGCGCTCGCCATGTCGGCGTAGCAGCCGGCGGCGCCGAAATGGTGCGAGTTGCGCACCGCCACGACGCCGGTGTCGTGCGCCAGCGCCTTGTCGATGGCGAGCTGCATCGCCATCGCCGAGACCGGATGGCCGAGCCCGGCGCCGCCGTCGACCAGTGCCGTCGTGGCGCTCTGGCGGACGATCGAGGGCTCGGCGTCGAACCGCACCTGCCCGGCCCGGTGCATCTGCTCGTACATGATGAGCATCGAGATGCCGTGCGAATCGATGCCGCGCAGATCCGTCTCCAGCATGATCGCGGCGGTCACCCGGCGCTTGTCCTCCGGCATGCCCCAGGCGGCCAGGACGGCATCGATCTGCGCCTCGACGCTGGCCGGCGTGTAGCGCGGAAAGCCGGCGCTCACGCGGCACCCCTCGGCCGCCCCTCGATCGGATAGGCCGGATCGTTGAACTGGTGGACCGCCGTGGTGCCGGGCGGCACCATCTCGTCGACGAGGCGCTCGTCCTCGCCGTCCACCACGACGTCGAGCGCGGCGAGGTAGCTGCGCCATTGCTCCATGGTCCGCGGCCCGGCAATGGCGCCGGTGACGATGGGATTGGCCAGCACCCAGGCGGTTGCGAACGCCGCCGGCTCGACACCCTTGGCGGCGGCGCGCTCCGCCACCGCCCGCGCCACGGCCAGCGCCTGCGGCTGGTAGTCGGTCTCGGCCATGCGCTGGCGCTGCAGCGCAGCACGGCTGTCGGCCGGCGGCGGCGCGTCGGCCATGTACTTGCCGCTCAGCACGCCGCGTGCCGTCGGGCTGTAGGCCACGACGCCCAGCCCCAGCGCCCGGCAGGCCGGCAGCACCTCGACCTCGATGCCGCGGTTGAGCAGGTGGTAGAGCGGCTGGTCGACCACCGGCCGGTCGATCCCCTCGGCGTCGCAGATGGCGCAGATGCGGGCGATCCGCCACGAGCGGAAGTTGGAGACACCGAAATAGCGGATGACGCCGCGCCGCTGCAGGTCGGCCACGGCCCGCACCGTCTCCTCGAGCGGCGTCAGCGCGTCCTCCTTGTGCAGGTAGAGGATGTCGATGAAGTCGGTGCCGAGCCGCCTCAGGCTGGTCTCGACCTCCTGCATGATCCATTTGCGCGACAGTCCCCGGCCGTTGGGGCCCGGCCCGTTGGGGTTGGCGAGCTTGCTGGCCAGCACCCAGCGGTGGCGGTCGGCGGCGATGGCGCGGCCGGTGATCTCCTCGGACCGGCCGCCGGCATAGGTGTCGGCGGTATCGATGAAGTTCACGCCGGCCTCGGCTGCCGAAGCGATGATCCTGCCGGCCTCGTCCTCGTCGGTCCGGGCGCCGAACGTCATCGTGCCGAGCACGATCCGCGACACGGTGAGGCCGGAGCTGCCGAGGCGGCGATAGGGCATGGCGGCTGAGGTCAACGGGCTCCCTCCCCTCGTTCCTACGCCACCGTCCTAGCAGCCGAGGCCGTCCGCTGCCCACCCTGTCCGAGGGTGGGACGAATTCTTCCGCCGGCTTCACCGTCCGTTAGCGACGACCGGCTATCCTGGCGCCAGCTTCGAGAGGGCCTACACATGCGTCGAATCATTGCCACCTGCCTGCGCGCTCTGTCCGAGACGCCCATAGCACCGACGTTCCCGATCGCCGGCACCGCCACCATGCTCGCCGAGCTCGCGACCCGCGATGCCGCTTGCGAAAGGGCGGTGTAGGCCACGGCACAGGGCACGATCTCGATCGCCCCTCCCGCCGAGGCCTCTCGGGCCTCGAAAGCTTGCCGGGCGCCTCCCAACGATGCATTCTGCCGCTTTGGAAGCCGGCCGTCCGGTGAATCCCGGGCAATGAGGACCAGAGGCTATCGGAGTGGCATTCGGCCGTGGGCTGTGGTCTTCCTGGCCGCGGTCGCGTGCCTATCCTTGCGGCCGGCCGACGGCACGGTCGTCGACGATCCCGAGCTGCCGCTGGTCGCGGTCTTCCCGATCGACGTCTTCGACACGAGCGGCGAGCCGCCCAACCCACAATGGCCCGAGCGCATCGCCGTCGTCACGCACGCGCTGGCGGCACAGCTCGCAGGCTCCGGCCGCTACCGAGCCGTGGAGGTGACGGCGGCGGAGCCGGCTTGGCGCTGTATCGACTGCTGGCGCGAACCCGCACGCGCGGCAGAGGCGGAGATGGCCGCGATCGCGGCCGTGCAGAAGATGTCGACCCTGATCTCGTCGCTGCATGTCTGGCTGGTCGACGTCGAGTCCGGCCAGCTGCTGCGGAAGGGCGCCGTCTCGCTGCGTGGTGACACCGAGGAGGCCTGGCGGCGCGCGGTCGACTTTCTCCTGCGGCGCGGCATCCTCGACCCCGATCCCGGCCGTCCGATGCTGTCGTCGCCGTTTCCCGGCGGCGGGTGAGGTCCGTACCGACGGCGGGAGATTCTACCCCCTAGGCTTCCCCCTGCGCCCCCTGCCGAGCGGCCTGGAGGCCCAGCTCGACGGGGCGGCGGATGGCTTCGGAATCCGAAGGACGTTGCAGCGCAAGGACGGAGTCGAGCGCCTCGGCTTTTTTGTCGTCGTCCTTCTCGTCGTCCTCGTCATCGCCGTAGCTGCATGAGAACGCGACCGAGACGACGGACAGCATCGCCGCCGCAACGGAGAGAGCCCTTCTCGCTCGCAGCTTCATCGCACCTCGCCAGTCCCGGCATATCGCATCCGGCTGAGTATCGGGCGCATCGGCGGCAGTGCCCGCAACGCAGGATGGGAGGACGGTGGTATCGACGCACCGACCGCCACCCCTGACCAGCACCTGGGATGACAGGCGATGGCTAAAGCCAGCAATACCACGCGCGCGTCCTGTGCGCAGCAATCCGACCAGCTCGCCCATCACATCTTCGCCGGCGAGGACCACATCACACGCATCGAGGCGCTTCCGGCCAAGCCGGCTCGCCCAGCATCGGCACCGACGATGGCGATCTCCACGCCATCGGGCATGTCCTGCAGCGCGCCGCTGCTGTCGGGAGCGTCCTCGCCGAGTGGCAGCAGGGGCCAACGCTCCAGCTCGGAGCGAAAGTCCCTGCTACGCACTCTCCCCCAAATCCTACGAGGCGCGAGCCCGGATCGAGCTACTGTCCTCCAGGCCCGCCGGTAGGCCGCGGGCTGCTACCGCTCGGCTTGCTTGCTGCTGCCGCCGATGAGAGAACCGGCACCGTTGGAGCCGAGCAATTCGGGTTGTTGTTGTTGTATTGACCGTAGCCCAAGGTGAAATTCCCCTGTATCGCCGCACCGCTGAACGAGCTGATCGAGACGGAATACCACCCGTTCTGGGTACCGTTGATCTTGACCAGTGGACACAGCGGGCATGAAGCGACGCCGCCATCGTCGTTTCGAAACACGGCGCCACTCGGGGAAGCCGCGACAATCTCGAGATCGCTGGCCTGGGTCAGCACCTGCAAACGCAGACATCCGTTGCTGGGAGCGAAGATCGAGGCCGTCCAGGGACCGGCGGAGCTGTTGAAGCCGTTGACGGTGCCCCCGATCACCGTCTGCGAGCAATTGGTTCCTGTACACGTCGAGGCCGAGGGATCGAAGATCTGCGTCGCTTCCGATGTGCCGGCACCCCAGAGCATGACGATGGCCGCTGACGTCGCGGCGAACCACTGACGCATGACGTAACCCCCGTAGCAGAGACCGCCGTCAATGGCACGTTGAGGACGATCAGCAGTATTCACCAAATCAGTGAAGTGGTGCCTTCCGGGCGGTCTATTTGGTGAGCGTTCCTCACTGAGTAGCATATACATATGCACGAATCGTGTTGTCGCACAAGTACGATCATGAAGAACCGATAGGCGCATAGACACTTCAGATTGCGAATTTCGCTTGCAGGTTTATAATATGTCGAGAAAGATGAGAATCACCAAATCTTGAGAATTCACAGTATGAATGACAATTCGCGTACGATCTCTTCATATGTCTCAAGACACGAATATATCAAAACGAGCAACGAGGGCGCGCTCCGAGAAGCGCGGCTCCGCACCCATCCGCAGGGGCAGCCCCACCGTACACTATGGAGTTGACCGGCCCTTTCGGGGCGCGGGATGGAGTGGCCCTCCGATATGGGCGCGTCACCCCGAGCCGACGACGCCGAGGTCGCGCCGCCCGCTGTGGCACATTCTGGAGCGCTATGACATTCCAGCAGCTGGTCCGCAGGTGTCGCCGTGAGCATCCGGGGCTCGCCAGATCTGCTACGATCATGCCTGAAACTATGATCGTACGATGCCTTGGGTCGCCAAGCGCCGAAACATTGTATCGATCTGTTTAGCGGGAAGCTCGGCTCCTCCGTCAAGCCACCAAGTCAGCACAGCCATATAGGCGCCAACGACATACTGGATGACGAGCTCGGGTGGGATGATGTCCTCGGACGTCTCGCCGGCAGTGGCGGCAAGCTCGTCACGCACGAGATCGGACAGTATCTCGCGAATGCTCCCAAGAGCGACAGCGCCGCCATATCCATCGACCAACGCCCGATAGAGCTGCAAATGGTCGCGAGCATGCTCGAACATGCTCAGGCTGAAGCCGAGACTTCGGCTTCTGATGTCTCCTGGCGCTGCCAAGGCATCCTTCTGCTGACCGGCGAGCTGCCTACGCAAATGCTCGAAGCTACTTCGCTTCAAGTCATCCTTGCCCGTGTAGTGGGAATAGAACGTGGATCGACCGACATTGGCCGTGTCGCAGATATCCTCGACAGTGATCACCTCGTAAGCCTTCTTCAGGATCAAGGACATCAAGGCGTGCTGTAGCAGCCCCCTGGTACGGGCAATGCGGCGATCAATCGAGCCCTTCGTCATCTCCGTCACTTTTCACGGCCAAACCAGGCAAGTGTGCTCATTATTGGACATCCTCCCCTATTGTGTTCATTGACAAATTTCCGGACGATGTACCTTTTCTGGACATCATGTTCACTCTAGTGACCGACGAAACCGGAGGCAAGCGGAGTGCAGTCGGAAAAGGACGTTCAAATGCCCCGCCCCCGCCACGAACGCCACCGCCGGGCAGGCGCCAGCGCGCCACGCTGGGTGAAGCTATCTGCCGTTATTGGCGGTGGTTTCGCCTTGCTATTGTTCGTTATGACGATCCTCGGCCACGGGCCTGGGCGCCATATTCCTGGAGGTGACACACCAGAACACGCGCCTGCCGAGCACGCGTCCACGAGGGGTAACGGCCGATGACCATGTCGTCCCGAGCCCGCAAGTTCGCGCTCTCGACGCACGTCGCTTTTTCGGTGGGCTTGCTCGGTGCGATTGCCGGCTTCCTGGCACTCGCCGTCGCCGGTCTGATGAGCCAGGACGCTAAGACGATGTCTGCCGCCTATATCGCGATGGATTTAACCGCGCGGTTCGTCATCGTTCCGTTGGGTTTCGCTTCGCTGCTGACCGGACTTGTCCAATCCTTGGGTACTGCATGGGGATTGTTCCGGCACTATTGGGTTCTGGTGAAACTTCTGGTGACCGTCGTCGCCGTCGCCATCCTGCTGCTGCAGATGGCTTCGATTGGCTACATGGCCAGCGCGGCGGCAGCGAGGGCACTCTCCAGCGGAGACCTTTTCGAGACGAGAATCTCACTTGTCGCCCATGCCGGCGGTGGCCTGGTAGTCCTGCTCGTGCCGTTGGCGCTGTCCGTATACAAGCCACGTGGCAGAACTCGATACGGAACGCGCAAGGAGCGAGAGCAGCTCGTGCCGGCACAGCCGTAGCCGGACACACAACATCCGCGCCGTGCCGGCATCTCTGCCGGAAGGCCAGCTGGCCTCGGCAAAAGGCGGCGATCCCTCGACCGGGATACGTTCCGGACCTTTTCGCTTTCAGGACACCGGAGGACAGGAACCGCTGCGCGCGGTCGCGGCGTCCGAAAGCCCTGTCAGGGCCCACCGAATGGAACCCTACGGCCGGCAGGATCCCTCGGGCGAACGCGGTGCAACCAGCGCCCCGGCTCTGCTACGCTAGCGGGGTGACACTAGGCCGTTCTCACCGGGGTAACGGGATGGAGCCGAGCACGGCGGAGCTGATTGCCGCGATCCGCGCCAGGGCGGAGGCGCGGCTGTTCCCGACACCCGGCGCTCGCAGAGCCACCGGGTACGACATGGTGTCGTCGTCCCAAGGGTTACCCAGGAAGCCGCTGCGGCGCCCGTCGTGAGCAGCCAAGCTATTGAAAAGATTGGCGCGCCCGAGGTGATTCGAACACCTGACCCCAGGATTAGGAATCCTGTGCTCTATCCTACTGAGCTACGGGCGCGTCCCGGTTTCTTATCATCCTGGCGGAGGCTGCGGCAAGCCGTGGGCCTGGCGGTGGTGCTGGGCGTCTCGACCGTGGGAGCGGTGCCGGCCGGCGTCGAGCGGGCGGGCGGCGGCGGATGGCTGGTCGACGGCGAGGAGGTGGCCGTCGTCGATGTCGTGGTGCCGGCCGGGCGCGACCCGGCGCTGCCCGAGGGGGCGAGCGTCGCCGAGCAGCGCGGGGTCGACCGCTGGGGGCGCAGACGGGTGGCGCTGGCGGACGCGGCGGGGGTGCCTCTCGCCGGGCGCTGGGTGGCGGAGGGCGAGGCGCTGGTCGACCCGGACGCCGGCGACGAGGCCGCGGCGGTCCTGCTGCCGCTGGAGGTGCTGGCGCGCGACGCCCGCCTGGGCATCTGGGCGGAGCGGCGGTGGCGGGTGCAGGACGCGCGCGATGTGCGCGGCTCGACCGGCGATCTCGTGCTGGTCGAAGGTGCGGTGCAGGCGGTTGGCTGGGGCGGCGATCGGCTCTATCTCAATTTCGGCGATGACCGCCGCCAGGACTTCACCGCCCGGATCGGGCGCGCCGATGTGCGCAAGCTCGCCAGGGCCGGCCTGGAGCTGGAGGACCTCGCCGGCCGCCGGGTGCGGCTGCGGGGCTGGCTGTCCTACCTGGGGGGACCGATGATCGAGCTGTCGGGCCGTGCGCAGATCGAGGTGCTGCCTTGAGGCTGCGGCGCGCCGTCGCGGCGCTGGCGCTGCTCGCCGCCGCCTGCACGCCGGTGGTCAATCCCGCCACCGGCGAGCGGCAGTTCACCTCGATGACGCAGGCCGACGAGATCGCGCTCGGCCGGCAAGAGCATCCCAAGGTGCTGGCCGAGTATGGCGGCGCCTACGACCAGGCCGCACTGCAGCGCTACGTCTCGCGCATCGGCAACCGGCTGGCGGCGGTCTCCGAGCTGCCCGACCTGAAGTTCACGTTCACGGTGATCGACAGCGACATCGTCAACGCCTTCGCGCTGCCGGGCGGCTATGTCTACGTCACCCGCGGCCTGCTGGCGCTGGCCGAGAACGAGGCCGAGGTCGCGGGCGTGCTGGCGCACGAGATCGGCCACGTCACCGCCCGCCACACCGCCCAGCGCATGCAGCAGCAGCAATACGGCCAGCTCGGCGCCGGCCTCGCCACCATCGCCGGCGCCATCCTGCTGGGCGACACCGGCGCCCAGATCGGCCAGCAGCTCGCCGGCGCCGGCGCCCAGCTGTGGGTCGCCGGCTACTCGCGCGAGCAGGAGTTCCAGGCCGACGAGCTGGGCGTGCGCTATCTCGGCCGCGCCGGCTACGATCCGCAGGCCATGGCGACCTTCCTGGACGCGCTCGAGCGCAACGACCGGCTGCAGCAGAAGCTCGCCGGCCGCTCGGGCGCCAGCGGCGGCGCCAGCGAGTGGCTGGCCAGCCATCCGCGCACGCTCGACCGGGTGATGCGCGCGGTCGCCGAGGCCGAGGCCAGCGGCGCCACGGGCCAGAAGCTCGAGCGTGAAGGCTATCTCGCCGCCATCGACGGGCTGGTCTATGGCGACAGCCCGGCGCAGGGCTATGTCGAGGGCCGCACCTTCACCCATCCCGAGCTCGGCATGCGGTTCACGGCGCCCGAGGGCTTCCGACTGATCAACCAACCGCAGGCGGTGATCGGCCAGGACGGCTCGGGCCGGGTGCTGCTGTTCGATGTCGGCAAGGCCCAGGGCGACCCCGCGGCCTACCTGCAGCAGCAATGGGTCAGCAAGCAGCGGCTGCAGGGGCTGCAGCGCATCGACCTGCCGCAGGGCACGGGTGCCGTGGGCTTCGGCAAGGTGGCGTTCCGCGACCGTCCGACACCCGCGGCCTTCGCCGTGGCACCCGTCTCGGGCGGGCTGATGGCGCGCTTCGTGCTGCTCGACCCGAGCGGGCTGGACCGCTCGGACGCCACGGCCCTCGACGGCACGCTGCAGAGCGTGCGGCCGCTCACCGCCGCCGAGAAGGCGGCGGCCAAGCCCCTGCGGGTCGAGGTGGTGACGGTCGGCGCCGGCGACAGCATCGACAGCCTGGCGGCCAGGATGCAGGTCGACAGCCTGGCGCGCGACACCTTCGTCGTGCTGAACGATCTCGACCGCCGCGGCCTGAAGCCCGGCGACAAGGTCAAGATCGTGCGGCGCGGCTGAAGCGTCAGCCGACCAGCTTGGCGTCGAAGCCGTCGGCGGTCGAGGTCATCACCGCCGCCTTGCCGCGCATGCGGGTCTCGAGCAGCACGTCGTGGCCCCACAGCGTGCGCAGGTGCTCCAGCGTCTTCTCGGCATTGCCCATGTCGAGGTCGCGGCCGTCGTGCTCGTGCACGAGGCAGAGGGCACGGGTGCCGCGGTGCGCGGCGTCCTTGATGCGGATCACCGGGAACGAGCCCATGCCGACCTGCCTGAGCAGGGCCTGCCGGACCTCCTCCCAATGGTCCTCGTCCGATATCTGGTTGACGACGAGGTGCTCGCCGCGCGGCTTCCAGGTGAAGAGGTCGAGCTCGCGGCACAGCTCCTCGGTGAGGAAGCGGCGCAAGAAGGCGACGTCGCGGTCGCTCTCGCGCACCTCGAACATCTTGGCCCTGCCCTCCGGCGTGTCGGGCCCGCCGAAGCGCTTCTCGATGTCGTGCCAGACCATGTAGCCGACATGGTAGGGGTTTAGGCCGCCGGGGTGCGGGCAGATGACCTGGTTGTGGCGGACCAGGAACTCCAGGTGGATGTCCTGGGGCAGGTCCAGCGAGCTCATGATCTTGTGGTGCCAGTAGCTGGCCCACCCCTCGTTCATGATCTTGGTCTCGATCTGCGGGATGAAGTAGCTGGCCTCCTCGTCGACGATGGTCAGCACGTCGCGCTGCCAGTCGGCGAGGTCGTGGCTGTGGTCGCGGATGAAGGCCAGGATGTTGTCCTCGGGCTCCAGCGGCACCCGCTTGAGGTCGGGCATGATGGGCTCGACGCGGCGGTGCAGGCGGTGGAACGGATCGCTCGGCGGCGTCGCCGCATCGACCAAGCGCTGGCGCTGCTCGTCCGCCTTCATCCGGCGGATCGCCTGGTTGCGGCTGCGGTTGAACGACAGGGCATGCGCGGCATCGAGGAAGCGCTCGACCTCGTCCTCGCCGATCGACGGATCCTCGGCATAGCGGCGCACGCGGTCGGCACGGGTCTTGAAGGCCGACAAGGTCGCCGAGGCGTCGGTGGCGCTGGTGAAGGTGAAGTTTTTCTTGAAGAAATCGTTGTGGCCGTAGACGTGAGCGATCGTAAGCACTTGCAGGCAAAGGCTGTTGTCCCGCATCAGGTAGGCGAGACACGGATTGGAGTTGATGACCATCTCATAGGGCAGGCCCGTGACCCCGTAGTCGTACATCGTCTTGGTCTGCTCGTAGGCCTTGCCGAAGCTCCAGTGCGGGTAGTGCGACGGCATGCCGTGATAGGCCATGTAGCCCAGCATGTTGTTCTGGTCGCAGACCTCGAACTCCTGCGGATAGCAGTCGAGGCCGAACTCCGCGACCTTCTCCTGGATCCTGGTGTCCCAGGCTTCGAGGTCGGCAAGGGTCCAATGCGTCATGCAGGATATTCCGCTTCGAGGGCTGTGCGGCGATTGCGCCGGGCGGTCGCATGCGGCACGCAGGGCCGCCTGAAGATCAGGGGACGGGGCAGATGGACGGGGTCGCGCTGGAGATCACGGACGAGCCGGCGCCGGCCGACCGAGAGGCCGTGCGCCAGGGGCTGATCGCGTTCTGCGACCAGTTCCTCGGACCATGCGACCTGCGGCCGATCGGGATTTTCGTCCGTGGGCCCGAGGGGCTGCGGGCCGGGCTCATCGGCGAGACCGGCCGCGGCGTGATGAAGGTGGCGCTGCTCTGGGTGGCCGAGGAGCTGCGCGGCAAGGGCGTCGGCAGCGAGTTGCTGCGCGCGGCCGAGGCCGAAGCCGTCGCCCGCGGCTGCCGCAAGGTGCTGCTCGACACCTACGACTTCCAGGCGAGGCCGTTCTACGAGCGCCATGGCTACCGGGTGTTCGCCGAGTTCCAGGGGTTCGTCAGGGGCCACGGCTCGTTCTTCCTGACCAAGGACCTCCCGCCCTAGCCCGCCGCCGCGCGCTCGCGCGACATGAAAGCCTTGAAGCTGGGCCAGATGTCCTCGCGGCGCTCGATCAGCACCGACTGGAAGTTCTTGGCGTCGAGCTTGCGGAATCGCTCCAGCATCGAGCTCTCGTAGTAGTGCGAGCCCATCGGCTTGATCTCGCCATAGCCGAACAGGTTGCAGACCTCGCACAGCTCGCGCGCCGATTTCATCGCCTCCTCGTTGTCGGAGTCGAAATTGTCGCCGTCCGAGCAGTGGAAGGCATAAGTGTTCCAATGCGCCGGGTGGAACCGGTCCCGGATGATCTCCAGCGCCTTGTGGTAGCCGGAGGAGATCAGCGTGCCGCCGGATTCGCCCTTGTGGAAGAACTCCTGCTCGGTGACCTCCTTGGCCTGGGTATGGTGGCCGATGAACACGAGGTGGACGTTCTCGTACTTGGTGCAGACGAACTGGTAGAGCAGGAAGAAGAAGCTGCGCGCCAGGTACTTCTTCAGCCGGTCCATCGAGCCCGAGGTGTCCATGATGCAGAGCACCACGGCGTTGCTCTCCTCGCGGGTGTCGAGCACGAGGCGCTTGTAGGTGAGATCCTCCTTGCGGAACGGGAAGCGCTCGGCCGGCTCCTCGGGCTCCGGCGCGGCGGCCGCCTCGTCCGGTCCGCCCTCCTCCGGCCCCCAGCCGGTGGCGATGCGCCGGCGGATGCGGGCGCGGGCGGTGCGCTTGCGGTCGAGATGCACGCGCACGCCCTGCTTGCGGTAGCCCTTGCGCTCGGCGACCCGCTCGGACAGGGCCTCCTTGAGGATCTTCCGCTCGAGGTCGGGAAGCTCGAGATCCTCGAACATGATGTCGACCAGCTCGTCGAGGCTGATCTCGGTCTCGTAGTAGTCGACGCCGGGGTCGTTGCCGCCGGGCCCGCTGCCCTGCTTCTGGCCCTTCTGGCCGGTCTGGCCGACCACCTGCCCCGGCTCGGTCTTGCCGTCGCCGGTGCCGACGCCGCCGGCATTGTCGCCGTAGGAGAAGCGGTATTCCTTAACGCCGCGTATCGGCACCTTGATGATGCGGTCGCGCTCGCGACCGATGATGCTCTCCTCGGCGATGATGTCGGCGATGTTCTCGCGGATCGATTTCCGCAGCTTCTCGCGATGGCGCTTGCGGTCGCCGGCACTCCGGTCCGACCGCAGCGCGTCCGATTGCGAATAGGGCCTGAAGACAGTGGTCATGCGTCAGGCGCTCAGTCCTTCCACAGGTGGTTGGACGCATATTTCAAGATGGTGTCGATGCTGTCCTCGTTGTAGCCCTGGCCGATCAGGTTCTCCACCATCGCGTCGTACTTCTGGCGCTGCTGCTCGTCGCGGGTGCGGGCCTTGGTGATGATGCGCGAGATGTCGCGCACCGAGTTCATCAGCTTCTTCTCGATCGCTTCCTTCAGTGGCTCGTAGGAGCTGTAGGACACCGATTCGCCGCGCCGCGTCGCCGACCAGAGATAGGCGATGACCTCCTGGCGGAAGCCGTCGGCGGCCGGCCCGATGATGGCGATCTGCTCCTCGATCGACTTCAGGAAGGCCTCGTCCGGCTGCATCTCGTCCTTGGTGACGGGATCCTTGACCCTGGTCTTGGTGACGTAGGCCTCGGCGTGGTCGAGATAGTTCTGGAACAGCGTCTCGGCCTGGCCCTGGAAGCTGTAGACGAAGGCCTTGGTGATGTCCTTCTCCAGCAGCTCCAGGTAGATCTTGTGCAGCGTGTCCTGCAGGAACTCGAGGTGGTGCTTGCGGACGTCGTCGGCGAGGTCGGCCTCCTTGACCATGCCGATCATCGCCTCGCGGACGTTGATCGGGTGGATCGAGCCGTTGTTCTGCGTCAGCGCGGTATCGAGCGCCTTCATGATGAAGCGGGTGCTGACGCCGAACAGACCCTCGCGCTTGGCGTCGTCGCGCAGCTCGTGGACGGTGAGCTTCTTGGGCCTGCCCTTCTCCAGCACCTCCTCGCCGTTGTAGATCTTGAGCTTGGTGACCAGGTCGCACTTCGGCGTGGGCTCGAGGCGCGACAGGATCGCGAACATGCTGGCGATCTCGAGGGTGTGCGGCGCGATCCTGGGCTCGAACTTCGAGCGCTTGAGGAACTTCTGGTAGATCTTCACCTCTTCGGAGAGGCGGAGGTTGTAGGGCACCTTGACCACGACGATGCGGTCGAGGATCGCCTCGTTGGTGTGGTCGGCCTTGAACTTCTGCCACTCGGCCTCGTTGCTGTGGGCGACGATGCAGCTGTCGACATAGATCGTGCCGTGGCGGCCGGGGGCGGGAACGAACTTCTCCTGGGTGGCGGTGATCATGGTGTGGAGATATTCGGTCTCGTTCTTGAAGACCTCGATGAACTCCACCATGCCGCGGTTGCCGACGTTGAAGGCGCCGTTCAGCTCGAGCACGCGCGGGTCGCCCTCGGAGTAGCGGTCGAGCTTGGAGATGTCCTCCGAGCCGATCAGCACCGAGGTGTCCTGGTTGTTGGGGTCGACCGGCGGCACGACGCCGATGCCGCGCCGGGCGCGCTTGCTGAAGCTGACCGTCCGCACCGGCACGTTCTCGTAGCGGCCCTTGAACTCCTCCTTCAGGCGCCAGCGGCAGGCGGGGCAGAGGTCGCCCTCGATGCGCACGCCCAGCATCTCCTCGAAGGCCGGGCGCAGATGGCGCGGGATCAGGTGCAGCGGCTGCTCGTAGATCGGGCAGTTCTCGATGACGAAGATCGGCGGCAGCTCCTCGAGCCCGCGCTTCAGGCGCTCGACCAGCGAGCTCTTGCCGGAGCCCACCGGCCCCATCAGGTAGAGGACCTGCCGGCTCTCCTCGCCGCCCATGGCGGCCGAGTGGAAATAGCGCGCGATCTTCTCGAGCGTGCGCTCCATGCCGAAGAATTCGTCCTTGAAGAAGTCGTAGACCTTGACCGGCTCGTCGCCGAAGACGCGCTTGGCGCGCGGCTCGGATTCGAGGTCGAGGTCGCGCACGCCGGGGCCGGCGATCATGTCGTAGAGGCGGCGATGGGCGAGCTCGGCGAGCTCGGGCTTCTCCTTCACCAGCTCGAGATATTCGAGGAAGCCGCCCTGCCATTCGAGCTTCTGCCGCTCGGCGCGGTCCTGCTCGATCAGCGCGGCGAAATCGATCTGCTGCTCAGCCTGCATGCGCATACCCCGGTGGCTGACGACGTGATGTGCCCGGCGCTCGACGTGCCCTCCCGGCATCTGCTGTGCCGATGATCGTGATTAGATCACTCCTTGCCATCCATTGAAAGTTAAATCTGACGATCGCCGTCCGATTCCCGGTTGCCGGCTAAATCAGCATATCGACCGGCCTTTTGTCTAAAGAGAAGGCAATGAACATGCCCGGCCGGCTGCGCGGTATAAGAGTTTTCGGGGTCGACGAATTGCTGCGCTCGCTGCTTCGGGCAGCGGCGAATGCGCATCGTATATTGTGTGATATTGGACCGGAGACGATCCGACGCGGCATCGGCCCGGCGATTCCGATCGACGCCATCACGACATGGGCCGAGCCAGGATCTGGCACCCACATCTCAGTGTAAATTTTCGGGGCGACAGGTCAATACTCTGCTGTGCCGCCAAAGCATCAGCGGGTACGAGCGTCACTTTCGGGTGACAATGCAGCATGGTAAATCAGCCACTGTAAATTGGCAGCGAAGACACACCAGAATTGTCGGCGATTTTTCGGGGATTTCGGGGAACCCCAGCGCCGCCGGGCTGGCCATGCGATCGGCGGGGTTGAGCCGTCCGGCCGGCGGTCCTAATCTGCACGCCTCGAAGGCGGAAGATCGGGGTGGTCCATGGAGAATTCGTTGAAGCGACGGCTCGTCGCCGGTGAGCGCGCCTATGGCGTGTGGCTCAGCAGCGCCAGCGGCAACGTCGCCGAGCTGCTGGCCTGGGCGGGCTACGATTTCGCCATCATCGACCACGAGCACGGCCAGGGCTCGCTCGGCGACGCCGTCCACATGATGCGTGCCTGCGCCATGGCGAGCTGCCCGGTGATCGTGCGCGTGCCGTGGAACGATCAGGTCTACCTCAAGCGCATCCTGGACGCCGGCGCCCAGTCGATCATGGTGCCGATGGTCGAGTCCGCCGAGGAGGCCACGGCCGTGGTCGCGGCCTGCCGCTATCCCCCGAAGGGGCGCCGCGGCTACGCCGCCCCCGCCATGCGGTGCTCGCGCTATGGTTTTATAACAGACTATCTGTCTCGCGCCAATGACGAGCTGCTGCTGATCACCCAGATCGAGAGCGCCCATGCGGCGGCCAAGGCCCACGAGATCGGCGCCGTCGACGGCGTCGACATGGTGTTCATCGGCATCAACGACATGGGCGGATCCATCGGCCGCCTCGAGCAGCTGAGCGATCCCGAGGTGCGCAAGCTCGCCGAGACCGCCGAGGCCAACATCCGCCGCTCGGGCAAGCTGATGGGCACGGTGCCTTCCAGCGGCGCCGGCACGGTCGAGCTGTTCGCGAAGGGCTACAACCTGGTGGCCGGCGCCGGAGACATGGTCATGCTGCGCGAGGCCGCCAAGGCCGACCTCGCCAAGGTGCGCGCCGGCATCGCCGAGAGCGGCAAGGCCTACTGATCCGGGCCGTCCTCCTCGTCCTGCTGCCGCTCCTCCTGCTGCCCTCCGCCCCGGCGGCGGCGCAGCAGGAGGAGGCGGTGCGGCGCTGCCGCGAGCTGCTGCCCGTCTTCGTCGAGGGCGAGGTGGCGCCCCGGGTCGAGATCCGGGCCGGATCGGCCGACGCCCCGACCGGGGTGCGGCTGGCCTGGGGTGACGACTGGATCGTCTGCTGGTTCCTGCCGCTCGGCCAGGCCGGCGACGCCTGGCAGATCCACCAGGTGCAGAGCAGCCGCTTCGGCACCCTGTCGCGCTACGACGTCCAGCAGGCCTACAAGATGCTGCGCGTCGAGGCCTATCCCGATGCCGGCGGCGGCAGGGCCGGTGCCGGGCTCTACTGGCTGCAGCAGACGGTCAACGGGCTGAGCCTCGGCTGCGTCTACGCCCTGATCGCCATCGGCTACACCCTGGTCTACGGCATCACCGGCGTCATCAACTTCGCCTACGGCCCGCTCTACACCGTCGGCGCCTTCGTGCTGGTGGCCTGCTGGGCCGGCACGGCGGCCGGCCTGGCGGTCCCGGTCGTGCTGGCGCTGGGGGCGCTGGGCGGCGCGATCACCGGCGCCGCCTTCGGCTGGGCCATGGACCGGGCGGCGTTCCGCCCCTTGCGCATGGCGCAGCGGACCGTGCCGATGATCGCCGCCATCGGGCTCGCCATGGCGCTGCAGGAATGGATCCGGCTGAGCCAGGGGCCGCGCACCCGCTACGTGCTGGTGGCCGAGCGCACCACCTGGCCCCTGCTCGAGCGTGGCGGCTTCACCGTCTATGTCAGCCTCGGCCACCTGCTGGTCGGCGCCGGCACCCTGCTGGTCGGCGGCTGGCTGTGGTGGCTGCACCGCCGCAGCCGGTTCGGACGGATGCAGCGGGCGACGGCGCAGGACCAGGGCATGGCGCGGCTGCTCGGCATCGACGTCGACGGCACCATCGCCCGCACCTTCGCGCTGGGCGGGGCGCTGGCCGGCCTCGCCGGCGTGTTCGCGGCCGGGCAGTACGGCGTCGTCACCTTCAGGACCGGCGCGCTCATCGGGCTCAAGGCGCTCACCGCCGCGATCCTGGGCGGCATCGGCTCGCTGCCGGGGGCGGCCGTGGGCGCCATGCTGGTGGCGCTGTGCGAGGCCTACACGGCCGCCTACCTGTCGTCGGAATGGCGCGAGGTGGCGGTGTTCGGCCTGCTGGTGCTGGTGCTGGTGCTGCGGCCGCAGGGCCTGCTCGGCACCCTGCCGGCACGGCCGGCCGACGAGCGCGACGCCTGATGCGCCGCCAGCTTGCCCGGCCCCGCGGGGCAGCGTAACTCGCAGGCCATGGGACAGGCCACGCAGGACGACAAGGGCAGCGGCATCTTCGCGCCGCTGCGACGCCGGCTGTTCCGCGCGGTCTGGATCGCCAACCTCGTCACCAATTTCGGCTGGCTGATCCAGGGGGTCGGTGCGGCTTGGCTGATGACCCAGCTCGACCCGTCGCCGGACATGGTGGCGCTGGTGCAGGCGGCGACCCAGGCGCCGATCCTGCTGCTGTCGCTGGTCGCCGGTGCGGCAGCCGACCTGTGGGATCGGCGCAGCGTGCTGATCGTGGCGCAGATCTGGGTGCTGGCGACCTCGTTCGGCCTAGCGGCGCTGACCTGGGCCGGCCTCACCGGCCCCACCCTGCTGCTGCTGTTCACCTTCTCGCTCGGCATGGGTGCGGCACTCAACAACCCGGCGATGCAGGTGGTGGTGCGCGAGCTGGTGCCCAGGCGCGAGCTGGCGGCGGCGGTCACGATCAACGCCGTGGCCTTCAACCTCGCCCGCTCGGTGGGGCCGGCGCTGGGCGGGGTGATCGTGGCGCTGGCCGGGCCGCAGGCGGCGTTCCTGATCAACGCGGTCTCCTGCATCGGCCTGCTGGTGGTGCTGATCCGGCTGCGCCGGCATGTGCGTGAACCCGAGCTGCCGCGCGAGCGGGTGGGCGGCGCCATCATCGCCGGGCTGCGCTATGTCGGGCAGACCCGGCCGATCCAGCGCACGCTGGTCCGCGGTGCAGTGTTCGGTTTCGGCGCCACCGCCGTGCCGGCGCTGATGCCGCTGTTCGCGCGCGAGCAGCTGCAGGGCGGCCCGGCCCTGTTCGGCATCCTGCTGGGCGTCTTCGGCATCGGTGCGCTGGGCGGCGCCTTCCTGATCCACCCCCTGCGCCAACGGCTGGGTGCGGAGTGGATGGTGACCGTGCTGAGCGGCGTGTTCGGCGCGGCGGCACTCTTGCTGGGCCTGATGCCGAGCCTGCCGGTGGCGCTGCTCGTCCTGCCGCTGGCCGGTGCCGCCTGGCTCGGCTCGTTCTCCAGCTTCAACATCTCGGTGCAGCTCTCCTCGGCGGTCTGGGTGCAGGCGCGGGTGATGTCGCTCTACCAGATGGCGGTGTTCGGCATGATGGCGCTGGGCAGCTGGGCCTGGGGTGCGCTGGCCGGCGAGGTGGGCCTGCCGGGTGCCTTGATCGGCTCGGGCCTCTGGCTGCTGGCCAGCCTGCTGCTGCACCTCGTCTTCACCCTGCCCGGCGGCCAGGCGCCGGATCTCCGGCCGGTGCCGGCCTGGCAGAAGCCGCAGCCGCGCTTCGATTTCGACCCCGAAGAGGGCCCGGTGATGGTGCTGGTGGAATATCGCATAGCCACGCAGGACGCCCGCGCCTTCGCCGAGGCCATGGAGGATGTCGGCCACTTGCGCCGGCGAGACGGCGCCCTGCGCTGGCAGATCTACCGGGACACCTCCGACGCCGAGCTGTGGATCGAGGCCTTCACGGTCGGCAGCTGGCTGGACCATCTGCGCCAGGCCCAGCGCGCGACCGCCGCCGACGGCGCCATCGAGGCCCGGGCGGTGCGCCTGCACAAGGGCGAGGACCCGCCGGCGATGCGCCGGCTGATCCATCGCACGCAGGCTGCCTGATGCCCGCTATGCCCTCGCCGGACCGCCCAAGGTGGCCGGATCCGGTGCATGTTCGAAGAGTCCCATCGATGGCGGCGCGGGTCACCCGGAGTTGCGACGCGCTGCGCGGACAGAAATCCGAGGTGTCCTCGGATTTCCAGCGATCGAGCCGCGCACAGCAACAGGCAAATCCGTACGGTGGCAAGTCGTGTACGATGGCCGTCACGAAGACGGGAGGACCACCATGCGCATTCGCACATCGATTGTCCTGGCGACGTTGCTCATGGGTGCCGGCACATTGGCGCAGGCCCAGCAGACGGCCCCGATGTCGATCGAGGTGTTTGCCTTCGAGCTGGAGGACAAGAGCGCCGGGGCGGGGATCATTCCGCCGGACGAGCACGACCGGCGCTACATCTCCGAGTCGACGCAGATGGCGAAGGACTTGCTCGCCCAGTCCGGGCAGTTCACGGTCGTCGATGCGCCGGCGCCGGACGAGCAGGCGGCGCCGCACGGATTGCGCAACTGCGGCGGCTGCGAGGGGCGGATCGCCAAGGAGCACGGCGCGTCCCTTGCCCTGCTGGGCGTCGTGACGCGGGTCAACCGGACCGAGCATACCATGTTCATTCGCATTCTCGACGCCGAGACCGGAAGACCTGTTTCGGAGGGCTTTACCGGGCTTCGCATGGGTGCGAACTATGCGTGGCCGCGCTCCGTGAAGTGGCTGATGACGAATAGAATTCTGCCGTAAGGAAGGTCTTTTCGTGCGCAATGCGTATGGTTGTCTAATCGTTTCTCCTCATTCCGAGATGTTTCGTAGTCGGATGGATAGCCCTGACCGGGCTCACGGTTGTCTTCGCGCTTGATCGCAAAATCGACGGGATGTGTCGGCGATCGTCGCATGATGGGGT
>DAOLFG010000058.1:0-36166 GCA_035326425.1 Geminicoccus sp. | reverse complement strand
CCGATCGCATGCGCCCGGCCGCGGTGGTTCCAGTCGGAGTCGTCGTCCATGTGCGGGACGTGGTCGTCGAGCAGGAAACCATCGAAGCCGTTGCGGGCGAGGAGGAGCATGGCCTCGGCGGGGTCGTAGTTGCCTTCGCCGATGAAGCACTCGGTGAAGTTGGGGACGGTGCCCTGCACGTCGCGGAAGTGGACGTAGAAGATCCGGCCCTTGGGGCCGAAGAACTCGATCATCTCGCGGACGTTGGCCTTGCCGCCGGGCATCTCCGAGCAGCAGCCGAGGCACAAGTCGAGGCCCCAGGCGGGGCTGTCCGGGTTGAGGGCCCAGGCGCGCTTGAAGTCGGCGGGGCTCTTGAAGATGCGGGCGACGCCGCCGAGCATGGGTACGGGCGGATCGTCGGGGTGGATGGCCATGCGGACGCCGGCTTCCTCGGCCACGGGCAGCACGGCCTCGATGAAGTACTTGTAGTTGGCGAACATCTGCGCGTCGTCGATCACCTTGTCGGGGTCGGTGATGACGGGCATGGCACTCTGGTGGCCGAGGGTGGTCGGCATGAAGCTCTTCAGCTTGGTGATGTCCGTGACGCCCTCGACCTCGGACATGTCGAATTTGGTGCAGCCGGCGCCGCCGCGGCCGGGGGCCAGGCGCTCGGTGCGCCACACGGAATTGGGCATGAAGTGGAAGCCCAAGATCGGGATGCCGGCGCGGCCCATGTTGCGCAGGGTGGTGCGGTAGTGCTCGATCTGCTCGTCGCGGCCGGGCAGGCCCAGCATGGCCTTGTCGTAGAAGTGGACCGGGACGTTCTCGATCGCCTCCATTTTGAGGCCGTGCTTTTTCGCACCGGCGACGAGGGCGGCGAGGTCCTTCTCCTCCCAGTGGGTGTCGCCCGGCAGCGAGGGGGCGTTGAGCTGGACGCCGGTGGCGCCGATCTGGGCGGCGAAGCGCAGCATGGGCTCGGTCAGCTGCTTGAACTGGCCGATGGCGATGCGGATGGGGGAGGTCATCGAGGTCTCATCCTTTCACGGAGCCTGCGGTCATGCCCTGCACCATGAAGTGCTGGGCGACGAAGTAGAGGATCATCAAGGGTACCGAGGAGAGGACGGCGCCGGCCATCAGCGGGCCCCAGGGCAGCACGTCGCTGGTGATCAGGTAGTTGAGGCCGAGGGGGGCGGTGCGGACGGATTCGGAGGTGGTGAGCACCAGGGCGAGCAGAAGCTCGTTCCAGGCGCCGGTGAAGGTGAAGATGGCGACGGCGGCGAGGCCGGGGGCGGAGAGCGGCAGGACGATGCGGAACAGAGCACCCATGCGGCTCAGGCCGTCGATCATGCCCTGCTCCTCGAGCTCGCGCGGCACGCTGCGGAAATAGCCCTGCAGCAGCCAGGTGCTGAGCGGCAGCGAGAAGGTGAGGTAGACCAGGATCAGGCCGTGCAGCGAGTTGCCGAGGCCCAATTGCGCCATGAGGATGGAGAGCGGGATGAACAGGAGCGAGGTCGGCGTGAGGTAGGCGAACAGGATCAGCCGGCCGATCAGGCTGCGGAAGCGATAGCGGAAGCGGGCCAGCGAGTAGGCGGCGAGCGAGGAGATGAACAGCGAGATCAGGGTGACGCAGCCGGCGACGATCAGGCTGTTGCGGATGTTCAGCAGGAAGCCCTTGTTCTCGATCAGCACCTGGTAGTTGGTCCAGGTGACGACGTGCGGCCACAAGGAGGGCTGGCGGTAGATCTCGCGGGGGAGCTTCAGCGAGGTGATCAGCATCCAGTAGATCGGGAACAGCACCAGCAGCACGGCCACCACCAGGGCGGCGTAGGTGGCGACGCGGCCCCAGGGGAAGGGGCGGCGGTTGGCGGGTGCAGGGAGGGTGGCGATCATTCGTCGTCGCCGCGCTGCATCATGGCGGTGGCGGCGAACACCAGGATCGCCAGCACCGGCAGCATGGCCACGGAGACCGCGGCGGCCTCGCCGATGCGCTGGGTCTGCATGCCGAAATAGGCCAGGACCGGGAAGACCATGGTGGCGTCCGACGGCCCGCCTTGCGTCAGCAGCCAGACGCTCTCGAAGGAGTTGGCGGTCCAGATCGAGGACAACAGCGTCGTGACGATGACGACGGCGCGGATGCCGGGCCAGGTGACGGCCCGAAAACGCTGCCAGGCGTTGGCGCCGTCGACGCGGGCGGCGTCGTAGAGCTCGGACGGGATGGTCTGCAGCGCCGCCAGGATGCTGACGAACCAGAACGGGAAGCCGCGCCAGACGGTGGCGGCGATCACCGACGGCATGGCGGTCGAGCGCTGGCCCAGCCAGTCGACGATGTGGGGCCACAGGCCGGTCTGGGTCAGCACGAGGTTCAGGCCGCCGCCGATCGGCTGGTAGAGCACGCGCCAGGTGAGATAGGCGACGAAGGCCGGCATGGCCCAGGGCAGCATCAAAAAGGAGCGGAACAGGCCGCGCGCGGGGAATTTCTGGTGGACCAGCAGGGCGAGGCCGAGGCCGATGGCGAGCTTGAGGGCGTCGGTGACGACTACCAGCACGACGGTGTTCCAGATGGTGCTCTGGAACACCGAGGTGCCGAAGAGATAGCGGAAGTTGGCGAGGCCGACCCATTCGCCGGGATTGCCGATCACCCGGCTGGTGAACGAGACCCAGACGGCATAGAGGAACGGGTAGGCGACGAGGCCCAGCAGCAGCGCTGTGGCCGGAACGGTGAGGCCGTAGGCGAACAGCGCCCGCTGCGTGGCGGCCGACAGGCGGGGCTGGCGCCCGCCCGTCCCGACCTGCCGCGCCCAGGCGGTGGCGACGCCGTGGGCCTTCATCGGCTCAGGCGTGCTTGTCGTAGATCGCCTGGATGGAGCCCTGCGCCTCGTCCATCGCCTTGTCGAAGTCCCAGTTGTCGATGACGACGCGCTGGCACATCTTCGGCACCACGAAGTTGATGTAGGCCTCGGCATAGGCCGCGTTGTAGACGTCGGGGTAGCCGGGGGCGGTGCCCTTGCGGATCAGGTCGAGCAGGCCGGCCAGCACCGGGTTGTTGCCGTCGAAGGCCGCGAGCTTGGCCTGGTCCTGCAGCACCGGCCCGTAGATCGCCGCGTCGTAGTAGCGGCCCATGAACTCCGGCCGGGAGAGATGCTCGATCACCGCCTTGGCGGCGTCGGGATTCTGGCTGGTCCTGGGCACGGCGCGCAGGTTGAGGTTGATCGGCGAGACGGTGCTCACAGGCCCGGCCGGCAGTGCCGAGTAGGCGGTCGCCTCGTAGAGCTCCGGGTCCTGGGTCTTGGCGGCGATCGCCACCGAGCCGGTGTTGGCGATGAAGGCGGCCTGGCCCGACAGATAGGCCTGGTTGTCGCCGGCGCCGTCCCAGGTGGTGTTGCCGGGCGGGAACACGCCCTTGTCCCAGGCGGCCTTCAGCCATTGCAGGTAGGTGCGGGTGGCGTCCGACTTGATGGCGGCCTTTTTGCCGGCGTCGTCGGCGATGCGGCCGCCATAGGACTGCAGCACGCTGACCTGGACGTTGCCGTCGCCGACGTTGGAGAGGGCGAGGCCCAGCCCGAACACCGGCGGCTTGGTGGCGGCGGCTGCCTGGTCGGCCAGCTCCTGCCAGGTCTCCGGCGCCTCGGCGATGCCGGCCTCGGTCAAAAGGTCGTTGCGGCGGAGGATCAGGTTGCCGGAGCCGCCGAAGGGGATGCCGGTCTTGGCGCCGGCGTTGCCGGCGGTGTCGGTGGTGGCGGCGACGGCCGGGAACCAGCCCCCTTGTGCCTTGCCGATGGCGTCGAACAGGTCGTCGACGGGCATGAACACGTCCTGCCGCGACAGCAGCAGCAGCAGGTCGACGCTGAGGTCGAGCGCGTCGGGCAGGGTGCCCGAGGCGACCGCCGCCGAGACCTTCTGCACGGTCTCGTTCTGGTTGATCATCACCACCTCGGTCTCGATGCCGTTGGCGGCACCCCAGGCGTTGATCTCATCCACCAGCAGCTTGTTGGCGACGTCCGAGAAGATCAGCCCGCCCCAGTAGGTGAGCTTCGAGCCCTTCCTCAGCACATAGGGTGCGGCCAGCGCCGAGCGCGCGGCACCGAGCGCCACCGCTCCGACCCCCGCCGTCGTCGAAAGGACGCGCCGGCGCGTCCAGCGTGTGTGAGCCATGATCTGCCTCCCGCGGAGCCGCTGCCGGGCTCCTACCTCGGGCGTCGGTCTCCGACCAAAAGGCGGGGCTGTCAATCGGAGTGTCCAGGAGCGCGCGCCGCGTCGGGGATATGCGGTTCCAGGCTCCGGCCTCGCCGCCCGCCCCGTCGCTCCTTACGGGGCGGGCGGAGAGATCGTCAGCCGGCGCGGGCCAGCGTGGTCTGGGCCTGGTCGTAGAACTGTCTGGCGGCGGTGGCGGGATCGAGCTTGCCGAAGCCGATCTGGGGATAGATGCGTTTCAATGCTACCTCGTTCTCGCCCGCACCCTTGGGTGGCGGCGGCGGCAGCGCGGCCGGGTCCTCGGAGAGCTTCTGCATGTAGTCGACCATCATCCGGCCCTCGCGGTCGAGGCCGGGCTGCAGCAGCTCGCGGGCGGCGGCCGAGCCGGGGACGCCGCGCTCGACGCCCAGGATCTCCACGGCCACGGGATCGGTGACCATCCATTCGATGAAGGCGGCCGCCGCCTCGGGCTGGCCGCTGGTGCCGGCGATGGTGAGGAACTGCGACGGCTTCACGTAGACGCCGGGGGCGCCGCCGGGCACGGCCGGCAGGCTCACCATGCCGAGCCTGGCCTTGGTCAGCGCCTGCAGCGCCACGACCTGGTTGATGCCGGCGAAGCTGATCGCCGCCTTGCCGTCGACGACCTCGTCGTTGGTGAGGTTGCCGTTGAGGGCGGCCGAGGTCACGTCGGGCGGCGGCACCACGCCCTCGGCGCGCAAGCCCTCCCAGTAGCGGAACCACTCCTCGACATCGGCCCGGGTGAAGCCGAGCTTGCCGTCCTTGTCGTAGAGCGACTTGCCGCGCTCCAGCAGCCAGACCTCGAGCACCGCCTCCTCGCCGCCCATGTCGGCGGCGCCGGCTATCTTGCCGCCGCTGGCCTTGGCGATCTGGCGGGCGGTGGCCTCGTAGTCGGCCCAGCTCCAGCCGAATTTCGGCGCCGGCACACCCAGCTGCTCGAACAGGTCGATGTTGTAGTAGAGCGCCCAGCCGCTGCCGCCGAGGCTCACCGCCTGCAGCTTGCCGTCGACCGTGCCGGCGGCGATCACCGGCGGGCTGAAGTCGGGCAGCTGGACCAGCCCGTCCAGCGGCCGGATGACGCCGCGGCGGGCATATTCGTAGAGGTAGCGGTAGTCCATCTGGATGATGTCGGGAGCGTTGCCGCCGACCGTCTGGGTGGCGAGCTTCGGCCAGTAGTCGCCCCACCCCAGCGCCAGCCCGTCGATCCGCACGTTCGGGTTGGCGGCCTGGTAGGCGTCGATCGCCGCGAAGGTCCGCTTGTCGCGGTCGGGATTGCCCCACCAGGTGAAGCGCAGCCGCACCTCGTCGGCCGCCGCCGGGCGGAAGGTCGCCGATCCCGCCAGCAGCGATGCCGCCGTCAGCGCCAGGACGCCGCGTCTCGTGCTCGTCATCTCGTCCAGCCTTCCCCGATCGTCCCGCCTCAGCAGGTCACGTCCTTGCCGTCGGTGCCGAAGACCCGCAGGCGCTCCTCGGTCGGCACACGCTTGGCGTCGCGGGCGACATAGTGGAACTGCAGCGCCCGGCGGCGGTCGGGCGAGCTGTTCTGCGGCGTGCCGTGCGGCACCAGGCTGTCGAAGAACACCGCACCACCCGGCGGCAGCGGGCAGGCGACGGATTCCTTGCCCAGCATCTGGGTGTCGCAGATCTGCCAGTCGCGGCGCATCCAGTGCAGCTGCGGCCCGGCGAGGTGGCCGCCGGCCAGGAACTGCATGCAGCCGTTCTCGATCGTCGCCCGGTCGAGCGCGATCCACACCCCCACCACCTTCTCGTCGAGCGGCAGGTCGAAATAGGCGTGGTCCTGGTGCCAGGGCTTCTCGCGGCCGATCTGCGGCGGCTTCAGCAGCGCCATGTCCTGGAACAGCACGGGCTCCCTGCCGCCGAGCAGGGCGCGCACCACCGAGAGCACGGCGGGATGGCGCGAGAGCGCATCCAGGCGGGTGTCGTACTTGACGTAGTAGAAGAGCTTGCGGACGCGGTCGAGCCGGGCGCGCAGCGTGTCGGATTCGTCGGCCGCCGACTTCTCCAGCATCACGCCGTTGAAGTCCGGGTTGCGGCCGGCCAGGAGATCGTCGAGGCCCCCCAGGCCGGCCTGCACGTCGTCCTGGTCGAGCACCTGCTCGATGCCGACGAAGCCCTGTTCGCGGTAGCGGCGGATCTCGGCCCCGCCGAAGGCCGCGACGTGCGGCAGCAGCTCGGCCGTGCCGGTCGGACGGTAGAGGTCGGGGGCATAGGCTCCCCCGAGATTGGAGTCGACGACATCGCCCGCGGGCTGCCCGGCTTCCATCGCTGCCATCCCTGCTCGTTGCCCGTCCGCCGAGATAGGGCCAAGATCGGAGCCGTTCCATGCAGCGATGCGGGAATGATTTGCACTCATCCGACGAGACGCATGCCGATCGACTGGCCGTCGACGCGACTGAGCTTCGGCCTGCCCAGGGGGCGGGTGCGCTGCGAGCCGGGCTGGCGGCTGGAGCCGGCCTGGTCCGACCGGCTGCACGATTTCGACCTGTGGCTGGTGTGGGCCGGGCGCGGGCGGATGGAGCTGAGCTCGGGCGGGATCGAGCTGCGGCCCGGCGTGTGTCTGTGGATGCGGCCCGGCCGGATCTACCACGGCGAGCAGGACCCGGGCGACAGGCTGGGCGTGAGCTTCGTGCATTTCGACCTGTGCGACCGCTCGACCGGCCGGCGGGTGGATGCCGGAACGCTGCCGCCGGAGCTGCATGCGGTCGACCCGGTCTATGGCGAGGCGCTGCTGCGGCAGGTGATGGCGCATCTCGACCCGGTGGCGCCGCAGGAGCCGGCCCGACGCGGGCTCGAGGCCGAGATCGCCGAGCGGCTGTTCGGCGGCCTGCTGCGCCAGCTCGACCTGCCGCGGCCGGAGCTGCCGCGCGGCGCCTCGGCGGCGCGGCGGCGGGCGGCGGCGCTGAAGGCCGCGGCGCTGATCCGCGACGAGCCGGGCCGACCCTGGCATGTCGGCGAGCTGGCGCGCGACGCCGGCTACAGCGCCGATCACTTCAGCCGGGCCTTCAAGGAGGCGCTGGGCCGGACGCCGCAGGAGTTCGTGGTGCATGCGCGGGTCGAGCGGGCGCGGCAGCTGCTGACGGAATCCAGCCTGCCGGTCGGCCGCGTCGCCGAGCTGCTGGGCTATGCCAGCCCCTATTTCTTCTCGCGCCAGTTCCGCCAGCTCACCGGCCGCACGCCGCGCCAGCACCGTCAGGGCGGCGGCCGCTAGACGAAGGCCGGGCAGGCCGATGGGGTGGGGGCACAAAAGAAAGCGCCGCCCGTCTGCGGGCGGCGGCTGAACTCCCCGATCTTGTTCTTTTTTAGGATTGTTGATGGTGGGGGACCCTAGTGGCCGGACGACGGGCTGTCACCCGGAACGAACAGGGGACATCGTGCCGTCGAGGCTCGGATGGTGAGGTGGGCGGGGATCCTGACGCGGTCGCGCGCCGGTGCGATGCCCGGGCCCGAGTGGCCGAGGCGGCTCAGCAGCATGTCGGTGGCGACGCGGCCGACCTCGGCGATCGGTGCCGTCAGCGTGGTGAGCGGCGGGTCGCAGAAATCGGCGCCGAAGATGTCGTCGCAGCCGACGACGCTCATGGCCGAGGGGATGGCGACGCCGCGCTCTCGGAAACGCTTGAGGGCGTCGAGCGCCAGCATGTCGTTGAAGAACAGGCAGGCGGTGACACCGTGGTGCAGGGCGGCGTCGGCGGCGGCGGCACCGGACTGGCGCATCGACGAGAACGGGCCGATCCGGATGCACTCGACCCGCAGCCGGTCGGCGGCGGCCCCGAGCGCCTGCCAGCGGCGCCGGCTCGACCAGGAGGTGGCGGGACCGGCGAGGAAGGCGACGCGGCCATGGCCGAGCGAGACGAGATATTCCAGCGCCTCGCCGATGGCGGTCGAGGTGTCGACGATGACGCTCGGGATGCCGTCGATCTCGCGGTTGACCACGACCATCGGCAGGCGGGCGGCGATCTCGACCAGCCGGGCGTCGGAAAGGCGCGAGCCGGTGAGCACGACGCCGTCGACCGAGGACGCCAGCTCGGCCAGGGTCGCGGCCTCGATCTCGGCCGATTCCTCGGTGTCGACCAGCATGTGGCGGTAGCCGCTGGCCTTGGCCTGGGCCTGGGTGCCGCGGATCAGGTCGAAGAAGTAGGGGTTGGTGGCGGCCGGGATCAGCAGGGCGATGCTGTGGGTGCGGCCGGAGGTCAGCGAGCGGGCCTGCGGGTTCGGGCGGTAGCCGAGCTCGGCGGCCGTGGTCTCGACGCGGCGGCGGACGGCGTCGCTGACCCGGCCGGGCCGGGTCAGGGCACGCGACACGGTGGACGTGGCCACGCCCGCGGCCCTGGCCACGTCCGCGATGGTCACGGCCGAGTGGGGGATATCGGCGCGGCGCCGCATTCGAGCTCCCGTCACGGTCAGGAGGGCAGCCTATCGCCGAACCGGCGTCGTCTGCAACCGATTGCCATGACGGCGGATCGCCGAATCGTCATTCATTAACCTGCAATGGATGGGCTGAATCGGTCTTGACGACATTGGCAATCGCTTGCAGTCATCTTGCCAGCCGAGCCTTCCGGCGCCGTCACCGGCGAGCCAATGGACCGGGACGAAGGTGCCACCAGCACCCGGGACAGGGAGAGCCCCATGGCAAATCTGCTGGCGCGATCGAGACACGGATTTCTGGCGAGACGCGGGTTCATGGCCGCGACCATCGCGGCATCATGGGCTGCAGGGGCGGTGCCGGCGCAGGCCGCCGGCGGCCAGATCACCATCTGGGTCGGCAGCTGGTGGGAGCCGCAGGTCCCGATCATGCAGGAGCTGTGGAAGGCCGATCACCCGGAGATCACGCTCGACGTCCAGCCGCTGCCGATCAACGGCTATCTCGACAAGTTCACCGCCGCCGCCCTGGGCGGGGCGCCGCCGGACATCATCGACGTCGATTCGACCTGGGTGTCGACCGTGGCGGCGCTGGGGCTGCTGGAGCCGCTCGACGATCTCGCCAGGGAGCTGAACGTCGCCGACATCTCGCCGGCGATCTGGAAGGCCAGCGGCTACAAGGGCGTGCAGTACACCATCCCGGCCAGGGGCGGGCCCGAGGTCTGGTACTACAACAAGACGGTGTTCGACAAAGCCGGCGTGCCCTATCCGACGGCGGCGTGGAACCACGACGATCTCGTCGAGATCTCGAAGAAGCTGACCATCCCGGGCCAGCAGTTCGGCATCGGCGTGCCGGCCGACGCCAGCGATCCGTCGAACGTGCTGACGCTGTTCTGCCCGATCCTGTGGTACTTCGGCGGCGACTTCCTCACCCCCGACAACAGCGGACCGGCGATCAACAGCCCCGAGAGCGTCAAGGCCATCACCTACTGGTCGGACTTCTACCTCAAATACAAGGCCTCGCCCGAGGGCACACCGAACTTCACCACGACGCGGGATCTCTTCCCGCTGTTCGAGGCCGACAAGCTGGGCCTGATCGTCAGCTCCTCCAACACCTTCGACGCGCTCCTGCAGAAGCCGCACGTCAAGTGGGGCGTGGTCACGGCACCGGACAAGATCAACCGTGCCGGCGGCTGGACCATGGGCGTGCCGGTGGGGGCGAAGAATCCCGAGGCCGCCAAGGTGTTCCTGAAGTGGCTGGCGCGGCCGGAGATCCAGGCCAGGGTGATGAACCGCTTCCCGGCCAACCTGAAGGCACGGGCGCTGCCGCCGTGGAACGATCCGAAGTGGGACATCTTCGAGGAGGCGGAGCCCGACGCGCGCGCGGTGCCCTCGGTCGCCGGCTGGTTCCAGATCCAGACGGCGGTGATCCAGGAGTTGCAGAAGCTGCTGGTCGGCCAGCGCACGCCGCAGGAGGCGGCCGACGCGGCGGCGGAACGGATCACCCAGATCATCGCCGAGAACCAGTAGGCCCACCCCGAAGCGACAAGGCAGGACGACGTGCTCGCACTCGGATTCAGCACCATCGGATGCCCGGACTACGACGTCGACCAGGTCGTGGCGCTGGCGCGCGACAACGGCCTGAAGGGCGTGGAGATCCGGCATCTGCGCGGCACCGTCGACCTGCCCTCGCTCGAGGAGTTCTCGGATGCCCGTATCGGCGAGACGCGGCGCAAGTTCGAGGATGCCGGTTTGTGGGTGGTCTGCATCGGCACCAGTGTGCGGATGAACTCGCTCGATCCCGAGGTGCGGCGCAAGCAGCTGGAAGCGGCCAGGGTCAACCTCGACATCGCGGTGAGGATGGGCGCCCCGTACCTGCGGGTGTTCGGCGGGCCTCTGCCGCCGAACCAGGATCGCGAGCGGACGCTCGATGCCATCGCCCAGGGTCTCGGCGAGGTGGCGGAGCTGACGGCGGCGGCCGGTGTGGAGAGCTTGCTCGAGGTCCACGACGACTTCTCGACCTCGCCCGCGGTGCTCGACCTCTATGCCCGCGGCTGCAGCGACAAGCTGGCGGTGCTCTGGGACACGCTGCACAGCTGGCGGTTCGGCGAGACCGCCGACTACACCTGGTCGCAGCTGGGGCCGCGCATCCGGCATGTGCATCTCAAGGATTCGCGGCAGGCGACGCCGCAGGGCTTCGACTTCGCGCTGATCGGCGAGGGCACGGTGCCGGTGATGTCGTTCGTCGACCTGCTCAAGCGCGTCGACTGGGACGGCTATCTGCATTTCGAGTGGGAGAAGGGCTGGCATCCCGAGATCGCCGGGCCCGAGATCGCCATCCCGCACTTCGCCCGCTACATGGCGGGCAAGGTCTGAGCCAACGATGGCGGTCGCCAGCTCGGATCTGCCGGGACGGCTGGCTGCCCGCGGGCAGGGCTCGCGATTGAGGCTGCGCCGGTGGGCCGAGGGCTACGTGCTGGTCCTGCCGGCGATCGCGCTGATCCTGCTGATGACGGTCTATCCGGTGGTGCAGACGCTGCACTTCAGCGTCAGCCGCGTGCAGCTGCCGACCTTCAATACCACCTTCGTCGGCTTCGCCAACTTCGCCCGCATCCTCAGCGATCCCGAGACCTGGCCGCTGCTGCAGCGCACGGTGGTGTGGGTGGTGGGCACGGTGGCCCTGCGCATGGCGTTGGGGCTGGGGGCGGCGCTGATCTTCAATGCCAATGTCCGCGGCACGGTGTGGATGCGGGTGCTGGCGATCCTGCCCTGGACGATCCCTTCGGTGGTGGGCGCCAATCTGTGGCGCTGGATCCTGCAGACCGACACCGGTGTCCTGAACCAGAGCCTGCGCTCCTGGGGGCTCGGCGACTGGGCGCTGAACTGGCTGGCCGACCCGGACACCGCGATGCTGGCGGTCATCGTCGCCTATTCGTGGAGCGGCTTTCCGTTCGTCATGCTGCTGATCCTGGCGCGGATGCAGGGCATCCCCGAGGAGCTGTACGACGCCGCCAAGGTCGACGGCGCCAACTGGTGGCAGAGCTTCCGCTACATCACCATGCCGTCGCTGAAGGGTGTCCTGATCGTGGCGCTGATCCTCGAGGTGGTCAGCGGCATCAACTCGTTCGACACGCTGGTGATCATGACAGGCGGCGGGCCGGCGGACGCGACGCGGATCTGGGGGCTCGAGATCTACGAGCGCGGCTTCACCAACTTCAACCTCGGCGGTGCCTCGGCGCTGAGCGTGCTGATGTTCGGCGGCGTGCTGCTGCTGTTCGTGGTCTACGGCGTCCTCAGCCGCAGCCTCGGCCGGAAGGGGGATGCCGCAGCATGAGCGCGGCGCTCGACCGGCGGATGCTGCGGACGGTCGGCCGCCATGCGCTGGTCCACGGGCTCGGGCTCGTGGTGGTGGCGTTCAGCATGCTGCCGCTCCTGTGGGGCGTCAGCACGGCGCTCAAGCTGCCGCAGGATGTCTATGCCTTCCCGCCGGTGTGGATTCCGAAGTCGGTCACCTTCGAGAACTTCGTGGCGGTGGTGCAGAACCCGACGCTGATCCGCAGCTTCCTCAACACGCTGATCATCGCCAGCGCCACGACGCTGGCGGCCCTGGTGGTGGGCGTGCTCGGCGGCTACGGCTTCTCGCGCTACCGCTTCCCCGGCCGCAACACGCTCTTGTGGTCGGTGCTGTTCACCAAGCTGTTCCCGCGCGTGGTGGTGATCGTCCCGTTCTTCGTCACGCTGCGCAACCTGCAGCTGATGAACACCTACCAGGGGCTGATCCTGGTCTACCTGATGGTGACCTTCCCGGTGGCGATCTGGCTGCTCAAGGGCTTCTTCGACAAGATTCCGGTCGAGATCGAGGAGGCCGCCATCGTCGACGGCTGCTCCCTGCCCCGGCTGTTGTGGAACGTCGTGATCCCGATGTCGCGGCCGGCGCTGGTGGCGGTCGCCATGTACACCTTCATCCTGGCCTGGAACGAGTTCCTGTTCGCTCTCGTGTTCACCAACGGCCTGGAGCGCCGGCCGCTGTCGGTGGCGCTGGCCTTCTTCATCGACGAGAACGGCATACGCTGGGGCGAGCTGATGGCGGCGTCGATCGTGATGAGCCTGCCGGCGATCCTGGTCTTCTCCATCTCGCAGAAGCTCCTGGTGCGCGGCCTGGGCGAGGGGGCACTCAAGGGATGAAGGAAGAAAGGGTCGCCATCGTCACCGGCGGCAGCCTCGGGATCGGACTCGCCGCGGTTCGGGCATTCGCCGCCAAGGGCATTCGGGTGGTGGCGCTGGCGCGCGACCTCGGAAGGCTGGAGCGGGCCATCGCCGGGATCGAGGGTGTGGTCGCCATCGCCGCCGACGTCAGCGACGAAGCCGATGTGAGGCGGGCGATCGGCGAGGCTGTCGGACGCTTCGGGCAGCTCGACATCCTCGTCAACTCGGCCGGCGTCAGCATGAGCGGCAAGGACCGGCTGGTCGACACCACCTCCGAGGAGTGGCACCGGATCGTCGACATCAACCTGACCGGCACCTACCTGATGTGCCGCGAGGCGCTGCCGCACCTGCAGAAATCGCCCGCCGCCTACATCCTCAACGTCCAGTCGACCGGTGCCTGGCGCGCCAATGCCGGCGTGAGCCTCTACGCCGCGTCGAAGTTCGGCGTGCGGGCGCTGACCGAGGCGCTGATCGAGGAGTACCGCGACTCCAACGTGCGGATCACCTCGGTGAGCCCGGGGCCGGTAGCGACCAACATCTGGAGCCACAAGCGCGAGCCGCCCACGGCCGAGCTGCGCGCCCGGATGATGCCGGCGGCCGACATCGCCGACATCTTCGTCTGGCTGCTCGACCGGCCGCCTCACCTGCACATCCCCGACATCATCGTCACCCCCTGGACCACCGGCCGCGCCGTATCGGCCTGATCATCGCGAGGGCTGCCCCTTGATCCACGAGCTCAACCATTTCGGCATCGTCGTTAAGGACCTGAAGAAGTCGATGGACTTCTACGAGGGCGTGCTGGGGGCCAGGAACGTCTTCCAGAGCATCATTCCCTCGACGCAGACCGACGTCGTCTACCTGCAGATCGCCGGCGGGCTGATCGAGCTGCTGCACCGTGCCGAGCCGGCGCCGGACGAGAAGTTCGGCATCACCCACATCGCCTTCATGTCCGACGATCTCGACAACGACTATGCGAGGCTGATCGAGGCCGGGCACCAGGAGCTGGTGAAGCCCAAGGTCGCCGGCACCGGCTACGGCCGGCTGGCCTTCCTGAGCGATCCCAATGGTGCGCGAGTCGAGCTGATCCAGCGCGACGGCAAGATGCGGCTCGACAAGAACGAGCATCCGATCATCAAATCGTTCGACCACTATTCACTGGTCGCCAACGATCTCGACGGCGCCATGCGCTTCTATCAGACGCTGATGGGCATGAAGACGCTGAAAATGATGGAGGTGCCGGCGCGCGAGCTGACCATGGCCTATCTGCACTGGGACTACGACGTGCTGGAGCTGCTGCACCGGCCGACGCCCAACACCGGACCGATCTACGGCCACTTCGCGCTCAGGGTCGACGACGTCGCCGAGGCGCTGAAGGCTTTTGGCGCGCAGGGTGTGCCGGTGGATCCGACCACGCCCAAGCGCGCCGGCACCGGCATCGGCAATATCGGCCTGATCAGCGATCCGGACGGGGTGAAGATCGAGTTGGTGGACCGGGCGGACCTTCGAGACCTGTAGGCCCGCCCGAAACCGGTATCAGGTGAACGTGGCGAGCGGCTGCTCGCCGCGGGCGAAGCGGGCGAGCTTGGCGAAGAAGTCCTCGTGGATGAAGCGCTGGTCGACGTCCTTGTAGAGCTTGATCGGGCGGTTCCTGCCGGTGTGGACGTAGTTCATCAGCGGGCTGTACTCCGGGCCGGCGACCCATTCCGAGGTGCCGCACTCGGGGTACATCATGACGCCGATCGCCGGTGAGTCGCCGAGCGAGCGGTGCTCCATCGGCACCACGGCGGTCCTCTCGTTCCACTCGATCAGCTGGTCGACGAGGTACTTGCCGATGGCACCCTTGTCGTAGACGCGCTCGTACAGCTCGGCATAGGACACCGGCATCTTGCGGTAGACGGTCATCGGGATCTGCCAGATCTCGATGCCGGAGCGGGCGACGACGTTGGCACCCGTGATGTCGTTGGAGAGGTTGTACTCTCGGTTGCCGACCGGCCAGTGGCCGCCGCCGATCCAGACCACCCGGACATTGCGCTGGGCGATGCGCGGCTCCATCAGGATGGCGCTGGCCATGTCGGTGAGCGGCCCCAGGAAGGCGACGTGCAGCGGCCTGGGGTCGTCCTTCATGGCCTCGCGGACGATCAGCTCGGCACCGGGCGAGGGGGCGGGGGTGGTCTCGTCCGGGATCGGGCCCTCGGCCCCGTCGGCGACGGTGACCTTGCCCTCGAGGTTCATCAGCCGCAGCAGCAGCATGACCTCGTCGTGGCTGTCCTTCAGGGTGTGGGGCGACTTGATGCTGCCGAAATGCGCCGGGACGATGCCGTGCAGCTCGAACATCGGGGTCAGCAGGCCGTGGACGATGGCGTACTGGTCGTCGGCCTCGTTCTTGGCGTCGGTGTTGATGATGACGCGCGCTAGCTTCTGAGGTGCCATGGGCGTGACGGCTCCGTGGGATCAGTGGGACGTGAGCAGGAGGATCCAGTCGTCGGGATTGCGTCCGTCCGAGCTGGTCGCGGGCGCGGTGAAGCCGCTGGAATCAGCGGACGCGACCTGGAACTCGCCGGTGCGAGGATCGAACCAGCGGGTGTCGCGGCCGCCAGCCGGCAGGGAGAGCCGGATGCGGCCGCCGACCGGCAGGTAGACCGCCACCACGTCGCGCTCGGAGGTCGCCAGCGCGGAAGCCCGCTCGCCGCGCGGCGCTTCGGCATCGACGAGGAGATCCGGGGCCGGCGACATATGGGCGAAGGGCACGGTCTCGGTCATGAAGCGGCGGAGGTGGAGCAGGTCGGGCAGGCCGGGCTGGTCCTCCTCCAGCAGCATCCAGGGACCCCAGGAATTCTCGAAGCCGGTGATGATGCCGAGGCCGCTGAACACGCCGCGCCAGCCGCCGCGGCGGGTATGGCCGCGGTCGCAGAACTCGTGGCTGGGCAGCTTCAGCTCGAAGGAGGGGTTGCGCTCGTAGCCCCATTCGGCGAACACCGCCGAGCCCTTCCAGCCGGCGAGTGCCGTGCCGATCTGCTCCTCGATGCCGGGGGCGAGCCAGCCCTGGTCCCGGTCGCGCGCGCCCCATTCCTGGTAGAAGATGGCGTCCACCGCCTCGGGGTCGGCCCGGAAACGCTCGGCGAAGGGCGGCAGGCGCGGGCCGTTGTGCGCCGCCACGACGTGGCCGTGCGGCGCCGTGGCCTTGATCCAGCGCGAGATGCGCATGGCCCAGCGGTCGGCGACGGGCTTGTGGATGAAGAGGCCGGCCGGATAGTATTCGTACTCGTTGAGCGGCGTCCAGACGTAGAGACAATTGTAGGCGTCGTAGCGGGCGATGAGATAACGCATCCACAGCTCTTCCCATTCGGCGGTGAAGAGCGTGCGGTTGCAGAACGGGAACTCGAAGCCCCAGCCCTCCATGATCATCTCGATGCCGATGTCGAGCCGCTCGCAGAGCTGGACCACGGTATCGACGTTGGCGAACCAGTCGAGATTGAAGCGGTCGAACATCGGCTCCTGCTCGGAGCCGCCCCAGGCCCAGGTGCGGCGGGTCTGCCAGTCGCTGTAGCCTTCCGGATGGTGGAAGGGGCTGACGGGCACGCGGATGCGCAGGATGTTGAAGCCCTGCTGCTTGCGGCGGCGCAGGAAGCCTTCGACGTCGCCGCCGCAATAGCTCATGCCGAACAGGTTGTAGACGGTGTCGCCGAACAGGAAGACCGGGTCGCCGTTCTCGTAGGAGAAGCCGAAGCCCTTGCCGGGGGTGGCGCGCAGGAAGCCGTGGAACTGGCGCGGCGTGACCTCGAACGAGCCGCTCGCCGCGAGGTCGGGGTTTGCGGGCCGGGAGGCGACGGCCCAGGTCCAGCGGCCGGGCTGGCCGGGATTGAAGCGGATCTTCCAGGTGCCGTCGCCGTCGTGGAAGCCGGGCATGGTGAAGCTGCGGCCGTCCGGGGCGGTGAAGGTGGCCTCGACGACGACGTCGGCGAACGGAGTCGGATAGCGGCGGCCGGAGTGGACCCACCATTCGCCGACGGTTCGCTGCGGCAAGCTCGTTGGACCGGACGTCAAGGCGATCTCCCCGAATGATGTCGTCGGCTCAGCCTTTGAGGGCCCCGCCGGTGAGGCCGGCGACGAAGTAGCGCTGGAGGAAGATGAAGATGGCGATCACCGGCAGGATCGAGATGACGATGCCGGCCATCAGGAGCGTGTACTGGGTCGAGAACTCGCCCTGGAACTGCAAGAGGCCCAGCGGCACGGTACGCGAATCCTTGGCGTTGATCAGCACCAGCGCGATCAGGAACTCGTTCCAGGTGGCGAGCGAGTCGATGATGAAGAGGGTGGCCAGCGCCGGCAGCGACAGCGGCAGCATGATCTTGCGGAAGATCGTCAGCTCCGGGGCACCGTCGAGGCGGGCGGCCTCGATCAGCTCGCCCGGGATCAGGCGGAAGAAGCCGCGCATGACGAAGATCTGGAAGGGCAGGCCGAAGGCGATATAGGGCGGGATCAGGGCCCAGATCGAGTTCGCCAGGCCGATCTTCTGCATCATGATCAGCAGCGGCTGCAGGGTCACCTGCACCGGCACGGCGAGGCCGATCAGGAAGAACAGGAAGACAGGCATGTTGAGCGCGAAGCGCATCTTGGCCAGCGGATAGGCGGCGAGCGACGCCACCAGGATGCCGAGCGGCACCTTGACCAGGATCAGCAGCAGGCTGTTCTTGAAGTAGATGTCGAAGTCGCCGGTCTCCCAGGCCTCGACGAAGTTCCGCCACAGGAACTCGGACGGCCAGGAGTAGATGCCGCGGGTGAAGAGATCGCCCTGGCTGCGCAAGGCCGACAGCAGGATGGTGACGAAGGGCGAGAGCCAGATCACCGCCAGCAGTGCCAGGCTGGCGAACAGCAGCGCGTCCTCGCCCCAGCGGCGCATGAACGGTGCGGGACGGGCGCCGGTCAATTGCGCGACATCCGCCTGATGTAGGGGATGGCGATGACCAGCACGATGAGAGCGATCACCCAGGCCAATGCCGCGCCGTAGCCGGCGTTGTAGTATTGGAAGGTCTGGAAATACATCCAGGTGCCCAGCACCTGGGTGACCCGGCCGGGGCCGCCATAGGTCATGGTGTAGATGATGTCGAAGACCTTGAAGGCCTGAATGACGGAGAGCGACAGCACGATGACGTGGGTCTCCTTGAGACCCGGCAGGGTGACGTGGCGGAAGGACTGCCAGGCATTGGCGCCATCGAGCTTGGCGGCCTCGTAATAGTCGCGCGGGATGGCCTGCAGCCCGGCGAGGTAGAGGATCATCGGGAAGCCGACATGGCTCCAGACATTGGTGACGAAGGTGGCGGCGAGTGCCGTGTCGTAGTCGGAGAGCCAGCCGCGGGCGAGCCAGCCCAGGCCCATGGCCTTCAGCGCCAGGTTCACGGCACCGAAGTTGGGGTTGTACATCCACGACCAGATCAGGCCGACCGCGACCAGCGGCAGCACCGCCGGGCTGTAGAAGATGGTGCGGAAGACCACCGAGCCGCGGAAGCGGCGGTTGAGCGCCAGGGCCAGGACGAGGCCGATGCCGGTGGGCACGACGAGGGTGCCCACGGTCCACAGCACGTTGTTCCACAAGGCCAGCTGCGCGATCTCGTCGGCGAGCAGGATCCTGGCGTAGTTGCCGAGGCCGATGAAGACCATGTTGTCCGAGAGGCCGTCCCACTCGTACAGGCTGACCCACAGCGACCACAGCATCGGGTAGACGAGGAACACGACGTAGACGAGCAGGGCCGGCGCCAGGAACAGCAGCGGCGTCAGCGACGGTGTGCCGAACGGCCTGCGGGCGACGGCTGGGGAACGGCTCACGGTGCTGGCCCGGCTCGGCTGTCGATGACCTCGCGGCTGGCGGCCCGGCGCACGCGGCGGCGCCGGGCCGGTCCGGAGCTCAGCCCTTGGCGGCCTTCCAGGCCACGGCGCGCTCGTCCATCAGCTTCGCACCCTGCTCGGGCGTGAACTTGCCGGCGATGATGCCGTCCTGGATCTCGAAGAAGCCGTCCATCAGCTCCTTGGTGAAGGCCTGGTCGGTCGGCGGGAAGGTCTGGGCGTCGCCGGTGATCAGCTGGCGCCACGCGCAGCTGTGCGGGAGTGTGGCGCAGTCTGGCTGCACGCCCTTCACCGCCGTCGAGGTGAAGGCGTTGACGTATTTCTGCTGCACCTCGGGGGTGGTGATCCAATCGACGAAGGCGGCGGCGGCATCGGGCTTCTTCGAGCCCTTCGGGATCATCCACTGCTCGGGATAGCCGTGGAAGCGGGCCGGCTCGTGGCCGGTCGGGCCGATGAAGAAGGCGAGGTTCTCGGCGGTCATGCCGTCGCCCTTGGCGACGATCTCGAAGTTGTCGCCCTCGATGATCATGGCGGCATTGCCGAGATAGAGCGGCATGCGCGCGTCGCTGGGGCTGGTGTTGAGGAAATCGGGCACCAGCCACTTGTTGTCGACCCACTTGCGCAAGGTCGTATAGGATTCGATGACGCAGGGCTGGTTCCAGCTCGCCGTCAGCTTGTTGAGCTGGTCGTGGATCTCGGGCCCGCACTTCGTCTCGATGAAGTAGTCGAGCAGGCGCATCGGGTGCCAGCCGAACTTGCCGCCGAACGAGGCGCAGTGCACGCCCTGCTCCATCAGCTTGGCGCAGACCTGCTCCATCTCGGCATAGCTCTTTGGGATGGCGATGCCGTTCTTCTCGAAGATGTCCTTGCGGTACCAGAAGCCCATGCCGCGGGCGTTGTAGGGCACGCCGAAGGCGCCGTTCTCGCGGCTGATGCGCTGGACCGTCCATTCCGGGAAGCGGTCCTTCCAGTTGTACTTCTGATAGTAGGGCGTGAGGTCGAGCACCTGGCCGGCGTCGATGAACGGACCCGAGATCGAGCCGCCCCACATGAAGAAGACGTCGGGCGGGTCGCCGGCGGCCATCGAGGTGCGCAGCACGTCGGGATAGATGGCGGCACCGCTGCCGGCCACCGTCTCCAGCTTGACGTTCATGTCGGGATGGGTGGCGTGGAACTCCGCCAGGATCGGATCCCAGAGCTTGACGCGCGCCGCGTCGAAGTTGGTGAAGAACCGCAGGTCGGTCTTCTGCTGCGCCGCAGCCGGCAGCGCCGCCAGCAGGGCCAACCCAGCACCTGCGCACCATGTGCGTATGCCGCTCATCGGACTGAGCCTCCCCTCGGTGTGCGGACCTCGCGGCCCGGCCACGGCTTCTTCGAGCCGAGATGGGGTACTCATTACACCATCCGGCCAGCCCTCGAAAAGAGCGGTTTCAGCGCGATGTGCCGAGGGCGCGATACAGCTCACTGGCACGTGAGACGTGGTCGTGCATCGCGGCCTCGGCGGCCGCCGGGTCGCGGGCGGCGATGGCCTCAAGGATGCGCTCGTGCTCGGCGATGGTCAGGCTCTCGGCACCCGGCGCCCGCACGAGCTCACGGTAGTATTCGCCGAGCCAGCCGAACATGCCCTCGACGATCGCCGGGAAGATCGGATTGCCGGTCATGGCGGCGATCTGGCGGTGGAAGGCCATGTCCTTGGCGAGGAAGTCGGTCAGCGTGTCGAGCGAGCGGATGTGCGCCTCGTGGCAGCGGGCGAGCTCGGCGATGCCGGCCGGGGTGGCGGCGAGCGCCGCGCGCCTGGCGAGGCCGCGCTCGAGGAACAGGCGGGCGTCCTTCAGGTGCTCGAGGGTGCGCGGCTCGATCTGCAGCAGATGGCGGGCGCCGCCGGCGATCTGCTGGATGAGCGTCTCGGCGGTGGGGACGGCGATGCGGGCGCGCTCGCCGTGGGTGATGGTGACGATGCCGGCGCGCTCGAGGCTCTGCAGCGCCTCGCGGATCGCCGGGCGGCCGACCTTGTAGTGGGCCATCAGCGCGCGCTCGGAAGGAAGCTGATCGGCGGGGCTGAACTCGCCGGCGTGGATGCGCTGCAGCAGCAGGCGCTCGACCTCCTGCGCCAGCTTGCGGCGCTGGATCGGTTCGACGGGGCGGGCGGTGACGGTTGGCATCGTCATCACACCATAGCCGCCGCATGGCGCCGCGCCAACCGTGCCGGCGGTCGTCAGGCGTCCTGGAGCCGTGCGGGCTGGAGAATCCGGGCGACGGAGTGGCGCAGCACGACCTGGCTCGACAGCATCAGCCGGCGCTGCGGCAGGTGGGGCGTGGCGAACCGCTCCAGCAGCAGGGCGGCGGCGCGCCGCCCGGCCTCGCGCATGTCGCGCTCGATCATGGTGATGGCGGGGCCGGTGATCTCGCCGACGAGGCCGTTGTCGGCGCCGGCGAACGAGATGTTGCGCGGGATGTCGAGGCCGGCCGAGCGGATGGCGCGCAGGGCACCGTAGAAGGTGTCGCTGCCGGCGGCGATCAGGGCAGTGGGCGGCGAGGGGCCGCCCAGCAGGTCGTGGGCCTCGATGGCGCCGAAGGCGTCGCCCTGGCCCTTGGCGCGCAGCAGCCACGGATCGAAGGCGATGCCGGCCTTCGCCAGGGCGGCGTGGTAGGCCCTGACCCGCTCGCGGCCGGGGCGGACGGTCTCGGCGGCGCAGATCAGGCCGATGCGGCGATGGCCCAGCGAGACCAGGTGGTCGAGCAGGGTCAGCATGGCGCCGTGGTGCTCGTTGAGCACGACGTCGGCGGCGAGCGGCAGCTCGCGGTCGAGCACGACGATCGGCACCTGCATGGCGCCAAGCTCGCGCACGGTGTCGCGCGAGGTCTCGTCGGCCACCGACACGATCAGCCCGTCCATCTGCCGCTGGCGGGCGGCGTTGAGGAACTCGACCTCGCGGCCGGCCTGGCGGTTGGAGGAGAAGGTGAACAGCATGTAGCCGCGGCTGCTCAGCACCTCCTCCACGCCGACCGCGACCTGGACGAAGATCGGGCAGGTCATGTCGGGGATGAGCAGGCCGATGGTGCGGGTGACGTTGGTGCGCATCGCGCGGGCGGCGGCATTGGGCTGGTAGGCCATGCTGCGCATCGCCTCCAGCACCCTGGCACGGGTCGGCTCGGAGATGCGGCTGCTGCCGGCGGCGACGCGCGAGACGGTGCCGGTCGACACGCCCGCCGCCGCCGCGACCTCGCGGATCGTCGCGGCCTTGCCCGGGCGCCCGACGCTCGTCATCGACACGATCCCTCGCCACGTCACCGTCGGTGATGACGTTTGCATATAGCGTGGCGGATGGCCAGAGAACACGTGTTGACAGGGACTAGCACGGCTGTGATGACGTTTGCACAGAGGCGGCTTGCCGATGGTCCGGCATAAGCGCTGGCGGTCGAGCGAGATCGGTGGCGAAATGTCGGCCGGCTGATCGGGGAGGCGAGAACGATGCTGAGATTGATGGCCGGCGCGCTCCTGCTCGGTGCGGCGTGGCTGCCGGCGGTGCATATGGCGGAAGCGGGCGAGGCGCCCGAGCTGGCGAAGTTGGTTGAGGCCGGCAAGCTGCCGCCGCTGGAGGAGCGGCTGCCGGCGCATCCTTACGTCTACCAGCCGGTGGAATCGATCGGGCAGTACGGCGGCACCTGGCGCCGGGCCATCCTCGGCGGCGGCGACCAGCACAACATCCTGCGCACCATCGGCTATCACAACCTGGTGCGCTGGAACCGCGACTGGAGCGCCGTCGAGCCGCACGTCGCCGAATCGTTCACGACCAGCGACGACGCCACGACCTTCACGTTCAAGCTGCGCCAGGGGATGAAGTGGTCGGACGGCCAGCCGTTCACGGCCGACGACGTCATGTTCTGGTACGAGGACGTGCTGAAGAACAAGGAACTGACGCCGGCGATCGACCCCTTGTGGTCGGTCAAGGGCGAGCCGGTGACGGTGGAGAAGGTCGACGACTACACCGTCGTCTTCCGCTTCACGGAACCCTACGCCACCTTCATCGACCGCATCGCCGACGGCTTCGGCGCGCCGCCGACGCTCTATCCCAAGCACTATCTCCAGCAGTTCCACATCAAGTACAACCCGGACGGCATCGCGGATCTGGTCGCCAAGAGCGGCAAGGCCAACTGGGTGGCGCTGTTCAACACCAAGGTGGCGCCGACCTGGACGGTCGGCTACTGGCAGAATCCCGAGCTGCCGACGCTGCATCCGTGGAAGCTGACCAATGCCTACGGTGCGGCCACCCGCATCGTCGCCGAGCGCAATCCCTACTATTTCGGCGTCGATCCCGAGGGCAACCAGCTGCCCTACATCGACCAGGTCACCTACGACCAGGTCGACGACATCGAGGTGCTGGTGCTGAAGGCGATCAACGGCGAGATCGACTACCAGCTCCGCCACCTCAACGATCCCAACAACAAGGCCGTCCTGAGCGAGAACGCCGAGCGCGGCGGCTACCGGTTCTTCGACGTCGGCGTGGCCAGCGCCAACCAGCCGACCTTCTACCTCAACCTGACCCACAAGGATCCGGTGAAGCGGGCGATCTTCCAGAACAAGCAGTTCAGGATGGCGCTCAGCCACGCCATCGACCGCGAGGCGGTGCTCGACCTCGTCTATCTCGGCCAGGGCACGATCAGCCAGGCCGCACCGCGCGAAGGCTCGCCGTTCTATATCGAGCGACTGGCCAAGCAATATCTCGAATACGATCCCGATCTCGCCAACAAGCTGCTGGACGAGGCCGGCTTCGACAAGCGCAGCCCGGATGGCTGGCGGCTGGGGCCGGACGGCCAGCCGGTCAGCTTCGTGATCCAGGCGACCACCGGCGACGGCCGGCTCGAGACCGCCGAGCTGGTGACGGAATACTGGCGCGACGTCGGCATCAACGCCCAGTTCCGCCAAGTCGACCGCTCGCTGATGACGACGGCGCTCATCGGCAACGACTATGACGGCTATGTCTGGGATTCGCCGGGCGGCCTGATCGACGCGATCACCGATCCTCGCGGCTACTTCCCGTTCAACAAGACGGTGATCTTCATCGCACCCTTGTGGGCCGAGTGGTTCATGAACCCGAGCACGGGCGAGAAGCCGCCGGCCGAGATCGTCAGACAGATGGAGCTCTACCGGACCATCGACACATTGCCCGACCCGCAAAAGCGCATCGAGCGGATGAAGGAGGTGCTCGAGATCTCGGCCGACCAGTTCTACTCGATCGGCATCCGCCAGCCGCCCACCGGCTTCGGCATCGCCAAGAAGACCATGCACAACGTGCTCGACCCGCTGCCGATGGCCGGCCCGTTGTGGCGGCCGGCGCCGGAGACGGTGCAGTTCTACTTCGCCAAGGACGGCCAGTGATCCGCCAGGGACGGCCAGTGATCCGGTAGGGGCGGTACGCCCGTGACCGCCTACATCCTGCGGCGGCTGCTGTTCATGGTCCCGACCGTGATCGTCATCTCGATGATCTCGTTCGCGATCATCCAGCTGCCGCCCGGCGACTACCTGACCTCGCTGATCGCCCAGCTCGCCTCCTCGGGCGAATCCATGGACAGCGCCCAGGTGGTGGCGCTGCGCGAGCGCTACGGCCTCGACCAGCCGGTCTGGGTGCAATACTGGAAATGGGTCCACGGCATCGTCACCGCCGGCGATTTCGGCCTGTCCTTCGAGTGGAACCGGCCGGTCTCGACGATGATCTGGGAGCGGCTCGGGCTGACCTTCGTCGTCTCGTTCACCACGCTGGTCTTCGTGTGGATGGTGGCGCTGCCGATCGGGATCTATTCGGCGGTGCGGCAGTACTCGCTGGGCGACTACATCTTCACCTTCTTCGGCTTCATCGGGCTGGCGGTGCCGAACTTCCTGCTGGCGCTGGTGCTGATGTACCTGTCGCTGATCTGGCTCGGCCAGAGCCCGGGCGGGCTGTTCTCGCCCGACTTCGTCGACGCGCCCTGGAGCTGGGCCAGGGTGGTCGATCTCGTCGGCCACATGTGGATCCCGGTCATCGTCATCGGCACCTCCAGCATGGCGGCGCTGATCCGGGTGATGCGCGCCAACCTGCTCGACGAGCTGCACAAGCCCTATGTCGCGGCGGCCCGCGCCAGGGGGCTGCCGGAATGGCGGCTGATCCTAGCCTATCCGGTACGGGTGGCGCTCAATCCGTTCGTCAGCACCATCGGCTGGGTCCTGCCGTCGCTGGTTTCGGGAGCGGTGATCGTCTCGGTGGTGCTGAGCCTGCCGACGACCGGGCCGCTGCTGCTCAGGGCGCTACTGTCCCAGGACATGTACCTCGCCGGCACTGTCATCCTGCTGCTGTCGGTGCTGACCGTCGTCGGCACGCTGATCTCCGACATCCTGCTGGCCGTGCTCGACCCGCGGGTGCGCTATCAATGACGGCGCTCGAGGCCGCGGCACCGGAGATGGACAAGCGCATCGAGGTCGCCGGGCCGTGGCGGCTGTTCTGGCTGAAGTTCCGCAAGCACAAGGTGGCCGTGGTCAGCCTCGCGGTGATCACGGCACTCTATCTGATCGCGCTCCTCGCTGATTTCCTCGCCCCCTTCGATCCCGACGAGAACAACCGCCGCTACGTCTATGCGCCGCCGCAGACGCTCCGCTTCGTGCTGCCGACCGAGGATGGCGGCTGGCGGTTCCAGCCGCATGTCTATGGGCTCAAGAGCGCCATCGACCCCAGGACGCTGGCGAGGAGCTTCGTCGAGAACGACGGGGACGTCGTCGAGATCGCGCTGTTCGCCAGGACGGACCGCTATTTCCTGGCCGGGCTCATCCCGCTGCAGCATCGGCTGATCGGCCCAGTGAAGCCGCGCGACCGGTTCTACCTCTTGGGCGCCGACCGGCTCGGCCGCGACATGCTGAGCCGGATGATCCACGGCACGCGCGTCTCGATGTCGATCGGCCTCGTCGGCGTGACGCTGAGCCTGGTGCTCGGCATCGTGCTGGGCGGCATCTCCGGCTATTTCGGCGGCCTGATCGACGGGGTCATCCAGCGGGTGATCGAGCTGCTGCAGTCGATCCCGACCATACCCTTGTGGATGGGGCTGGCCGCCGCCATCCCGCTCAACTGGCCGCCGCTCACCGTCTATTTCATCATCACCGTGATCCTGTCGCTGGTGGGGTGGACCTCGCTGGCGCGCGAGGTGCGCGGCAAGTTCATGACGCTGAAAAACGAGGACTTCATCACCGCCGCCCGGCTCGATGGCATCTCGGAGATGCGGATCATCCTGGGCCAGATGGTGCCGTCGTTCCTCAGCCACATCATCGCCGCGGTGACCTTGGCGATCCCGATCATGATCCTGTCCGAGACGGCGCTGAGCTTTCTCGGCATCGGCCTGCGCTCGCCGGTGGTGAGCTGGGGCGTGCTGCTGCAGGAGGCGCAGAACGTCCGCACCATCGCCCAGGCGCCCTGGCTGTTCTGGCCCGGGGCGGCGGTGGTGACGGCGGTGCTGGCGCTGAACTTCCTCGGCGACGGCCTGCGCGACGCCGCCGATCCCTATTCGCGATGACGATGCCGGCCGACACGACGCCGCTGATCGAGCTGATCGATCTGAAGACGCACTTCTTCACCGACGAGGGCGTGGTGAAGGCGCTGGACGGTGTCACCTTCTCGGTGCCGCGCGGCAGGACGCTGTGCGTCGTCGGCGAATCCGGCTGCGGCAAGTCGGTGACCGGCCGCTCCATCCTGCGCATCGTCGACCGGCCCGGCCGCATCGTCTCGGGGCGGATCCTCTACCACCCGACCCCGGGCCGGACGGTCGACATCACCGCCCAGCGGGCGATGAGCCGCGAGATGCGGGCGATCCGCGGTGGCGAGATCGGCATGATCTTCCAGGAGCCGATGACGGCGCTGGGGCCGATCCAAACCATTGGCCGGCAGATCGGCGAGACCCTGGCGATCCACAAGGGCATCTCCAAGGCCGAGGCGCGCAACCAGACCATCGAGCTGCTGCGCCGCGTCGGCATCCCGCGACCGGAGACGCGGCTCGACGCCTATCCGTTCGAGCTGTCGGGCGGCATGCGGCAGCGGGCGATGATCGCGCTGGGCCTGTGCTGCGGCCCGAAGCTGCTGATCGCCGACGAGCCGACGACGGCTCTCGACGTCACCACCCAGGCGGTGATCCTCGACCTGATCCGCGGGCTGCAGGAGGAGATGGGCATGGCGGTCATGCTCATCACCCACGACCTCGGCGTGGTGGCCGAGGTCGCCGACGACGTGGTGGTGATGTATCTCGGCCGGGTCGCCGAGCACGCCGACGTGCAGACGATCTTCAAGTCGCCGCGCCATCCCTATACCCGGGCGCTGATGCGCTCGATCCCGCGGCTCGGCGGCTCGCGCGAGCCGCTGCAGTCGATCAAGGGCATGGTGCCGCACCCGTTCCGCCGCCCGGCGGGATGCAATTTCCACACCCGCTGTGCGCAGGTGATCGCCGGCCGCTGCGAGACGGTCGACCCCGAGCTGCGCAGCTTCGCCGATGGCACGCAGGTGCGCTGCCTGCACTACGACGACGCCCCGGGGGCGGCATCGTGAGCCTCGAGCCGGGCGTGCTGATGGCGGTGCGGCATCTGAAGATGCACTACCCCATCCAGAAGGGCTTCCTGCGCCGCACCGTCGGGCATGTGCGCGCCGTCGACGATATCGGCTTCGACGTGCGCGAGGGCGAGACGCTGGGGCTGGTCGGCGAATCCGGCTGCGGCAAGACCACGACCGGCCGGCTGCTGACGCGCATCCTGCGGCCGACGGCGGGCAGCATCGCCTTCGCGGGAGCAGATGGTGCCGAGCTGGACGTGGTGGCGCTCGAAGGGGCGGGGCTCAAGGCCTACCGCCGGGCCGTGCGCATGGTCTTCCAGGACCCGTTCTCGTCGTTGAACCCGCGGCTGACCGTGGCCGAGATCGTCGGCCAATGCCTGACGGCGCACGGCATCGCCAGCGGCCGCAGGCGCGACGAGATGGTGGCGCAGCTGCTGGAGGAGGTGGGGCTGCGGCCGGAATATCTGCGGCGTTATCCGCATGCCTTCTCCGGCGGCGAGCGCCAGCGCATCGGCATCGCCCGGGCCATCGCTCTCAGGCCGCGGCTGATCATCGCCGACGAGGCGGTGTCGGCGCTGGACGTGTCGGTGCAGGCGCAGACGCTGAACCTCTTGAACCGGCTCAAGGCCCGGCACGGGCTGACCTATGTCTTCGTGGCGCACGACCTGTCGGTGGTGGAGTACATCTGCGACCGCGTGGCGGTGATGTATGTCGGCAAGATCGTCGAGCTGGGCGATCGCGACGGGGTCTTCCGCACGCCGCTGCATCCCTACACCGAGGCGCTGATGTCGGCGGTGCCGCTGCCCGATCCCGACCTGCGCGAGAGGCGGCGGCGGGTGCGGCTCAAGGGCGAGGTCGCCGATCCGGCCAACCCGCCTTCCGGCTGCTACTTCCACCCGCGCTGCGCCTACGCCACCGAACGCTGCCGCAACGAGGCGCCGCCGCTGCGCGACATGGGCGGCGGCCGCCATTCGGCCTGCCACTATGCCGGCGAGCTGGGGCTGGCCGGCGCCTTCGCTCCATCGAATGCCGCCTGAACGGGGATCCCGCATGAGCCGACGTCCGAACTTCCTCTGGATCTGCACCGACCAGCAGCGCTTCGACACCATCGGGGCCCTGGGCAACAGCCATGTCTCGACACCCAACATCGACCGGCTGGTGAAGGAGGGCGTGGCGTTCGACCGGGCCTATTGCCAGGCGCCGATCTGCACGCCGTCGCGGGCGAGCTTCCTGACAGGGGTCTATCCCAGCACCTGCCTCTCCAACCGCAACGGCAACGACCACTATGCCGGCCGGCAGCCGCTGGTGACCAGGCTGATGGCCGATGCCGGCTATGTCTGCGGCAATGTCGGCAAGCTGCATCTGTCGGCCGCCTATGGCCGGATCGAAACCAGGACCGACGACGGCTACGCGGTGTTCCAGTACAGCCATGCCCCGCGCGACAACTGGCCGGTGGGCCACGACTATGCCGACTGGGTGCGCGAGAAGGGCTTCGTGCTGGGCGAGCTGACCAAGAGTGTCGACGGCGTGCCGGCCGAGCTGCACCAGACCACCTGGGCCGCCACCCGCTCGATCGAGTTCATGACCGCCAACCGCGACCGGCCCTGGCTGCTCTCGGTCAACATCTACGACCCGCATCCGCCGTTCAATCCGCCGGCCGAGTACCGCGCCAAGTTCGATCCCGGGGCGATGCCGGGGCCGCACTTCCGGCCCGGCGACATCGCCGCCCAGGAGAAGCTGGGTGTCGTCGACTTCCAGTCGAAGCCGCGCGATCCGCAAAAGCTCGACATCAACCACCCGATCATCCCGGCCACGCTCAAGCGTGGCGAGGGTGATCCGGCCGGCGAATCGCCGGGCGAGCGCGACGCCTGGACGCTGCAGGCGGCCTACTATGCGATGATCAAGCTGATCGACGACCAGCTCGGCCGCATGCTCGACGCCCTGGACGAGCTGGGGCTGGCCGAGGACACGGTGGTGATCTTCACCTCCGACCATGGCGAGACCCTGGGCGACCACGGGCTGATCCAGAAGGGCTGCCGCTTCTACGAGGGGCTGGTGCGGGTGCCGCTGATCTGGCGCTGGCCGGGGCACATCCGCCGGGGCGTGGTCAGCGAGGCGCTGGTCGAGCTGACCGACAAGGCTCCCACCATCCTCGACCTTGCCGGCCTGCCGATACCGGAGCACATGGTGGGGCGCTCGCTGCGGCCGCTGCTCGAAGGGACGGCCGCCGCGGACTGGCATCGCGAGCTGGTGCGCAGCGAGTTCTACGACGCGCTCGATCTGAAGGACCGCACGCGCGCCACGATGATCCGCACCGACCGGCACAAGCTCGTGGTCTATCACGGCCACGGGCTGGGCGAGCTGTTCGACCTCGAAGCCGACCCGTGGGAGCACGACAACCGCTGGGACGATCCCGACTACGCCGCCATCAAGGCCGATCTGCTGCTGAAATCGTACGACGCCACCGTCGGCACCTTCGAGCACGGCTCGCCGCGCATCGGACCCTATTGATGAGGCCCGGCCCATGAAGATCGCGAGAGTCGAGGCCTTCCCGATCAAGCTGCGGCAGGACGGCAAGGCCACCGAGAACCTGCGCGAGGAAGACCTCAACGATTTCGGCGACTACGTCATCTCGCGCCGGCACTGGACGTCGATCTATCCGAAGCATCTCGAGACCACGCTGGTGCGGATCGAGACCGACGACGGCATCGTCGGCTGGGGCGAGGCGTTCGCGCCGGTCGGCCGCCGCACGCCGGCGACGGTGGTCGAGGACATCTGCCGCACCGTGATCCTGGGCCACGATCCGCACGACGTCGAATATCTCTGGTACCGCACCTATTCCTCGATGCGCGAGCGTGGCCACGGCACCGGCTTCTTCGTCGACGCGCTGTCGGGTGTCGACCAGGCGTTGTGGGACATCGTCGGCAAGGCGCTGGGCAAGCCGGTCTACAAGCTGCTGGGCGGCGCTTATCGGGAGAAGGTGCCGGCCTATGCCGGCTTCGGCGGCACCGACCCGGAGAGGATGGCCGAGCAGGCGGCGGCGCACGTGGCGCTGGGCTACCGGGCGCTGAAGCTGCACAGCCGCGTGTCGAACGCCCGGCTCCTCGACATCGTGGGGGCGGTGCGCGAGCGGGTCGGGCCGGAGGTCACGCTGCGGCTCGACGTCCACACCACGCGCTCGGTGTCCGAGGCGATCCTGCTCGGACGCGGGCTGGAGCGGCTGGAGGTGGACTGGCTGGAAGCACCGGTGGCGCCCGAGGATGTCGACGGCCATGCCGAGGTGGCGCGTGCGCTCGACATGCAGGTGGCGAGCGGCGAGTGGCTGCGCACCGCCTACGAGTGGAAGCCCTGGCTGGACAAGCGGGCCGTGGACGTGCCGATGCCGGACGTCGGCCGGACCGGGATCTCGGAAGGCAGGCGCATCTCGGCCTTGTGCGACGTCTACAACGTGCCGATGGCGCCGCATGTCGGGGCGGGCTGCGTCCTGGCGATCGCCGCCGGCATCCATGTCTCGATGGCCTCGCCGCGGCTGCAGATCATGGAACACTCGCACCACGCCATGCCGCTGAAGTCGTCGTTCGCCGACAGGCACCCCGACGTGGTCGACGGCCATTTCGTGCTCGACGACACGCCCGGCCTCGGCGTCGAGATCAACGAGGCCAAGGTGCGGGCACTCGTCGCCTAACCGCCGCCGCCGGTGAGCGGGTTGCCGGTGATGGTGGCGACCCTGCCGAAGACGGCGCGCAGCCTGTCCGTCACCTCCGCCGGCAGTGGCGGGGCCAGGATGGCGCGCAGATTGTTGTCGAGATGGTCGAGCCGGCTGGTGCCGGTGAGGATGACGTCCATCCCCGGCGCGTGGCGGCAGAAACGGTAGGCGGCATCGGTCAGCGGAATGGGGCGGCCGTCCGCCTCCTTCAGGAAGCCGAACGGGTCGTCGCGGTCGAGGCTCGAAGGATCGATCTCGCCGCGCTTGACCGCCTCGTCGATCAGCAGCTGCGCCTGCTCTCTGTCGGCGAGGCCCCAGCGCACGGCGTACATGCACAAGGTGCCGATGCGGCGCTCGGCGCATTGCGGCAGGACGGTGTCGAGGGCGGTCTGGTTGAGGAAGTTGAGGCCGACCATGACGACATCCCAGATGTCGGACCGGGTGGCCTGGGCCAGCATGTCGTGGCGGGTGTCGACGTTGAAGGCCTCGGTGATGCCGAGGAACCGGATCTTGCCGGCGTCGCGCAGCCGGTGCAGCTCGGGCACCAGCTCGGCCAAGCAATGGCCGTACTGGTGGCTGCTGACGCCGTGCAGGTGCAGGATGTCGATCCGGTCGGTGCGCAGGTCGCGCAGGCTCTTCTCGACCCCGTCGCGCAGATCCGCTGCCGAGACGTAGTCGGTGCCCTGCTGGCCCTGGCCACCCTTGACCGGCCACTGCTTGGTCGAGATCACGACGTTATCGCGGATGCCTTCGAGTGCTGCGCCGACGATCGGCTCGGTGCCGTAGCGGGCGGCCGTGTCGACGAAATTGACGCCCTCGTCGATGGCGGCCCTGACGATGCGCACCGATTCGTCGAAGGTCTTGCCCTTGCTCTGGCCGATCCGGCTGCGGCCGCCGGCGCCGAGGCCGGCCACGCTGACCTTCAGGTTCGTCCGCCCCAGGGTTGTGTAGTCCACATCCGCCTCCCCGTTGCCTCGGGAAGCGTGGGTAGGCCATGGCCGGCCGGACTGCAATCAAGAAACCGCCCTGTCTTGCTGCAATGCAGAAGTGCTGCCCGACAATCGCCGCCAGCAGCCGATAAAGCCGGGTGAAATAAAGACCGCGCTCATATCGATTCCGCAATGCGGACCCAGTCGGCGAGCGGCTGCCGATTTCATATGAAGGCCGGTTGACCGGGGTCCGGCGAAACCATACGAGAGGCCGGCGGGCGCGTCAGCTTGTCGGATGGGCAGAACAGGCAAGGACCGCTCGAGGGGAGGCGGTGATGAAGACGAGCTTGAGGTGGATGGCGCTGGGTACGGCGGCCCTGGGCGCCATCCTGGCGGGCGGCATGTCGGCGAAGGCGGCCGACGACACCGCCATCGTCGTGGTGGTACCGACCGAGCCGGACACGCTGGAGACCTGCGAGTCCAGCAACGAGTCGATCGGGCGCATCACCAAGGAGAACATCAACGAGACGCTGCTCGACATCGATCCGAAGGACGGCACGCTGATCCCACGGCTGGCCAAGTCCTGGGAGCAGGTCGATCCGCTGACCTGGCGCTTCAAGCTGGCCGAGAACGTCAAGTTCACCGACGGCGCGCCGTGGAACGCCGACGCCATGGTGTTCAACATCAACCGCGCCTTCGGCAAGAAGTTCGTCTGCGGCATGACCAACAAGGCGTTCGCCGGCTTCACCCCGACGGCGCACAAGGTCGACGAGTACACGGTCGACGTGAAGACCGACAATCCGGCGCCCATCCTGGCCACCGGCTTCGGCGTGTTCACCATGGCCTCGCCGAACATCCCGGCGGACCAGCCGACGCGCAACCCGCCGGGTACCGGCCCCTACAAGTTCGTCGAGTGGGTCGCCGGCGACCGGGTGGTCCTGGAGCGCAACGAGGACTACTGGGGCGAGAAGCCCGAGGTCAGCAAGGTCAGCTTCGTGTTCCGGCCGGAATCGGCGGTGCGCGCGGCGATGAGCGCCACGGGCGAGGCCGACATCGCCGTCGCCATCACCGAGCAGGACGCCAACAACCCGAAGACCGACTTCTCCTATCTCGATTCCGAGACCACTTGGCTGCGCATCGACACGCGCTACGCGCCGATGAACGACGTGCGCTTCCGCAAGGCGCTCAACTATGCGGTCGACCGCGAGGCGATGCTGGGCACGGTGGTCAGCGCCAACGCCATTCCGGCGGCACAGTTGCCGGTCCCGGGCATCGCCGGTCACGATCCCGACCTGAAGCCCTATCCCTACGACCCCGAGAAGGCCAAGGCGCTGCTGGCCGAGGCCAAGGCCGCGGGCGTGCCGGTCGACGGCAAGATCCGCTTCATCGCCCGCTCGGCACAGTTCGCGCAGGTCGACGAGTTCGCCCAGGCGCTGACGGCGATGTTCCAGGACGTCGGCCTCGACGTCGAGCTGGAGATGATGGAGCGCGGCCGGCAGAACCGCTTCCAGGCCAAGCCGCTGCCCACCGACGTCGGCCCGAACATCATGCTGATCATGTCGGACAACAATCTGGGCGATGCCGGATTCAGCGTGTCGAACTATCATACCAACGGCACGCAATCGACGACGATGATCCCCGAGCTCGATGCCCTGATCGACAAGACCATGTCGCTCACCGGTGAGGAGCGGGCGAAGGGCTTCTACGAGATCTTCGACAAGGCGCAGAACGAATATGCGACCATGGTGCCGCTGTTCCACATGACGGCGATCACCCGCGTCTCGGAGCGGATCGACTGGAAGCCGACCATCACCACCAACAGCCAGATCGACATCCAGAAGATGAAGATAAGGAAGTAGGCACGGACGGTCCGCGCGGCGGGGAGGCTCGGGCCTTCCCGCCTTTTCCCGACTCTCGCCGAAGGACCTCGGGACGGTGATCCGCTTCATCCTCAAGCGCGCGCTCGACTCGACCGTGGCGCTGTTCGGGCTGCTGATCGTCGTCTTCTTCCTGACGCGGATGACCGGCGACCCGGCGTCGCTCTACCTGCCGGAGAACGCCACCGAGCAGGACCGCATCGAGTTCGCCGTCCTGCACGGCTACGCCGACCCGATCCCGGTGCAGTTCGGCCGCTACGTCCTGGGCCTGCTGCGCTTCGACTTCGGCCAGTCGATCACCCAGCAGCGGCCGGCGATGGAGGCGGTGCTCGAGGCGGCGCCGACGACGGCCAAGCTCGCCACCGTCAGCATGTCGGTGACGATCGTGCTGTCGGTGCTGATCGGCTGCCTCGCCGCCAGCCGGCCCAACGGCATCTTCGACCGGATCGCCACCATGGTGTCGCTGGGCGGCGCCAGCGCCCCGGATTTCTGGATCGCCATCGTCGGCATCCTGGTGTTCGCGGTCTATTTCCGCCTGCTGCCGACCTCGGGCAGCGGCGGCATCGAATACTGGATCATGCCGGTGTTCATCGTGGCGCTGCGGCCGGTGGCGCTGCTGACCCAGGTGGTGCGCGGGGCGATGATCAGCGCGCTGTCGGCACCCTATGTGAAGACGGCGCGCGCCAAGGGCCTGAGCCGGCAGGTCATCATCTTCAAGCACGCGCTGCGCAGCTCGCTGCTGCCGACGATCACCGTGGCGGGCGACCTGTTCGTCGGCATGATCAACGGCTCGATCATCGCCGAGACGGTGTTCGGGCTGCGCGGCCTCGGCAAGGTGCTGATCGACGCCATCTTCCAGCGCGACTTCGCCGTGGTGCAGTCGGCGGTGCTGTTCGTGGCGGTGGCGATCTTCGTGCTGAACATCGTGATCGACATCGTCTACGCCCTGGTCGACCCGCGAATCCGGTACAGCTAGCCATGAGCAACCTCGCAGCCACCGCCGGTACCGCAGACGCCCCGCCGAGCCAGCTCGGCATCCTCTGGCGGATGCTGCTGCGCGACCGCTTCGCGCTGGTGGCCGCGATCTTCCTGCTGCTGGTCGCCTTCGGCGCCCTGGTCGGGCCGTTCCTGCTCGGCGACCTCGCCACCAAGGTCAACCTGCGCCAGCGCAACCTGCCGCCCTTCACGCTCGAGCACGGCATCCTGTACGTGCTGGGCGCCGACAGCCTGGGGCGCAGCCTGCTCGCCCGCATCATCGTGGGGGCCCAGACCAGCCTCGCCATCTCGGCCTGCGTCGTCATGGTGTCGATGATCGTCGGCGGCACGCTCGGCATCGTCGCCGGCTATCTCGGCGGCTGGACCAGCACGATCATCATGCGGCTGACCGACGTGATCTTCAGCTTCCCGTCGCTGCTGATGGCCCTGATCGTGCTCTACATCCTGGGGCCCAGCATCCTCAACGTCATCATGGTCCTGTCGATCACGCGGCTGCCGATCTACATCCGCACCACCCGCGCCGAGGTGCTGGAGATCCGCGAGCGGATGTTCGTGAGTGCCGCCAGGGCGCTCGGCGTCTCGACGCCGGCCATCCTGCTCCGCCACATCCTGCCGGTGGTGTTTCCCACCATCATCACCATCGGCGCCGTCGACTTCGCCTCGGTGCTGCTGTCGGAATCCGGCCTCAGCTTCCTCGGCCTCGGCATCCAGCCGCCCGACTTCACCTGGGGGGCGATGGTGGCCACCGGCCGGGCCTACCTGCAGACGGCCTGGTGGCTGTCGTTCTGGCCCGGCCTGATGATCATGCTGACGACGCTGTCGCTGAACCTGCTGGCCAACTGGGCGCGGCTGGCGAGCGATCCGCAGCAGCGCTGGCGGCTGCAGGGCAAGCGGCGCCAGCAGCCATGAGCCGGCATCTCCTCGAGGTCCAGGACCTCGGCATCGCCTTCGAGACCGAGAGCGGCCCGGTCGAGGTGGTGCGGGACGTCAGCCTGCATGTCGAGGCCGGCGAGGCGCTGGTGATCCTGGGCGAGAGCGGCTCGGGCAAGAGCGTCACCTCCTCGGCGATCATGGACCTGCTCGACCGGCCGCCGGCGGTGATCACCTCGGGCCGCATCCTGTTCCACGGCCAGGACCGCCTCGCCATGCCGCCGGAAGCGGTGCGGCAGATGAACGGCAAGAAGATCGCCATGATCTTCCAGGACCCGCTGGCCTACCTGCACCCGCTCTACACCATCGGCCACCAGATCACCGAGGCGATACGGGCGCACGAGCCGGTCGGTGCCAGGGAAGCCTGGACGCAGGCGGTGCGGCTGCTCGAGCGGGTCGGCATCCCCGATGCCGGGCGGCGCGCCAACCAGTATCCGCACCAGTTCTCCGGCGGCCAGCGCCAGCGGGTGATGATCGCCATGGCGCTGGTGCTGAAGCCCGAGCTGCTGATCGCCGACGAGCCGACCACGGCGCTCGACGTCACCATCCAGGCGCAGA